>DXIN01000011.1 GCA_019112865.1 Candidatus Helicobacter avicola
CCCAAATGCCTCTTTATCAGACATAGAATCTGCTTCTCTCTCGCTAATCAAACCTTTTTCAATCGCTTTTTGTTTGAGCATTTGTGCATCAAGCCCCTTACCATCGTCAGTGACCTCAATCACGATATGGTTACCTTCATTGTAGGCTTTGAGCTGCACGGTTCCCACAGCTGGCTTGCCTAGAGCTTGTCTCTCTTCTGGAGATTCTATACCATGATCACAAGAGTTTCTGATGATATGCACGAGTGGATCGCCAATCTCCTCAACAATGGATTTATCAACCTCTGTTTCCTCACCAGTGATGATAAGATCGACATTCTTGTTAAGCTCCCTTGAAAGGTCGCGCACCATACGCGGGAATTTGTTAAACACCTTGCCCACAGGCTGCATTCTGGTTTTCATCACCGCAAGCTGCAAGTCCGTAGTTACCGAGGAGATAGATGACACGACTTGATTGAGCTCTTCGAGGAATTTCTCCCCATCATATCGCTCCTCCACATCACTATAGATTTTAATAAGTCTGTTTTTGCCTAGCACCAATTCTCCAATAAGATTCATCAAATGGTCTAAGCGACGCACATCTACACGCACTGTTTGCTCGACATTGGTTGCTGGAGCACTGCCATCTTCTTTTTTAGCCCCTGCTTTGGGAGCTGCTTTAGCAGCAGGTTTAGGAGCTTGAGGTTTAGGAGCTGCCGCTTTTGGGTCAGCCGTAGGCTCACTTGGTGCTTGCACATTGGGGGCAAGTCCTTGTTTTTTGAGCTCTTCGCGACGCGCTTTGTCGGCTTCTTGTCGTTTTTTCAAAAGTCTCTCAATCTCTGCTTCGACTTGCTCACCACTCATTGATGAGTAGTCCAAATCCGGTTCATCGGCAAGTGGGTTGTCTGCTGCACTTGAGGCTTGCTCTGCCGGTTTAGAATCCTCGTTGCTAGCTTCCTGTGCTGGAGCTGCTTCCTCACCGCCATCACCCGAAACTTCTTGGAGTCGCTTGACAATATCTGTAATATCAATGCCACTATTTGCGTCAGTCCCATTGTCCCTAATCGCGCTCAAAAGTGCTTTCATAAGATCTACTGATTGTAGCACTACATCCATCACATCGGGAGTGATTTTTAGCTCTGCGCGACGCGCTTTGTTGAGCACATCTTCCATATGATGCGTTAGGCTCGTTAATATATCAAAGTTCAAAAACGAGCTTGAACCCTTGATGGTGTGTGCCACACGGAAGATTCTATTAAGCAGGTCCAAATCCTCGGGATTACTTTCCAGCTCTACCAAATCTTGATCGAGCTGCTCGACCATCTCGAAAGCCTCTATGAGAAAGTCCTCCATTATCTCTTGCATATCGTCCATTGCCTAAACCTCACTTTCAAAATTTAAATTCACTAATCTATGCACTATTCTAACAAAAATTATTTTTTATTTTGTTAAAATTCGTGATATTTCGTCATAAAATAATCCCGCATCAAATTTTACTAAATATGCTTCCGCTCCGATTTCCTTTCCTTTTTCCTCGCTAAGTTTATCGCAAATTGAGGAGTTAAAGATAATTGGAATGTGTTTGAAACGCTCATCTTGCTTGACTTGTGCCGCGAAATGAAAGCCGTCCATTTGTGGCATCTCCACATCTGAAACAATAATTTTCAAATGCTCTCCAAGATTCTCGCGATATTCCTCATATAAGCCCTCCAATTTACTTATGCCATCTTCGCCATTGACTGCCTCGACTATATCAAATCCTGCGTCTCTAAGCGAAGTGCGCAAGAGTTTGCGTGCGATGAGGCTATCGTCCAAAATCAATGCAATCCCGCTAAATTTCGGCACTTCCTTTTGGCTTCCATCGTCATTAATCATCGTTTTCATCGGATCATAGAAATTGCAGTCCTCCAAAATTCCTTCTAAATCCAAGATAAGTAATGTCCTGCCGTCTTCGATACGCGTTGTGCCAGTGATTTTGCCGCGTTGATTGTCATTATTGACATTAAATGCTGCACCCTCAATGTCTTTCCAGTTAATGCGGCGGATTCTCTTTGCCTCGTGGATAATAAAACCAATCTTAATATTATTGAATTTTGCCACGATGACTTTTTTGCTCGTTTTTGAGGGGTCTATTTGCACGCACATCCACACCCCCAAATCTACCAGCGGCAAAATTTCCCCACGCAAGTCAAATGTCCCTACCACATAATCAGGTGCAGCAGGGAGATCAAAGATATGATCGGGAAACTCTACTACCCCATCGACTTTAGAGACATTAATCCCATACACACCTTCATAACTCTCTTCACCTTGCATTTCATAGATTCGAAAATCCACTAATTCCATTTCGTTTGTCGCAAGATTTAAAAGATTCTTTTTTGTCATTCCCACTCCTAAATAAAACTAAAACACGAAATCAAATGCCACATTCTAGCCTAAAAATTCTTCCATCAACATAAAATGAGGGCAATCCCACATATAAAATCTCTCTCCCCTCTTGCTCTGCTTTCATACTATGCCCTAGATGGAAATGCCCTTCGATGATTGCTTGTGGTGTAGTGTTATATCGCCTAAGGAAATATTTTTTATAAGATTCTATGCGTCGCATACAAAATCCCTCATATTCTCCCTTAAACGCACGGATATGCTTAGAATCTATGCTTGTTTGAAGTGTGCGATACACCCACCCACGCGAGAGCCAATCCACACCCCTAAGCACCCCAAGTCCAAAGCGAGAGTTTAGCACACTGATGTAGATTCTATATCGTTTGTTGAGGAATAAATCACCATGGGCTAAACTCACAATCTTGCCTTGAAAACTTGCGATGAGGGGTTGGTGTGTGCGTGGGATAAATTTGACTTTAGGGAGATTATGCGTTAATGCCTCTAAACCGAAGTCGTGGTTGCCCTCAAACCAATACACACAGCTATGTTCGCTAAGTTTTTTTATGCGCTCTAGTAGGGCTTTATTGGATTCTCTACTTGTGGCAAGGTTGCCCACCAACATTTGTGCAATATCACCCATAAGTAACACTTGTGAGCTTTGTAGTGAATCTAGGCATACTAATAGCTCCTCGTCATTTGCCCTCCAATGCGAATCCGCGACAAATACCGCATCTTCACTAAGCTCAAGTGTCGCTTCTAATCCACGCACACTACCACCCCACTTGTGGTATGCCAGATTCTGGCGCAAAACCACACATTATGTTGGCATTGACTACGGCTTGGGAGCTTGCTCCGCGCATAAGATTATCAATCGCGCTACTCATATACAGCGCTCTACCTCGCTTGAGTGCGAAAATATCACACATATTGCTTCCACGCACATTGCTCACACGCACACTTTGATGACAAATTCTCACAAATGGTGCGTTTGCATACGCTCGCTGCAAAACCTCTAAAGGCTCAATCTCCGCATATTCACTTTTAAGCGTGGCAAACACACTCACAAGCATACCGCGCGTGAAAGGACACAGATGCGGGACAAAATGCACACGCGCACTCATCGCCCCAAACTGCGCACATTTCTCTTCTATCTCGATTTGGTGGCGATGGGTTAAGGGCGCGTAACTAAAGATATTTTCGTTGATATTTGGGTAATGTGTGTCATCAGTGAGTTTTTTGCCCGCTCCGCTCACGCCACTTTTAGCATCGACAAAGATTTCTCCCTCCACATAGGGCAGAAATGGTAGCAGTGCCAAAAGCGTGGCAGTGGGATAGCAGCCCGGATTTGCCACCAAAGAGGCATTTGCTATCGCGCTGTGAGCATATTCAGGTAGCCCATACACCGCGTGTGAGAGTCCCTCATAATCAATATGTGGGCAATACACCGCCTCATAATGCTCCGCACTCAAGCGATAATCCGCACTCAAGTCTATAATTTTGAGCTTGTGAGAATCTCTGTCGTTAGAATCTAACCCGCCATAGTCTCGCAATGCCTTGACAAATTCCATCGCACTTTTATGTGGCAGTGCCAAAAACACCACATCGCATTGCGCATACACATCTTGGACAGAGGCTTTTTGCACTGGTAAATCTAGCACATTATAAAATTCCCTGTGAATCTCGCCTAGATTTACACCGCCTTGGGTATTTGCCACATAGCTTATTGTAAAATGCGGGTGTTTGTGGAGAATCTTTAGTAAATCCGCACCCGTATAGCCACTCACTCCGATTATGCCCGCTCGCAATGTTTTCATACTCGCGCTCCTAGATTCTGTAATGCCCCCTCCAAAACTGCCACAAATATCTTGAGGCTTTCAAGGTTTAGTCGCTCTTTGGTGCTATGGGGAAAATCAATGGTAGGACCAATAGAGAGGATTTTGGTTGGGGTTGGTTTTTGTAGTTCTTTGAGTTTTGTCCCCAAGATACCGCATTCTAGCCCTGCGTGAATCTGTGTGATATGTGGCACAATTCCATTTGCTTCATACAGCTTAGTAAGCATACTCAAAATCTCGTCATCATCGCTAATGTTGCGTTTCCACGCATTATAAAAATCACTAAACCCTACACGCAAGCCAAATGCTTCTAAAAGTGTTTGGACACGTCGCTGCATACGTTCTAGTTTGGTATCATCATTAGCTCGCGCAAAGAGATCAAGCTCCAAAACTCCATTTTGCAAACGCGCACAAGAGAGATTGAGTGAATCCACCACACTTTTGGTGCTGGATTCTATCTCATACACACCACTATGTAGCGCAATAATAGGCAGGAGAATCTCCCTCTCATAGACTTCATCTAGGGATTGTAAGGATTGCGTAGGGGTGATAGAAAACATCGCGTTGGCATACTTGCAGAAGTTTTCACCAGCCACCACCACGCATTCTACACCCACAGGGATAGAATTGCGTTTTTCCCCCGCGTGTAGTGTGAGAATCTGCACAGGTTTGTCAATGAGAAAATGTGCAAATTCCACAATCGCATTGGGGATATTTTTGTGTATATCTATCCCGCTATGCCCGCCTACAAAGCCATTTGAATGTATCACAAAAGTATTGTTGTAGATTCTTTGGCTAGGCGTGAGATGTGAGTGTGCGCTAATATCCACGCCTCCAGCACACCCCAAGACGATTTCGTGAATGTCTTCAGAATCTAAGTTGAGCAACACTTCAGATTCTATAAGCATTTGGAGATTTTTTGCTCCTAGCATTCCTACTTCCTCATCATTAGTAAGTAGCACCTCAAAATTACTCATTTTCTCGCCTAGAGCTAGCATACACGCCAATGCAATACCATTATCCGCACCCAGACTTGAATCCCGCGCACGCAGATACCGCACTTCCCCCACTTGCTCCTCATAAGTCTCTATGGGCTGATTGCGTGCTGCACCTCCCACACACACCATATCATAATGCCCCTGCAGACAGCACACGGGTTTGCTGTGAGCAGAATCTAGCTTTTTGGCATAGATATTGCGCATCTCATCACTCCTTACTACAAATCCGAGGTTTTGTAGAGTTTTTGTGAGATAGTGAAAAAGTTCTTGAGTGTGGAAACTCCCATGAGGGATAGCACAGATTTGTGCAAAATAGGCTAAGACTTTCTGATACATCATCTCCCCTTAAGGTTTTTTTAGTGAAGTTTGCTATAATTTTTGGCATTATACTAAACTCTAAGCAATATTCATTCTTAAGGAGATTCTATGACGATTAGCATACTTTGTGGTGGTTCTGGCACGAGGCTTTGGCCCCTCTCACGAGAGCTTTTGCCTAAGCAATTTGCCCCAATCCTCCCTAGCACTCCACACCAAGAGGGTGGAGATTCGCTAAATACGCTTTTTGCCCACACGCTTAAGCGCAATCAATCCCTTGTCAAAAGCCACAATGCTACTTTTAATGTCATCACCAATGATAAACATTTCTTTTTGGCTAAAGACATCGCCCAAGATGCGGGCATAGCGATAGATTCTTTTCTCTTAGAATCTTTTGCTAAAAATACTGCGCCAGCCCTTTGTTTTGCCGCACTGAAAGCTTCTGAATCTAGCTCTGATGAGATTCTCCTCGCCCTGCCAAGCGATCATCTCATCAAAGACGAGGAGAGCTATCGCTCATGCATACATAAAGCCCTAGATTTAGCCCAAAAAGGCTTTCTTGTAACCTTTGGGATTAAGCCCACTTCTCCACACATCGGCTATGGCTACATCAAAGCCCAAGATGGTATTGTCGAGCAGTTTGTCGAAAAGCCCGATCTTGCCACTGCACAAAAATACCTCCAAAGTGGCAAATATTTTTGGAATAGCGGAATGTTTTGCTTCCGTGCTGATGTCTTTTTGCGGGAATTACAAGTCCATGCGCCAGAGCTTTTAGAATCTTGCACCAAAGCCTATGAAAAAAGCAAGCAAAGCTCGCCAAATCCGCAGATAATGCGTCTAGAGCCTAAAGCGTGTGAGAATATCCAAGAGATTAGTATAGACTACGCGCTTATGGAGAAAAGCTCCAAAGTCGCGTGCGTGGAGGGGACTTTTGTTTGGAATGATGTGGGAGGGTTTGAAGCACTCAAAGAGGAGTGGCAAGCTGATGAGAGGGGCAATGCCACAAAAGGCGCGTATGTGGCGTTAGATTCGACAAACAACTTTATCCTTTCTGACAAGCTTGTAGCCACTATCGGTGTAGAGAATCTCGCGATTATCAATAGCGGAGATTGTTTGCTCATCGCACCACTTGCACAAACCCAACGTATCAAAGAGTTAATCCCCACGCTCAAAGCCACCCACCCAGAGCTCACACAGATTCACAACACCGCACATAGACCTTGGGGGACTTATAGCGTGCTGTTAGAATCTAGCACTTACAAAATCAAGCAAATCGTTGTCAAGCCAAAGCATAGGTTGAGCTTGCAAAAGCATTTTCATAGAAATGAGCATTGGATTGTGGTGAGTGGGAGCGCACTCGTGCAGATTGGGGAAAAGGAAGTGTTTTTGAAAGCTAATGAATCTACTTATATCCCTATGGGTGCTTCACATCGACTCGAAAATCCGGGCAAAATCCCTCTAGTGCTTATCGAAGTGCAGATGGGCGAGTATCTAGGAGAAGATGACATCGTGCGCTTGGAGGACGATTACAAACGCCACTAGAGTGATTATAGAGGCATACAAAAATTTAATCACTATTTACTTTTACATATTAATCTTTTTGAAATATAACTTTAGGATTTGGAGGCGTTTGTGAAAGAAGCGAGTTTTTATATTGATGGTATGAGCTGTTCGGCTTGTAGCAGTGGGATAGAGCGATCGCTCTCACGAAAGCCCTATTGCAAAGCTATACAGGTCAATCTCATCAGCCAAAAGGCGCATATTACTTACGATGAGAATCTCATTAGCTTAGAGGAAATCTTTGCCTTCATTGCTAAGCTTGGCTATGCGCCTAGTATGCTTCCACCACAGAGTAAAAACACGCAGGAATCGCCACAAGGGTTGCTTGCGCGATTGAATGCCCTTGATGCTAAGCTCCTACCGCCTAAGCGACGCCTAATACTTGCGATTATTTTCACGCTTATCACACTTGTATTTGCCTTTAACGCGATGTTTAGCTTTCTCAAGCCCCACGCGATTATTTCGCTAGAGCTAGATTCAATGATTATGCTCTTTAGCACATTGGTGGTTATGCATATGGGGCGGAATTTTTATTTCAAAGGTTTCAAAGCCCTCATTGTGCGCAATCCCACGATGGATTCACTCATCGCTCTTGGCACGAGCGCGGCGTTTTTGTATAGCCTAAAGGGAATGGTGGATATTTTTGTCTCTCACGCACATACGCATTTGTATTTTGAGAGCGTGAGCGTGATTTTGTGCTTTGTGATGATTGGCAAATATATCGAAAATGTCTCCAAAGAGGACGCCAAACAAAGTGCGAATTTCTTGCTTGAAATCAACCAAAAAAAGGTGCTAAAACGCGCACAAAATGGTGAATGGGTGGAGGTTTTAGCCCAAGAAGTGCAAAAAGATGATGTGATAAAAATCCTGCCCGGCGATATGGTGCTTGTCGATGGAATCGTGATTGAGGGGTGTAGCAGTGTCGATGAGAGCAGTATCAATGGCGAGAGTATCCCAGTGCTTAAAAATGTAGGCGATACTCTCTTTTCTGGTTCTATCAATATAGAGGGTGCATTGGTGCTGCAAGCTATGCAGGTGGGTAGTCAGACGATGCTAAGCCAAATCTTTACCCTCATTGCCAACGCCACAGAATCTAAAGCCCCAATAGGAATCTTAGCTGATAAAATCGCTGGGGTGTTTGTGCCAGTAGTCATAGCTATCGCGCTTGTTGCGGGAGTGTTTTGGTGGGTGGCGCGTGATTTTGGCTTTGGGCTTGATGTGTTTATCGCTACCCTTGTGATTTCCTGCCCTTGCGCGCTTGGGCTTGCCACGCCTATGGCGTTTTTGCACGCTAAGGCAAAGGCGGCTAAGATGGGCGTGTTTTTCAAAACCGCAAGTTGCCTAGAATCTCTTAGTAAAATCACGCACATCGTGTTTGACAAGACCGGCACACTCTCTGATGGGCTTGAAGTCTTTGAGGCTAAAAGCGAGATAGAAGAGCGGGAGTTTCTCTCTATCGTGCGCTCACTAGAATCTAATAGCGCGCA
Organism: Candidatus Helicobacter avicola; assembly: GCA_019112865.1. GTDB lineage: Bacteria > Campylobacterota > Campylobacteria > Campylobacterales > Helicobacteraceae > Helicobacter_F > Helicobacter_F avicola. The sequence goes on from DXIN01000011.1 coordinate 8,557, forward strand.
TATCATCGCCCAAGCACTCACTGCGTATGCCACCGCGCACAACGCGGAGCTAAAGCCTGTGCAAAACTTTGAATCCATCGCTGGATTTGGGATTAGGGGCGAGATAGAGGGCAAAACCTATATCCTAGGCAATCTCGAGTGTATCAAGCTCCATAATCCACACACCACAAATCCTTTCGTAGATTGCGTAGATTCTAAGCTAGCGGTGTATTTGGCAGATTCACAAGAAATTCTTGGCGTGTTGTATTTGCGTGATTTGCTACGCCCCGAGATTATCCCTACACTGCAATCTTTGCGCGCCCAAAACCTTCATCTCACAATGCTAAGTGGCGATACCAAGGAGAGCGCGAGAGCAAGCGCGGAGATTTTAGGGATTAGCGAAGTCATCGCACAGGCAAAACCCAAGGATAAGCTAGAATTTATCACGCGCACTAGGGCAGAGGATTCACACGCACAGATTCTGATGGTGGGTGATGGAGTCAATGACGCTGCTGCGCTTAAGAGTGCTGATGTGAGTATGGCGTATGCAAGCGGCAATGATGTGGCGCAAAACTGCGCGGATATCATCATCTATAACCACAATGCCAAGGCGATTTTAAACGCCTACAACCTAAGTAAAGCGACAATCGCAAACATAAAAGGGAATTTGTTTTGGGCTTTTGGGTATAATATCGTTTTTATCCCTATTGCTTGTGGGGTGCTAGGAGGCTTTGGAATCTTCTTAGACCCGATGTTTTGTGCGCTAGCTATGAGCTTTAGCTCTATTAGTGTGGTGCTCAATTCATCGCGGTTGAGGAGGTTTGAGATTCTATAAATTAAGGAGCAACCAATGGAAGCTACATTTAAAAATGTGGGTGGTATGAGATGTCAGGGCTGTGTCGATAAGCTTGAGAAGTTTATCGGAGAAATCGATGGTGTGGAGCGCGTGCAGGTGGATCTCTCTGCTAAAAGTGTGCAGGTGGATTTTAGCGCGCCAGCCACACAGGAGCAAATTTCTGAAGCCATTTTAGATGCCGGATTTGAGCTATAAGTGAAAGTTCTTATCCAGTTTTTTAGACGCTTTCTGCCATATATCAAGGGGCATTATGGCTCGTTTTTTATCGCTGTAAGTGCTTCTTTGGTAGCGGCACTCTGCACTGCAGGGGTAACCTATATGGTTGAGCCACTGCTAGGCACACTTATGGGGAAAGTCCCCAAAGACACACCTTTTTTTAGCTTCGAAGATATGGCACAAAACAATCTCCTTGCTGTTGCTATGCCACTTCTCATCGTTCTTATCTATTTGGGCAAAGCCGGTGGGACCTATGTGCAGTCGTATTTTATGAATTTTATAGGACAAGACATTGTGCGTCAAGTGCGTGATAGAATGCTTACGCATATGCTAAGTCTTGAGCTAAGTTTTTTTAACAAAATGCGCGGTGGAGAACTGATGTCGCGTATCACTAATGATATTGGTGTCATTCGTATGGCGGTGTCTAACTACATCACTGAATTTATCCGCGAGTTTAGCACGATTATTGGGCTTGTTTGTGTGGTGTTTTATCAAAGTCCTAAACTTGCTATTATCGGGCTTATTGTGATTCCACTCGCGCTTATACCTATTAATATGATTATCCGCAAGATGAAAAAATACGCGCGTTCCTTGCAGGAAAAAAATGCTGATATTACCTCCAAACTCACCGAAATTTTCAATAATATCGAGATTATCAAAGCAAGCAATGGCGAAAAACTTGAGGCAAAGCATTTCAAGGAGCAAAACAAGCAATTCCTTAAAATCAGTATGAAATCCGTGCGCGTTGGGGAATTAACAACACCGCTTATGGAATTACTTGGGGCAGTGGCACTCGCTGGGGTTATCTATATAGCTACGATTGAGATTCAGGCTGGGAGACTAACAGCCGAAGAGTTTGGCTCGTTTGCTGCTGCGCTTTTTATGATATTCACTCCATTGAAAAAGCTCGTAAATATTTGGGGTAATATGCAGGGTGCGATTGTCGCAAGTGATAGAATCTTTGAAATCCTTAGCAAAACTTCACACATTATAGATGGCTCACACACACTCACAAAGCCCATAGATTCTATACAAGTCAAAAATGCAAGTTTTTCCTATGAGCAAAATCACGCGATTAAGGGCATTACCCTAGATTTTAAACGCAATGAAATCACGGCGCTGGTAGGCAAAAGCGGAAGTGGCAAAAGCACATTAGTCAATCTCATATTGCGTTTGTATGAGTGCGAGAGCGGGGAGATTCTCATCAATGGTAGAAATATCAAAGACTATACACAAAAGAGCCTGCGCGAAAATATCGCCATCGTTACCCAGAGAATCTTCATCTTTAACGATAGTATCGCCAAAAATGTCGCCTATGGTATGGAAGTCGATGAAGAGCGCGTGATAGAGGCACTAAAAAGCGCACAAATGTATGAGTATGTCCAAGCTATGCCCCAAGGGATTCATACGATTTTAGATGAGTTTGGCACAAATTTAAGTGGTGGGCAGCGGCAGCGCATCGCTATCGCCAGAGCTATGTATAAAAATCCCGATATTTTTATCCTTGATGAGGTTACAAGCGCGCTGGATTCACAAACCGAGGATATGATCAAAGAAGCCATACATCTAAATCGCAAGGATAAAATCATCATTCTTATCGCCCACAGACCAAGCACCATCGAGCTTGCTAATAAGGTCGTAGAAATCAGTGAAGGAAAAGTAACAAAAATACACGAGCGAGAAAAAGTTTTTCCATAACCCTACATCTTGTTTAATATTTCTTAAAACTATTTTGTCCTACAATAATGGCGATATTCGCTTAACTGGGAATAGAACACAATGTAAGGAGAGAGTATGCGAGAAGAGAAAGTTATCGAGAGCTACACGGGCGTAACTCCAGAACGCAAGCATAGCAAAATTCCTGCAAAGCTGGATTTTTATCAAAGTGCTACGGGCTTGTTTTTGGCGTTGTTTATGATAGCACATATGTTTTTTGTTTCAAGCATTTTGCTTGGCAAAGAGGCGATGTATGCTATTACAAAGTTTTTTGAGGCAGATTTTCTGTTTGAGGGTGGGCAGCCGATTATCGTAAGTGTGATCGTTGCGATTGTGATCGTTGCATTCGTTACACACGCGTTTTTGGCGGTGCGAAAATTCCCTATCAATTATAGGCAGTTTTTGTCTTTCAAGGTGCATAAAGACCTTATGAAGCATGGAGATACGAGCTATTGGGGATTGCAAGTGCTCACAGGCTTTGCACTCTTTTTCTTGGGCAGCATTCATCTTTATATTATGCTTACTAAACCTGATACCATCGGTCCAAGCACTTCGTCCTATCGTTTTGTGCAAGATCATTTTTGGCTCTTGTATTTGGTGCTTCTTGTAGCAGTGGAGATTCACGGGTCTGTGGGACTTTATAGACTTTGTATCAAGTGGGGTTGGTTTGAAGGGCTTGGTATTAAGACGCTTCGTGCTATCAAAATGGCTATGACTATTTTCTTCCTTGCGCTTGGTATCTGCACTTATATCGCATATATGTCTATTGGCTTAGAGCAAGACCCACAAAAAACTATGCAAGATTACAAAGCACAAGATATACGAGACTTTGGCAAATAAAGGAGAATAGATGAAAATAACATATTGTGATGCGCTTGTCATAGGCGGTGGCTTGGCTGGACTTAGGGCGTCAATTGCTGCAAAACAAAAGGGCTTAAGCACGATAGTTTTGTCTCTCGTGCCTGTAAAGAGATCGCATTCCGCGGCGGCACAGGGTGGTATGCAAGCAAGCCTTGGGAACTCAAAAATGAGCGATGGCGATAATGAGGATTTGCATTTTGCCGACACGGTTAAAGGAAGTGATTGGGGCTGTGATCAAGAAGTGGCGAGAATGTTTGTAACCACTGCACCAAAAGCTATTAGAGAGCTTGCTGCGTGGGGTGTGCCTTGGACAAGGATTACAAAGGGCGATAGAACTGCGATTATCAACGCCCAAAAAACCACCATTACCGAGGAAGACTACAGACACGGCTATATCCACTCGCGTGATTTTGGTGGCACCAAAAAATGGCGAACTTGCTACACTGCTGATGCTACCGGACACACGATGCTCTATGCGGTAGCAAATGAGGCATACAAACACGGGGTAGATATCCAAGATAGAAAAGAAGCCCTAAGTATCATTCACAAAGATGGCAAGTGCTATGGAGCAATCGTGCGTGATTTGGTAACCGGTGAGCTAAGCGCGTATGTCGCTAAAGGCACGCTTATCGCTACTGGTGGCTATGGTAGAATCTACAAAAACACTACAAATGCTGTGATTTGTGAGGGGACGGGTTTGGCGATTGCTATGGAGACAGGTGTCGCAAAGCTTGGCAATATGGAGGCAGTGCAATTCCACCCAACCCCACTTTTCCCATCTGGAATCTTGCTCACCGAGGGTTGTCGCGGTGATGGCGGAATCTTGCGTGATGTCGATGGGTATCGCTTTATGCCTGATTATGAGCCAGAGAAAAAAGAGCTCGCAAGTCGTGATGTGGTCTCGCGCAGAATGATTCAGAGAATCCGTGAGGGCAAAGGCGTGAAGTCTCCTTATGGCGAGCATTTGTGGCTTGATATTTCGATTCTAGGACGCGAGCATATCGAGCGCAATCTCCGCGATGTGCAAGATATTTGTAAGGTTTTTGCTGGTATCGATCCTGCTGATGAGGGCAAAAAGGGTTGGGCACCAGTGAAGCCTATGCAACACTACTCTATGGGCGGTATTCGGACAAATTATCAAGGACACACATATTTGCAGGGGCTTTTTGCTGCGGGTGAAGCGGCGTGCTGGGATTTGCACGGCTTTAATCGCTTAGGTGGAAACTCTGTGAGTGAGGCGGTGGTAAGCGGTATGATCATCGGGGATTATTTCGCACAATTCTGTGAGAGTGCGCAAACTGACATCGCTACAAATGTAGTGGAGTCCTTTTTGAAAAAACAGCAGGATTACCTTGAGAGCCTCCTTAATAACTCTGGTAACGAAGATGTGTATGTCATCAAAAATCAAATGAAAGACATTATGGAAGAAGATGTGGGAATCTTCCGCGAGGGTAAGGGATTGCAAGATGCGGTAACACGACTAGAGGAGCTGTATAAACGTAGCAAAAATATCCAAGTCAAAAACAAAAAGCTCCACGATAATCCCGAGCTTGAAGATGCCTATCGCGTGCCAAAAATGCTAAAAATCGCACTTTGTGTGGCACTTGGGGCATTGCAAAGGACAGAATCTAGAGGGGCGCACAGCCGTGAGGACTATACCAAACGCGATGACCTTAATTGGCTCAAACGCACATTGACAAGCTGGGAAGATCCAAACCAAACCTTGCCAACGATTAGCTATGAGGATTTGGACATTATGAAAATGGAGATCGCTCCGGGATTCCGTGGGTATGGTGCTAAGGATAATATGATAGAAAATCCTCTATCCGCACAGCGACAAGCACAAATAGATGCTATCACACAAGAGATTCAGGGCAAAGGTGGCGATAGATACGCTATCCAAGAAGCATTGATGCCTTTTGAACTTCAAGCGAAATTCAAGGCAAGAAACCAACGATTAGGAGATAAATAATGAGCGCACAAGCAAGAACTTTAACAATCAAAGCATTGAAATTTGACCCGCAAAGTGCTGTTTCTAAGCCACATTTTCGAGAATACAAGCTCCAAGAAACAGATTCGATGACTATTTTTATCGCGCTTAATCTCATTCGCGAGCACCAAGACCCAGATTTGAGTTTTGACTTCGTCTGTCGTGCAGGGATTTGTGGAAGCTGTGCTATGATGATAAACGGGCGTCCGCGCCTTGCGTGTCGCACATTGACCAAAGATCTTCCTGATGTGATCACACTAATGCCTCTACCGGCGTTTAAACTCATCAAGGATTTGAGTGTCAATACTGGCGAATGGTTTGAGGGAATGACAAAGCGTGTAGAGAGCTGGATTCACTCCCAAAAAGAAGTCGATATTTCTGCACTTGAGGAGCGTGTCGAGCCTGAAGTCGCACAAGAAGTGTTTGAGCTAGATCGCTGCATCGAGTGTGGTTGCTGTATTGCGAGCTGTGCGACAAAGGTAATGCGCGATGATTTTATAGGAGCTGCGGGTATGAATCGTGTGGCGCGTTTTATGATTGATCCACATGATGAACGTAGTGATGAGGATTATTACGAGCTTGTGGGAAATGACAATGGTGTGTTTGGCTGTATGAGCCTTATTGCTTGCCATGATGTCTGCCCCAAAGAGCTACCATTGCAGAGCAAAATCGCTTACCTCCGCCGCAAAATGGTTTCGGTAGGAATGAAATAAGCGTATATTTCATCACAAGAGCTTTGCTCTTGCTTCTTTTACTTCGTGAAGGGGGAGTTCATACTCCTGCTTTGCGAGCTTCTAACCTGTGTTTAAATCTTTGGATTGGTGTTGCAATGTTTTTGTATGGATTTGGGGGGAGATTCTAAGGAATGCTATTGCAGACTAAGGCACAATCTACTACCTTAAAAGGTGGTAGATTGTATGAAGTTTTAGAAATTATAAGTGTAGCGCACGCCAAAGGCATAGGGTTGGAGGATTGACATTTTGACATCCATTCCACTTTCAGATGTTGTGGCACTCGCACCTATGACGCCAAATCGGTTAAAGAACTCTATCCCATGGTGTTTAGCAAAAATCGTCCTCACACCAAAGTTTATCCCCATATCAAAACCTGAAGGATCTTTGAGCCCACCATCAACTATATCTTTTACGATACCACCATAGTGAATCGCATAGCCAAATGAAAGACCAGCAAAAAGTCCTGCAGAGCTTGCTTCGCTAGCGTAGAAGTTATAGAGCGCATCGACATTTGCCATTACATTGAGGGTGTTGATAGTCTCGTGCAGATTCAAGCCAGCAGGTATTTGGTTTGCGCCATTATTGACTTGGAGGTATGCCCTCAAACCAAAGCTCTCGGTAAAAAACCACTTATAGCCACCCATAAGTCCATAGCGGAAGTTACCGACACTTGCTGCTTTTGCATTCAATCCAATTGTATCTCCAAGAGCACCTGCATCCATGTTCATCACGCTATTGCTCACTCCCAAATCCACACCCACAAAGCCACCGCTCTCCTCTGCCATAGCTACGCCACTAAGTGCTAGAGCCAACGCTCCACTTACCATAAGTTTTTTCATAAAAACTCCTTAATTTGTGTTTTTTTGTAGTTTTACTTACTCACGATAAAGAATCTTGTGTGAGATTCTCTAGGACATAAATAAAACGCTTCATTCTACCCCCCCCCTTATAAGAAGCTTAAAAAGAGGATATTTCGTAAAAAATTTTTGAAATTTTTGAAATTTGGAGCAATGTTCTCGTATGTGTGTGATAAATCCGTGCTATCGTGTTTGTGGCATAGTGATGTGTGGCATTGGGGAGTGGTAGGGAGATGTGGAGTTTGGTGGGTAGCTTAGGTTTTGATACCAAACATCCATTGAGTATCAAAAAACCCCGCTACACTATGTGGGTCAAAGGGATTCCACTCAAGCCTTGGGTCTAGCTTGGTGTTTTCGTCTAGTGTGGATTCCGCGTTGCCTCTGTCTGTTATAATAGCAGACATAGCATTTTTTGCTATCTTATCACGCAGAGTGAGATAGCGGGATTCTAGCTCACTTTTGTTATGCGTGCTAAAAGTTTCTTGGCGCAGTCGCTCAAGCTCTTTCATATCATTTTCATATTCACGATAAAACAGCTGTTCTTGCTTTGGTAGCGGGATAAGGCTATTTGCCGAGACAAACTTAAACTCCAAGTTTGGTAGCGGTGCTATATGCTCACTAGGCGCATCACAAATCAGCGAGAGAAAACAGCGCAAGCGAGCTATCTCTGTCGCCATAGGCTGTATATCCACGCCATAGATATTGTCTTGCAAAATCCTTAGTTTGCGCTCATAGGCGGATTGTGGCTCGCTCTTGCCCAAAATCTCATCGAGCTTTTCCCAAAGGTTTAGAATCTCTTGGAGCATACCCATAGGGAATGCTCCGCTTCCACACGCGGGATCGAGGATTTTGAGCGAATGCAACGCACGCAAGATAGTATCTGCCTCTTGTGTCGCTATCTCCTGCCCTCCGACTTCATCAAAGACAAGAGTTTTTAGCTTTTCATACTCTATTTTTTGCTCACATTTGGTGTGCAGGGATTGTGCTAATGCACTCTTGCACATATAGCTCACGATTTCGCGTGGCGTGTAGTAGCTCCCTGTGGCTTTGCGTTTGCTCATGGTTTTTTGCAAGTCTTTGTCGTCTTTTTTGTTGTCGGTGAATAGCACCGAGAGGAGATTCTCAAACACCATACCCAAAAGCTCCGGGTCTAGTCCTATCTCTTGCGTGTAGGGCGTGGATTCATCGAGTGTGAAGTGGTAGCTATCTAGGGTTTTGAAAAGCTCCTCAAAGCATTTATTGGGGACTATAAGGGTGTTTAGGTATCTGCTCATACCGGTTGTAGAATCCAGCTTGTAGTAGTCGCCATTTTCTTGTGGGGCGAAAAGTCCGCCATTGAGGTATGGCACAGAATCTAAAAGTGCGACAATCTTAGATCCTGCAATATCGTTTAAAAGCCCATAGTTGCGGGATTCTCTAGGGGTATTGAGCGTGGTAAAAAAGAGTGGCTCACACACTTCGTGATAATACTCACTGCTCAAGCTCGTATCCCACAGCCTAGAATCCACCAACCCCTTTTTTTCTAAAAATTTGCAAAAAAGTATCCGCGAGAGTAGCCGTAGCACAAACTCGCGTTTGGTATCTGCCAAAGTATCTCCGCCCATATCCGCACCGCCCGCTTGCCCTGGCAGGCTGATATGCTGGCAAAAATCTAGGAAATGCCCTGTGATAGCTTGGAAAAACTCGGCATTTAGCTTCTCTATGCTTAGAGCTTCTAAAATCGCTTTGTAATACTCATCGAGCGCGCCATGCTCAATACTAGCGATAGATAGTAGGTTTTTGATATGGGCTGGGTGTGGGGAGGCTAGGTCTATGCCTTTGATAAGTATGATTTTTTCTAGCACATCTTTTTTCTCGTGCGTGTTTTTGGCATAGCGGCGCGTGGCAAAGGCGATAGAGAGGTGCGTGGAGCTAAGGAAAAAGATGATGTTGTAGCTTGAAATGGCTTTGTTGATAGCTTTGGTCGCGGTGAGGAGGGCGGATCTGGAGGTGTCTGTGATAGGGATAAGCGAAAAGGCGAGGTTTTTGTGCTCGGTGCTTGTCGCTTGTCGCAGATGCGCTTCGTAATCTGCGTTGGTAAAGTAGATGATAGCTTCCTTTGGGTCAAAGAGGCTACTATCCTCAAGCACTGAAGTCTGGGCTAATGCGAGATTTTTAAAGCCAAAAAGCTTCTCAAGCAGGGCGTGAAAACTCTCCTGCGGGGTGGTTGGTAGAGATTGTAACAATGTCGCTATTTGTGTTTGGTTCATTGGTGATCCTTTAGTTTGGGATTATGGAATTTTTGCGTGCGGTTTTTTGGAGGGAGAAAACAAACAAAAATAGCAAAAGAGAGTATGTAACTAATAGGAGGTTTTCTAATGCACCTTTAGAATATATCGCCCCACCTATAAAACCGCCCACACCTAAAATATATTTTGGAGCAACGCATATCATACATAGTGCAATAAAGCCATATATCAAGATTCTAAAGGGAGTGAAAAATACGCTGCAAAATATGAGAAAATATAGTAAATGTATTATGGTTTTTGTTCTTTCTAGTATTGCACAGGGTAGTTGTTGGAATAGACTAACAAGTCCATTGTCTTTATGGTATTGAGAAAATTTTTCTATGTCTAAGCCATATCGACTTACAAAGAGGAGTAACCCACATATCCCAATTAATGTGATAACCCAGCCTATAATTTTGGGTAAATCTGTATGGTGGTCGGAAGTGAGGCGGTAGAATTTTAAAACGATATTATCTATCCATTCTTTTGAAAAAATTTTAGGCTTTTTGGAATCTAGCTCGATTTCTTTGCAATACAGCTCGATTCTATGGAATTTAGAGGCATCAAGGAGGTTATCTTGTCGGATAAGAGAGTGTTTGATAATTCTAAAAGAATCTCGTAAGTCTTTAGAAATATCACTAGACTCATTTCTTATCAATTCTTTTGTTTTATCATAAGAATCTTCTATGTCTATACCGACAAAATTTACAAAATCTAACTTATCAAAGCTTACTCTGGAAAAATTTGGTATTTCTTTAAAAATTACATTCCAAAAACCTACCTTTTGCATAAATGCAGAATCTGTGGCGATAAAAAATCTGTCAAATTTAGCATTATCAAAATAAACATTACCCCTAAAATTGCAAGCCATAGCAGAGAAATTTTGATGAAATTCACACTCTTGAAAAAACACATCGCTATTAAAATATCTGCATTGTAAGGTAACATTTCCCATGAAAGTGGTATGTATATTTCTGCCAAGCACGCCAAAAACTATTGGTATATTGTATTCATCAGCTTTGATTCGTATATCTTTTTCTATTATATAATGTTTCTCTTCTTTCTCTTTCACAAATTCTGGATATCTCTCTTTGAGATATTCTAATATGTCTTTATTCCCTATTTGCTCAATTGTAATAATTATTTCTTGACTTGATTCCATCACTCACCTCCTTGTATGATTTGGATTTCGGATTCTGTGAGATTGTAGAGGGCATAGACGAGGGAGTCTATTTGGGATTCTAACTCACTCGTGTTGGCATTAGAATCTTTAGCTTTAGATTCTACAATCTGCTTGACTAAAGTGATGATTTCATCTGCTAGGGTTTGGTTAGATTCTGTGATTTTGGGGATTGGGAGTTTTTCTATCTTATCTTTTGCACCATAAGCGTATTGTCCCGTTTGGATTAAATTTGTCATTTGTGTAATAAGCCATTTATAAAGCCTAGAGTTCATAAGCCCTAAGATATAAAGTAAGGTTGAATCTCTTTGTTCCTTAGAAGAGGATTTCTCATTTTTACAGCCTAGATTGCTCGTCATTTCATTCCCTGCAATGACAGAATCTTTTTGCGTTATCATAAAAAGTGAGTTGTTAAAATACATAAGTTCTTTTATGTAGCTAAAAAAATACTCTCCACTTACAGGATTCCACACAATCTTAGCTTTAGCAAATTCCTCGTAGTAAGCGATATTATCTTGTGTTTCAAACCATTTGTTAGAAGTCTTTTTCCTGCAACCTTTTTCACCGCTTTGCTCTATGCGTGGCAAAAATGTAGCAAGATAGTTTTTCATACTTGGATACTCGTCTATATCAAGCTTTAACGCTGGAAAAGTGCCGATTATCCACAAACCCGCCCACTCATAGCTATATCTTTTTATATCTCGTCCTCGTAAAATGGGCTTTATAAGCTCATTTGTGCGTTGTCGTTCGCTAAAGCCACTAGAATCCACACTTGCCTCGCTATCATCACAAGATTCCAAAAGCTCTTCTCTTTTGGCAGAATCTATGATAAAGGCTTCGTTATAGCCTGTCAAAACTCCACGATATATAGAGATGTCCCAATCCTTTAGCGGTGTGCCTATCTTTTCTATCTTTGCTTTGAGTTTGGCTAGCTTTTCATCAGCAAAGATAAAGGCTTCTTTGCTAAGGCTGCTTTGCTTAAGGCTTGAAAAGTCCTCTTTGCTTAGCTTCGTGAGGTCGTTATTGCACTCTTTTAGCCTTTCATTATCTAAGGCTAGGTAGGAAAAATAAAATTCTCCTATGTCGTCATGTTGAGGCGTAGCCAAAACATCTCTTTTAGATTCTTCATGCTTACAGCCCTCAGAATGACGGAGGGAGGAGTCGCAATGACGGATGGGGTTTAAAGGAGCTTTTTTCTTAAAACTTAGTATGCTAGTATCCACCGTAGCGTTGGCAAAAACTTTCACGCCATTTAAGTCAATATAACTTAGAATTTGGGTGTTTTGTAGCACAAACTCTCGCAACGCCTCGCCATAGCCTGCGCGCGTGTATTTGTTGCTCGTGATAAAGGAGAGAATCCCGCTAGATTTTAGAATCTTAAACCCAAGCTCATAAAAATAGGTGTAAATATCGCTTGTGCCTTTATAAATGCTAAAGGCTTTTTGCAAATGGGGCTTTAGGTGCTTTATCTCTTCTTGGCGGATATAGGGTGGGTTGCCAATGACGATGTCAAAGCCGTTGTGCTGTGAATCTGTAGTTTGTGAATCTATTGGCTTCATTTGTGCTCTCCTGTGGTGGCGGGATTGAGGGTCGCAAAGTCGGGATTTATCAGTAGCCACGCGATGAGCCTAAATCTCTTGCGTGCGGTTGGGATAAGCCCACCATCACTTTTTTTGTGGGATTCTCGCTCTTTGGTTATCAAGCGTATCTGCTCATCAAGCGCGTTTGTGAGGGATAAAAATCGATCTTTTAAAAACCCTATATCACGATAGGTAGCACTAATGCGCTCAAGCTCTCTAAAGGCGTCTGTGGGTATCGAAGTATCTTTGATATGGGGGAGGAGTTTGGCGAGATTGTGCTCGCCGCTTGGGTGCGTAGCACTGGGGTGTAGGGTGCGATCATAGAGTGTGAAATACAAACCTTTGCTTTGAATGTCTTGCAGGGCTGCAAAAATCGTGTTGCACTCCAAATGCGGAATCTGTATGATAGAGAATATCCCATCGCTCGCACGCGCACCCTCGCCCACTTCGTAGGATAGGGATTGGAGGAGTTTCTGTGGGGAGTTGAAAAGTGTTGTGTTTTCCTCAAATGCTATGAGGTTTTCTGTGAGCATTTGGCGGTATCTTTGGAAATGCTCATCTTGGGCTTTTTGATCCAGACTAAAGGGATTGTGCGTGTGTGTCGTGCTTTGGGAGGCTATGAGCTTGAATTTTAATCGCTGCTCAAGCTTGATGTATGAATCTATCTCGATGTCGGGGAAAAAGTGCGCTATAAAAATCCTATCGTGTGGCGAGCCTATGCGGTGAATCCGCCCTGTGCGCTGGATAGATCGCACGGGATTGAAAGCGATATCCCAATTTATGAGATTGGCGCAGTCTTGGAGGTTTTGCCCCTCGCTCAAGACATCGGTGGCGACTAGGATATCGATAGCTCGCTTATCGTCTAGTGGGTAGCCCTGCGCGCGTGGGGCGAATTGCCCTGTGAGGGTGGTAAATTTGCTCTTTGTATCGCCTGTGATATATGCGATACGAAGATGTGGGTATGCGTGCTGCAGGGATCGACATATCGCACGTGCTGTGGGGATAGATTCGGTAAAGATGAGGAGTTTCTCCTCTGTGATGCGGGCTTGGTGGGATTTGATAAAATCCGATAAGGCTTGGAACTTGGGAGATTTGGCAAAGTCCGTCTTGGGGTTGTAGGATACAAAGAGGGATTTGATTTGATTGAGTTTTTCTACATCTTCTTTGAGGGTGTGCATAAAACGAGAATCTAAAGAGCCTAAGAGGTCTAAATCTACGAGATTTTTTAGGCGCGTGGGCAAAAGGGTAGAATCTATCTCATCATTTTCTTGTTGGTCGTTTTCGCGCTCAATGGAGAGAGAATCTAAAAAATAGTCGTGGTGGGCGATGATTTTCTCTAGTGTCTGCAAAAACGCATCGACAGAGCTCTCGAGGCTTTTGAGTAGCGACATAGTGATAAAGCCTCTGGGGGTGGTGTATTCGCCGAGATTCTCAAGATGAGATTCTTTGATTTGCTGTGCGATATGAGGTGGCAAAAACTTATAGGGATCATAGATACTAAAGCTAATGCCTAAAGATTGTGTTTGGGCATTTTCATCTGTGTCTATGCCCAGAATCTCTAGGAGTTTTTGGTAGCTAAAATCGATGTGCTTTGGAATACTTGAGAGATGTTGCGTCTTAATGTCTGGTGTGGGCAAGTCTTTGCTAAGGTTGCGTAGCTCACTTGCGATCTCTGCGCTAGAGCGCGAAAAAATGAGCGATGTGAGATAATAATACTCTTGTGGCAAGGGCTTTTGCTCGATAAGCTGTTTTTGGGCATAGCGGCATATTTCATGGGGATTTATAGGAGTATTGTGGAGTGTGATTGTGTCGGTAAATAAGCCAATCTGATTGGCAAAATCTAGCAAGCTGTTGTTGATAATAGTCGCGCTTAGAGCGAGAAAATCACAATCCCTGCTGATGTTTGCGCGCAATCGCGTATAGTTGTTGGCACTATTTGCTTTGGGTGCGCCATTGCGGAAAGTGTGGCTTTCATCAAGCACGATGAGATCTGCGGATTGTATCAGGGAGCGATTGTGCTCTTGGGAGGCTTCGTGGTAGCTAAAAATCTTGATCCTAAAGCAGAGGTTGTCCAAAAACTCTTTTTGGGTTTGTGAATCTAGCGATCGTTTGAAATAGCTATCCCATTGGGCTTTGAGATTTTTAGGAGTGATGATAACCGGACGCTTATAGAGGCTTATCACGCCAAGCGCACTTAGAGTTTTCCCAGCACCCACGGGATCTCCCAAAAAGGCTATGTGATAAGTTTTGAGTCGTTTATAAAGCTCCTTGGCGGCGACAAGCTGGAAATCATAGAGTCCAAAGACTTCTTGTGCGAGGCTTAGTCTATCTTGCTCACTTTGCTGGAGTGGGGTATCACTCGGAAAAAGCGCGATGAGCTTGCTTAGCACATCACAAGGGCTATGATACAAAAAACTGGATTTGAGATTGTCTGCGACTTCTGCGCTCACATCGGTGCATTGATCGCGCAGGGTGGTGAAGTATCTAAGCGCGTATTCTGTGTCTTGATGACTATCACACAAGAGATTTAGCTCGATATTAGCCTTATCTCCTCCGTAGATTCCAAGTCCGCTGGCAGTGAGGTTGGAGCTACCTATGATAGCAAAGCTTTTGTGGGCTTTGTTGGCGTGTTGGTGGAGGAGATAGAGCTTGGAGTGGATAAGGACATTGCGATCTTTGAGCGCATAGACTTTGACATCACAGGTGGTGTCTGTGATAAACTCAAGGGCTTCTTGGTATGTGGTGAGTAGCTCAAGCTGCTTGGCAAAGTCTTTGATCTCTAGGTCAAAAGGATCGCAAAATGCAAAAGCGATGGATTGTGTGTCACTTTGGCTTGGGGTGGTCTTGCCAATGATGATATGGAGTGAATTGAGCTTGGGGGCGAAAGATGTGGCTATGGCTTGGAGGGCTTGGGCGTTGAAAAATCCGCTGATAACCCACAAATCGAGTTTAGAATCTATCGAAGCGTAGGTGTCAAAGAGATGCTGGAGTTTTGTAAAAAGTGTGTTTGTGCCTTCGTTGGTGATGAGGTTTGTGGAGGTTTGGTCAGAATCTATCTCAAGAGTTTGTTGCCCCCCCCCCAAATTTGCCTATATGACGAACTTGCATAGAGAATCCTTGTGTGAAATTTTGGGTTTTTGGTATCAGAAATAATCAAAAATAACGAAGCGACACACTAGCACAAAAATCATTAAAAGCTTATTAAGATATGGGTTAGTAGGCGTCAAAGGTGCGTTGGAGCTGGGGGAGGAGTGAATCTTGTGGATTGATATAGGCGAGTTTTGCCCCCATACGCGAAAAATATGCCCCAAGCCTCGCGTCATGGTGTGCCAATCGTGCCTTGTATTGCGCGAGCGTGAGTGTGTCGGTGCAAGTCTCTTGTGTCTCTACATCGCTTATGCGTTGTGTGTGTGCCAAATCCAAAAACTTCGGCTCCCATTCGAGATTAGAGCGCACACAGAGTGCATAGAGCAAAAGATGATGTTTGACAGAGGCGATGTGAGCGGCTAAATCTAGCTTGTAAAAATCCCCGATAATCACACCCAAGCCCCTTTGGTGTCTGTGTGTGGCGAGGTGGTGTGAAAACTCTGTGGCTTTGTGGAGTTGGTCGCGTTGAGAAAAATGGAGGGTTTGTAGCAAATCAAGGAGCTTGTGTATCTCGGTGGAGCTAGTGAGTGTCTTTGGCTGGTAGGCGTCTAGGTAGTGTAGCAACGGCTTTAGCCCATACACACACGCACTTTGTAGCAAAATCTCGCATATTTGCACGATTGCAGAGAGTTTGGTGGGCGTGCCTAGTAGGAGGCTTTTGCTCGGGAGTAGGAAAATGTGTAGGTATGAAAGGGCTTGTTTTTGAAAAACCTTGATCATTGGTCTTTGGTATTTGAGACAGGCAGCAGGCGCGAGGAGGCGTGCGTCTTGTCCATACACATATTCGCCTAGCTCGAGGAAATCCCCACCCTCACCTGCGGTGTCGTGCGCGCGTAAGTTTTGGAGATTGACAAAAGGGAGTTTGTGGGTAAATCGTAGCATAGATTCTGACTCTTAAGGGATTGGCACGCGTTTAGTGATCGTCTCAAGGATTGTTTGTGAATCTATCCCAAGCCCAAGTGCTTCAAAGCTTGGCAAGATTCTGTGTGAAAAGACAAAGGGCAGCACTTCTAGCACATCGCTTGGGCTTACATAGTCTTTGGCGTGCAAAAACGCATAGGCTTTGGCTGCAAGGCTTAGATCAAGGCTTGCACGAGGCGAGGCACCCAGTCGCAATGCCTGCACACCATTGATGAGTAGTTCGCTGCGCGTGGCATTGCTCAATGCGACTATGTAGGCATACACGCTCTCATCACAATACACCGATTCAATCTTGCGTTTGATAGACTGGAGTTCGTAAGATTCAAAGATTGGCACGAGTTCGTGTGTGTGGTGCTTGTTTTGGAGTATGGCTATCTCGCTTTGTGTATCGGGATAGCTTAGAGGAATGATGAGCATAAACCTATCGAGCTGGGCTTCGGGGAGTGCATACACACCTTCGGATTCTATGGGGTTGGAAGTGGCGATGACGATAAAGGGGCTTTGGAGCAGGTAAGAATCCTCGCCTATGGTAACTTGATGCTCTTGCATAGCCTCTAAGAGCGCGGATTGCACCTTGGCGGGTGCGCGGTTAATCTCATCGGCAAGCAAGATATTCGTAAAAATCGGTCCAAAACGCGTCTGGAGGTCGTTGTCTTTGGGGCTATAAATCTGTGCGCCGATGATGTCGCTAGGGAGCAAGTCTGGCGTGAATTGAATCCGCTTGAAATTAAGCTCTAGGGATTTGGCGAGGGCTTTAGCAAGCGTGGTTTTGGCAAGTCCGGGGACACTCTCTAGGAGTATGTGTCCTTGCGCAAAAACTCCTATAAGCACCATATCGATGAGCTTTTCTTGTCCCAAGACACAGGCATTTAGCTGACTTCTAAGCTGAAAAATCTTGTGAGTGTGCGACATTATCAATCCTTTTGTATTGCTTGTGGCATTGTAGCAAGTTCTCCCTAAATCATAGGCAAATTTCTTTTAATCGGGCTTTGAATTCGCGGTATTCGAGCACTTCTATGTAGTTTTGTAGGTAGCTTTGCACCCAATAGGGAAATTCTTTGCTACAACCCCAGTTATTAACACTCTGTGGGCTAATCCCTACCATTTGAGCAAATTCTTTTTTGCTTAGTTTAGCGCGTGCAAGCAGTGTTTTAAATGTTCGTTTATCCATAACAGCACTTTTAGCAAAAGATGTTCCATAATAAATCTTAAAATATACTCTAAAGAGTATTTATAAAATAAAATAAATAATCTAAAGAGTATAAATTAAGTAAAATTTAATAAAATAATCATTATACTATCGTCTTTAAAATTTAACTAATGGAGCGGGTTTTTATGGAAAATCAGAAATTACAAGAGGCTAAAATCACACAAAATCTTAAAATCAACACACAAACACTTTTGCAACTAGAAAAACAAGACATCATCAAACTAAAAAACATCGTGCTAGAGCTTAAAAACAAGCATTTGCAGATTTTGGGACAGACTTATGAGTTTCGCCAAAGTAGTGAATCTAAGCAGAATCTATAATAAAACTTTATATCTATACTATAAAGTTTATTTAGTATAAATCTATAAGAGTTAGAGTTTTTTTACTTTTTTTTTGCTACAATGCGCCAAAAAATTTTCAAGGAGTATTGTATGGCTACAAAACATTCTTTTCAGACAGAGATTACACAACTTTTGGATTTGATGATACATTCTTTGTATTCACACAAAGAAATCTTTTTGCGTGAGTTAGTGAGCAATGCCTCTGACGCGCTTGATAAACTCTCGTATCTCACGCTCACTGATGAGAAATTTAAAAACCTCACCTTTAGTCCGCGTATCGACATCTCTTTTGATGACAAAAAGGGCACTATCACGATACAAGATAATGGTATCGGTATGAATGAATCCGACCTCAAAGAACACTTAGGTGTGATCGCCAAATCCGGCACCAAAAGCTTCCTCTCCCAGCTCTCTGGGGATAAGAAAAAAGATTCCGCGCTTATTGGGCAGTTTGGTGTGGGGTTTTACTCGGCATTTATGGTGGCAGATCGCGTGGTGGTGCAGAGTAAGAAAGCAGGCGAGGATAAGGCGTATGCGTGGGTGAGTGATGGCAGGGGTGAGTATGAGATAGGCGAGTGCGTGCAAGAGGAGTTTGGCACACAAATCACACTTTATCTCAAAAAAGATGAGAAGCACTTCGCCTCGCGCTGGGAGATTCAGAGCATTATCGGTAAATACTCCGAGCATATTGCTTTCCCTATCTATCTGCACTACACCGAAATGGTGAGCGAGCCTCAAGAGGACAAAGAGGACAAGAGCAAGAAAAAGGAAAAACTCGAGCAAAAAGTGGAGCAGATAAACTCGGCAAAAGCCCTCTGGACTCTGCCCAAATCCGAGCTAAAAGAGCAGGATTATAAGGATTTTTATAAATCATTTGCCCATGATAATGCCGATCCGCTGCGCTGGATTCACACCAAAGTCGAGGGCAATCTCGAATACACCACACTTTTTTATTTCCCCAAAACCGCACCTTTTGACCTCTATCGCGTGGATTATCAAAGCGGTGTGAAGCTCTATGTCAAACGTGTGTTTATCACCGATGATGACAAGGAGCTTTTGCCGCCGTATTTGCGGTTTGTGCGCGGGGTGATTGATAGTAGCGATTTGCCGCTTAATGTCAGTCGTGAGATTTTGCAGCAAAACAAAATCCTTGCCAATATCAAATCCGCCTCGACCAAAAAAATCCTATCAGAAATCGCCTCGATGGCAAAAGATGAGAATCTGTATAAAGAATTTTACACGCAGTTTGGCAAAGTGCTTAAAGAGGGGCTTTATGGGGATTATGAAAACAAAGACAAATTGCTTGAGCTTGTGCGCTTTGATAGCCAAAATCGCGAGTTTGTCTCGCTTAAAGCCTATAAAGAATCTATGCCCAAAGAGCAAAAAAGCATTTATTAT
This sequence comes from Candidatus Helicobacter avicola, assembly GCA_019112865.1. GTDB lineage: Bacteria > Campylobacterota > Campylobacteria > Campylobacterales > Helicobacteraceae > Helicobacter_F > Helicobacter_F avicola. Next base: position 27,810 of record DXIN01000011.1, read on the forward strand.
GTGTTAGGTGAGCATAAAGAGTTGCTCAAAAACTCCCCACTTTTGGAGAAATTTACCAACAAAGGTTTTGAAGTGCTACTGCTAAGTGATGAAATCGATGGTATGGTAATGCCTATGGTGGGCGAATATGACAAAACACCGCTCAAAAATGTCAGCTCCAAAGACGCGCTGGGTGAAATTGGCGATGAGGGTGTGAGTGATGAAGTCAAAAAAGAGTTTGAGTCGATTCTAAAAGGCTTCAAAGATGCGTTAGGCGAGCAAATCGGCGAGGTAAGCCTCACAAACCTTATGCAGCAAGCTCCTCTAAGCCTCATCAAGCAAGATGACAATCCTATGCTAGCCCAGCTCTTTGCGCAAATGGGACAAAAAGCCCCAAAAGCTAAGCCAAATATCGAGATTAATGTCAATCATAAGATTTTCCAAAAACTCAAAAACTCACAAGATACGGACAAAATCGCTAAAGTTGCGCATTTGCTCTTTGGGAGTGCGCTCATCGCCGAAGGAGGCAACCTCGAGCAGGGCGGTGAGTTTAGCAAGCGATTAAACGATCTTATGTTTGAGTGGTTAGATTGAGAATTGTGTAGTGATTTTGTGAATCAAGGGCGATTTCATAGGATTTGCCGCTGTGCAAATCTATGAGATAGCACTGATCGCCACCCTCACATTGTGCGCGCTCTGGCGGATAACCTTTGAGGCGCGCTGATACCTCCTCTAAGTCCATACATAATGCAGAAAATCCAAACATCACGAGCTTGTAGCGCATATTTTCTCCTTTTTTGATTGTGGTATTATGGATTGTCTTGTGCAATGTCAAGATAATGGGTGGGTAACAATGGGTTTAAGAGGATTTTTGTTACAATACCAAAGATTTAATCACAAAGGAATATCGTGCGTCTTAACCAATACATCGCCCACAATTCGAAGTTTTCGCGCCGTGAGGCTGACACACTTATAGAATCTGGGCGCGTGAAACTCAATCACACAAAGGCTACCTTGCAAAGTGTGTTGGGAGCGAAGGATAAGGTATTTGTCGATGGCAAGCTCTTGCGCCCTGTGCAAAAATACACCGCTATCATCTACCACAAGCCCAAAGGCGAGCTAGTGAGCAAGCGCGATGATCGCGGGCGTAGGGTCATCTATGATAGCTTAGATTCTAAGTTTAGGGGGTTTAGCTATGTCGGGCGGCTGGATTATGCAAGTGAGGGGCTTTTAATCCTAAGCGATAGTAAGCAGGTGGTGCATTCTCTAAGCACCGCAGCCCTCCCACGCACATACAATCTCAAGCTCTCCCACGCGCTTAGCCCCAAACTCTTGGATTCTGTGCGTTTGATGCTAGAGGAGGGCAGGGGCTTTGAGATAGATAATGTCAAGGGTGCGCATACTTTGAGCAAGATTGGCTCCCTCACACTTGCACCATTTCTAGACTTTGAGATTTTGCGCCATAGTGCTTTGCCACGCGTGCGTGTCGTGCTAGAGGAGGGTAAAAACCGAGAGCTAAGGCGGTTTTTTGCGCAATTTGGCTATGAGATCTTGGATTTGAAGCGCGTAGGCTATGGATTTTGTAGTCTCAATAACCTGCCTTGTGGCAAGTGGCGGTATTTCACAAAAGATGAGTATAAAAAACTCAAGGCATTTTTGGGCGAATCCTAATGCAGTGAGAATCTAAGCTACTTAAGTTTTAGCGGAATAACAAATGCTTTTAGATAGCAGAGATTCTATACATTTTGAGAAATCTATCAATTCATCAAGGAATGTGCAATGATTGATATAAGAGCGGTATTAAACGACTTTGAAACCTTACAAGAAAAGCTTGCGATTAAAAAGGTAAGTACGCAGACCCTTAGGGAGCTTTATGACTTGGCTAATGCGCAAAAGAAGTGCAAACAAGACCTAGAGGAGCTTCAAGCTTATCAAAACAAAACTTCTAAGCTCTTTGGTGCGTATAGGGCACAGGGCAAAGATACTAACGAGCTAAAAAACGCACTAGATACTAACAAACAAAAACTTGCCCACGCCCAAACCCACCTCACAGAGATAGAATCTAAGCTTGAATCTCTCGCGCACATAATCCCTAATATCCCAGATTCTAAAACACCTGCTGGCGATGATGAGCATGATAATGTGGAAGTGGCTAAGGTTTTAACTCCTCGCACATTTGACTTCACGCCTAAGGAGCATTGGGAGCTTGCCGAGCAAAATGGCTGGATAGACTTCGAAACTGGTGTGAAGCTTGCCAAAAGTCGCTTTAGTGTGCTGCGCGGTGAGGGTGCGAGGCTCAATCGTGCGCTTATTAATTTTATGCTTGATCATAACGAGCAAGCGGGTTTTGAGATGGTAAGCACGCCGCTGCTTGTCAATGCGCATTGTCTTTTTGGCACGGGGCAGTTGCCTAAATTTGAAGAGGATATGTTTAAGGTAAAAACCCATATTGAGGAGCTGGATTCACCAGATAGCAAGATGCACGAGCTTTATCTCATCTCGACTTCTGAAATCACGCTTACTAATCTCTACAATGACTGCATTATCCCCAAAGATAAGCTGCCCATTATGCTCACTGCTTACACGCCTTGCTTTCGCAAAGAAGCTGGGAGTGCGGGGCGTGATACACGGGGAATGATTCGCCAACATCAGTTTGATAAAGTCGAGCTTGTCGCGCTCACGCACCCCGATGATAGTGATGCTATGCAAGAAAAAATGGTGGAGACAGCAAGCGGGATATTGCGGGCTTTAGAGCTTCCTCATCGCCTTGTGCAGCTATGCGGAGGGGATTTGGGATTTAGCGCGAGCAATACCATAGATATTGAGGTATGGCTACCCGGGCAGAACTGCTATCGTGAGATTAGCTCTATCTCTAATACGCGCGATTTCCAAGCGCGTAGGGCAAAGATTCGATTCAAAGATGAGAAAAAAAATACCCTCGTGCATACGCTTAATGGTTCATCACTCGCAGTAGGGCGCACACTCATCGCAATTATGGAGAATTTTCAAAACCAAGATGGGAGTATCACAATCCCAAAAGTGCTGCAAAAATATCTCTAAGGCTTAATGTATGGCTGCACAAGAAGTCGATCTCAACGACCCAAATGCTCTATCACAAGAGGAGCAAGAGGCACAACCTAGCACCCCAGAGGAGCAACAAGCAGGATTCAAACAAAAGATTGCCACATTTTTAGCACCTTTGGTGCAAAAAGTTCCCGCTTTAAAAGATAACAAAAAAGCCTTGTTTGCAGTCATTGGTGGAGGTGTGAGTGTTTTTTTGCTCATCATCAGCCTTATTATCTTTGCCTTTAGTGGTGGCAATGATGAGGATATGCCTCCACCTCCGCCACCACCAAAACCTACCAAAATATCCCAACCACCTCAAGTTAAAGAACTCTCTAAAAAAGGCAGTATTGATGAGAGCGAACTAGGACAGATGATTAAAAAGGCAAATATCCTCTATGAGCAAGGCGACAAACTAGAGGCATTGGATTTGTTTGAGCATATTGCTATTTTTTCTCAATCGCTTGCAGGATATAATCTAGGCGTGATTAAGCTCAAAGAAAAAGAATACGAACAAGCCCTGCAGTCTTTTGATATGGCGATTGCAGCAGGTGAAGATGTGGCGGTGAGTGCGATTAACGCTGCATATGCCGCACACAAGCTAGGCAAGCAAAATTTGGTGGATTATTATGTGGGGATTAGCTCCTCACATCTTTTTGAGGCTAACAAACAGCCTTTTTATTCGTTTCTTTATAGTCTCATTGATATTTACAAGGGCTTTTATTTTGAATCTCTCTCTTCATTACTCAATCCCAACTCCCAAGCCTATCAAACGCATAACAACAAGCTTGCTGCGAGAATCTTTGTGCTTTTTAATGATGACTACAACGCCCTTGCGACGCTCAAAAAAACGCCCACCAAAAAAGACAATCTTGCTATCGCCCAGCTTCACGCAAGAGTGGGCGAATACAAAAAAGCGCGCCAATATGTGTATGAATACCTCAATACCTTTGCTAAAGACCCCCACGCGCTGATGTCTTTGCAGCTCATCGAATTAAAGTTAGGGAATTTCAAAGAAAGTGTGAGTATCCTCAATCGTATGATGCGTCAAGATGAAAAAAATCCTGATTTAAGCCTCTATCCCATACACGTCAAACTCAAAGAAGAGCTGTTTGATATTCACCAAGCCCAAGAGAATTTTTGGAATCGCAAGTTTGAACACGAGCAGATTTTGGGCTATAAAATTTTGTATTATTACGCACCTTTTAGAATCTTTGACGCCAAACAAAGCCTTGAAACAATCCAAGAAGGTGGCATACATCTAAAAATCAATAATATTGAGCTTGCCAAAAGTGCTTTGGGTGAGGGTAGTGGGATAGCCAAAGTCAATCAAAACATCACACTTGCCCTAAGAGAAGCAAACAGCAACAATATCCGCAAAGCCCAAGAGTATATGCTAAAAGCCCTAAACATCTATCCAAATCACGCAATTTTGCATTACAATATGGGTGTGCTGTATGCCCAAGCGGGTAACTATGATGACGCCTACACACATTTTTTGCGTGCTTATCATTTGGATAGTAATGATGTCCTTTCGGGGTTGTTTGCTGTGATTTCAGGGAGATTGACCTATCGCAATGTCGATAGAATCCTAAGCTCCATAAGCTCGGATTTTGCGGATATTAGCTTTGAATCTAGTGAGCAAAAGGCATTTTTGCTCTGTTTTTTGCGCTATCTTAATAATGTGCCAATCGAGGATTTTGTGTGGATAGGCAATACCAAAAAACCCATATACTACGCGCTAAAAAGTGCTTATGGCATAGCCAAACAAGATCCACAAATGACGATGGAGAGCTTTAAAAAAATCCAAGATATTTACCCAAAAGATGTCGTGGCAAATGTGATGTATGAGCTTGCACGTTTTTATAAACGCGATCTCAAAGAAGTGGCATTAGAGCTCAATGAGTTGTATTACAAAAAAGATTTAGATATGAGCAGTATTTATTTTGGTGCGTCTTTGGCGCGTGAGCTGTATATTTATACATCGTTTATCACGGGGACTTTACTAAGTATCGAACCCGAGCTAGAAAAAAAGCTCCTTAGTATCAACGACAACAATGCTGGAATTTTGCAAGTTTTGGGGCTTTTGAATATTTATAGTGGGCATTTTGAAAAGGCATTTGTGTATTACAACACGCTTATTGATGACATCAAAGAAGACGACCCACAGACGCGTTTTCTAGGTGCAGTGGCGGCTCTAGGTGCTGGACGGCACGAGAACGCCGTGGCACTGCTCCAAATCTCCAAGATAGAATCTGCTACAAATTTAGAATCCAAATTTGCCCTAGGATTGCTCTATCAAGAAGCCAAAAATTTCAAAGCCGCGCGTGATCACTACGAGCAGGTGAGTAGCAGTGATTTTTTATCAGAATACTTTGATTTTGACATTGATACAAGCCAAATGCTCAAGGAGTATAATTAGATTCTGCATTTGCAGAATCCACCAACCCCACAGAATCTAACACAAATAGCAATAGCACATTGCAAAATATAGAGGCAGGAGACCGGGCAAGACAACATAGCCTAGATTCTAGCAATGAGCCATTTTCTCTGCTGCCTGCCTACTATCGTGAGCGAGACCTAGAAGTGGAATATCTCTTTATCATTACTGATTTGCGCGAGCTAGTGGCAAATAACTTTAAAACCTTTTTTTCACGCAAAAACCCAAGGTAGAGAAATAACAACGGCGTGTGGTATGTGCTAGGAGAATGTATCGATACAAAAGCCCTCAAGCACTACACTTAGCAATCACTAATCTTGTGGTATTAGCTACCTTACGACAAAGCCTCCGTCATACTCATTTGTCTTTGCAATAACACACAATCTCACGCTCCTACATACGCCTTATAATCAGCTAAAGGGAGATTCTGCGCATTCGCACTAAAGATACAAAAAGGTTTTTTGGGCTTTACTCCCAAATACTTAAAACTATGGTAAATTGGCACAAAAATATCCTCTATGGTCGCGCCGTGGTGTCCATCATAGCTAGATTCTGCACCGCCTGCAGTAGTAACAATCCCAAAGCTCTTGCCCTCTAGCATCTTAGGCTCACCCCCATATAAGATTCCTGTTAGCACCCTATCTTGCCATTCTTTGAGCAAACTCGGTGTGCTAAACCAAAACAAAGGAAACTGAAAAATGATAGTATCAGCGTTTTTGAGCAATGTCTTTTGGGCTTCTACATCAATATTGCCATTAGGACAAGTGAGTGTGAGGTTTTCTATCGTGAGATTTGGTGTGTCCTGCACAGATTCTAGCAGTGCTTTATTGACCTTAGAATTTTCCCAAAAAGTGTGGGCAAAAAGTATGAGTGTTTTCATAAAAGCTCCTTAAGGATTGAAATGAGCGATAATTATAGGGTGCTTGGATTAATGTTTGGCAATGCGCAACATTTAGGCTATAATGCCACGCAAAATCACAAAAAAGAGCATATATGCGATGTGTTGTAGTATTAATATTGTGTGTGGTATGGGTATTTGGGCTTTCGCGAGATGAGGCGATTGAGCAAGCCCTAAAGCTAGAGATTTATACACAAAAACAATGGCGAGATTTGCTGCATTTTGATGGGCGAGAGAGCGAAATTGATTCTCCCGAATTTTTTTATGCCAAAAATGGTAAAAAGGACGCCAAAGCCGAGCTTATCGCCACGATTGAAGCATTTTATCAACCCATAGATTCTATCATCGTGCCAGAGGATTTTATAGAACGTGTGAGCAAATCCAATGCTTTGCTTGATGCGGCGGTTACCTCTTTGCCTCGTCGCTCAAGTAGCCCAGAGGACTATCATGGTATCTGTCGCTTCCCTGCACGATTTTTTTATTTGGATTCACTCCTGCATTTTGAGGGATTGCCGACTTTAGAATGTCAGGAATTTAAAACGATGTTTGCCTATGTCAATCCCAAAAGTGCGACAATCATATTCCCTGCTGCGCATATTAATTCCCCTGCTTCGATGTTTGGACATACATTTTTGCTCCTAAACTCTGGGTTTAATTCACGTCTGCTCTCGTTTGCGATTAATTATCAAGCTTCAGCTGACCCTAATGTCGAAAATGGCTTTGCATTTGCGTTTAAAGGACTATTTGGAATGTATGATGGGCGATTTTCTATCCTGCCTTATTATGAAAAAATCAAAGAATATCGTGATGTTGAAAACCGCGATATATGGGAGTTTGACCTCAATTTGAGCTATGAGGAAGTCGTGCAGATGTATCGACACATCTGGGAGCTTGGCGATGCGTGGTCGTGGTATTATTTTTTTAGTGAAAATTGCTCATACAATATCTTGTGGCTTTTAGAAGTAGCGCGCCCTAGTCTAGTTTTGCGCGAAAAATTCATCTACCAAGTCAATCCCCCCGAAACACTCTTTGTGATGCGCAATGCAGGACTTATCACCAAAGAAACCTATCGCCCTAGTAGGCGCGCTAAGCTCCTAGCGTATGAAAAGGAGATGAGCTTTAGTGATGTGCATAAAGCAAAAAAAGTCGCTAAAGGCAAATTGAGCGCGCAAAATATCGCTGATGATGAGAATCTATCCTTACGTCAAAAGCAATATATCCTTGAATCTAGCATTGAGATGAGTGAGTACTGGTATGCCAAAGACAAGCTCAAGCGAGATGACTATACACAAATAATCCACGATAGCGCGTCTGCGCGCTCACGGCTTGGTGCGAGCAGGGCAGTAGAAGTCATCACGCCTAACTCCCCACTTACAGGAAATCGGGGATTGCGACTAAGTCCGATGTATTTTGCCAATGCAGATTCTAGCGGTATCACACAGCAAGGCTTAGGACTAGACTTTCGCCTCACTTATCACGACATCACCGACAATGACAGAGGTTATCTCACGGGCGCACAGATTGAGTTTTTGAGAATCTTAGGCTATGCTGGAGTGGATTCACAAAACCAAATGCGCGCACATATCCACCAAGCTACGATTCTTTCACTTGCCTCATTTGGTATGGTGAGCAAGTTTTTTACACCTTTTTCTTACCGACTAGACACGGGGTTTTCAAGGCAGTTTCTGCACAACAACCTTCGCTACTATTTCGCCCTTGGTGGCGGATTTTCTACGCGCATAGGGCAATATAGCTATGTGTATTATCTCCTTGAGCCGACTTTATATTTTGATTGGCGCAATCAGGGCAGATTTTTGCTCTCCAACGCTTTTGGAGTGGTGCTAGGCAATGATGGCGCACTCAAACTTGCATTAGAGTATAAGCTCAAAGCCTATGATACAGAGATTTTCGGACATTATGTGAGTGCCACAGGCTCGATAAATCTCAAGGCAAATCTTGGACTTTTTCTGACATTAGAATCCAACCTTCTCCCACAGCCCTACATTTCGCGTTATGGACTACAAAGCGGATTGAGAATTTATTTTTAAGCTTTGAGGGCATACACTGCCTTTTGCAGAATCTAAAGATTTTTTAGATTCTATTATTTTATTGCAAGTTTGCTATGCAAACTTGTTATCGCTCGTGGAGAGTGAATCTCCACTCGTCTGTGCTTCGCGAGCATATACTATCAGAATCTAGAGCTTTAGATTACTTAGATTCTATAATATTGCTAGTGTTTTAGATTCTATAATTTAAAGTTTTTTGCATTACAATTCTACAATTTCTTTGTATTGCTTTTTGGGCGATAGATATTTTGGAAGGTTTGGTGATGTTTGGCGTGGGTATTTTTGAGATTGTGGTGATTTTGGTGGTGGCGGTGATTTTTTTGGGACCAGATAAGCTACCACAGGCTATCGTGGATATTACGAAATTCCTGCGCGCAGTCAAAAAGACTATCAATGATGCCAAAGATACCTTTGATAAGGAAGTGCAGATAAGCGAACTAAAAAAAGAAGCCCTTGAGTATAAAAAACTCTTTGAAGACAATGTCAATGCCGCAAAGGGCGAGGTGGATTCACTCACAAAAGATTTGGAGTTTAAAGAGCTAAGCAACCTCTCGCTCAATAACCCCACCAATCAGCCTATCCCCACGCACCCACAAAAAAGTGCAGAATCTCGCGCCTTAGAATCACTCAATTTCCAAAGTGAGCAAATAGACGCGGATATGGGCATATCCCACGATTCGCCCTCACAGCCAAATACGCAAGATGGCGCAAAATCCACATTTTCTAAGGATTGTAGTGCCACACCTTCTGATGTGGCAGATTCTCCTGCTGTCTCATCACATTCGCAAGAACTTGCCAATAGCACACAATCCACCCAGACACACCGGCAAGATTCACAAGATATAGGCACACAAGGGGACTTGCATACACAATCTACTTCTGCCACTTCGCCCAAAGGAGTCTAAGCAATGTTTGAAGACCTAAAACCCCACTTGCAAGATTTGCGAAAGCGACTTATCATCTCCGTGGCGGTGCTACTCCTTAGCTTTGGGATATGTTTTAATTTTTGGGGAGTTATTTTTGATTGGGTTGCTGCACCTATTAATAGCGCGCTAGAAAACGAGTCTATTAAGGCACATCTCGCTGCTCTAACGATATTAGAAAATATCTTTGTCGCGCTCAAAGTCGCGTTTTTCGCCGCGCTTGTGGTGTCTATGCCCATTATTTTTTGGCAATTTTGGCTTTTTATCGCACCGGGCTTGTATAAGCACGAAAAAAAAATCGTCCTACCATTTGTGGCATTTGCAAGTGTGATGTTTGCGTGTGGTGTAGCGTTTGCGTATTATATCGTGTTGCCTGTGGTGATTGAGAATGTCCTGCTTTTTGGGAGTGATAAGTTTGAAGGGAGCTTGAGCGCGGAAAATTATGTGATGTTTTTCACGCGTCTTGTGGTGGGCTTTGGGATTGCGTTTGAGCTACCTGTGCTTAGCTATTTTTTGGCTAAAGTGGGAATGATTACAGACAAAAGCCTTAAAAATTTCTTTAAATACGCGGTGGTCATTATCTTTATCATCGCGGCGATTATCACACCTCCTGATGTGCTCTCCCAAATCTTTTTGGCTATTCCGCTTGTGGGGCTTTATGGCTTTTCAATCGTGATTGCGCATTTTGTCAATCCTGCACCCAAAGATGAGGAAGAAGAGCAGGAGGAAAGCCAAGATGAGAGCCACTCTAGTGAATCTAGCGCACCAATCCCAACGCAAAACTCTTAGATTCTAATGTGCGCCTATACAAGCGATTTTGAGCTCTCAAGCTATGATTATATTCTGCCTCCAGAGCTTATTGCTATGCACCCTACCAATCCGCGCTGTGATGGGCGATTGCTCGTGTATTATCGTGAGAGTGGGCGTATTGAGCATAGGCATTTTAGGGATTTTTGTGAGGTGGTACCGCGGGATTACACGCTCGTGTGCAACGATACTAAAGTCCTCAAAGCACGGCTGTATGCAAGCAGAGAGGGCGGTGAGAGTGTGCGAGAGATTTTGTTTCACAAAGCTTTTGGAAAATCAAGGTTTTTAGTCCAGATTCGTGGCAGGACTAAAGTCGGCGCGGTGTTTAGAATCTGTGATCGCACCAAATACCCTACGCACTTTAGTATGCGTGTATTGGAGGTTTTGGATAATGGCTTGCGTGTGGTGGAGTTTGGCAGTGCAGATTCTAGCGCACCCTTAGGGATAAGTGAGCTCTATGTAATGTTAGAATCTTGCGGGCACACACCTCTACCACCCTATATCAAGCGTGAGGACACACTTGAGGATAGCACAGATTATCAAAGTGTGTTTGCGAGCAATGCAGGGGCTATCGCCGCACCTACGGCGAGTTTGCACTTTAGTGAGGAGGATTTCGCGCGTATAGGGGCATTGTATAAAGTGTGTTTTGTTACCTTGCATGTGGGAGCGGGGACATTTGCCAATGTGCACTCCCACGACATACGCGCCCATACTATGCACTCCGAATCCTACGCCCTCTCATCACAAGCGCGTGATGCGATTTTGGGAGATTCTAAGCTATTATGTATCGGCACAACTACGGCACGCGTGGTGGAGTATTTTTGGCGCACACATCAATCTCAAGGCTTGTGCGATCTGTTTTTGCACCCGGGGAATGTGCCACAGCGAATGGACGCGCTTTTGACAAATTTTCATTTCCCCAAAAGCACGCTTTTAATGCTTGTGAGCGCGTTTGTGGGACGTGAGGAGGTGATGAGAATCTATGAATGTGCTATCGCACACAAATACAAGTTTTTTTCTTATGGCGATGGTATGTTGATACTCTAAAGGAGGGCGAGTGATGGACGATGTGCTAGAGTATTGCAAATCCCTTGGGATTGCTCTTAGTGATGAGGGGGCAAAAAAGCTAGAAGTGTATGCTAATAGGCTTTTGGAGTGGAATAAGATTCACAATCTTAGTGGGGCGAGCACGTTAGATTCAATCAAGGAGAATATCATCGATTCGCTCTATCCCTTGCGTTTTGTGGATAGCTTCGTCAGCTGTCTTGATATAGGAAGTGGTGGGGGATTCCCCGCTATTGTGCTCTCTATCGCGCTGCCACAGGTGCGATTTATCCTCACAGAGCCTAGGGCGAAACGTTTTGCGTTTTTGCAGCATATGATTGCACAGCTTGAGTTAGGCAATACTAGGGTGTTGCCTACGCGGATTCAAGAAATCCCTATCACAGAAGTCAATAATATCGATCTCATCACTTCACGGGCGGTGATGAGTGTGGAGGAGATTATGCACTATGGACGCAAGTTTTTGAGCCATAATGGGCATTATTTGCTTTTTAAGGGTTCAAGATTCAAGAAAGAAATGCCAAGTATGAGTATAGAGGAATGTTTTAGTAGAAATGATAGAATCTACTTTTATAAAAAGGGGTGAGAGATGAAAATTTTGATTATTATCATAGCACTTTTGGCGGTGGTGTGGTTTGTGTTGTTGCGTCCGGGGCTAAAGTCTAGCACGCACAAATCCAAGGAACTGCCCAGTGAGACTATGCAAGAATGCTGTGTGTGCGGGGTGTTTGCCTCGCAAAAAGATGGGATTAGGCAAGGCGGGAAGTTTTTTTGCTCTAAAGAATGCAAGGCAAAGGCGTAGGCGATGTTGGTTTTTGGGTATCCACATCTAAGCACTCCAAAGTTTCGTCATATCCGTGCGATTGAGGATATTGCGACAAGTAAGAATGATGAGATTGTGTGGTTTTATGCACGTGAGGATAGGGAGTTTGCGTTGCTCAAACATTGCGTGCGTTGTGAGATTGCTTGTGCGGTGCGGGTGGAGGAGATCTTAGACTTTGTGTTATGTGCAAGTTTAAAGCCCACCTATCTCATTATAGAATCCACTCCCACGATATACCAAGGGATTGCCGAGAACTATATGCTAGATTCTAAAGTGCTGTGTGTCATCACGCACAAGGAGCAAATCGCTACTTTAGCACAAGAGGGTGTTGATGGCGTGGTTTTTAGCTCTTGGCTTGTGTGAGGTGCTAATACCTCAATGCTTTAGATTCAGAGTTTCTTGGTGCTAAGCTTCAAGTTTATAGCCCACGCCACGCACCGAGATGATGTATTGGGGGTTTTTGGGGTTTTCTTCTATCTTGGCACGCAACCTTCCGATAATCACATCAATGCTTTTGTTTGAGCTCTCTGGGTTGATAGATTCAGATTCTATGGCGATGGCTTCGCGCGAAAACACATGTCCGCGTTTGCTAATAAGCAATGTGAGGATCTCATATTCCGCGCGTGTAAGCTCAAGCTTCTTGTCTTTGAAAAATACTTGTCGGCTATGCTTGTCGATTCGAAATACAGAATCTTTTTCTCTGCTTTGTTCTTTGGGATTTTTCTTGCTATAACGGCGCAAAAGTGAGTGAATCCTCGCGACTAATTCTTTGGGGTCATAGGGCTTGGGCAAATAGTCATCAGCACCATATTCTAGGGCTTTGACCTTGTCATCGACATCGCTTCGTGCTGAAGATATGATAATAGGGATATTTTTTTGTTTTGCTACGCGTTTGCAGACTTCTAGTCCATCAAGATTGGGCAAAGTCAAGTCCAAAAGCAACACATCAAAGTGCTTGGCATTCACAGCACTCATTCCCGTATAGGGTTCATCATAGCTTGTTACATTCATATCGTGTTTTTTGAGATAATCGCTCAAAATTTCGGCGAGCTCGACATCATCTTCAATCATCAAAATTTCTAACATAGCACACTCCTAAATGTGTAAATGCGTCATTATACTCTAAGCAGTTTTATCGCAAGGTAAAAATTGGAAAACATCAGGGAGATAAAGCTCAAGAAGTCCAAAAAGTAACTTAGTATAGTGTTTGCAAAGCCCCTTAGAGAAAAGGGGCTTGTGAGAGATTAAAGTTTATCAGCGTTTTGGCTTAGGTATTCTGCTACACCTTTGGCATTCGCTACCATACCTTTATCGCCTTTATTCCAGCCAGCAGGGCATACTTCGCCATGTTGCTCAAAGTGCAAAAGCGCATCGCACATTCTAATCATTTCATCAACATTTCTGCCAAGTGGGAGGTCGTTGATCACTGCGTGGCGCACGACTTTGTTTCTGTCGATAAGGAAGCTTCCGCGCAATGCCACTGCACCGCCAAAAAGCACATCATAATCACGAGAAATTTGCTTAGTGATATCTGATACCATTGGGAATGTTACCGCACCGATACCGCCTTCTTTTACTGGAGTGTTTCTCCACGCGAAATGCACTTCTTTAGAATCTATCGACACACCAATAACGCTAAATCCGCGCTCTGCGAAGTCTTTTACCCTGTGGTCAAATGCGATAATCTCGCTAGGGCACACAAATGTGAAATCTTTGGGCCAAAAGAAAATAACCGCACCATTTTTGCCAATGTTGCTGTAAAGGTTGAAGTTATCCTCAAATGTGCCATCAGCTTTGATTGCCTCTGCTGTAAAATCCGGGGCTTGTTTTGTAACTAACATCGTAGTCTCCTTAATAAAAATTTTTGATAACAAATTATTATCATAGGTGTGATTGTAATGAAAGTAAGTAACAAGAATCTAAATCTCACTAAATTTTTTATCCACGCCTAATACACGCTTAATTTCTAATATGCTATTATGAAGCGTTTTTAAGAACTTTAAATTTCTCAAGGAGTGTATATGCCAACACCACCCTATCTCAAGCAATTCCCTGATGAAAATGGCTATTTTGGTAAGTTTGGCGGGAGTTTCGTGCCAGAATCTATCGCAAAAGCTATGCAAGAAATCAATGAGGCTTACGACTTAATCGCACAAAATAGCGACTTTATCGCCGAGTTGCGCAAGATTCGTGAAACTTTCCAAGGACGCCCTACGCCCATTTACTTCGCGCACAATCTCACGCGAGAGCTTGGTGGAGCGGGAATCTACCTCAAACGCGAGGATCTCAATCACACCGGCGCGCACAAACTCAATCATTGTATGGGCGAGGCACTTTTGGCAAAATTTATGGGCAAAAAGAAGCTAATTGCCGAGACGGGAGCAGGGCAGCATGGGGTGGCTTTGGCGACTGCGGCGGCGTATTTTGGGCTGGAGTGTGAGATTCATATGGGGGAAGTGGATATTGCCAAAGAACACCCAAATGTCGTGCGTATGAAGATCTTGGGTGCAAAAGTCGTGAGTGTGAGTGCAGGGGCAAAGACCCTCAAAGAAGCGGTAGATTCAGCTTTTGAGGCGTATTTGAAAGATCCGGTTAATAGTATCTATGCCATTGGTTCGGTGGTGGGACCACACCCCTTTCCTAAGATGGTGCGGGATTTTCAGGCGGTTGTGGGCTTTGAGGCAAGAGAGCAGTTTATGAAAATGACTGGGGAGTTGCCCGATATTGTTACTGCGTGTGTGGGTGGTGGAAGTAATGCAATGGGGATTTTTAGCGGATTTATTGATGATGCAGTGGAGCTGGTAGGTGTAGAGCCTCTAGGGCGCGGAAGTGGGCTAGGGGAGCATGCGGCAAGCCTTAGCTTTGGGAGTGAGGGCGTGATGCATGGATTTAATAGCATTATGCTTAAAGATTCTAAAGGCGAGCCCGCAGCGGTGCATAGTGTGGCAAGTGGGCTAGACTATCCGAGTGTGGGACCCGAGCATGCGTATCTGCATAGTATCGGACGCACCAAAGTTGCGGCTATCAGCGATGAGGAGGCGATAAAGGCATTTTTTGCACTAAGCAAAAAGGAGGGCATTATCCCCGCTATTGAATCTAGCCACGCCCTAGCGTATGCACTCAAAATCGCACCTGAATTAAAGGGCAAAAAGATTCTAGTCAATCTAAGCGGGCGGGGCGATAAGGACATTGATTTCGTGGTAGAAAAGTATGGATATGGGGAGGCTTTCTAAAATCTTTAGTGAATCTAGAAATCTCTCTCATGCGCTCTCAATGATTTTAGCAATTTGGCTTGGTTGCTTGCGCACGAGTTAAATTCCCTCATCTTGCAAACACCTAGGTTCTCACAAGGCACTAAAATTTCAGATTAGCCTTATTGGGATTTTGTGAGATGGCAAGATTCTATTTGTTTTACCTCACTCCAAACACCCTACTATGAATGTTTTGTGCGACTTACACATTTCTTTAGCTTTGTATTTAAAAAACCTCACTATGGCTTCCTAGCCGAAAGCACACTAATACCAAAATATCCTCTTGCTTTTTGTAGATTAAAAGCAAATCTGGCTCTATATGGCATTCTCTATATCCTACATACTCGCCCTTTAGGGCGTGGTCTTTATGCTTTGGCTCTAGGATTTCGTTGTTGGCGAGCTTGTGTATCACTTCTTTGGCTTTTGTTAGTGATTGTGGCTTATGCTTATACCGCTTTAAGTCTTTTTTGAAAAGTTTAGAGTATTTGACTTCAAGCCCTGTCATTTAAAATATCCTCAAACATTTCATCGACATTGCGGTATCCCCTATATTTCTCTGGATTTGCTAAGATTTCCTCACACTCTCTCATCGCCTCTAGGGTCTCATCATTGGGAATCTTCTCTATCTCCAAATCTTTCTTAAGCCCCTTTAGGCTCTCAAGCACTTGCAAGGTCTCAAAATCCACATTTCTTAGAGTGATTGTCATAGCATGGCTCCTTAGATTTAATATCAGCATTGTAGCACACACATCTTTGATTTACTCTATGTCTAACATTTCTTTCAGAATCTCACGCAATCCGTCTTTATTGATACTATCACTTGCTACTTCTACCACGACATCTTCTAGTCTTTCGTAAAAGTCCTCTCGCACAAGTTTAGGGTAATTTAATTTTATAAATGCCTTTGCAAGATACAAAGCGGTGCGTTTATTGCCATCTAAAAAAGGGTGAAATTTTACACAAGAAAAGATTAAGTGTGTAAGTTTGTCTAAAAAGCTAGGATACAGCTCATCATTTTGTATATGCGACAGAGCAGATTCTAAATAGCCAATTTGCGTTTTGTTATAGCCTTTTAATCCATTCATAGCCTCCATAATATCATTATGCAAGATGATAACTTCCTCTAGGCTAAGGTAATTCATTTATCTTTAAGCCTTTCAAAAACGGCTTTATTGCATTCTTTTTGCAAGTCATTTTTTAAAAAAGTGCGTAAAGCCTCAAAGTCCTTTTCCTCTTGTATTTCTATCTCTAAATTTTTCTGCACTTTTTGTAGATTTTTTATAGCCTCTAAAGTCTTAGAATCTACATTTTTAAGCATAATAGTCATATTTTTTCCTTATCTTTCTTAAAAAACCTCACTATGGCTTCCTAGCCGAAAGCACACTAATACCAAAATATCCTCTTGCTTTTTGTAGATTAAAAGCAAATCTGGCTCTATATGGCATTCTCTATATCCTACATACTCGCCCTTTAGTGCGTGGTCTTTATGCTTTGGCTCTAGGATTTCGTTGTTGGCGAGTTTTTCTATGATAGAATCCACTTTTTTCGCATAACCTTGCTTTATAATTTTTTTGTATTCTTTCTTAAATTTCTTAGAAAAATCTACCTTGTATATTTTTGTCGCCATTTTAATCCCTAAGCAAGGCTTCTTTTGCTTCGCTCCAAGAGTTATAAGGCACTCTTTTACCAGCCTTAATATCTGAAAGTATCTCCTCACACTCCCTCATCGCCTCTAGTGTCTCATCATTGGGAATCTTCTCTATCTCCAAATCTTTCTTAAGCCCCTTTAGGCTCTCAAGCACTTGCAAGGTCTCAAAATCCACATTTTTAAGCATAATAGTCATAGCATTCTCCTTTAGATTCCTAGCATTATAGCAGATTCTTAGTGTGCTTATGGCTTTATAGGCTAGATTCTAGCAAAAAGCCATACTCATAAATCTTTGGCTCGATTTTTTTAGCAAGTTTATCTAAGGCATAACGCAAATCAGCGATTAAATCATTATAGGCAGAATCTAAGCTTTTGCTATTCATTTTGCCATTGCCTTTTTCACTTTGCTTAAAGCCTCGAAAATAGCCTTTTATATCATACAAACTTGCATTAACATTGTAGTTTTTATAAAAGTCCTCTTTGTGTTGGGCGTGGATTTCAGAGATTTTACCAAAGTTTTGATGATAATATGTCCATATTTTACGCCCTGCTTCAAAAACTTCTTTTGCTTCCTTGCTAAATTCTAAAGGCTTATTTGGGATAAAGCTTTTAGATTCTAGTTCCAAATCTGCATCACTAAATTTACTTTGCTTTGCCTTGCTTGTAGTGGTAGAATCTATCTTGATTTTACCCTTGATAAATTTATACATAAAGTGAGATTCAAAAGCTTCTTTTACTTCTACTTCAGATTCGCTAAAGGGTATAAAATGATTTACGCCCTCTTTAGCACTGATTCTATTTTGTCCGTGAAAGAGAGCGAAAACTAGACAATCATTTTGAAATTCGCTGTCTTTTTCCCACATCTCATTTGGATACAAAAACTGGTCTCTATCATTAAGCCAAGTGGCAGGGATAGCGTGACGGACAGCGAAATATACACAACAAGGGATTAAATTGTGTGCAGTTATGTTATGAAATATCCAATGCCCTTTTGTTGCTTTGTTTAGAATTGCTCCAAGCCCACTATTTTGAAAATCAGGACTACCTGCCTTTAAGATTCCAAGTGTTTCAG
>DXIN01000002.1 GCA_019112865.1 Candidatus Helicobacter avicola
TTTTTTTGTAAAACGCTTAAAGCACACGGCGATATTTTAAAAATGGCAAAATTTCGATAGAATCCCACAGAGATATTTCACAAAAGGCAAAGTGTGCAATCGCGAAAAAACAATGTTTATAAGCTTATCAACAAGCATAAAAAGGCATATTTTGATTATGAGATTTTAGAGACTTTGGAGGTGGGGATTGTGCTTGTAGGGAGTGAGGTCAAGGCAGCAAGGGCTTTGAGAGTTAATCTCAAAGATAGTTTCGTGCGCATTATCAAGGGCGAGGCATTTTTGTTTAACGCACATTTTAGTATGCTTACAAATACAAACGCACATTTTCGCCCAGATGAGAGGCGAGTGCGCAAGCTTTTGATACATAGGCGACAGATTGATAAGTGGTTTGGCAAACTTACCACACAGGCTCTAGCTATCGTGCCTCTTAGTATATACTTTAATCATAAAAATATCATCAAGCTCGAAGTTGCCCTTGCTCGAGGTAAAAAACTCTATGACAAACGAGAATCTCTCAAGCAAAAAGAGCTTAAGAAAGAGGCGCAAAGTAGTATGAAAAATATAATGAGAGGATTATAGATGCGAGCAGTAGTGGATTATGGTGTATTGGGATTTTTGTTGGTATTAAGCATTGTTGTGCTTGGTGTGGCGATAGAGCGGTATTTGTTTTTTAGAAATGTGAATGTGCGTGATTTTGGTGATAAGCGGGTGTTAGAGTTAGCGTTGCACAAGCGATTGACGCTTATTGCGACTATTGGCTCAAATGCTCCTTATATCGGGCTTTTGGGGACGGTGTTTGGGATAATGGTAACTTTTGTGGAGATTGGGAGCAATTCACTTGTGGATACGCAGGCGATTATGTCTGGACTTTCTTTAGCGCTCAAAACCACAGCAGCTGGGCTATTTGTGGCTATACCATCAATTGTGTTTTATAATTTTTTGCTCCGCAAAGCAGAGGTGATCCTCACGCAGTGGGATATTACACATAACCCCACGATACGATCTCAAGGTAATTACGACATCTAAGCAGGGAGCTAGAGTGATGAAAAAAATCGATTCACTAAATCTCATTCCATTTATTGATATTATGCTTGTATTGCTGGTGATTGTGCTTACAAGCGCGAGTTTCGTGCAGCAAAGTAAGATTGAAGTCGAAATCCCCAAAATTGAGGAGAGTGCAGAATCTAGCACACAAGCAGACATCAAAGAAGAAATGATTGTCATCAACAAGCAAGGGCAGTATTTTGTGCGGAATAAGAGATTAGATTTTAGCGAGCTAAAGATGTGGCTAGAACGCACACCTAAGCAAACCCAAATCCTCATCAAGGGCGATAGAGAAAGTGGGCTAGAACATTTTTTGGAGGTCAGCACGCTTTTGCAAATGTTGGGGTTTGAGAATGTCTATGTTATCACACAAAAAATTGCCCCAAGTGAGTGAGGGTAGATTCTATGCTAAATCTAATTCGGTTTATGGACAATATCTTCGCCCAAGCGGTAAAAATTAAGGAAAGATAATGCAGGAATTGATTTTTGGTGTGAATGTCGCTTTTACGATATTTATGGTTGGGCTATGTGTGTGGGATTACAGAAGCTATATGGGTGGGATTCACAGAGATTTGAAGTCCATCATTATGAGCACAGGGGTTTTAGGGACCTTTGTGGGGATTTTTGTGGGGCTTTTGGAGTTTGATACCGCACATTTAGAAAATTCTGTGCCACTCTTGCTTGATGGGCTTAAAACTGCATTTTATACATCAATTTTGGGTATGGGATTGGCGATCTTTTTGGCAGTGTTTCAAAAACGCACACCCATAAAAAGCGATGAAGAGAGCAATTTGGACTATCTTGCCAAGGAAGCTCGGCATTTTGCACACCTAAATGCTTTGCCACAGATGCTTAGATATGTAGAAAATCTCCCCACCACAAGCGAACTTCATAGTCTGTATGAGCGAAATAATGCCCTGATGCAATCCCAATTTTCCCTCATTAACCACACGCTTGAGCAAGCCGTCTCACAACTTGCCAAAGGGGCTTCCCAAGAGCTTATTGCTGCTTTAGAATCTGTCATCAAAGACTTTAATACCAATCTCCAAGATCAATTTGGTGAAAACTTTAAAGAACTTAATAGTGCGGTGGTAAAACTTTTGCAATGGCAGGAGGATTACAAGGATTTCGTGCAAGAAAGTAGCGCGTTACTTAAAACCACCCAACAATCCCTCCAGCACGCCCAAAATGCCCTCTCTCACACCGCTAAAAGTCTGCAAGATATTACCGAGCAAAATACGCAAGTGCAGGCATTCTATGCAAATAATCTCAAACTCTTGCAATCCTGTGAATCTGCAAATCAAAAACTTGAAGCTCATTTGAAGGCTATCGCGAGTTTGCAGGGAGATTCTCACCAGTGTCTTGAGAATCTCCAAGTATTTTTCGCTCGTGCCAAAGAGGGTGGTGAAGCAGCCAAAGCACAGATAGACACACTTGTGCAGGGTATAGGAGAGTATAGCAAGGAGCTTAGTGGAGCATTGCAATCTCATCTCCAAGAGAGTGCAGCAAATCTCAAGCAGAGCGTAGATTCACAAGCTCATACACTCAACTCACAGATTGAAATATATCGACAATCCCTCACACAACTCGCCACAGAAAGTCTCTCAAACCTCAAGGCTTTCAGCAAGGATATGATTGCTCACAGCACGCAGAGCGTAGAATCCCTGCTCAAAGATTCCCTGCAGACATTGCAGGAAGAGTTTGTGGCGCTTACCCAGCACACAGCCTCACTTACAAAAGCCTTTGGAGAGCAAGCTAAGGAGAGTTTAGAATCTCTTTTGGGACAGATTCAGGGATTTGCCCAAGAGAGCCACACGCTTCATACACAAAACCTAGAGGGCTTTGCACATCTTAAAAATGAGTTGCTATCCCAACACAAGGTGATTTTAGAGACATTTTCTACCCAGCTCCTTGCTATGCAGCAAGAGCACCAAAAAGCACTCAATATAGCACTTAGTAAAGATTTGGAAGTGTATCGCACGAGCATAGATTCACTAACACAGGGGATTGCAGATGCTAAGACACAGAGCCTTGAGCTTAACAAAACTCTTGGAGTAAATTTACAGGGACAACACCAGCAGGTGAGCAAATACATCAAATCTCTAGCCCTAGAATACCTCAAAGTGCTTCAAAAATTGAGCAAAGAATCTGTGCGTATCCCCAAAGAAGCAAGCACACAAATGCTTGTAGAGTTTGGGGAGTTTCAAAAACATATTATAGAATCTATGCGTCAAACCCAAGGCGATGTCCAGCACAATGTCGCACAAATCCATCATCTCTATGAGAATCTTGGGCAAAATATGCACCAAGCTCTGCAGGATAATGCCGCGCTTTCCCAAGATATGCAAGATTCATTGCGCAATCTTGATAAGGCGATGAGTGCGAGCGTGGATAGCTTTTGGCAAAATTATGAGTGGTTTTTGGAACGTATCAAAGACATCATCGGCACAAGGCGTTAGGTATGGATAAAAAATCCTCGCACAATCACTGGATTAGTATCTCTGATATGATGGCAGGGATTATGATGATTTTTTTGCTTATTATGATTTCTTTTATGCTTCTTTCGCACAAAAATCAGGAGGAACTTAGTAAGCAAAATAAAATTTTGAGTGAAATTAATGAAAAAATGCGCTCCATTGCCGAGCATTATTCAAACTTACAGGCCGAGTTGTATGTGGATTTGCAAAAGGAGTTTGCAAAAGACTTGGTGCGCTGGGACGCGCAGATAGATACGGATAATACGATACGATTTAGAGAGCCTGAAGTGCTTTTTGATACCGGCGATAGATATGTCAAGCAGAGATTTAAGGATATTTTAGATGATTTTTTTCCACGTTATGTGCGCATACTCTCGCTCCCCAAATACAAGGCAAACATTGAGGAGATTCGCATTGAGGGGCATACCTCAAGCAATTGGCAAAGCGCATTTACGCTAGAGGATAGGTATCTTGGGAATGCAGAACTTTCGCAAGCTAGGGCATTTGAAGTGCTTAAATATTGTTTTAATCAAAAAAGCATAGATTCACAAAAGCCATGGCTTGTAGAAGTATTGCGCGCTAATGGGCTAAGTTTCGCTAAACCGCTTGAAAACGATACAAAATCGCGTAGAGTTGAGTTTCGCGTCATCACAAAAGCGGATAAAAACCTCCAAGCCATTGTGGATTTGAGCAAAGAGCTTGGGATAAAATAACCTTTTTTTAAGTATTGTTGTGGAAAAATTCCAGGTTTTAAGTTAGCACAAAGGAATAATGATGAAAAGAACTTATCAACCACATAATACTCCAAGGAAACGCACACACGGCTTTCGTGTGAGAATGAAGACAAAAAATGGACGCCGCGTAATCAATGCGAGACGCGCTAAGGGTAGAAAGCGACTTAGTGTGTAAGTTTGTGTATGGGAGCGTTGAAAGTAGATTCTCTAAAGAATAAGCGCGAGTTTGATTGTATCTTTAGGAATGGCTCTCGCTTCGATACGCCGTATTTTAGCCTCTATATTCTCTCTCTTAGACATTTATCTCATATAGTTTCCCCAAAAGTTTTTAGAATCTACCAAGATATACGAGCGCGTAAGGCTGATGTGTATCTAGGCTTGAGTGTGTCGCGTAAAATCGGCTGTGCGCCCAAACGAAATCTCTACAAGCGGAGAATGCGTGCATTGTGTCAAGATGAAAGCTTTAGGGGGCTGTGTGTGGTGTTTGTACCAAAGATTCAGATTGCAAACCTTTGCTACGGGGATTTTGCGCAAATGTGCCAAAAAGCACTCAAATATGCCCAAAAAAATTCAAAATATAGGGAGCCGGTATGAAAAAGTTGTTATCGGCATTGGTGCGATTGGCTATCAGAGGTTACCAAAAAAGTTTTTCGGTATTTTTGGGAAGGCAGTGTAGATTCTATCCGAGTTGCTCACATTATGCGCTTTGGCTTTTTGATTTTGACAAGCCTTTGGTGGCATTTGGCAAGTCTTGCTTACGCGTTTTTTTGTGCAATCCGCTTCATAAAGGCGGAATAGACTATCCGAAAATGTCTCTGACACTCACCCTAGAGCGCACCTCGCATTTTTTTTTGCAAAAGCATATTAAATATTGGCTCATACCCTATAAAAATCCTATGTTTTTGGTTACAATTACATATCCGAAACAAATACGATGTTTGTTTGTTATAATCAAATCTTTCTAAAGGTCCATTAATGTATTATCCTAATCCAAATCAACACAACAACGACAATATGCCGCTGGGGCGTATTGTCCTCGTGGTAGCACTTAGTATCGCGTTTTTTGGTATCTATATGTATCTTTTCCCGCCCAAGCAGCCTACCCAAAAACCCCAAGCACAATCCACCCAAAGTCTTGAGAATGCCAAAGCACCTGCACAGGAAGCCATAGCACCAAAGGACACTTTAAATAGTGTGGATAACACGCAAGCACAAGCATTGCATACGCACGATCTCGCGCTAAAAGATTCCTTGATTGTGCTTATTCAATCCCAAGATTTTGAGATTGAAATAGACGCATTGGGGCGTATCCGCCAAGTCTCGCTCAAAGACAAGAAATTTACCCACGATGAGCAAGAAAGCCTTTTTAGCATCATTGGTTCATTATTAGGGTTTGGCAGTAGTAAAAAGGAGCATATTGAGAAGCTACCGCTTTTTGGGGATTTGGAGCTAAAGCCTCTTGAAATGCGTTTTAGCGATAGTGCCATCAACAAAAAAGCCTACAATACCCCCTATGTGCTTCAAGATTCGCAAGATCCTCGCATAAACTTTGAGGGAGATTCCCAAACTATCGTGCTAACCCAAGACCTAGGCGAAGTGCGTATCACTAAGACATTGACTTTTTATCGTAATCTTGCCTATGATGTGCGTATAGAGGTGAGTAACCCAAATCTTGAGTATTTTATCAGCAATGGTATGCGTCCTATGGGCGATAAGGACACTTATGTCTTTAGAGGTGTGCTGCTCAAAAAAGAAGATGGCTCTATCCAAAAGATAGAAGATGGCGATAGCGAGCGCAAAGACTTCCCCAAAGCGAGTTTTGTCGCAAGCGTGGATCGATACTACACGAGCTTATTTTTCACACCTGATGTGGCAAAGGGGCTGTATGTAAGCTTGGATTCTGATGGGAGTAAAAACCCTATGCCCTATGTGCGCGCTAATGGAGAGAGTATTTTGCAGGGTTATATCGGACCAAAGGACTTTAAGATCTTAGAATCCATCAACCCAAACCTTAGCGATGTCGTGGAGTATGGGATTATCACATTTTTTGCGCGTTGGGTGTTTTGGCTATTAGCGTGGCTGTATGATGTGTGTGGGAACTGGGGTTGGTCGATTGTGCTTTTGACACTTATCGTGCGTATTGTGCTGTATCCGCTAAGCTATAAGGGTATGGTTTCTATGCAAAAGCTCAAAGATCTTGCTCCCAAGATGAAAGAGATTCAAGAACGTTACAAAGGCGACCCACAAAAGCTCCAAATGCATATGATGGAGCTGTATAAAAAACATGGGGCAAATCCACTAGGCGGGTGTCTGCCACTGCTTTTGCAAATCCCAGTGTTTTTTGCGATTTATCGTGTGCTTTATAATGCCATTGAGCTCAAAAATTCTGAATGGATTTTGTGGATTAATGACCTTTCGGCGATTGATCCTTACTTTGTATTGCCGGTGCTTATGGGAGTGAGTATGTATGTCTCTCAACGTCTCACGCCCTCAAACTTCACCGATCCTATGCAGGAGAAAGTCTTTAAAATGCTGCCGTGGTTTTTTATGATATTTTTTATTATATTCCCATTTCCAGCGGGGCTTGTGCTGTATTGGACGGTTAATAACATCTTCTCAATTATCCAGCAAGTTTCTATCAATGCGATGTTAGAGCGCAAAAAACAAGCAGAGATTGCCCAACACCATGCACAAAATCATTTCAAAGAGAAGGGGGGTAAAAATGAAAAAAATCGTGGCTAAGACACTCCAAGATGCGTTATTGAAGGCTTCAGAGGAGTTGCGGTGCTCGGTTGTGGATTTAGAATATGAGATTGTGCAAAATCCTAGCAGTGGGCTTTTGGGTATCGGACGCAAGGAAGCCATCATCATCGTTGATGATAAAAGACTAAACCCTAATGTCCCTCTTACACCAGATTCTCACGATATTTTAGAGGCAAAAGACACTCCCAAAGCCCCCGTAGAATCTAGCGATACACAGCCTATCTCACAAGAAGAAGATTTTGAAGGAACAATTTGGGGAGAGAAGTCCAAGGTGGCAGTGCCCACTAATGATACTAAAGATTCTAAACCTGTGCAGTCTTTGCGAGATTCACAAGAGATTGAGGATTTATCAGATTCCAAACATCAGAGCGCACACGCATCACACAAGAGCAACATTACTACATCAGAGCCCGATATATCCCAAGCTGATTTACCACCCAAAAAACCACGTACCAAGCAGCCCTATTCCAAAGAAGCTTTTGATGAGATTGAACGTGATATTGTGGAGCTTTTTAGCTATCTGCCATTTGAGATAGATTCTATCAAAGTAGAGTTGTATAAAGAAAATGTCGTAGCCGTTACGCTTAATGGTCCTGATTGTGCGTTGCTCATCGGAGAAAAGGGTTATCGTTATAAGGCAATTTCGTATTTGCTTTTTAATTGGATAAATCCTAAGTATGGTTATGGTGTGCGTTTGGAGATTGCAGAGTTTTTGCGCAACCAGGAGCAAATGATTGATACCTATCTTGATGGGATTATCAAAATCGTGCGCACTAAGGGTGTGGCACAAACCAAGGTCCTCGATGGTGTGCTTGCTTACATCGCACTTGGCAAGTTGCGTGTGATTTTCCCACAAAAATACATTTCTTTTCGCACTAATGATGAGGGGCAACGTTACATCGTGATCAGTGATTTTAAACCCGCATAATGCAGTTAGATTCTACAATCGTGGGGATTTCCACAGCTTCAGGTCTAGGAGCGATAGCTATCGTGCGTCTAAGCGGTGCGCGTGCGCTAGAGATTGCCCTCGCACTCTCACATCGTGCTGCTCTCACGCCACGTCATGCCACACTTAGTTATGTGTATGATAGTGCCTCAAAGCCCATAGATCAAACTATTTTATTATATTTCAAAGCACCACAGAGTTATAGTGGGGAGGATATTTGCGAGATTCACTGCCATGGTGGTGCGGTGTGCGCGCGGCTAGTAGTAGAGCGCACATTAGAGCTTGGTGCGGTGTGTGCGCGTAGTGGGGAATTTACCAAACGCGCATTTTTAAATGGGCGCATAGATCTCGCCCAAGCTCAAGCAATCGCTGGACTTATCAATGCGCAGAGTGCTTCTGCTGCGCAAGTCCTCGTGCGTCAGCTTCAGGGTGAGGTGAGTGTATTTGTGGAGCAAGTGCGGGAGCGACTTATTGAGTTGCTTGCATATAGCGAGGCAAATATCGATTATAGTGAGGATTTGGACGAGGATACGAGCCTAGCAATGAGTCAAAAGATAGAATCTTTGCATCATTTCTTGCAGGTGGTGCAAAGAGATTCTGTGCATAGAGCGGGAGCTATCGAGGGTTTTAGGCTGTGTATCGTGGGCAAGCCAAATGTGGGCAAAAGCTCTCTGCTCAATGCGCTTGTGGCGTTTGATCGCGCGATTATCTCGCCACTAGCGGGGACGACACGCGACACGATAGAGGAGAGTCTCTACATACACGGCACGCTTGTGCGCCTCATCGATACTGCTGGGATTCGCCATAGCGAAGATAATATCGAGCAAATCGGTATAGAGCGATCTATCGCAGCTATGGAGAGTAGCAATATCATCATCGCACTTTTTGATAGCTCTAGGGCGTTAGATTCAGAGGATTATGCCATATTAGAAATCCTCAAAGCTCAAGAAAATGCCTATGTGCTTATCGTGCTTAATAAAAGTGATATGCCAAGCGCGCTAGATTCGCAATCGCGTGCATTGCTCACGCAGACACTTCATACTCTGCCTCGCCAAATAAGCCATAAGCTCTTAGAGATTTCAAGCAAATGTGGCAAAGATGAGGAGTTTGCCCACCTAAGCCCACACAAAGTTTTTGATGCAATTGCTAAGGTTTTAGAAAACGAGCAGCAAAGCGATGCGCTCATACTTAGCTCAAACTATCAACTCACGCAGATTCAATCCACCCTAGATGCGCTCACTCAAGCAAGCCAAAAGCTCCAAAGCGGCGAGTTAGAGCTGTTTTCGTATCATATCAATGAAGCTATCAGTGCTATCAGTGCTATTAGCAAACCTTATGAATACACACAAATGCTTGATGCGATGTTTGGGAGCTTTTGCTTAGGGAAATGATGTGGTGGCATAACGCAGGTAGATGATGCGAGAGAGCGTGCAGATCCTTGAGAAAAAAATTTTCATCAAACGCGATGATTTGCTAGATTTTGGTATCACAGGCTTTAATGGCAATAAGGCGCGGAAATTTTTGAGCCTATTAGATTCACAATATGAAGTTTTTGTGAGCTTTGGTGGCAATCAATCTAACGCTATGCAGGTTTTGGCAGCATTGGCAAAAGCGCGTGGTAAGGAGTTTTTTTATATCACATCAGAGCCTCCGAAGTTTTTGCGCACAAATCCTATGGGCAATTTCGCCTTTGGGTTAGCACATAATGTGCGCTATGTGTTTGCGCCCGCTGGGAGTAGGGTAGAGGTGCTAGAGAATCTCGCGCGTGAGGTTTTTGCACAGCAATACAAGCGATATGGTGAGCGCGCGCTCTTTATCCCACAGGGTGGGAGTGAAGAGTTGGCAATGCGTGGAATGCGTGAGCTGGTGCGTGAATTGTGTGAGATGATAGAATCTAAAGCAAGTAGCGATATTGCAGAATCTAAAAAATCTAAAGCCTTAGATTCTGACAATGTATGGTCGCGAAGCGGAGCGAGTGGAGATTTACTCTCCACGAGTGATACCAATTTGCTACAAGCAAATTGCAATAAAATGATAGAATCTCTAAGCACCGGCGGTGTTATAGAATCTAGAGAATCTAAGCGGGTAGATTTAGGTAATGTATGCACGCGAAGCGGAGGCAATGGGGGCTTTGCTCCCATTGACGATACACAAGAGCAACGCTCTTGCAATACAATAATGCTCTTTATAACCGCTGGGAGTGGTGTGAGTGCGCGAAGTTTCGTGCGTGCCCAATGCGAGATGAGGCGTGAGTGCGAGAATGGGCAGTGTGAGAGCAAAAATGCAGGCGATATGGAGCTTATCACACTATGCTGTGCGGGGGAGATTGGGGGTGTTGGTCGCACATTGTGTGCGGATTTTGCCTTTGGGAGTTTGCAGGCGGAAGTATGGGCGATGTATCACAAGCTTTTGGCGCAGGGCATTGAGTTTGATTTGCTCTATGATTGTGTGGGGTTTGTGCTACTAGAGCGCGCGCTGGAGCAGGGGTATTTTAGCGATGAGGATTTGGCAAAGCCGTGGGTGTTTGTGCATAGTGGTGGGCTTTTGGGCAATGCGAGTCAGATATTGCGCTATGAGAGGAAGTTTGGTGTTTCGTTTCTACACGCACAAAAAATTCCTCACAAAAAGAATCCTCTCTAAGCAAACATAAAGATAACCAAAAATAAAATTCTTTTTGAAAATCATTCTTAGAATGATTATGTATTAAAAATATTTTAGGAGAATATTATGCGTGTCAAAACTTTTGTAAGCGTGTTTTTGGCGAGTGTGTTGGCTACGAGTTTGTTAGCTGATGAGGAGGCTTCTAGTGATGAAAAAAGCAAGAGGGTGCAACTGCGTTCGGTAACTACTGCGACAGGATTCAAGCAAGACATCAAAGACGCTCCTGCTAGTATTAGTATCGTGCCAAAGGAGGAGATTCTCACGCGTCCCATTCGGGATTTGGGTGATGCGGTGCAAAATGTGCCCGGTGTCGATGCGACTGCGACCAAAACCGGTGATACAAGTATTTCTATGCGCGGACTAGGCTCGGACTATGTGCTTATCCTCATTGATGGTAAGCGGCAAAATGTCAATTCAGGATTCCATAGCAATGGCTTTCAAGGTTTTATGAGTGGTATGATACCGCCTGCGTCGATGATAGAGCGCATCGAGGTGCTGCGAGGTCCTGCCTCGGTGGTGTGGGGGAGCGATGCGATGGGTGGTGTGATAAATATCATCACTAAGAAAAATCCCGACAAACTCACTGCCAATCTTATGCTAGAGACAAGAATCCAAGAGCACAATACCAACTGGCAGACGGATGCTGGGGATAGAAAATATGGGAGTTTTGGAAATATGTGGGGGATCAATGGCTATCTTGCTACGCCCATTATCAAAGACAAGCTCTCGCTAAGTTTGCGTGGGAAGTATCAAGATTCTGGAATGAATGCGTTTTATATCCCAAGTAGTATTCAATTAACTCAAAATGGAAATGGTGTGATAAATCCCTACACCACACACTCACCCACAGGATACAGCACATGGACTGCTGGAGCGAGGCTGAACTACTCACCAAATGCTAAAAATAATTTCTATCTTGATGGGGAGTTTATGCACCGAGTTTCTGGAAGTCTCAATACTTCAGGTAGGCGTATCACCTCTATTAGCACTAATACAAAAACTAATGTGATATTAAACCACGATGGCGATTATGACTGGGGCAAGACGACAACCTATCTCCAATATATGAACACAAGGCGAATCCCACACGCAAGCGACGTAGTCGTGGGGGCAGATTCTGGAATCTTAAATTGGGGCAGTATGAGAGAAAACCAAAATTATATTTTTGATTCTAAGTTTCATAAAAAAATCGATTTTGACACCGCTGGATTGCTCGCTATAAATGGTGGGGTGTATTATATGTTTGAGACTTATCAAAATTATTCAGATACTAGGGGGTTGCTCACACAGCACCAAGCTGCGGTGTATGCCGAAGGGGAATATACCTTTAACCAATACATATCCACAAGCTTAGGTTTGCGCTATAACTATTCCAATATTTATTCTGGCACACCAAATCCGCGTTTTTATGTCAATTTCAACCCGACTTCATGGTGGACTATCAAAGCAGGTATTGCTAATGGTATGAAGATTCCAAGTATCACACAGCTGGGCAATGGATTTTTGTATAGCAGTGATACGACTAGCTACTATGGTAATCCCGATTTGCAAGCGGAGAAAAGCTGGAACTATGAGGTAAGCACGATTTTTGATGTCGATCCGGGATTTTTCACACTCACGGCGTTTTATACGGACTTTAGAGATAAGGTTTATGCACAAGAATTTGGTAGCTCTGGCACAGGTGCAGCAAATGGTGCTATGATGCCAAATGGAATCCAATGTAACACCGGAACTTGTGTGTATTACACCAATGTTGATAAGGCTCTCACACGCGGAGTTGAGGTGGGGTTTGAGATGAATCCTCTCTTTGGCATAGGCTTTAATATCAACTATACCTTCGCTGATAGCAAGCAGCTCTCTGGCGCACAAATGGGTTTGCCGGTAAATTATCTCTCACGACATACTTTAAACGCCAAGCTCTCTTATAAACTCAATAATTTCTTTGATACTTATTTGCGTGTGCAAGGGAAGTTTATGACACCTATCAATCAGACTAGCAATAGCGGTCAGCCACCGGCAGCAAGGGCATTGTATGGCACATACTATAAGGACTATGCGATAGTGGATTTGGGCTTTAATTTCCATTTGCACAAAGATCTCACGCTTAGTGCGGTGGTCAATAACCTCTTTGATGTGAATTTCGCAGATATTACCGCGGTGGGCAATAACTACTCTAACCTCTATGGCGTGTATCTACCCGGCAGGAACTATTGGATTAGCTTGCGATATGGATTTTAAGGATTGGTAATGAGCTTACAGCAATGGGGATTTGAGAGAGTGCGTAAAACTCTCTTAAGATTTTTTAAACACGATTGTGTGTATAATCGTGTTGCGTGGTAGTTATCACAGGTTTTGCTATCACAAATTTGTTTTATCTTAGGAGTTTTATATGGACATACTCACGCTTGAAAACCCCGATCTTGCAAAGAGTAAGCAGCTACTATGCTTGGGAATCCTTGGGTATATCATCTCGGCTTTTTGTATGAGTATCCCAATCATTGGGAATGTGATGATTTTTGCTGTGTTTGTGTTTTGGATTATCGGTATTGTAGGATTGTATCGCTTTAGTAAGCTTGCTAATACCTTTGTGTTCCGATACTATATGTATAGTGTTTTGCTCAATATCGGCTATTATGTTATTCTTAGTGTGTTGGTGTATGGGTTTATAGGGATTGGTGATGTGATGATGTTAAACACATCGGTGTATGTGGTTTCTGCTATTTGTGTGTTTGGTGGCGTTGCGGTGATGGTATTGCAGATTTATTGGTTTTATAAAGCAAGCGCAGAGATGAGTTTTTTGACTGGGCTTAAGGCATTTGTGGTGAGCTTTAAACTTTATGCTGTGAGTTTGGTAGGGCTTGTCCTGCTAGGAGTGGTGTTTGGCTTTATGTTTATAGATTTTCTTAACCATAGCCCATTGTTGGTAAGTGCTGCGATGTTTAGCGGTAGTGAGTTTTTGATCATTAAGTTTTTTGAAAATACTTCAGGGGCTTTTATGATGGGCATACTTTTTATTATGCTCTTTTGTATTGCTCTAGCAAGTGTCGTGTTTCTCACAATAGGGTTTTTTGGTATCCAGCAGACCAAGGTCCGCCCCCAAACCCAACTCAATGCAGATTCACAAGATACACAAGATATGTCTTAGGGCTTTCTTTTGCTTAGATTCACTAGATTCTCTAATATCACTGGTAGCTTTGGATTTTATGACATTTTAGGCTTTGAGTTGTGTGCGCTGTCCTTTAGAATCTTCAAGCTGCGCGCTGATATTTTCTAGGTAAAACACCGCAAAATCCGGATTACTCGCATCTGCATAGATTTCTTTTATGATAGGGTATTTGACAAGCATTGCTTCTTTGGCATCAAGGTGTTGGGCGATCCTCGCCTCTCCTCGCAAACGCAAAAAGCTCCCATCTTGCGCACACGCACAATACTCTATACCCGGGTGATTTTGGATATGTTTGTAGAAATTTTTTGTGCTTGCAGTGGCGAAGTAGATTCTATCATTGTGATAGAGGATACTTTGCACGGGGCGCACCCGTGGATTACCACAAGTGCCTTTGGTGCTCAAAAACCCCAAGCCACAAGCATCGACAAATGCCACAATCTCTGCTAGATTACGCATACTACTTCACCGCGCCAAGTGCTGCATCGTAATTTGGCTCGTTGGTTATCTCACTCACGATTTCTTTATGCACGATTTTGCCATTTGGATCGACTACAAATACCGCACGCGTAAGCAATCCCGCTAGTGGTGAATCTGCCAATACCACACCATACGCCTCACCAAATGCCTTAGCTCTGAAGTCGCTCAATGCCACGACTTTGTCAATCCCCTCTGTGCTACAGAATCTCCCCTGTGCAAAAGGCAAATCAAGCGAGATGACAAACACTTCTGTATTTGGCAAGCTCGCGGCTTTTTGGTTAAATGTGCGTGCTTGGGTAGCACACACGCCTGTATCGAGTGAAGGCACGACATTGATGACTTGGAACTTTTCGCTAGCTCCACCTACACCCTTTAGGCTCAAATCCCCTGCGACAAGATCGACTTTGGGTGCATTATCGCCTACATTGAGGGTTTTACCACTTAGGGTAACCGCATTTCCTTTGAATGTTACTGACATTTGTTCTCCTTAAAATTAAGAAATATACAGATATGAGATTGTATCTTTTAGTAAAACTTCGCTACAATCTTGGGCGAAATTCTACCACAAGGTTATTAATTGAGCACTAAATCATATCTACTTGATACTTCCGTGATTTTGGACGACATACAAAATATCGTGTATCTGTATCAAGATGGGGCAAACGCCCTCTTTCTTTCTGACACTATCATCGATGAGCTTGATAAGAAAAAAGAATTGATGAATGAGATGGGATATTTTGTGCGTGAGTTTTTTAGAAACCTCTACACCCCAGAAGAATCTAGCACTACCACAGAATCTCAACAATTTCAAGGGATAGATTCAGACAATGTATGTGCGCGGAGCGGAGGCAGTGGGGGCTTGGCTCCTACTGCCGATAACAAGTTTGCACAGCAAACTTGCAGTAAAAATAATGACTACATAAGACAAATATATTTCATACACAACACCCACCATATCCCTATCACACTTATCTATCGCCCACATTATGAGATACCACACCAAGACCACAGCCTCAATGACACAAAGATTATCACGATTGCCAAAGATTATAATCTCACGCTTTTGACCAATGATATTTCGCTCAAAATCCGCGCGCTCACGCAAAATCTCAACGCCCAATCACTCTTTAGGGATCGAGTCGAAAATCCCGAGAAAATAGACTTTTGGCAGAGCTTTGAGATTCACAAAGATGAGAATCTAAGTAGCCTTGAAGCCAATGAGGGATTTGGCAAACTCAAGAATTGGAGCTTGCTAGAGCTTATAGAGCTTGATAATACCGATAGCTCAATGTATCGCACGGGCAAAAAGAGCTTTGGATTTAAAATCGATGGAAAATGTGAGATAGCTAACCTTGATGAAATAATCTCGGAAAACAAACCCTACATCACGCCAGCAAATTTGGAGCAAAAAATGCTCTATGCTATGCTTTTGCACCCCAAAAATCTCATCAGCATTGTTACAGGAGCTACCGGTAGTGGCAAGACACTCATTGCTTTGCAAGCGGGTTTAAGTCTGCTCAAAAATGGCGATGTGGAGGGTATCATCTACCTGCGCAACACCGTTACGGCTACCGACAAAGAAGCCGAGCTAGGATTTCGCAAAGGTGATGAAAGTCAAAAACTAAGTTATTTTATGTATCCACTTTATAGTGCGATAAATTGTATGATTGATAAGCTCCAGCAGGGCTCGCTAGCCAAGCGTATAGAATACCGCGGCGAAGTCAAAAGTATCGAAAAAATGGAAGCCACCGAGTATTTTTTGCAAAAGCACAAAATCGAAGTGCTAGACATCGCCCACGCACGCGGTATCACGATTGCTAATAAATTTATCATCTTTGATGAAGTCCAAAACGCCTCAAATGCGACAATTAAGCTCATTGGCACGAGGGTTGGCGAGGGAAGTAGGATTGTGTTTTTGGGAGATTGGGCGCAGATAGATCACCCATATTTGAGCAAATTTCGCAATGGCGCGCTAAGCCTGCTCCAAAAAGCCACAAGTGATGATATGATAGCCGCTATGCAGTTGCGCCAAACTATACGAAGCGACATCGCGCGGTGGTTTGGGGATTTTGAGTGAAAGTATCATTTTGATGCAAGAACTGCGTTCTTGTTTATCGGGGTTTCAAGGCAAAGCCTCTCACCCCTCCGCTGCGCGTGCATACAGAGAATCTAGGGCGAGATTCTGTGATTATTTAGTGTCAGCGCGTCAGGAGCGCGGTTTGGCAATGGAGTAGGTTCTATAAATCCACCTTGAAACTATCATTTAACGCAATTTGCTTACAGCAAATGGATATCGCTCGTGGGGAGTGAATCCCCACTCGCTCCGCTGCGCGTTCATACATTGTCAGGATTCTAGGGCTTTAGTTTTTTTAGATTCTATAATGTCGCTGGTGAGATGAGATTCTAATAAATCATCTTTGTCTTATGGGCTAAGATCCCAGCGAGATTGAGTGCGAATGCCACACATAGCACGAGCGCGATTCCGTATGTATAGCTTCCGAAATGATCGTATAAAAACCCTATGATAAAGGGACCACTCGCTGCTATGAGGTAGCCAAATCCTTGCGCCATAGCTGAAAGTTTGGTAGCCACTGCTACCGAGCTACTTTTTTGAGAGATAAAGAGTAGTGCGAGCCCAAACACTCCACCCATAGGGATACCAATACATACGATAGCCGCATACATCGCCCATTCACTCTCCCCAAAAAGCACACACATATACCCCACCACAAACAAACTACACAAAAATGCCATATACACACTTTTATACTTCTCGCGCAACACCCCTAGTAGTAGCGGACCCACAAACGCCACAGGCACACACACAAACTGCGAATACAGCAAGATTTTAGCACCATATTCTAATCCATAGCCCTTATGCGCGATGATAGCGGGTAGCCACGCGAATGTGCTATATGCCAAAAATCCCTGCAAGCCAAAGAAAATCGTGATTTTCCAAGCACTCAGCTCACGCATAAGACTTTTTGTGTGTTTTTTGCGAATCTTAGTGCGTGAAATGCGCTTATTGCGTATTTCTGGGAGATAGAGTATGATACTAAGCACACTAAAGATAAGCCAAAACGCCAAAGCATTTGGCACACCGATATTATAGGCAAGGGGTAGAGCAAGCCATATGCCAAGCACCGAGGAGAGATTAAGCACGAATGAATACAGCGCCATCATCGCCGTGGTTTTTTGAGGAAATTTCTTTTTGACAAAGCCCGGTAGTAGCACATTTGCCACTGCTATCCCCGCACCGATAAATGCCGTGCCCACAAACAATCCAGCAATACCTCCATAGCTACGCGTGATTTCGCCCAGTGCAATAGCACAAAGTGCGATAAAGAGAATCTTGATATTAGAAAAATACGACACGACAAACGAAATGCTCCCAAACGCCACGATAGGAATCGCGCTCAAAAGCCCAAAGGTAGCCGATGAGATACCATAATGCTCTTTGATACTCTCCACCATAGGACCTAGCGCGTTAATGGGCGCGCGGAGATTGAGTGAGATTGCCACAAGCATTGCTAAACTTAGCCAAAAATACCATTTTTTAGACATCATACCTCCTACTAAAACCACCAAAAACAATGCTATAATACCAAAAATTCCAAGAAAGTGGGGATAATGATTGCAAGGAATAGCAGTATTTATTGACATATTGCTTGTTGGGGAAGATATTAGTAATTTAGAGATTCTGGAGATTCTCAAGTGAGGCAGAGGATTATTAGAATCTCCCTAGGCATTTTGCTGTGTATTTTGCCCATACTAGGCTATGGTGCATATAGATTCTCTGTGCTAGATTCTCTGCTTGCTCCCCTTACAAGCTCCACCTCGCGCGATCCTTTTGAATCTCAATATAGTAAAATCCTCCTAGATCGCAATGGTGAGCTTTTGAGTGTGTTTTTAAATCCAAATGAGCAGTGGCATCTCAAATCCACCCAGCCCGTGCCACAAAAGCTCCAAATCGCTGTGCTAGAGTATGAGGACAAGCGGTTTTTGTCCCATATCGGTGTCGATCCAATCGCGATTGTGCGCACTCTACGGGATAATCTCTCACGCAGTAAGCGCGCTGGAGCTAGCACTATCACAATGCAAGTGGCAAAATTTCTCAATGCAAAGCCTCGCACCTACAAAAATAAAATCGATGAGATATTCTATGCCTTGCGCCTTGAGCATCTCTACACCAAAGATGAGATTTTGCAAATGTATCTCAACAACGCCTCCTATGGACGCAATATCATCGGATACAGCGGTGCGTTGCTGCTGTATTTTGGGCTAGAGCCTGCACATTCCCAGCAGCTTACTTGGGCGCAAGCAGCACTTTTGGCGGTTTTGCCAAATGCCCCCGGACTTATCAACCTAGAAAAAAACCCTAAAGCCCTCGAAAATAAGCGCAATGCCCTCTTGCAACATCTCTATAATAAAGGGTATTTTTCGTATGAGATTCTCTCTCTAGCCCTTAGTGAGCCACTCCCACGCCAGCTCCAATACCGCACAAACCTCGCTCCACATCTTGCTCTGCGCCTTATGAAAGAATCTAAAGACACAAATCCACCTCCTGCGATTTTGCACAGCACGATAGACAGGCAGATTCAGCAAAGGTTTGAATCTCGCGCCAAGCAATATGCTACGATTTTGCAAAAAGATGGTATCACCAATCTAAGCGCGCTCCTTGTGGATACACAAAGCAAAGAAGTGCTAGCTTATGTGGGTTCGCAGGATTTTTTGGACATACAAAACTATGGGCAAATTGATGGAATCCTTGCCCTGCGCTCTCCTGGTTCTACACTCAAACCCTTACTTTATGCGCTAAGTATTGATGAGGGGCTTATCGCGCCTTATTCCAAACTCATTGATGTGCCGATGTTTTTTGGCACCTTTGCACCGCAAAATGCCTCTAAAAAATATTATGGGCTTATATCCGCACAAAGCGCGCTTGAGAAATCCCTCAATGTCCCTTTTGTGCGACTTTTGCAAGAATATGGCTATGAGAAGTTTTTTTTCACACTCAAAGACATTTTGCGCTTTAGCGACACCAACTACACGCGTTATGGGCTTTCACTCATCTTAGGCACTAAAGAAATGAGTGTGGAGCAAATCGCAAAAATCTATTTGGGCTTGGGGAATTATGGAGTGTTTGAGGATTTGCATTATCGATGTGATGAGAGATTCTCAAATAAGCGATTTGTGAGTGAGGGAAGCGCGTATCTTACGCTTAGAGCGATGGAGCAACTTGCGCGCGTGGGACTTGAGAATCTCCACAAGGACAAAAAGATTTTTGCGTGGAAAAGTGGCACGAGCTATGGGCTAAAAGATGCGTGGGCGGCTGGAACATCGCCACGATACACGCTTGTGGTGTGGGTGGGGAATTTTACCGGCGAACCAAATGCCAATCTCTTTGGGGCAAGAAGCGCAGGAAGACTTTTGTTTGAGTTGCTTGGAGAGCTAGAGGGGTTGGATTTAGATTTTAGAGCGCAAGGCGTGCAATCTATCAAGCTAGATTCACTCACGGGCTATCGACTAACCCCCGAGCTAGAATCTCTTGATGTCCCTATGCTTCAGACTCTCTATCCTGTCGATGCTCTGCCACTGCGTCCCTCACCATTTATCAAGGTTTTTTGGAGTGATGCACAGGGCAAAGAGCTCAATTCACTTGATAGTGGCTTTGAAAATGCCAAACAAACTTGGAGTTTGCAGCTACCTACGAATGTATTGTATTACTACGATACACAACATATCAATATCGCCTCGCACCTTAGGGCGGTGTCCAAACAAAATAGAGTGCTAAAGTTTATCTATCCCACCGATGGCTTAAAAATCATCGAACCCATTGACTTTGAGGGCAAACAAAACCTCATTGTGCGCCTTGCGAATCTCAAAAATCAAAAGTTTTTTTTCTATGTAGATTCTCAAATGCTCCCCACGCCACAAAGCACGAGCTTCAATCTCACGCTCACACCGGGTATGCACAACCTCTACATCATCGGTGAGGACGGCACGCAGGATTCTGTAAGTTTTGAAATCGTGCGTTAGAATGTAAATTCATTGATTTTGTTCTCTATCTCAATAGTTTTAGAATCTAGCTCATGGGCAGATTTCGAGATTTTATCCATTTCATTGGCAATTCTTTGGAGTGCGCTATGCAAGGATTTGTTTTTTTCTAATAGCACATTTGTATCGTCTCCTAGGGCATTGGAGCTTGTGCTGGTTTCTTGTGCTAAGGCGCTTACTATTTCTATTTTTTTCACAACGATTTCAATGGATTCTTCGATTTTTGCTGAATCTTGGATAAAGCTACTAAAGCCCTGTGCGCTTTGGGTGATTTTTGTGCTTGCGTCATTGATAGCTTGGGCGATGGTATTGAGGGTCGTGTCAATTTCGTTAAGTGATTTTTGGGTGTGTTCGGCGAGCTTACGCACTTCATCTGCCACTACCGCAAAGCCCCGTCCATGCTCTCCAGCTCGTGCCGCCTCAATCGCAGCATTGAGAGCTAGGAGATTGGTTTGATTGGCAATATCATCAATCGTGCCCAAAATCCCTTTGACATTTTGCGCATCTTGGTTTAAAATCTCCATATTTTGCACAAGCTCTTCTTGTCCTTGGGCATTTTGAGCTATGGAGTGAGCAAATTGCGAGATAATGCTAGAAGTCTCATTGAGCTGCTCTTTGGCTAGAGTAATATCACTCATTGTTGCATTGACTTTTTGGACACTATTGCGTAGTGAATCCTCTACCTTTGTGCCGATTTGACTGGTTTCTTCAGAGAGTTTGAAGCCCTCTTGTGTATGGTGTAATACCTCGTTTGTAGCAACAAAAAGATTTTTAGAAATATCAATATTTTGTTTGCTCTGTGTGCCAAGCTGGACAAAAACTTCACGCAAAGATACCAAAAACCCACTAATCTCCCCAAGCGTCATACCCACTTCGTCCTTGTCGTTTTTGTCAATTTTAGGAAGTATGCGCATATTTTTGTTTGCTTGGAGATCTTGGAAATAGTGTTGCATAGTATGCACCTTTTTCACGATATTGCGCACAATCAAAAAACCTAAAATAAGCGTGATGCCTAGCACTCCTGTAATCCCACACACAATAAGCCAAAACGAAAATGAATATCCTTCCTTGACTTGAGCAATATCTCTAAGCAATTCTTGCATAAGGAATTCTTCCATTTGCTTAAGGAGATTTATCTTAGTCGTGATGGTATCAAACCACACATTGCCTTTGATGCCAAAATTTCCCTCTAGGTTCTTTTGGATAGCGATTTCTCGCATAGATTCTACTTCTTGAAATACTCTATCTTTGGCGTATTGCTCATAAACCTTGAGTGCTTCTGGCGAGGCATATGCTTTAAAATTATTGGTAAAGATGTTTTGCGCACCCACGAGGAATATAAAACGTTCATAAATCCCTTTGGCAAATTTATTAGCACTAAAGGTGTTTGAGAGCACTGCTCTCTCTTGCCCAGCACTTTCCTTGACATTCAAAAAATCAAGATACGCACGGAGCTTGTTTGTGATAGTACTCTCTGAACTTGTATCAATGACATTACCAATGAGCACGAGAGCTGTAGCTATGGTCTGTGTGTAATACCCAAGCACTGCACTCACTTCTAGCGTGCCAGAATCCACCCCAGATCGTATGGATTGTAGTTTTTGTATTTGTTCTAAAAGATGTTCTAGGCTCTCATTCACATTGCTAGGATATATGTGTGCGTTAAAGGTTTGCAAGAAATTTTTGAGATTAGTGATTTGTATATCACTTAAAGCCCGTTGGTCTTTGAGTTTGAGCGCAAAGACTTCATCTCTTGAACCCAAAAATCCCGATGAAGCACCTCGCTCTTTTTGAAGCTCGTGTATCACAAGCGAAATTTTGTCTGATAAGAAGATACCATCTTCTAGCATTTGGGCTTGTTCATAGGATTTGTGGCTCTCTAGCACGATAAAAAACGAAAGAACAAACAACGCGCCTAGAGGAATAAAAGCAAGCAAAAACATTTTTGTGCTAATTTTTAGACTATTTAGCATATCCACTCCTTGTGTGATATTCTAGGCTTTGGACTATCCTAGCAAAGTAGAAACTAAAAAATCCTTAATTTTTTGTAAAATCTTTGTTTTTTTAGAATCTCGTGATGTGATTTATCCCAAAAACACCGATAGCGCGTATCTAATAGGGATTGTAATTTTGTAGATTGTGCTTGCTGGATTGAAAGCAAAAGATTTCGCGTCCATACCCTAGAATCTAAGGCTTTAGGTTGCTTAGATTCTAGGATTACTATGCCCAAAGCGTTATTAGAAGGTGTAGCTATATCCTAGCTTTACAAGATATGAGCTAAGCCCGACTTTGCTATTAGCATCTAGCTCATAGTCATAGCCTAGTGTGCCTATTTTTGCTCCAAGAGTGAGCTGACTATTTTCTCCAAAATCTAGCATAATCCCCACATTTATTGGGATAGCAAGCCCGCCTTGTAGCCCGTGATTTGGCATACTCAAAGAACCCACAGCCGTGCCTGTGCCTCCCGTAAAATTACTTTGTCCATTAAAGGTATAGCTTGGATCATAGCCCTGATAGCCCAATCCTACACCCACATATGCCCCAAATCTTTGAGTAAAATACAAAAGTGCATCAATGTTAGCGACGATATGGTGTTGGACAATCGTTGCCTTAGTGG
This sequence comes from Candidatus Helicobacter avicola, assembly GCA_019112865.1. GTDB lineage: Bacteria > Campylobacterota > Campylobacteria > Campylobacterales > Helicobacteraceae > Helicobacter_F > Helicobacter_F avicola. The sequence continues at coordinate 22,943 of DXIN01000002.1, forward strand.
TAAGGGAAACAAAGCCAACATATGCTCGCTTATCGCCGCTTGCTGACCCGTAGTAATAATCCACATAGTAACGCAATCCAAAGTTTTGGCTAAGCATTTGCTTATAGCCTAACTCCAAGCCAAAAACCCAGCCAGTGCCTCGAGTAGGAAAATAATCAGACATTTGCTCGATAAACCCATTGTATGTTGGGTTTGTGATAGGCACACCAACATTTACTCCGATAAATGTGCCACCTTTTGGATTAGCACTTGCCATATTGCACAATACCAACAACGCCCCAAATAACATTGCGAGCTTTTTCATCATTAGCCTCCTTGTAGTTATATGTAGTGTTTTGGATACCATAACCCAAACACTACGAGCATTATAAGACAAAAAAAAAAA
>DXIN01000012.1 GCA_019112865.1 Candidatus Helicobacter avicola
TCTTGTAGAATTTCTGTATTTTCTAATGCAATATCTTGGGTTTCACTCTCTTGGGATTGGCTTGTATTGTCTAAATCGCCAAAATCTCCTAAATCAAGGTCATCGAGATTGAGTGAATCTTGCTGGGAATCCGCATCTAATGTGGCTTCAGACACATCTGTATCCTTAGTATCCAAATCTGCAGATAACCCCGCAGCACCCAAATCCTCAAGCCCATCTTCTAGCAAATCAATATCTCCCAAAATATCATCTTTGCCAATCTCTTTGGGAGATGTATCTGCTGATTGGTTAGAATCTGTTTCAGAGAGATTGTATTCTTCAGAAAGGGCTTTAAGATGCTCTAGCGGTGAGGACTGCAGGCTAGCCTCATCATCACTTGCAGCATTAGGTGTCGCTTGAGATGAAGTGTTAGATTCAGATTCTGTGGTTTGGAAAAACGCCTCTTTAGTCTGCACTTTGGCAATTTGAGCGACCATAATCTCAAGGATATGTGTGGGGATAAAAGGCTTTTTGATATATTCACTAAAACCCTCGCTCATCTCCTCGTGCTTAGAGTAGATAAGACACGCACGCCTACCGCTTATGAGCGCGTCATATGCTTTCTTATCCATATTGTAGCAACCATCATCAGCGATGATATAGTCATACTGCTCTATATCACTAACTTGGCTTGGATCGCTCACGGTTTCAAGCTCTACATTTGCCTTTTGTGCAGTAACCTCGACGAGCTTTTGGACAATTTGGTTTGTGTTAATAAAAAGTATCTTCATCTCACACCTTGCAGTTTCTTTAAAGAGTAATTTTGATATTATAGCCAAACCATAATGATAAAGGACATAAAATGTGGATAAAAAAATGTTTTTTGTGTGTAATGTGTCTTTTTGCGCTAGGCTATGGACAAGAAAATCTCTATATGCTACCTTATGAGAATACCGAGGCTCTCAAATCTCTGCTCACATATATCAAAAACGCTAAAATAAATATCAATATCTCCATTTATAGTTTCACAAACAGGGAAATCGCCAAGGCATTGCGTGATACCGCACAAAAAGGTGTAAAAATCACGATTATCTACGATAAAAGTGCCAACCTCAAAAACGATACCTCCACAATAGGTTATCTCGCCAAATACAAAAATATCGAAGTCTGCACCCTAGAAGGAAAATCTGCGCCAAATTACGCGGGTATTATGCACCAAAAAATGGCGATTATTGACGATAAAATATTGATTGTAGGATCTGCAAATTGGAGTAAAAGCGCGTTTGCATACAACTACGAAACACTACTCATCACACAAAATCCAAGCCACACCCACAAAGCAAACCAATATTTCGCACGTATGGCAAAAGAATGCCAAGCCTTTTAAACTCTACCACCACACACCTAAAGAGAAACCTGCTTATTTTCTATCCTGCCTACCACCCGCGACATACACACCCACTCCTATCATATACACCATCGCGAGTGTAACCCCCACGAATAACCCAGTAGGCATAAACATATCATAATACAAAAGCCCGCCAACTCCTACCAAAAACAACACATACCCAAAAATTCGCACAAAAGAAAAACTAAGCTTCACACCGACAATAAAACGAGAGGGGTAAGAGGGTTTTTTGTCTTTTGGGTTTAGGGTTTCATCACAGGAATGTTGGGCTTGTAAAGAAGTTTTATTTTGCTTATCAGCGGCACATTGTGGCACATCTCTATTGCTTGTTAATCCAAGTTGGTGCTTGATATGCAAAAACAAACCACTCATAATCACACCAAATGCTCCATATCCCAAGAAAAAGCTCATACCACACTCTCTGCCAGCTACCCCAGCCACACTCCCACCAAGCACCCCAAGCAATACAAATCCAGCAAAAATCCTCGCACTTCTAACGTGCATAAAGGTCGTCCTCGTCGTCATCTGTATCTTGCACTTGTGAATCTTGCAAATATTTTTGGGCATTGTAGCGGGGATTTTTGGCAAGCTCATCAAGCTCTTTTTTGTGGCGTTTGTAAGCCTTATAGATATTGAGAAATGCCGCAGCCATACCCCACGCAATCCCAAGCCACAAAAGCCAAGAAACACCCGTGAGTTTTTTGAGAACATAGCCTATGCCATAACCTATCGCCACTGCCACGATGATAGAAATCCCCAGACTCAAATCATACGCACCCTCTATGATTTTTTGGAATCTAGGAGGGGTAGATTTTGTTTCATTAGGGAGCGTATCTCGCTGCTTGTCCATTATATTTACCTACGCTATTATTTGCTATTTCCTCAAAGCTCTCTTTGGCGCGATCTATGGTGCTCTGAATCTCCTTCTCACCCATAGCCGTGCAGATAAAACCACTCTCAAACTGCGAACACGCCAAATACACGCCCCTCTCAAGCATTTTTTGATGAAACTTCGCAAACATCGCAGTATCACTCTGCTTAGCGTCATCAAAGTTTCGCACAGGCTTATCATTAAAGAAAAATCCAAACATTGAACCCCTATGGCAAACTTGTAGCGGGATACCCACACTTTGGGCTGCGTCTTTTAGCCCTTGCGTGAGGGTGTGAGCTTTTTTGGCAAGTGTATCAAAAATACTAGGATCACTCTTTAGCTTCAAAAGCGAGGTTAGCCCAGCACTCACAGCCACAGGATTCCCACTTAGTGTTCCTGCTTGATACACGCTCCCCTCTGGTGAGAGAAGTTTCATAATCTCATCTTTGCCCCCAAAAGCCGCTAGAGGCATACCCCCACCGATAACCTTACCAAAAGTCGCCATATCGGGCAATACATCGCAAGACTCTAAGCTCCCACGCAAACTTGCTCTAAATCCGCTCATCACCTCATCAAAGATAAGCACCGCACCATACTCATCACAAGCTTTGCGTAATGCGCGCAAAAACTCTCTATCCGCAGGCACAAGCCCCATATTGCCAGCAATAGGTTCGATAATCACACAGCCTACGCCACTACCCTTAGTCTTGCTCTCTTCAAAGCACGCACGTACAGAATCTATGTCATTATAACGCGCGACTAATGTGTGCTTACTCAAATCCTTTGGCACACCCGGTGAGCTTGGCGCACCAAAGGTCGCGCACCCACTCCCCGCGCTCACGAGCAAGCTATCGCTATGCCCGTGGTAGCAGCCATCAAACTTGATGATATCATCTCTACCGCTATATGCCCGCGCAAGTCTAATTGCACTCATCGTAGCCTCGGTGCCAGAGCTTACCAGCCGCACCTTTTGCACACCATCATAGCTGCTGATAATCTCCTTTGCTAAAGTCGTCTCAAGCTCGGTAGGCGCGCCAAAACTCAAGCCATTTTGCACGCTTTGGATCACACTAGATTCTATATCTTTATCGCAATGCCCAAAGATGAGCGGTCCCCAGCTCTGCACATAGTCGATATAGGCGTTGTCATCGACATCATAGAGATACGCGCCCTTAGCCCTGTGGATAAATCGCGGCACGCCGCCCACCGAGCCAAACGCGCGCACGGGGGAATTCACCCCGCCCACAATCACTTGCTTTGCTTCATTGAAGTCATTAATGCTCTGAAGGAGATTCATAGCTCTATCCTTTCTATACCTTATGTATCTAAGATTTGCCAAAATTATAGCGCTTACTCTAGCACAAAAACAATTATGAAAATATTAGAATCTTTGGTTACCTTTTTTGTGTGTTTTTGCACTTTCTTGCTTGAGAAGTGCCTGATATAGCCAAGTGTGTTGGCGCAAAAAGGCACGCGATTGCCTGTAATGACTACAAAACTCCCCTACAAATGTCCAAAAAGTGTTAGAATGGTTTTTGTATCGAATATGTGCAAGCTCGTGGATAATCACATACTCAATGCACGATTTAGGCGCAAAGCACAGCATACGCGAAAAACGCAAGTGATTATCATGGGTGCAGATTCCAAAAAAACTCCGTGCATTACTCAAACGCACACTCTCATAGCGCACTTGCATTCTCTCTGCCCACATTGCACAATGCCGCTCCAAAAACACCTTCAACTCCCCAAACATATCACTACAACCATATGCGTCCAATCGCTCCGTAAGCTGCTGCAAATGTATCCACTCGCCAAAATACAGAATCTGCCCGCGTCTGGATTCTAACTCCTGCGTGTGCTTGTCCTCACGATCACGCAAGGTCGCACTTGTGGAAGTAATCCAATCACGATAGCGCACCAATAAAAGCTCACAATCATTTTGCGTATAGTAGCTTGGCACGCTGATATGCAAAGTTTGAGAATCTTTAAGCCGTAGATTCACTCTTTTGGTGCCTTTGGTAATTTTTATTTGCAACATAGTGCCTTTGTAGTATAATTTTTGGCATTATAGCCAAAAGGAGAAAAAATGAAAGTTCTACTCTTAGAAAATGTGCAAGGACTGGGCAAAGCCGGAGATATTTGCGAAGTCAAAGATGGCTATGGACAAAATTTTCTTATTGCTAAAGGCAAGGCAAAGCTTGCTACAAACGAAGTTATCAATCGCTACAAAGCCCAGCAAAAACAAATCGCTCAAAACAAAGCCCTAGAGTTAGCCGAGCTCAAACAACTTGCCCAAAGCCTAGAATCTATGGAAATCACACTCTCCAAAAAAGTAGGAGCAAACAATGCGCTTTTTGGAGCGGTTACTAAAGATGAGATTGCTCACGCACTCAATGAGCAGAGCAAAGCACCTATCGAAAAAAAATGGATTGTGATACCCGAGGCTATCAAACATACAGGGGATTTCAAGGTAGAAATCAAGCTAGGAAATGGCTTAAGCGCGCATATCTTGCTCCATGTTGTGGGGCAATGACTTGTTAGCGCACCCTCTTAAACACTGCTTTGAGTGAATCTCGCTCTAAAATAAGCTCGTCATTTTGCAAGACATACGACACACCACCATCTCTAAAAAGCATAAAAAGCAAAGATTCAATGCGCATACTTTTTGGATCGCACATCTTCCTTGTCGCACCCACATGGGAGAAAGACAAAGATAAGTCTTGTATCTCATAGCTGCCAAAGAAATTATTACACCCACTACTACCACCAAAGGTGTTTTTGGCTCGAAAATGCAATGTTGATTTTTGGGCGAGATTATGCGCATCAAAGAGTTCGTTATTGTGATTGACCACATAGAGTTCCCACACTGATGGTGTGAGCATAGATTCTTGATTACTTAGAGCTGATAGGGGTGCGAGTAGTACAAACATACCGACAAAAACATAAGACAAAAATTTCTCAAACACTTACAAATCCTTTCTATTTTCATTTAATTATTGCAAAAGCCACATTTTATCACCGCTCATTACTACCCTTACGCGTTCATACATTAGCCTTAATCTCGTCTTTGCGCTACCTAGATTCTGTAATGTCGCTAGTAGTCGTGGATTTATGACACTTCACACCATTTAACAAAAGCAAGCTTCATACCATTTGGCATCACACAAAGTTTATCAGACACCATAGTAGGTATTGTCTTGGAGATTGAGATCAAGACCTTGAGATAGAGAGAGGATTTTAGCACTTTGCTCTATAATATCAATTTTTTTAGCAATCTCACCCAAATCCCTACCATACGCATACACACCATATCCACGCACAATGATAAATGTTTGCTTGCTCTGCTTGAGATAGCGCACGACATCGGTATCAGCGCGTTCATACCATGTCTCAAAATCCTTTGGATCAAAAATTTCAATCTTTTGCCCAAGATATTCATACCCAAAATAATCTTTTGGTTCAAAAGTAGCATTTTTGAGAGAAAAAGCAGTGGTATAAGGAGGCATAGCATAGCTGACAAACTTCGCCTCACTAAAACTCGCATACAAATTAGCGTGAATATGCGCATCTTTACTCGCTTCGCTCCAGCGATAATCATGTGTTTTATCAAGCAAAATCAAGCTTTCTGATGTGAGTGAGTTAAAGATTGCTTCACTTTTGTTAATAATGAAGCGATCTTGAGAGATTCTCGCAGAAAGCGAACCATAAAACACTCCCAAAAAACCCTTAGCAAACATTATCGCTGATACGTCAGAGATTTGACGCATAATTCCCTTATCGACTTCGCGTATGTGTATATTCATGGGTGTGCATTATAGCACGAGATTCCTTATTGTTTTCTATGCAATTTGCCTTTGGTAAATTAGTATCGCTCGGCTGGAGTGTATCCTTACTTGTCTGTGCTTGCGCGAACATACATTGCCTTTCTTTAGAATCTTGAGACTGCTTAGATTCTGCAGTGTCGCTAGTGGCTTTGGATTCTATATATTTTATTGCAAGAGCTGTGCTCTTGTTTATCGGGGCTTAAAGCAAAGCTTCTCACCCCTCCGCTTTGCGCACATACACTTTCTGAATCTACCCGCTTAGATTCACTAGATTCTGCAGTGTCGCTAGTGGCTTTGGATTCTATTATCTTATAATTACAGACATATATTTCATAAATAAAAATATTTAACTATCTTTATATAATTAGACTAAAGTTTTATGATTTTTAGCAATTTATTTACCAAATTGCTAAAAATATTGGTATAATACCGCCAAAAAATTTACAATACTTATTGAAAGGAGAGGCGATGAGTTCTAAAAAAGATGTGTTACTCGAGCAGGTAATTATGCAGTATCTCAAATCCAAAGAGCCTATTGGGTCAGAATCTCTCAAAGCCTCTTGTCATATGGGGGTCTCATCAGCGACTATCCGCAATTATTTCAAAACACTTGTGCAGGAGGGCTGGCTAGCTCAACCACACATTAGTAGCGGACGCATTCCCACTTATGCTGCTTTAAAAAATCATTGGATCAAATACATAGATCCCAAAAGCCCTTGTATAGCGCAAAATCTCGAAAGCGTGAGGCAAAGTAGCTACAAACACAATATCTGTTGTATCGTGCGCTTCCACGCACGCAATGTGCTCAAAGACATCATTAATATCCAAAATGATTTTTTAGCACTCAAACTTGAGCGGGGATATGCAATACTCTCGTATAATGCCTCGCTGGAGAGGTTTTTACACGAACTCAAAAATCTTGATATTGCAGATATTCAAAAAATTGCCTATCAAGTGCGCGCAAAGGAGCTATTAGAGGCACTTAGTAATGCACAAGAAGGCGAAATGGCACATTTTTGCATCAGTGCAATCTATGAGATGTTGGCATTAACTTCAAACGAGGAGGTATTTTTAGACATTATAAACGGATATATTTTTCACAAACTTCAAAATGGAATCTATTTTGAAGAATTGTTGCCCAAAAACTATCTTGGTATTGTGCAGGAGTTTCGCACAGCCCAAGGGCAAAGCGGACATATCCTCGTATGTGGCAAGATAGATAGGGATTATGTGAGTTTTTATAATCAGCTCGCAAGCTAAATCTAACAAAGGAGGTTGTATGCAAGAACAGACACCAGAAAATCAAACACAGCAAGATCTTGCACAAGAGACACAAGATGTCTCGCAAAATGATGAAAATATGCAAGATTCTCAAGATTTGCAATCCAAATATGATGAGTTAAAAGACCAGTATGTGCGGGCATTTGCGGATTTTGAAAACACCAAAAAGCGTCTTGAGCGAGAAAAATACCAAAGCTTAGAATACGCAAATGAACGTTTTGGTATCGATTTGCTCCCTGTGCTTGATACATTGCAAAAGGCATTGGAATCTGCACAAGCCGCAGAGCAGCAAGCGATTGTGCAGGGCTTGGAGCTCACGCTTGAGAGCTTTTACAAGGTATTGAGTAAGCATGGGATTGAGCATATACCAACCGATGGGGAGTTTGATCCCAATCTGCACGAGTGCCTGATGCAAGTGCCAGATCCCGCCAGACAAAATGGAGAGATCGCACAAATTTTGCAAAATGGCTACACATACAAAGGGCGCGTCTTGCGTCCTGCAATGGTTAGCATTGTAAAAAACGACTAAACTTAACACAAAGGATAAACTATGGCAAAAGTAATTGGTATTGATTTAGGAACTACAAACTCTGCAATGGCAGTATATGAGGGCAATGAGGCAAAGGTTATCGCCAACAAAGAGGGCAAAAACACCACGCCTTCAATCGTGGCTTTTACCGATAAGGGCGAGATTTTGGTAGGAGAGCCGGCTAAGAGGCAGGCAGTTACCAACCCGCAAAAGACAATCTACTCTATCAAGCGCATTATGGGCTTGATGTTTGATGAGGATAAGGCAAAGGAAGCGGAGAAACGACTTCCTTATAAAATCATTGACAGAAATGGTGCGTGCGCGGTGGAAATCGCAGACAAAATCTACACACCTCAAGAAATTTCAGCCAAAATTTTGATGAAAATCAAGGAGGACGCAGAAAGCTACCTAGGTGAGAGTGTAACCGAAGCGGTAATCACCGTGCCAGCGTATTTCAACGACTCCCAGCGCAAGGCAACCAAAGAAGCAGGGACAATCGCAGGATTAAATGTCTTGCGTATTATCAACGAACCGACTTCCGCGGCACTTGCCTATGGACTTGACAAAAAAGAATCCGAAAAGATTATGGTCTATGACTTGGGCGGGGGGACATTTGATGTTACCGTGCTTGAGACTGGCGATAATGTCGTGGAAGTGCTTGCTACCGGTGGTGATGCGTTTTTGGGCGGTGATGATTTTGATAATAGAATCATTGACTGGGCAGCTAAGGAATTTCAAGATGAAAGCGGGATTGACATCAAAAACGATGTGATGGCGCTCCAACGTCTCAAAGACGCGGCAGAAACTGCCAAAAAAGAGCTTAGTAGCGCGCAAGAGACCGAGCTAAACTTGCCATTTATCACTGCAGATTCAAGTGGTCCTAAACACTTAGTCAAAAAGCTCACTCGTGCGAAGTTTGAAAGCCTCATAGAAGACTTGATTGATGAAACAATTGCTAAAATTGATTTTGTGATAAAAGACGCGGGGCTTGGCAAAGGTGACATTAGCGAAGTTGTGATGGTGGGTGGCTCTACGCGTATCCCAAAAGTGCAAGAACGTGTCAAGGATTTTATCGGTAAGGATCTCAATAAATCTGTCAATCCCGATGAAGTCGTGGCAGTGGGCGCGGCGATACAGGGTGGCGTGCTAAAGGGCGATGTCAAAGATGTGCTATTGCTTGATGTAACACCCCTAAGTCTAGGGATAGAAACTGCCGGCGGGATAGCTACCAAAATCGTAGAGCGCGGTGTAACAATCCCTACGAAAAAAACGCAAGTATTCTCAACCTATGAGGATAACCAACCGGCTGTGTCGATTAATGTCTTGCAAGGTGAGCGTGAGCTAGCGCGCGATAACAAATCGCTTGGACGCTTTGATCTCACTGGTATTCCTGCAGCACCTCGTGGTGTGCCACAAATTGAGGTAACCTTTGACATTGATGCCAATGGAATTCTCACCGTGAGTGCCAAGGACAAAACCACAGGCAAATCCCAAGAGATTAAAATCAGTGGCTCAAGCGGGCTTTCAGATTCTGAAATCGAAAAAATGGTCAAAGATGCTGAACTCCACAAGGAAGAGGACGCGAAGAAAAAAGAGCTCATCGAGCTACGCAACCAAGCCGATAGCCTCGTGTATCAGACTAAAAAAAGTCTTGATGAACACAAGGACAAGATGGATTCTGCGGAAGTGGAGGGCATAGAATCTGCACTCAAAGATTTAGAAGACGCGCTCAAAAACGAAAATGTGAGCAAAGAAGAGTTAGAATCTAAGATTCAAGCTCTTAGCCAAAAGGCGCAATCCCTCGCACAAGCTATGCAAAATCAAGCCCAAAATGGCGGCGCACAGGATAGCAAAAAAGGCAAAGATGATGATGTCATCGATGCAGAAGTGGAGTAAGGACTAAGCTCCACAAGATTTTGGGGGTCGCCCCAAAGTCTCATATCTCTATTTAATGTAACAATCAGTAACCCAAACCATAAATCCCCCGACAAAGATTCAAAAAAAAAAAAAACACTTATGTCTTAGTTGCTATAATTCCCATAATCACAGCAAACATATGCTTTGTTGCGCATAATTTGAAGGAGGAGATTATGGGGACAAATATCTCAAGAACACAAATCGCAAAAATCCTCGCACCCATTGTTTTTGGGTTGCTCGTTTTTATCCTGCCAATACCACAAGGGCTTAGCGAAAATACTTGGATTTATGTGAGTATTTTTGCTGGACTCATACTAGGACTTATCTTAGAGCCAATCCCACCAGCTTTTATAGGTGTTGTTGCCATTACTTTGTGTGTGCTTTTCAAAGTAGGACCAAAAGATTCTGGTAATCCTGAAACTATCATAAAAGCAAGTGATGCAATCTCTTGGGGACTAAGTGGATTCTCAAATTCGGTTGTGTGGCTTATCTTTATCGCTTTTACCATTGGAGTAGGTTTTTCAAAAACCGGCTTAGGAGAGCGGATAGCCCTGTATCTTGTCTCAAAGCTTGGTAAATCCACTTTAGGGCTTAGCTATGCCATTGCTATCACAGATTTAATCCTTGCTCCCTTTATCCCAAGCAATGCAGCTAGGAGTGGTGGCTCTGTGTATCCTGTGGTGGCAAACATAGCACATATGTTTGATAGCTATCCTGATAAAAATCCTAGAAAAATAGGGGCTTTTTTGATGTGGGTTGGGGTGTCTAGCTGCTGTGTGTCTAGCTCGATATTTCTCACAGGACAAGCCCCAAATCCACTAGCCCTTTCTTTAATGGGTAAAAATGGCGTGGCAGTCGTGGATTGGCTTGGATGGTTTTTGTGCTTTTTACCTGTGGGTATTATTTTGTTTGCTATTACCCCCATTCTTGCTTACATCATTTTCCCACCGGAGATAAAAGGCTCAAATGAGGTAAAAATTTGGGCTAGTGAAAAATACAAGGCACTAGGCAAAATGAATATATCCCAAAAACTTATGATAGGCATAGCACTTGTTGGGCTTACACTTTGGGTTGGCGCAAGTTTTTTCAAAATAGACGCCACTACCACGGCTTTTGTGGTGGTGATTTTGATGATAAGCACGAGGGTTATTACTTGGGAAGATTTTTTGAGCAATAAACCAGCATGGAATACGCTTGTGTGGTTTAGCACACTTGTTACTATGGCTGGAGGACTAAAAAATATAGGCTTTTTGGACTTTTTGGCAAATTCTTTTGAGCCTGTGCTCAAAGAATTTAATCCTTTTCTAGCTGTTATTGCCTTGATGCTTTTCTTCTCTTGGATGCGGTATTTCTTTGCCTCTGGCACAGCGTATGTTACAGCGATTTTGCTCATTTTTGTTTCCCTTGCGAACTCTATCCCCGATACCAATGTCGCACAAACTATGCTGCTTTTAGTCTTGCCTATGGGCTTTATGGGTATTATCACTCCTTATGGCACGGGTTGCTCACCGCTTTGGTTTGGAAGTCATTACATCAAAGGTTCTACATTTTTCTTACTTGGTGGTATTTTTGCCTTCGTGTATATGGTTATCTATATGCTTGTAGGACTCCCTTGGCTCTCATTCATAACGCCCTATATCCAATTCCACTAATAGCTCTTTCTATCCTATAATCTTGTAGGATAGAGATGTAATTTCATCATAAATAAATCAATAAAATTTATAAATTAAAACTTTATAGCTATAATTATAAACAAAAAAGGATAGCTATGTTTTTAAAACTTCTCACACTAAGTTGCTTTGCCACACTTTCTTTGTCAGCGGCAGTACATGGAATCTATGCCCTTCCCAAAAATGACAAAGGCAAGGAAAGTGTGGTAGAGATTTTTGAAAAAAATGGCAAGTTTTATGGTGTTGGCTTTGCAAACAAAGATGGCAGTGTAAATACAGAGCTAGATTCTAAAAACCCTAACAAAGCCTTGCAAAGCCGCTCTGTGCGTGGCTCGGTATTTTTAGAGATGAGTTGCAAGAGTGATGATACTTGTGTAGGCAAGATATATAGCTTTGATAAGGGCAAAACCTATCCTATCAAAAGTAGCTTAAAAAACGACAAGCTTTTTATCAAAATCGATATGCTTTTTGCTCCCACGCTAGAGTGGCAAAAGCTAAGTGAGGAGCAAGCAAAGCCCTTTATGGATAAAAGGCTTGATGTGCAAAGTCTTGATACCACTATGGAGTAAGCGATGAACAAAAGGGATTATGATGCTATTATCATTGGTTCTGGGCTTGGTGGGCTAGCATGCGGCGCTACCTTGGCAAAAACTGGTAAAAAGGTGCTTGTGCTTGAGCAACATGATTTAATCGGTGGTTGTGCGACTTGCTTTAAACGCAAGGGAATGCTAATAGATGCTGGACTACACGAAATGGACTGGGGCAGTGAAAAAACGGATATGAAGCATATAGTGTTTAAAAAACTCGGGCTTTTTGAGAAAATCACTCTTGTGCCTTTGCCTAGTGCATGGACTGTGAGGGTGCTAGATTCTAAACTAGAATCTAGTGGCAAGGAGGCGAAATCTCCAAGTGATACAGATTCTAAAACACAAGACTTTCTAATCCCGCACAGAAGCACAAAAGAGGCTTTGATAAGCTATTTTCCGCACGAAAAAAAGGGCTTAGAAAAATACTTTAAAAAGCTACATTTTCAAGCGAGGCTAAACTATAAATTCCCCTTTGATATGGGCTTTTTGGAATTTTTCTTTGCACCCTTGCATACGCTTTCTTTCCTCACTCTAAGTGCGCTTAGGCAACGCAAAGTGGGCAATATGCTTGATATTCTCATCAAAGATTCTAAGCTTAAAAAAATTTTAAACATCAATATGGCGTATTATCACTATGATGCGTGGAAGTTTAATTGGAATTTTCACGCTATCGCACAGGCAAATTACTATCATCAGGGCATGTATATCAAAGGTGGCTCACAAAGCCTCTCAAACGCTCTAGCGGATATTATCAAAGAAAATGGCGGTGAGCTAAGGGCAAAATGTGAAGTAAAAGAAATATTACTTGATGATAAAAAGGCTATTGGCGTGGCTTTTGTAGATAGCACAAATTCAGAATCTAAGGCTAAGGGAGAGCAAAGGCTCTTTGCAGAAAAAATAGTAGCAAACTGCGACCCTAGAATCGTGTATGAGGAGCTTTTGCATACAGATACTAGCAAGGACTTTGGGGCTATACAAAATTTTAGCACCAAAACCTCTCTAGCTTCAGTTTATATGATTTTTGACACAAATTTAAGCCAAAAATTCCCAGATATGGATTACTCAACCTTTTGCGTGGATAAGGAGTATTTTGATAAGCCCTTTGATAGAGATAATGAGGATATGTTAGCCCAAGATATAGAAAAAAGGGGCTTTGTCTTTGTGAATTACTCTAAAATTGATAGTGGCTTAAGCGATAGAGAGGATAGATATTTTGGCGTGATTACGACCTTAAGTAGCTATGAAGAATGGGAGAATTTAAGCAAAGAGGAGTATAGGGCGAAAAAAGAGCATGCGAGAAAGGCTTTTGAAGCAAGGCTTGAGGCATTTTTTCCGGGCATTATGGCACACTGCATTCACTCTGAATTTGCCACTCCAAAAACCATAGAGCGATACACTAGGGCGAAAAAAGGCACACCTTATGGCTGGGATCAAGACCTAGAAGGCTTTTTTGCTAGAAGTGCTTTTAAGTCAAAATCTGTGACAAATCTCTACTTTGCCTCTGCTTTTGGCTTTCCGGGCAGTGGCTTTACCGGGGCTTTACTTTCAGGCTACCGCACTGCTAGGAAAATGCTAGATCCTTACTTTTATCCAAGAAGGCTTAGTCTTTGTGTGCTTTTTGGCGTAGCTGTAAGTGTGCTTGTGATAGAGGGCATAGGGCTTGTGCTAGGGTAGTCATCATTCACATACAAATACCTCAAATCTCTAAAAACTCCATCATAAATTCCTAAAATTTTTATCTTTTTAAGCTTCTTATAAGGGGGGGGGATAGAATAAGGCTTTTTGTTTTGTCCTTGGCTCTTGAGAGATAAATCCTCTAAGATCCTCGCAAAATAGAAATATTCTTAAACACAACCCAAAAAGGAGTTTAGATGAAAACAAAAGGGATACTTCTCGCCTCTATGTTAGCGCTCACCCCTCTTGTCGCCGCAGAGAAATCACTGCAGCAGCAAATCGATGAGCTCAACGATAGAGTGGATTCAAACGAGCTGCAAGCCACGCTCAACAAAGTTAAATTCGGGCTAGATTTTAACGCCTCGATGAACAACTTCTTTATCGACAACAATGGCACTTCTAGCACACAGGCAAACAAATGGCTTATGGGGCTCTATCTCAATATGAACGCCGATGTGACAAAATACGCCAAATTCACCGGAAGATTGGCGATGACTAAGGCATTTGGCGATCTCTCGTGGATGCCAAGTGCGAGCTATGTTACCTCGCTAGATGCTGGTAAGGGCGTGGCTGGCGGCTCTGCCGTGTATGTCGAGCGCGCGTATGTGGATTTGTTCCTTGGCAACTACTGGGCGCTCACTGTAGGACGGCTTCCGGGCACTGAGGGACCGGGCTACAACCTCCGCAATGGCGCAGCGCGTATGTCTACCTACCCCGCACTACTTGTCAATGCCCTAGGCGATGGTGGCGTGGTAACCTTCAAGCCCTATACCGATGCAGCGCTTCGCGTAGGATTTGCGAAGGTGTATCAGCCGTTGTATCTCAATCTAAATTCTGGTGCGGGAAATATCTTTAACGAAGCTGGTGGCAATGGACAAGCAGATATGAATCTGATGTTTGTGGCTTATGAGACGCCATTCCTCCCCAAATCTGCGGGCAAAAGCCTCCTAATGCTCTCGTATATGTATATCTCAAACTACTCTATACCACCTACATTGGCAGGGCTTGTGCCAAATCCAGAGGGAGCAGCACAAGTAGGTAATACTTTGCTCGGTAGTGCTGATGGAAAAAATATCGGGGATTTGCAATATGCTAATATCCATCTCGAAAACTTCAATCTCGCGGGCTCGGGCTTTAACTGGTTTGCTTCATTTACTTGGGCAAATGGCACCAATAGCCACAACGCAAGCAATATGCCAAATATGCTACCACAAGTAGCACTCTTTAACGGACAAGGCTCCTACGCCCTCCATATCGGTGCGCGCTATGACTTTGGCAGCCACTTCAAGCTCGGCTATGAATACTTCCACGGGAGCAAAAACTGGTATGCCTTCTCACGCGTGAGTGCTAATGATCCACTCAATATCCGCAACACCCGCGGTGATGTGCATGATGTGTATGCGATATTCCAGCTTGATACCTTTCAGTTTTTCCGCTTGAGCTACACCTACTTGCATCGTGATTATGGTTTGGCCAACACCTATGGCGCGACTGCTACTGCTGATATCACGACGCAAAATCTCTCTGCGGCATATATCTTACGATTCTAAGGAGTGAAGTATGAAAAAATTAGCACTTTTGGCAGCTCTTGCATTTATCCCTAGCGTGATGCTAGGCAACTGCGAGGCACTCATGCAAAAATACAACGCACCCGATCCGGGCTCCAAGACGATGGCGCAGATCTCGCGCTGGATCTCTAGCAAAGTCGATGATAGTAATGACGCTAAGACACTAGAGACCTGCATGGTAGCACGCGCTGCAGATAACCCAAACAAAGAGCAAGTCGCTGGTAAATAACCCTCTCTCCTTTGCGAGAGGGCGACTTGGAAACATTAAAAAGGAGATGAGTGAATGCAAAGCCAATCATTTTTAAAAACACTTAAAGACTTAAGTCTCGCAGCTAGGCTAAATTTTGGACTCACGACTTTAAGTATTTGGATTTTGCTTTTAGCCATTTCTTTTTTTATTTTCAAATATGCTTTTAGTGAGTTTATTAATACAGAATCTAAAAGTATGCAGAGTATTCATAAAAGCTTTGATACTATCAAAACCCTCTCACAAAATACTATTGAGCAAATCAATACACTCAAATCCCACATACACGAGACTAATGACACAATGGAAGATTACGAGGGGCTTATTGAGCAGTTTGAGTTTATCGGACAGATAAATACGAGGCTTATTAACCTCCTTCTAAGCCCAAGTGATACCAAAAACAAATCTCTTATGCTCCAGATGACTGCAAGCTGGAATGAGAGCTTTATCAAAACCGATAAAGACCTAGCAAGCTTCTATCCCAAAATCGTTGCCACCCTACAAGCCAAAAGTGCGCAAGAACTCTCTGTGCAACTCCAAAAGCATTTCGAACAAATCTATAGCATACTCATTGATAGGACTTATGACACAACCAAAAATGTGAGCAAAAAGCTCAATGGCTCGATGAAAAATATGGAGGAAATCAGTGCAGGAATGAAACAAAACTCCACCGAGTTAGATTCTATACTTGGGGATTTGGGACAGCTTGATGAAAAACGAGAATCTGCTAACACACAATCTAATGTCATATTTTTTATGCTTTTTGTGATTATGGTAATCACAGCACTTACGATGTTTGCAATATTTAGGATCTTACGCTCATTTCAGCGGGATTCTAAAGCAGCGGTAAGCTATCTCAATGATGTTGGTCGTGGGGGTGATAAACTCCTTGCTGGTGGGACACTACAACTCAATCGTGGGAAAAATGACGAACTACAAATCGTGAGCGTGTTTATCAATTCCTTTGTCGATAAAATGAAAGAAACCATTGAGGTGGCAGGACACACGACAAAAGAAATCGTGCAACTCAATCAATATATCGCAAATCTTGAAGAAAGCATTAATAATATTGTGGAGAAAACCGAACAAAATGTGAGTGCAGGCAATAGTATCCTAGATAACCTTGATGAAAATATCGAACTTGCCAATGTCTCAAGTGAAAAAATGGGGCATTCTAAAGAATATCTCAATGAAACCCAAGGGCATTCTGATGCGCTAGGGAATGCGATGGTGGGTGCGTCACAGAGCCAAAGCGAACTCCATGATAAACTTGAGTTTCTTTCAGAAAATATCCAACAAATTAGCGCAATCTCTTCGCTCATCGCTGATATTGCCTCCCAGACAAATCTCCTCGCGCTCAATGCCGCTATCGAAGCCGCACGCGCAGGTGAGCATGGGCGAGGCTTTGCCGTGGTGGCTGATGAAGTGCGCAAACTCGCCGAACGCACCAATAAGAGCCTGCAGGAAATTGAGGTAAAAATCGGTGCGACTATGCAAAGTCTTGATGAGATGAATAAAACTATTGGCACAAACTCTAAAACCTTTGAAGCACTCTCTAAGCAAACCGAGCTCTCCAAACAATCTCTATACAAAGTGCAAGAGTTTATGTCCGAGGTGGTGGGCAATATCCATCATCAATCCGATAGCTCTATTACGATTGGCAAACACACAAAAAGCATCATAGAGGAATTACACTCTATCAACGACCTCTTGCACAAATCCCAAGAAGTCATCGCCGCGGTGGTAGATAGATCAACTAAACTCAAAGAAAATGACGCTATGCTAAGTCGAGTTATACGAGGGTTTTAGGCAAAACTAAGCTGTGAGCGAGGATCTAGCGCATCACGCAAACCCTCACCAACAAACACTAACACAGAGAGTAATACCGAAATAATCACAAACGAGCTAATGCCCAGGTGTGGTGAAGTGAGATTGTTTTTGCCCTGTGCGAGAAGCTCACCTAAGCTTGCATCTTGCGTCCCAAAACCCAAAAAATCCAAACTCCCAAGTGTGATAATCCCACTTGCCATAATAAAAGGAAGATAGGTAATAGTCGCAGTCATCGCATTTGGCAAAATATGATGCGTGATAATGTGCCAATCACCAAAACCCATTGCCTTAGCGGCTTTGACAAACTCCAAATTTCGCACTTTGAGCACCTCTGCACGCACCACACTCGCAAGCCCAATCCATGAAAATGCTAAAACAATTCCCAAAATCCACCAAAAACTCGGTGCAATCGTATTTGCCACGATGATAATCACAAAAAGCACAGGGATAGAATTCCATATCTCAATAAGCCGCTGCCCCAAAAGGTCAATCCCACCGCCATAATACCCCTGCAGAGCACCCACACTCACGCCTATGAGCAACACACATAAACTTAGCAAAAACCCAAAAGCTATCGAGGTGCGTAGCCCATAGAGCATTCTTGCAAGCACATCTCTGCCTTTATCATCTGTGCCTAGCCAATGTTTAGAATCTGGTGGTGTGGGCGAGGGTGCTTGTAAATCAAACAAAATACTATCATCACTATATGGCACGAGCGTATGTAGCACAAAACTATCTCTAAGCAATACATCTCGCACATACGGATCTAAGTAATCCGTAAAACTCTCAAAATCCCCACCAAAAGTGGTTTCTGGATAATCCACAAGCACTGGGAAATATGCCTTGCCCTCGTGGTAGATAAAAAGTGGCTTTTGGTTAGCAATAAATGGTGCAAAGAGACTTAAAACCACCAAGACACCAAAAATCCACGCACTCACATACGCGCGCTTGTTTGCCCTAAATCTCTTCCACATCGCCCAAAAGTCCATATTCACGCCTTTTTATCAAAGTGTATGCGTGGATCAATAAACATATACAACACATCGCTGATGATCCCTATGATAAGTGCAAGAAAAGTAAAAATATACAAAGTGCCAAAAATCACGGGATAATCACGATTAACTACGCTCTCATAGCCCAAAAGCCCAAGCCCATCAAGACTAAAAATAATCTCTATGAGCAAACTACCACTAAAAAACATACTCACAAACACCACCGGAAAGCCGCTCACAATAAGCAACATAGCATTGCGAAAAATATGCCCATAGAGAATCCTACTCTCACTTGCTCCCTTCACGCGTGCAGTCTGGACATAAGTTTTGTGAATCTCCTCCAAAAAGCAGTTTTTAGTAAGCATTGTGAGTGTGGCAAAGCCTCCGATAGAAATACAAAACACTGGCAGCACCAAATGCCATAGGTAGTCTTTGAGTTTCTCTAGTGGGCTAAGTGTAGAGAAATTTTCACTCACAAGCCCACGCAAAGGAAAAATATCAAGATAACTCCCTCCTGCAAAAAGCACGATGAGAAAAATCGCAAACAAAAATGAGGGAATGGCATTTGCCACGATGATAACAAAGCTACTTGCCACATCAAAACCGCCGTTATGCCCTCTTGCTTTAGCAATCCCTAGTGGAATACTCACAAGATAAATGATAAGTGTGCTAAACACGCCTAGCGAGACACTCACAGGTAGCTTTTCTTTGATAATATCAAGCACTTTGCTCTGACGATAAAAACTCTCACCAAAATCAAAACACAAATAATTTTTGAGCATCATAAAATACCGCTCTAAGAGAGGTTTATCAAAGCCATAAAGTTTATTGATATGTGCGATAAGTTCGGGATCTAGTCCCGCTGCACCTTTATAAAAACTCTTTTGTGCTAGGGCAGATTCTGTGGGTTTATTGAGATTTTCAAGCTGGGCTATGGTGCGCTCCACCGGACCGCCGGGCGCGATTTGAATCAGCAAGAAATTGAGTGTCAAAATCCCAAAAAGTGTGGGAACAAGAAGCAAAAGACGTTTAGAAATGTAGGCTAGCACTTGTGATTCTTAGTTTTGTTCGATTTTTTCTTTGCATTTGAGGCATTCATAAATATGCTTTTTACGAAATTCACGCTCACACATTGCCCCACCGCATTTGGGACATTTAGTAGCGATAAGCGGGTATTTGGAGATAAAAGTGCATTTGGGGTAATTCCCACAGCCATAAAATGCTCCGCGTCTGCTAAATCGCTTGATTACCTCACCGCCACATTCTGGACATGGAATCTCTAGCTTCTCTTGGGGTTTGTTTTTGAGAGATTTAGTGTTTTTACACTCTGGATAGCCACTACAAGCGATAAATTCGCCATTTTTACCAAATTTTTTTACCATAGGTTTGCCACACTTCTCACACACCTCGCCACTAAGCTCGGCTTGTGCAGAACTATCAGGCTTGATATATTTACATTTAGGGTATCCGCTACACGCGATAAATTCGCCAAATTTGCCATTGCGTTTTACAAGCTCTTTGCCGCATTTTGGACACATTTCACCAGTTGGGATAGCGATTTTTTGACTAACGATATTTTGTTTGCCCTCTTCAATTTTTTGCATAAATGGTTCATAAAATTCCCATAATACAGCATTCCAATCCGCTTTTTGCTGCGCGATAGAATCTAGCTTATCCTCCAAAGACGCGCTAAAAGAGCTATCAACAATCTCATTAAACGCCTCTTCAAGCATTTGCGTAACCTTGAAAGCATTTTCTTGCGGGATTAGGGTCTTTTTCTCATTTTTGAGATAATCACGATTGCACAATAGCGCGATAGTGGGCGCATAGGTGCTGGGTCTGCCAATGCCTAAAGATTCAAGAGTTTTTATGAGACTTGCCTCGGAATATCGTGCAGGCGGCTCTGTGTGCTTTTGGTGGCTTTGTAAATCCACTAAAGTAGCGGGTTTATCCTCCTGTAGCGGAGGCAAAAGTGTATCACTCTCCTCATAGCCTGTAATTTTATAGAATCCATCAAACACGAGTTTTCTACCATTTGCCTTAAATTGGGCTTTGGTTGTATCGCTAGATTCAAAGATGATATTTTGGAGTTCAAACTCCGCATCACTGCTTTGTGAAGCTAAAAACCGCTCATAGATAAGTTTGTAGAGCTTGTGCTCCTCGGGCTTTAAATAGGCTTTGGCAATCTCTGGTGTGAAGTTGAGATTGGTAGGTCTAATCGCCTCGTGTGCTTCTTGAGCAGCTTTGGATTTGGTCGCATAGGCTTTTGGCTTAAGTGGCACATATTCCTTACCATATGTCTTAGCTAAGAGTGCTCTTGCCGCACTACTAGCTTCTTTGGCAATATTGAGACTATCAGTCCTCATATAGGTAATAACCCCCATCACACCGCTATGTGTCTGCACACCCTCATAAAGTCTCTGGGCAATACCCATCGTGCGTGTAGGGCTAAATCCTAGTTTTGTCGAGGCACTTTGCTGGAGTGTGGAGGTCATAAACGGCGGTGGTGTGCTGGTTTTTTTGCGCTTGGTATTGATTTGAGCGACAATATAAGACTGGGTTTTGAGAGAATCTAGCATCGCATCTACTTCTTTTTTGTCTTGGAGGCTAAGCTTTTGGAGTGCTTTGCCCTTGTAGCTTATGAGTTCAGATTCTATTTCACTCGCATTGCCACTGCGAAACTTCGCGGTAATAAGATAGTAGGTGGTGCTTTTAAACGCCCTAATCTCACGCTCCCTATCCACGACGATTTTAAGTGCTGCGCTCTGCACACGTCCCGCACTTAGCCCTCGCGCAATCTTGGAGGAAATAAGGTTACTTAGCTTAAAGCCCACGATTCTATCAAGCAAACGCCTTGCTTGCTGGGCATTGACTTTGTCCATATCAATGGTGCGTGGGGATTTGAGCGCGTTTTGTATCGCATTTTTGGTAATCTCATGAAACACGATGCGTGGGAAATCCTCGCTGGGTAGTCCGAGTGTCTGGGTAATATGATAGCCTATCGCCTCACCCTCTCTGTCCTCATCAGTAGCGATATAAGTGGTTTTGGCTTTTTTAGCAAGTTTTTGAATCTCTTCGACAATCTTTGTATGATCCTTATCCACCATATATTTGGGAATAAAATGCTTATCTTGTATTTCAATACCAAGCGTGTATTTGGGAAGGTCGCGTATATGCCCTTTTGAGGCAATCACTTCATAATCTTTGCCAAGAAAATTTTTGATAGTCCGAGCTTTTGCTGGGGATTCTACAATGATGAGATTTTTCATAAATACTGCACTTTCATAATCTAAAATAGGCTTAGTAAGCCTTGCAAATGAGAATTTTAACATAAAACACACAAAAATATGTATTAAATTTTGGAATATCTTTTGCTTTAATCGACCAAAATAAAAAAACTTTAGCAAAGGACGCCTAATGAGTTTTAGGATTAACACCAACATCTCCGCACTAAATGCCCATACTATCGGTGTGGCAAACAACAGAAGTTTGCATAGCTCGCTTGAGAAACTAAGCTCTGGTTTGCGCTTAAATAAAGCCGCTGATGATGCCTCTGGTATGGCGATTGCAGATAGTTTGAGAAGCCAAAGTGAAGGATTAGGACAGGCTGTGAGAAACGCAAACGATGCCATTGGTATCATTCAGGTGGCGGACAAAGCAATGGACGAGCAGCTAAAGATTTTGGATACTATCAAAACCAAAGCTATTCAAGCTGCACAAGATGGACAAACCACCGAGACAAGAAAAGCACTCCAAAGTGATATTTTGCGCCTCTTAGAAGAGCTGGATAATATCGCCAATACCACAAGCTTCAATGGACAACAAATGCTCTCTGGCGCGTTTTCTAACAAAGAGTTCCAAATCGGAGCATACTCAAACACCACTATCAAAGCTTCTATCGGTCCTACAAGCTCGGATAAAATCGGACATATTCGAATGGAGAGTTCATCGTTTTCTGCAGTGGGAATGCTCGCCTCTGGTGCAGCACGCAACCTCACTGAAGTGATGTTCCATGTCAAAGAAGTCGATGGTAAAAACAGCTTTGAAATAGAAACGGTCAAAATTTCTACTTCTGCAAACACCGGTATCGGCGTGCTTGCAGAAGTTATCAATAAGCATGCTGATACACTTGGCGTGCGTGCGGCATGGAGCGTGATGGGGACAGGTAGCTCACCGGTGCTCTCTGGGACTGTGCGAGGCTTGGTGATTAATGGAGTAACGATTGGAACGGTCAATGATGTGCGCAAAAACGACTCTGATGGACGCCTCATAAATGCCATAAACTCGGTCAAAGAGCGCACCGGAACGGAGGCATTTATCGACATTACCGGTAGGCTCAATTTGCGTAGCACCGATGGACGAGCAATCGCTATTCGCACACAAAGTGCCACAGGCTTTGTTTTTGGCGGTGGTAACTTCGCAGGGATTAGCGGGACAGAACACACGATTGTGGGGCGATTGACACTTATCCGCACAGATGCACGCGACATCATTATCAGTGGATACAACTTTAGTCATGTGGGATTCCATACTGCACAAGGTATCGCCGAATACACAGTCAATCTCCGCTCATTGCGTGGCGAAATGGACGCCAATATTGCTTCGGCTTCTGGAGCAAATGCCAATGTCGCCCAAGCAGAACTCCACGCTGGTGGTATCGGTGCTGGGGTTACAAGCCTCAAAGGTGCGATGGTGGTAATGGATATGGCAGAATCTGCACGGATTCAGCTTGATAAATTGCGTGCAGATATTGGTGCGGCGCAGATTCAGCTCGTGGCGACTATCAACAATGTCTCCGTTACACAAGTCAATGTCAAAAGTGCAGAATCCCAAATCCGTGATGTGGATTTTGCTGCAGAATCTGCGACATTTTCTAAGCACAATGTCTTGGCACAAAGCGGAAGCTTCGCGATGGCGCAGGCTAACGCTGTGCAACAAAATGTCTTGCGGTTGCTACAATAAAATAATATTTTGGCAAAACTTTGGGCTAAGCTATGCAGGATTTTTTTGCGCTTAACCTTAGTGCACTCCAAAAAACTTCACCAAAACTCGCCAAAAGACTTCAAGATGTCGTGCCAAATACGCATTATGAGGTATTTTTGGGCGATGATGTGCTAAATTTCAATATCATTGACACCCGAGATTGCGCACCTATCTTTATAGATTCTCCAATTGAGCAGACCAATCAAAAAATCGTAGAGTTTATGCCCTATACCCAATATCCGTATTTGTATTGTTTTGGGCTTGGTAATGGGGTGTTTTACAAAGTGCTATTGCAAAATGAACATCTCAAACGCGTGGTGGTTATCGAGCCCGAGCTTGAGATTCTCTTTATCGTATTGCATCTGTTAGATTTCTCTCAAGAGATTACAGAATCTAGAATCTTGTTTTTGGATTCACAAACTAACTTCCAAGATGTGCTGTTAATTTTCCTCCAAGACAAGCACACCAAAATCTACTCCAAGCTCTATAATCTCCATATCTTTAACGCTTATTATGAGCGGTATGCAACGCTTAGCATTGAGTTTAACCGCTATTTTATCAAAGCCCTTGAGCATTGTGTCATCAGTGTAGGCAACGATAGCAAAGATGCTATCACAGGCATCGCACACCATATCGCCAATCTCCCCAAAATGCTACGCTCCCCCTCACTCATCACGCTCATTAGGGAATTGCGCACCAAACGCGCCAATCAAGGAAATACCGCAGTCATCGTGGCTACCGGACCAAGCCTAAGTAAGCAACTCCCGCTACTCAAACAATACCAAGACTACCTCACGATTTTTTGTATTGATGCATCTTTACCAATCCTCGCTCAAGAGGGGATTAAACCCGATGTGGTATTTTCGCTTGAGCGCGTGGATCTCACCGCAAGGTTTTATGAAGAAACACCCAAAGCTAAGCACAAAGATGTGATTTTTGCCATTACCACAATCGTGCATAAACGCCTCTCACGCGCACTAGAAGGAGATTGTGTGCAATGGAGTATGCGCCCCTTTGGCTACACCTACTACTTTGGATTTGATGACTATGGATACATCGGTGTGGGAATGTCTGCAGCAAATATGGCATACGAAATGGTGGTGTATTCGAAATTTTCGCGCTGTATCCTCATCGGGCAGGATCTCGCATTTGCCAAAGACGGCAGCTCACACGCCAAAAACGCTGTATATGGCGAGCGAGAGATAGCACCTAAACAAGATTCACAGCGCGTCTTGCTCCCGGCATATGGCGGCGAGGGTATGGTAGAGAGCACAAGTGTGTGGAAGCTGTTTTTAGAATTTTATGAAGCCGACATCGCCCAGACACCCTATGCGCTAGAAGTTATCAATGCCACAGAGGGCGGTGCGAGGATACAAGGCACGAGAGAAATGCCCTTTGCCAAAGCACTAGAGGGTATAGAGACAAAGGGCAAAAAACAGCCCCTATCCCTCACGCCACCACCACCGGAACTTGTAGAATCTAACATACTCAA
Organism: Candidatus Helicobacter avicola; assembly: GCA_019112865.1. Taxonomy (GTDB): domain Bacteria; phylum Campylobacterota; class Campylobacteria; order Campylobacterales; family Helicobacteraceae; genus Helicobacter_F; species Helicobacter_F avicola. The sequence goes on from DXIN01000012.1 coordinate 24,853, forward strand.
GGCACGAGAGAAAACACAGGAATTTTTAGCTTACGCGCGGGAGAAAAAGGCTCGCATTGAAGAGGTGTTTTTGGAAGTAGCGGAGCTTATAGAAGATTTAGAAGCGAGCAAGCACAATTTAGAAAACTTTGATTTTAGCAAAGTAAGCAATGCACTAGAACACATAGAATCTATCAAAGAATTTTTCTCTGATGAGGCTTTTACGACCTGTTTTAATGACGCTATACAATCCTACATCGTGCATCAGGAAATGGAGATTGCTAAAATCGTTGTGCGTGTGGCACAAGATGACATCACACTCAAAGCCAAACAAATCGATTTGCTCTATGCGCATAAATACTGGCTCTTTTCACTTGCTGGTGGGATAGATTGCGTGATAGAAGTAGCCCAAAAATCCTTTAGCGAATGGGAATAAACAAAATTTTG
>DXIN01000013.1 GCA_019112865.1 Candidatus Helicobacter avicola
GAAGTCGTAGGTATCGTAGAAGAATCTAAGCAAGGGAGATTTGGCAAGACAACCACACTTGCTAGTGCTAATCCCCAAACCAATAGGCTCAAAGATTCTCTTAATGAAATGAGCAAAGCCCTCTATGAACTCGTAGGTGATAATCTCGCAGAAGCAGCCCAAGTATTTAAAGCCTATGAAAATAATGACTTCACACCAAGGATTGCAGACCCTCTAGGATTAGAAAAAGGTGTGAATGCTCTAGGAGATTCTATAAGTGCTATGCTAGAAGCTAGCTCCAACTTCGCCAAAGACTTAGCAGCCCAAAGTGAAGAGTTAAAAACCTCTATGCAAAAACTCACAGAAGGATCTCAATCTCAAGCTAGCTCACTAGAACAATCTGCAGCAGCAGTAGAAGAGATAAGCTCATCAATGCAAAATGTCAGTGATAAGACCATAGAAGCTACCAAACAAGCAGAGGATATTAAAAACATTGTAGGAGTGATAAAAGACATAGCAGACCAAACCAATCTCTTAGCTTTAAATGCTGCTATAGAAGCAGCAAGAGCAGGAGAGCATGGTAGAGGCTTTGCAGTAGTAGCAGATGAAGTAAGAAAACTAGCAGAGAGAACGACTAAATCACTAGGAGAGATAGAAGCTAATGTCAATATCTTAGTGCAATCTGTTAATGAGATGAGTGAATCTATACGAGAGCAAACAGAAGGTTTATCACAGATTAATGAGGCTATTGCTCAATTAGAGGGAGTAACCCAAGAGAATGTAGAAGTAGCCAACAATACTAATGAGATCACTCAAAGAGTGAATACCATAGCTGATGAGATATTAGCTGATGTGGAGAGGAAGAAGTTTTAGGGCTTTGCTTAGTCTTGTTCCCAGTCCTTGAGGCTTTGGAGCACTTCATCTCGCGGTGGTTTTAGGTGTAGATATGGGCGCACTTCTTCTTCCGTAAGATGTGTCCATATCTTATCTTTACCCATAATCCCCATACTATCCACGCTGCCGCGCAAAATGAGCTTATCTCCCTCCAATCGCGCTTTTGCATAATACACTTCGCCTGTGCGGAAATGATACACTCTCCCACCCCTATATTCGTGTCCCTTGCGTTCTAGTCCATACACAAAAATCGTGCCTCTATCATATCGCTCACGCAATTTAGGATTTTTATTGTTACTATCTTTTCTCGCCGAGCTACCATCGACATTAGCAAACCCATAGGCATAATACTTGCCATTATGAGAGAAAAACTCTACGATAGATTGGCGTCCATCAGAACCTATGTGTGTCTTATAAAATCCCGCTAACTCTTGCGCTCCATAACTCCAATGCACCAAACTCACCACACCCAAAATACAAATCAAATACCGCATTCTAATCCTTAAGAAACACTTAGTTTTAAGCTAAAGTATATCAGAAATTGCTACAATAGCACTTACAAATTACCCAAATTCAAGGATTGTGTTTGAGACTAAGAACCTTAGCATTTTTGTGGTGCATATATGTGTGTATCCCTACTATCGCATTAGGAGAAAGACGCACGGAAGTGCGGTATGAAAATGATCTCAAGCCTCAAGAAGAGATTCTAGAGGAAGTCCAAAAAACACACCAAACCCTTCTCAACAAAGTCGCTGGAATCCCCGAGCCTAAATACAAAGACCCGCGTTCGAGATTCTATCTAGGGCTAAACCTTGGCGCAGCATATAGCCCCAAAAGTGGATTTGGCTACATCATAGGTGCAGAAGCTGGCTATAACTTTGTCGTGCAAAAAGACAATTCTTTGCGTGTATTTGTATTTTTTGACCGCTTTGCAAATAACTTCAGCACAGACCTCAACATCGATGCAAACAAGCCTAATCTTTTCCAAATCTATCGTATGGGAATCTCGGCAGAATACCGCGCGTATGTCAATCCATACTTTGGATTCAAAGTCCGATTGGTGAGCTTTGGCGTTAATGACCTAGCACGCACTTCAGAAGTTGCTAATCCAGAGCTAAGTCGCCGTAAAAAAGTTGGATTTTTCCCCACCATTGGGTTTGGACCGATTTTTAACTACAAGTTTAACGAAGTATTTATAGGGCTTGATGTGTTGGATTACACGTTAGAACACGGACCTACGATAAATTTCTTACAATACTCACTACGTTTTTAGGAGGATATAATGGATATTAAAGCCTATTATACCAATGCTAAAGCGCTGCTAGAAGGGCATTTTTTGCTTAGTAGTGGCAACCACTCTGCCTTTTATCTCCAATCAGCCAAAGTGCTAGAAAATCCTACCATAGCACAAGAGCTAGCTACTGCTTTGGCAAAGCAGATTACCACATACGATATACAGCCTGATTGTGTATGCTCACCGGCATTGGGTGGGATTCTAGCTGGGTATGAATTGGCGCGCGCGCTTGGAGTGCGCTTTATCTTTACCGAACGCGTAGATGGGAAAATGACACTGCGCCGTGGATTTGAAGTGCGACAGGGAGAAAAAGTGCTTATTTGTGAGGACATTATCACCACAGGTGGTTCAGCCCTAGAATCTGCACAATGTCTAGAAGCATTGGGAGCGCGAATTGTAGCGTTTGCAGGGCTTGCAAATCGTGGATTTTGCCAAAGAGTAGGCTCAAGCCTAGAGCGCAAGAAAGAAGCCAAACTTCCACAATCCCTACCGCTTTTTGCACTAGAAGATTTTGCATTTGAAATGTATGCTCCACAAGATTGTCCATTGTGCAAAGAGGGTAAAATACCCGCTATTAAGCCCGGCAGTAGAGGAAACTAAATCGTGGAAAAACGCATAAAGCCACGATGGCGCACTATCAAACAATCCAAGTCCCACACGCCAAATAGCAATCCCGCTGACACACACAAATCGCCGTTTTTTCTAGTAGAACGCATCATTGCCTTTATTACTGATATGTTTATGATAAATATGCCTATTCTTTATATCGCATACTTCGTGCTGGGCTCTAAGGAAGCGTTTTTGGGTAATCAAATAGTGATTTTTTCTTGCGTGGGGGTTTTTGGGATTATTCTCTCACTTTTTATTGCATCAAGTGGGCAAACACCGGGCTATCGCTATGTGGGATTGAAGCTCGTTGCCCAAGATACCACAGAGGGTAAAGTCCCTTTTGTGGTGGCATTTTTGCGTTATGTGTTATGGATTATTAGTATGGCGACTCTTGTAGGTATCTGTATCGCGTATTTTCGCAAAGATCGCAAGACATTTTATGATCTTGTGTGCCACACAAATATAATCCAAGCTCCCAAAAAGTCCTAGACAAAGGAATACAAATGGCATTTTTAATCCAAAAACCCACACTCAAAGATATACCGCAAATGCGTGCTTTAGTCAGCGATGAAGTGCGGCGCGGTGTGATACTTGAGAGGAGCGAAGAGGAGATGGCAAATGCCATCAGGTCCTATCACATTGTGCGTGATGGCGGTGAAATAGTGGGATTTTGCGCACTTTATATATATTCCCCAAGTCTTGGCGAATTGCGCTCACTTATCGTAAAGGAATCCCACAGAGGTAGAGGTATCGCTAGCGCACTTATAGAATCTGTCAAGCTTGAAGCGCAAAATCTAGGTTTGAATGAAGTTTTGGTGCTGACTTATAAAGAGAGATTATTCCAAAAGCTAGGATTTGTTATAATAGACAAGACACTTTTACCAAATCACAAAATATGGGCGGATTGTATCAAATGCAAACACTTTCCAATATGCGACGAGATAGCTCTCATAGCCAAAGTTTAAAAAATATCCTTTTTTTGCTTGGGCTTTTTGTGTATGAATGCCTAGCAAGCGTTATCGTGTATCTACCTCCATTACTTGGTATTTTGTTTGTGCTTTTTGTGCGTTATGACACAAAGGGGGATTTTTGGCGATTTTGTATTATTGTGGCAATAATATTTGTGGTAGAGATATTTTATGATATGCCGCTTTGGTTTTTGTTTGTGCTTTTTGTGGTGCTTTATTATGTGGTAACGCTATGGCTTGCGAATTTCAATGCCAAATATATCTTAAATATCGCACAAGTGGTGTTTGTGTATATGGGTGTGTATCTTGCATTTATCTATACAGAAATTATCACTGGCACACCACTACTTATCAATCCTCTTGTGATTGTGTATTATTGCGTGTTTGAAGCTGTTATGGTGAGTATCTATGAGTATGCGGTTTAAGATTGCCACGGGCTTTTTTCTCTTTGTATGGCTCATTATTGCGTTGCGGCTATGGGTAATCACAACCATTAACCACGAGTATTACGAAAAATACGCCCAAAAAAACGCGACAAAAGTCGATGTGCTCGTGCCTATACGGGGACAGATATTAGATAGAAATAGCGAACCTTTGGCTATTAACGAATTGGGATTTGCGATTGCTATCACACCGCGTCTAAAAAGTGCTGTGCTTCAGGAGCAAATAGATCTTATCACAAAATATTTTCCCTTCCTAGATGCCCAAAAGCTTACCAAAACCTACACCAATGCCAACACCTCCTACAATCACACGCCCATTGTTGTGGTAGATTTTTTAGCATATCGTGAGATTCAGCACTCCTACACTTACCTTAAACAAAGTCCCCATATTGTGATTATGCCAACAAGCAAGAGATTCTATCCCAACGAATACTCTGCTTCACATATCATCGGCTATGTGTCCAAAGCAAACCAAAATGATATGGACAAAAATCCGCTTTCTTTCTATACAAAAATCATCGGTAAAATGGGTATAGAATCCCAATACAATGACTTTCTCCAAGGCGAAGCAAGCTATCGCAAAACACAAATCAATGCCTTGCACAAGGAAGTCAAGGTGCTTGAAGAGGCAAAACCACTCAAGCAAAATAATCTCACGCTTACAATGGATTTACACCTCCAAGAGCTAATAGATTCGGAATTTGCGCAAAAAGAAGGTGCGGTGGTAGTGCTTGATGTGCATAATGGCGAGATTCTCGCAGCAGGAAGTTATCCAGAATACAATCTCAATGACTTCATTGGTGGGATTAGCACGAAAAAATGGCGCGACCTCCTTGAAAATCCCCATTATCCACTTGTCAATAAAATGATTGCGGGGCAGTATCCACCCGGATCTGTCATCAAAATGGCAATGGGATTAGCATTTTTAGAATTTGGTAACATTACCGAAAAGACGATTATTGAGACACCTTGTTTTATTGAGCTAGGTGGGAGAAAATATCGCGATTGGAAATGCGGACATGGTAGCGCAGACTTGTTTAAAGCAATCAGAAGCTCGGTAGATGTGTATTTTTATAAGCTATCTATGCAAGTTGGTATTAGCAATGTTGCTGCAGTGCTTGATCAAATGGGGTTTGGCAAAAAAACGGGTGTGGATATTCCACACGAAAAGTCCGGTGTAGTCCCCACACCCGAGTGGAAGCTAATGGCAAAGGGCGAGAATTGGGTTACAGGGGATTTGGTCAATACCTCTATCGGACAGGGGTATTTCCTCGTAACACCTATGCAAGTCGCGCGCTACACGGCTCTCATCGCCTCGGGAAAATTTGTAACGCCACATTTTGCTAAGATGTTTAACGAAACTCCCGCACAATACGAAACAAAAGATATTCTAAGCACTACTCAAAAGCAAAATCTCGGAGTTTTACGCAAAGGTATGTATCAAGTGTGTAATTCCGCAGATGGTGGGACAGCATATTGGCGCACACGAGGGGCTAAAGTGCCTATTGCATGCAAAACAGGCACGGCACAAGTTACGGGAATCCCTCAAGATATGAAAACACGAATCAAAGAATACGAAATGGAATATTTTGCACGCTCACATGCGTGGATTACTGCATTTGTGCCATACAATGAGCCCAAATACGCTATCACGATTATGGTCGAACACGGCGGTAGTGGCGGTAGTGGCGGTCCGATTTTGGTGAGCATCGTCAATAAACTTTATGATTTAGGCTATATACGCTAAGGAGGTGGTAATGGCACATATACTCGAGGGTAGAAATATCCTAATAACCGGTGGAACCGGGAGTTTTGGCAAAAAATTTATCCAAACAATCCTCGCACACCATAAGCCCAAAAAAGTCGTCGTGTATAGTCGCGATGAGCTCAAACAATACGAAATGGAACAAAATCTTAGTGATAAACGAATGCGGTTTTTTATCGGCGATGTGCGCGATGGGGAGCGGCTAAAAACCGCGCTAAATGGCATAGATGTGTGCATTCACGCTGCTGCCCTCAAACATGTGCCTATCGCGGAATACAACCCTATGGAATGTATCAAAACCAACATCGATGGCGCAAGCAATGTCATCACAGCTGCTTTGCACAATAATGTAAGCCACATCATAGCCCTTAGCACGGACAAAGCAGCAAATCCTATCAACCTCTATGGCGCGACAAAACTCTGCTCGGATAAGTTGTTTATCGCAGCAAATAATTTCAAAGGCAGTTCCAAATCCAAATTTAGCGTGGTGCGCTATGGCAATGTGATGGGTTCGCGTGGCTCTGTGATACCATTTTTTAAAAAACTTATAGAATCTGGTGCGCAAGAGCTGCCCATCACAGATACGCGTATGACGAGGTTTTTTATCACGCTAGATTCTGGAGTGGAGTTTGTGCTAAAGAGCTTAGAGCGAATGCATGGGGGTGAGATATTTGTGCCAAAAATCCCAAGTATGAAAATTACCGACCTTGCCCACACACTCGCACCTACTCTACCACTTAAGCTCGTAGGCATACGCCCGGGCGAAAAACTCCATGAGGTAATGATACCAAAAGACGATGCACGGCTGTGTGTGGAGTTTGAAGAGTTTTACACGCTGATGCCCACGATAAATTTCCAATCACCCATAGACTATACGCGCACCGCAAATGCTTTAAGTGGGCGAATTTTAGAGGGGGAGTTCGAATACGCAAGCAACACCAACACACAATGGCTTAGTCAAAAAGACTTGCAGAAATATCTCAAAACCCTCTAGTGCTTTGAATTTTGGTGTGCAAAAATGTATAATACTCCAAACCCCAATCCTAAGGAGTCCTGATGAATCCCACACTTTATGTTATCGTGCCTTGTTATAATGAAGAGGAAGTCCTGCCACAGACTTATACCGCGCTTAGCACCAAACTCACCACAATGATGTGCAAAGACCTCATCTCTCCCAAAAGCACCATTGTATTTGTCGATGATGGAAGCAGGGATAATACATGGAATGTGTTAGATTCTCTAACTAATAATTGCCCCCCCCAAGAGCAGTTTTGGGCAGTGCTAGACATTGCTTAGATTCAGAATCTACTAAAGGTTTGGAATCTAGATTCAGAGATGTAGATTCAAATTTAGAATCCAACGCAACAGAATCTAAATTTGCTATACAAGAGCAACAAGGTGGCGAAGTATCTTTGATGAGATGCGGAAGCGAAGCGACCAAATCCCAGAGGGTAAATTGTGATTTTGCGAGAGGCGATGCAGGGATTTTACTAGATGTAAATGAGCAAGTCGCCCCGAAGCAATCCGCAATTTATCGCCTTAGCCCCGCTGTTGCGAGCAAAGCGAAGCAAAAAGAGACAAGCCAAGATTCACAACCCCTAGATTCTATAACTCCACGCATCATAGCCCTCAAGCTCTCTACCAACAAAGGACACCAAAACGCTCTTTTAGCCGGGCTAGAATACGCAAGCAAGCGGTGTGATTGTGCGATAAGTATTGATTGTGATTTGCAGCAAGATGAGCAAAAACTTGATGAATTTATACAGCAATACAAAAATGGCGCAGATATTGTAATGGGTATCCGTAATGACCGCAATACTGACACTATATTCAAAAAATATACTGCCCTAGGATTCTATAAACTTATGGCGATTATGGGAGTAAAACTTACCAAAAATCACGCAGATTATAGGCTTTTGAGCAAAAAAGCTCTAGACGCACTCCTAGCACATAAAGAATCTAATCTTTTTTTACGCGGTATTATCGACAATATGGGCTTTGTCAAAGCATCTGTGTATTTTGATGTGAAACCAAGAAGTGCTGGGGAATCCAAATACCCCCTGCGCAAAATGCTCTCTTTTGCGTGGAATGGGATTACAAGCTTTAGCATTATGCCTCTGCGGCTTGTGAGTGTGCTAGGATTTGTGTTTTTTATGCTCTCTCTTGGGCTTGGAGGCTATGCACTCTATATCAAGCTTTTTACGGATAATGCCATGTGGGGCTGGGCATCGACACTCATTCCTCTTAGCTTTTTTAGTGGGATACAGCTACTAAGTCTTGGGATTATCGGGGAATACATAGGCAAGATCTATAGTGAATCTAAGCACCGCCCGAGGTATTTTATTGAAAAAGTTAAAAAATCTAAGTAGCCTAAAGAACCAGATTGGGTCGATACAAATCACTTAAGAGATTTGCTCCTCCCTCTCCAAAGGAGATTTGGAGAATCTGGGAGAAACACAACAACAAATAAGGAAGGAAAGATGCACTCAACCCACCCACCCGACCTATGCATCTTTGGATTTGCTCATCGCATATAATAAATTTATGGTGCAATTATAAAGATTTTTTGTTTAAATAAAAATTAATAACAATTCTTATTTTGATTAATAGGAAATTTTAATACTAAAAGAGATAATAAGCACTTTGAATCTAGCAGATTTACTTCGCAAAATATGTTATCTAGGGGGAATCTCTTGTATTTTGTCTTGATACATTATGGCGGACAGGGAGGGATTCGAACCCTCGGTAACCTTGCGGCTACGCGTCCTTAGCAGGGACGTGGTTTCAGCCAACTCACCCACCGGTCCAAAAAACAAAATAAGAAACAAAACAAATAAGAAGTTAAGATAGTAAATAAAAGCAGGAATTCTAACCCAAAAAACATAAAACAAGGCTTAACACGCTTTTAGCAAATCTTAGCAAGAAATATGTTAGAATCTCACTTTTTACCAAAGCACAACAATATAAAGCACAAAGGAATACAATGAAAAAATATGCGTTTATATTTCCCGGTCAAGGTAGCCAAAGTGTCGGTATGGGCAAGGAGTTTTATGAGAATTTTACCCTTGCTAAAGAGTTGTTTGATGAAGCGAGTGAAGCAATAAAAGTCGATATGAAAGATTTGCTCTTTACTCCTAATGACAACCTCAATCTCACACAATACACGCAACCAGCGATTTTTCTTATCAGCTACATAGCTCATAGTATCTTGCAGCAAGAGCACCCCACAATGCCAAGCCTTGCATTTGGACATTCACTAGGTGAGGTAAGTGCATTTGTAGTGGCTAATGGAGCAGAGTTTAGCAGTGGTGTGAAACTTGTGCATACTAGAGGTGCGTTAATGGCAAAGGCTTGTGAAGGACAAGATGCTGGTATGATGGTGGTTGTGGGGCTTGAGGATAGTGTATTGGAGAGTTTTTGCCAAAAAGCCCAAAGTAGCAATAAAAAAATATGGTGTGCAAACTACAATGGTGATGGGCAAATAGTTCTAGCAGGCAAAAAGAGTGATTTGAGCGCGTGTGAATCTGATATTAAAGCACTTGGAGCAAAACGCACATTGCTCCTACCTATGTCTGTGGCGAGTCATTGCCCTATGCTAGAGTCTATTTTAGATGAGTTTGGCGCGCTGTTGGAGGAGAATTTAAGTGGCGATGCGTCTGTGCCAATCCTCTCAAACGCAACCATACAAACTTATCAAAGCAAACAAGAGGCAAAAGATCTCCTTAGCAAGCAGCTCATCACTCCGGTGCTTTATAAACAATCCATTCTTAAAATAGATTCACAAGTCGATGGATATATAGAATTTGGCAATGGTAATGTGCTAAAAGGACTTAACAAACGTCTAAGCCAAAAACTTACCTATAATGTGAGCAATCTTGCCACGCTCAAAGAAACATTAGAAACACTTTAAGGAGTCTCCTATGAAAGTCGGGATTATCGGTGCTATGATTGAGGAGGTTACACCTCTTATAGAGACATTCAGAAGGCTACATTGCTCTATCTCACAGGAGCAGCTTGGAGGCAATACCTACTACAAAGTAAAAATAGGCGAAAAAGAAGTCTATATCGCATATAGCAAAATTGGCAAGGTGCATGCAGCAATCACTGCAAGTGTGATGATCGCACATTTTGGGTGTGAGAAAATCCTCTTTAGCGGTGTGGCTGGTGGGTTGGCAAAGGATCTCAAGGTTGGCGACCTACTCATCGCCTCCAAGCTTTGCCAACATGATGTGGATATTAGTGCGTTTGGACATCCGCTGGGCTTTATCCCCGAGAGTTCGACATTTATACAAGCAGATTCTGCACTCAACGCCCTAGCACACAAAGTCGCCAAACAAATGGGCAAAAACCTCAAGGAAGGCATTATCGCTTCAGGCGATCAGTTTATCGCAAGCGAATCCAAAAAAATGTGGATCATCAAAGAATTTGGTGCAGATGCGGTAGAAATGGAGGGCGCAAGCGTGGCGGTGGTGTGCAATGCCTTTAATGTGCCTTTTTGTGTATTCCGCTCTATTAGCGATAGTGCTGATGGTGGTGCTGATGTGAGCTTTGATAAGTTTTTAGAATCTGCAGCTAAAGTGAGTGCGCAATTCACTTTAGAAATGCTAAAAGCCCTAGGATATGCACTTGAAATCTAGCAATCTCTCGCGTATTATCATCGTGCGTCATGCACACGCCTTGGACAGAGAGGAGTTCGCACGCAAAAACCCAAACGACTTACTGCGTCCGCTAAGCAAAAAAGGCAGGACACAGAGCAAGAAAATCGCACATTTTGTGCGGGATTTTCTCCATACCAAACCCATTAGCTACCTCATTAGTTCCCCAGCCACAAGAGCACTCCAGACGATTAAACCCCTTAGTAAAATTCTCACCCACACCCCTTTTGCTATCTGTGAATCTATCGCACCAGATTGTGGGTGTGATGGCTACATCAAGCTTTTGGAGCATTATAGAGATTCACAAACTCTGCTTATTGTGGGACATCAGCTCGATATTGAGTTTTTTGTGCGATTCTTGGTAGGAGGAGCGTCTCTAACTATCAAAAAAGGTTGTGTGATAGAGCTCGTGCGTAAAACCTCTGATAGCCAAGATTCACGCAACCTCACAAAGTGGCAAGATACTTTTACTCTCAACCTCCTTATTGATCCCAAAAGGCTATAAATGCGTGGTGCATTTAGTATGCTAGAACTCGTGTTTGTTATCGTAATCTTGGGGATTTTGGCGGCTATTGCTATCCCGAGATTCTCACTTACACGCATAGATGCGCAAGTCGTAGCTATCGAAAACGACATCAACAATGCTATTAGCACAATCCAACGCGAAGTTTTCTCACAAAACCTTGATCCCAAGACTCTCACACTCTCCCAAATTTTTACACTTGCTGGACTTAGCCCATCACGATGGGTGCTACAAGGCAATGCCATAGTGCTTGGCAAAAATGCCACGCCAGATACACAAAATTCCTGTGTGCGGCTAAGTCTCACAAACGCAATGCTTGATTTTAGCATTACTCAAAAAGCAGATTCTACACTTTGTGAAAAACTCTTTGCTAGACACCCAAGCGGGGGTAAAAAAATCCCACTTAACACCTCAAATGCCATCTTTTAGACACGCATTTAGTGCGCTAGAATTGATATTGGTGATTGTCATTGTAGGGATTTTGAGCGTGGGCGCACTTAGAGTGGTGCAGTTCCAAACACAAAAGATGTGCTTACAGAATCTACGCACCAAACTTTTTGTCGTGCAAGAACGTCTCCATACTTTGTATCTACGCGCTTTTTTGGATTCTCTACCACCCCAGAGTTTGCCTCCACAAGCTGGTGCGATTTTAGATTCTCTACATATGTCCAATTCCTCGTGTGGTTTTAGCTACACTCACCCTATGCTCTATGCGCGCGTAGGTAAAGAAAGCATTGCTTTTAGCATAGAACCCCAAGACCTTACCCAAAATCCTAAAATTTCTTGCCACTATGGCACACCATTGTGCAAGGAATTTTTTAATCGTATTTTGGACAAATAAGACATTTACACTCCTAGAGATTAAAAGACACATTTAACCCAGCTTTTAGTGCCAATACCTTTGGTGTAAGTTAATACCAAATCCTTGCTAGGAAACTACACCTTTGATTGCAAGAGTGCATTTTATCCAATTATAACATCGCATAATGCCTCGCAATAGTGGCAAAAATACAGGGTATGTAATGCACAATTTCTTGAATGCGCTAAGTTTGCCAAGATTTACATCAACAATATATGGAGCGAGAATCCCAAACTGCTCACACACACGCCACGGATCTTTTGCAGGGAGCAGTCCTAGAGCCCAGCCCACAATACCAACGAAATAATACGCCTTTACTTGCTTCATCACAGGCTCATACTTATGTGTTTGCAAAAACGCACCAAAGGCGAGAGCTGCCCTTACAATGCCTTGAAACTTGTAATACTCCTTTGCCTCATACGCACTGCTAAACACATCACAAAGCGACTGCATACAAAGAGGTAAATCTGACTTTTGTATATCTTTGTTATATCTGCTTGTGCTTTGGGGATTTATACGATAACAATACAGCTTTTTACTAAGCACATAGACTTTAGAGACTTGAGAAAAGAGCATAATGCCAAAAAATACATCTTCCCATTGGACATTATCAAAAAACATAAGTTCTTTATGTCGTAAAAATGCAAAGTCAATCATACCTTGCCACGCGAAAGCAAATGTGAGCTTATGTGTGCTAGCCACATCAATCCATTGCATAGCGGTAATGATTGTATCGCTAGGCAAGCCACCTTGCACATACCGCTCCATACTTGTGGCATTATCAGAGCCATTATAGCCTTCGTATATAAAGTTGTTGTTATGGATTATCTGCGAATCAAACCACACCACATCGACCCCATCACTGACTTTCATACATTCTAGTAGGCAATCCTCCACCCAATAATCATCAGAATCTACAAACATTATGGAGTCAATATGCGGTGGAGTGAGCAAGGAATGAGAATCTAGAGTTTTAGAATCTGATGAAGACTTACTAGATAGCTGATTGAGAGGATATATCGAGGGTGCGAGGCAAGAAGCTACAAAATCACTATGAAAATAACAAGTTACGAGAGAATAGGGGTTAGTAGAGAGAATCTCTATAGTGTGTAATTTGCCCCCCCCCGAAAGCGAATGTTTGTGGATTTATACTATCCATTTCAATTTTGTTTTTTAGCAAATTGCTATCGGGGTTTGAGGTAAATCCTCTCACCGCTCCGCTTCGCGAACATACATTGCCTTTCTTTGAATCTTGAGATTGTTTAGATTCTGTAATGTCGCTGGTTGTTATAGATTCTATCACTTTTGTTTGTAACTGCGTATATTTGCCGCTAAAATACTCTATGCCTACATTTCTCGCACTACTTTGCCCACCATTTGGCTTATCAAAGAGCATAAAACGCGAATCTCTAGCAACATAAGATTTAGCTATCTCAAGACTTCCATCACTACTCCCATCATTGACTAAGGCTACATAAAAATGCGTATAGCTCTGTGCAAGGATAGAATCTAAACATCGCTCTAAGTATTTTGCAGTATTGTAGATTGGCACGACAATACCGATGATTTTGTGTGGATTAGACATACAAACTCCTTTGTTTTAAATGTTGAACTATTTTTAGTCAGAATCTAAGGCTTTGGATTTTTAGATTCTCGCTGGTGGCTTTAGAATCTATAATCTCACTGCAATTTGGCAAATTGGCATCACTCGTGGAGAGTGAATCTCCACTCGCTCCGCTTCGCGTTCATACATTGCCTTAAATCTATTTCTTGAAACTACTTAGATTCTGCAGTGTCGCTGGTGGCTTTAGAATCTATAATCTCACAAAAACGCGTGAGTTCTAAGCTTGCACTGCCTACCAGCACGCCATCGACATTTGCTAAACACAAAATCTCTCCCGCGTTTGTTTCATTGACACTGCCACCATAGAGGAGCGGCACATCAAGAAAGCTACGCAAAAACTTGTGTGTGTGCTCTATATCCTCTAGGCTTGCGCTCACGCCCGTGCCAATCGCCCAAATAGGCTCATACGCCACGATGAGGTTTTCATACTTCGTATCAATCCCCCTAAACTCCGAGCGCAAAAACTCCTCCACACTCCCATTTTGACGCACTGCAAGATCCTCACCTATGCAGTAGATTATCCTAAATCCCGCCTTAGCAAAATACGCAAATTTTTGCGCAATATATTCTTGAGATTCCCCAAAAATTGTGCGTCTCTCACTATGCCCAATAAGGATAGAATCTATCCCAAACTCCCTTAGTTGCTGCGCTCCAATCTCACCGGTGAATCCACCATTTTCCACACAATGAGCATTCTGTGCGCCCACACGCACGAAGTCATAAGTATTTTCAAGCAATGCCGCTTGATTGGGAAACACAAACACTTCTCTTTTACCCACAGATTGTGTGCGACTCACATAGCTTTCAAGTCCTTCGATGTATGCTTTGGTCTGTGCGCGTGTGAGATTGCATTTGAAATTTGCCGCAAAAATAGCCATATCCGCTCCTTTATGTTTAGTCTGCATTATGCCATTTTCTTCTTTTACCATGGCTTTAACTCGGGCTTTAAAGACCCTAAATCCAATGCGCCCGCATCTTGTGGCTTAGCGATTTGTGGAGCTAGAAGTGGGGTAAGATTCTCAAACTCTTGAGAATCTTGGGCTTTGGGCTTGGTGATGATTGCAGCAATTGTTTGTTTTTGCTCTAAAAGCGTGCGAGTGATTGCAAGATTTTGGTGTGTAGCGGTATTTGGCTTGAGATTTTGGGCATTTTCAAATGCGTGATAAGCCTCCACATAGCGACCAAGCGCAAAGAAAGCGTTGCCTAGATTATGCCACAAAAGCGGATAATACATCTCCTTGCAAGGTAGCTCCAAACCCTCTTGATACAGCCGCACCGCGCTGGCATACACACCCATTTTGTAATACACATTGGCGAGATTATAGGCATTCTCGCAGTGCTTTTGCTGGGTATAAAGAGATTCATAAAGACTAAGAGCTTGTGGATAAGAGCGATTTTTATACAAAAAATACGCATGGATTTGCTCCAAAAGTGGCACACCAAAAAGTCCATGAATACAAAGCAGTATGCCACACATCACCCTACACATCATAAACTCCAATCCATACTTTTGCCCCGTGCCTTTAGATAGGCATTTGCTTTGAGAAAGCAATCACTTCCTACAAAACCCTTGGCAAGTGGGCTTGGGTGTGGCGCAGTGATGATACAATGCTTAGTGCTATCAATAAGTGCTATCTTTTGTTTAGCGTAGTTGCCCCATAGCATAAATACAATGCCATCATAAGACATTGAGAGTTTAGCGATTACCGCATCACTAAAGTGTTGCCAACCAAAATGCTTATGGGAGGCTGGGATATTGGCTTCCACACTTAGAATGCTATTTAGCAGCAGCACTCCGCGTCTCGCCCACGCGCTCAAATCCCCGTGTGTGGGTGGGATAAAATCTGTGGTGCGTGCAAGCTCTTTGTAAATATTTTTGAGTGATGGTGGAGGTGGCAAGGGAGAAGGCACAGAAAATGATAATCCCATAGCCTGTGGAATCTGCACAACACACTCCCCATCACGCACTGCCACACTGCCATGATAGGGGTCTTGCCCAAGTATGACGACACGCGTATCCTGCGGAAGTGTGGTATTAAATGCGTGAAACAAAAGTCGTGGAGGTGGATAGAGAATCTTGCCTCGCTTTAGCTCGGCGTAGTAAGCATTTCTAATCTCATCAAAATAGGCACTCTCAAGCTCCTCTCTAAGTAGTTCTTTCCACTCTAATGGGAGTTTGATAGAATCTAGATTCATTCGATGATTTTAGGGACGATGAAAAACCCCTCTTGAGCTTTGGGCGCACAATTTAGCACATCTTTGGCAATCAGTGAATCAACCACCACATCATCACGCAATGGTGTTTTGGGCTGTGAAAGAGGTGTAATCTCCTCAAATTTGAGACTATTGAGATTTTCTACAAACCCCAAAATCTCATCAAGCTGGGCTTTTACCTCATCGTGCTTATCCTTGCTAATACTAATGCTGCCAAGTCGTTGCAACTTAGCCAAAGTCGTATCGTCAATATGCATAGATTCTACTTTAGCACTAGATTACTTGCCATGCTCTTTGCGATATTTGAGAATCATCGCATAGGCTTCGTCTTTGAGACGCAATTTCTTCTTTTTAAGCACCTCAAGCTCCATATCGGTGAGTAGCTCTTCACCCTCTTCTATGCGCTTGATTCTATCATCTAGCTCATTATGCTCATCAAAAATCTTTGCAAAATGCGCATCGTGCGTCTTTAGCTGTGTAACCTCATCTCTATACTCATGAAACATAACAAACTCCTTGATAAAATAAGATATGTCATTGTAAAATAATTTTGCAAAAGAGACAATTAAAAAGCTATCTTTTTAGGATAATGTGTCTATTTAGGACATTTTGTTGCATTGAAGTGATAGGATTATGCACTTGTGCGCTCACATCAAGTAGCAAAAGCGAATCCCCAAATGGCGTGAGGTGGCTTTGGATATGATATTGTGAATTTGGAGTAAATTCCTGATGCTGACAATGCCTATAATCAAAGGATTTCAAACACAGAATCTGCATCTCATACATACTTTTGGCATAGAGCTGGAGCTGGGTATAGGCATATATATGCGAAAATGGAGCATTTGGCGATAATGCGATGATAAAACCTACGCACATTGCCACAAAAGCGAGCATAAACACCGCATAAAGACTACAAAATGCCTCACGCATAGCTTCCTCCCAACTCTACAAAAATGCGGCTTTCACACCCACAAAACTACCACCCTCAAAACATCTCTGCCAAACACAGAATCTAAAGCTCACAAAGCGATTACTTGGGTGAAGCTGCAGGGTAAAATCTCGCACATTTTCCAACAAGATTTCTTGATTGAGCCAAAGCGTATCGTGATGATGGCTAATCTCTACACGCCTATCTTGCAGCGGTAGTGCCGCACGACACAAAGACGAGGGTGCAGAATCTAGCCTAAGTCTATCATTCCCCACACTCACAACTTTAGCAAGAAATTCTATAAAATCCTCCGAACCCACTGCACTTTGACAAACAAGCACAAGACTTTGGTTGGGCATAAAGCTATTTGGTGCAAAAGATGAGCTAAAGACTATTTCATCACCCTGCACTGCAAAAATCTCAATAGGCACTTGGGGCAAAAGCGTGTCGTTAAAAAAACGCGCATTGGCAAATGCCCTATCCCCATAACCTAGCAATCGCTCTGAATCTAAGAGCAAAAAACTCGCACTTGTAGAACTCAAATGCAAATCCACACTTTGGGCAAGGAGGTTTTGAATCCGCAAGAGTGCGATGTGAGAATCTAAAACCCTCTCTGGTGAGCTTGCCACAATAAAACGTGTGAAATGCAGTGCCACGCTCATACAAGCAATCCCAACAATACCAAAAATCACAATACTCCAAAGCATTTCAAATGCGACAAAGGCTCTACGCATATTATCCTATCGCACAGAAAGTGGTTTGAAATAATGCAGGGTATAGGGCAGTGCCATATCTTTACGATAAGTGTAGTGCTGAATCTCATAAGTGTGTGTATTCGTCTGGAGGCTAGAAGTCTGTGGAGCGGTGGAGAGGATATGGAGCATATCTGCCCCGCTACTTGTCTGTGTGTGGAGTGAGGCTAGTCTATGGCTCATATACTGCTGGAAGCTAAAGACAATACCAAGTGCTAATGCGCACAGCACCAAGCCAAGCACACACTCTACCATAATAAACGCGGGCTTAGTGCTTTTGTATGACTTAGATTCTAATCTTTGGTTATTTTGTGTGTTTGGGCAGTGTGTGGGCTTGATGGACTTTGGTAGCTTCATCTATTTGGCACGATAGAAAATTTCTTGCTCAAAATACGCGGACTTTGTGGTATTGGCATCTGCAAAATCCTCATAGATGATATGAAAACTTAGCTTATAGCGACCATCTTTAGCAAATACCAAGGGTGCAGGCAAGATATAGTCTGATCCATACTTTCTTAAATTTTTAGTATCAAGGCTAAGGGCTATAGATTTGCTGTCTTCCACCCCTTGCATAAAGCTCGTAATGCTAAGATTCACAGCAGAAATGCCTATCCTCTCATAACCAATGCTCACAATAAAAGGCTCGGTAAATTCAGGAACTAAAGAAGCGGACTGCTTAGGGGGCTTCTTGATGAGATAGGGTGTTTGGAGTGCAATCTCCTCATCGCCCATACGCAACGTGGCTTTGGCTCTAGATTCAAAGTCTTTTTGCTCTTTTAGTATGACATTGATATGCTCATCAATATCGCGCTTCTTGCCACCATACATCTCCTCATCAACCACAGGGTTTTTTACTGCAATCATCACTCCTATGCTAATAATCACAATACCAAAAAGAATAATCCCCACAATTGCTATGGGCCAGTAATTTTTTTGCATTTTTATCCTTATTTTTTAAAAAATCTTGACACGATATACACAAATGCAAGCACGCCAAAAAGTGTGGTAAGCATAGCAAGCATACTGATTTTAACAAATTCCTTGCCCCCACTCTCATTGCGTGGGATATTGAGCTCTAGAGTTTTGCCATAGTGCAACGCCACCAAATCCGCCGCTTCGCTGTATCCATTAAGCATAATGGCTGAAATCTGCTGCGGTGTGAGACTTTCGCCACGTTTTGGGAGCAGGGGCACCATATACTCGAAATACACGCGCTCCTCTAGATTCTCATCAAACACTTCCCTATCACTTGGCACAAGTTCAATCTGCTGATCCTTGACATACATCACCATCATCATATAAGGCTTGATAGGTGCGCTCTCTTGTAAATACTGCTTGTAAATCTGACGCGCCATAGCAGGTGTATCACCAGTAAATGCAGAATCCACAGGAGAGTTTGTCATCTCCGTAGCTCCTACAAGATCTTTGGGTAAAGCAACAATGGCTTTTTGGCTATCTGCCACCACGACTACCTTAAGCAAAAATCCTGTTTTTTGCAAAAGCTCCGCGCCTAGTCTGTCAATAAAATCTTTTGTCTTTGGCACAAGCAAGCCATCACTATCCTGCGCAAATTCAATAGAAACAGAATCTACACCCCGAGATTCTATGATCGTGTTTTGGGCTAATACCAACCCAAAACACACAAGACACAATGCAATGGCTCTCATTTACACAAGATGTAAAAAGAGATCAGGAATAAATGGCATAGCAATCGTTACCAAAATAGTGATGATAATAAGTGCAGCAAGCACTTTTTCCATAAGTGTAAGATTCATAGGTTACTCCTTTGCATTCTTGTAATACACAGAGGCATCTTTGACATTTTGCTCAATGCTACTCTGGGATTCTATCTTGTAGAAGTTCGTTGCTTGGGCTTGTTGAGACTTGATAGCACAAGTCCCCAAAAACCCTACAACCGCCAACAATACAACAACTGCTATCAAAAATCCTGCTAATCCATTGATACCAAATAATTTATCCATAGCTATCCTCCTTATTCTTGAGTGCTTAACGATTGAATATATGCGTTAAGTGCCTCTTCTTGAGCTGGTGCAAAGTTTGCATAACCAAAAGAAGGCATAATACCAATATTACCACGTTTGCCGTGATTTAGCACTTTGTGAAGCAAAGAAGTTGAACCATAAGTGGTCAAATCTAGGGCTGTGCCTTCCATACCTTTGCCATCATCACCATGACACGCAGTGCAGTGTGTGCCAAAGAGTTCCTTACCTTTCTCCACCTCTAATGGATATTTTGTCTCTTTTTTGGCAGAGAGATTTTTCATCACATACGCCGCAATCGCTCGAGCTTCATCATCATTGACATCTACTGGAGCCATTTCGTCCATTGTATAGCCCAATCCCTTGCCACCATGCTTGATGACATCAATAATACCTTCCTCTTTGCCCCAAGCCACAAGATTCTGTGCTTTACCATCCATTCCATCAGCCTCTGGACCATGACACTGCGCACACTGCACTTGGAATATACTAAGCCCCATCTCTCTAAGCTGCGAAGGATCTAGACTACTCCACTTTTCTGCATATGCGGCATTGTATTTTTGCACCTCTTGGTTGTATTCGCCAATCTGTGAAAAAGATTTGAGCGGATACCCTAGGAAAAAATACCAAAATCCCCAAAGGATAATAGCACTAAAACAAGCCACCCAACCAATTGGGATATTGTTGGCAAACTCACCTATGCCGTCCCAATTATGCTCGAGCTGCTCACCATCACTTTGCTTTGCATCTTTGATTTTTTTAAGATATAAGCCCATAATAAACACAGTAAGCACTAAAATGACTACTGCGCCTAACAATGCTAGGGCATTTACGCTGTCTGATAAATTAAACCATTGCATGAAACTCCTCCTTACTTACTTTTTGATTGTATTGCTTCGCGTGGTTCGATGAGTTCATCGTTTAAGCCATCGTGCAATGCTAAGTCTGCATACTTCTCATAGTCTCTCTCACCTCTTTTTTGTGCGAAATACATATGATAGGCATAGCCATACAAAAATACCACAAGCCCAAGTGTGCCAAGCGTGTAAAGCACGCCTGCATATTCACTTATGAACTCTACGAACATCTGCTATCCTTTTATTGTAGTGGTGATCGACGCTTTTGGCTCAAGCTATTCATATAAGCAATAAGCGCGACAATCTCCTTGACTTCGCCTTTTTCAAATGCCGCTTTGACATCTTGATTGACCATTTCATCAACAATCACCTTGGCTTCTTGCATAAAGATTTCTTTTGCCTTTGCAAGCGTGTTGGCATCACCTCTAACATACTCATTTGCACCGATTTGCACACCACCTTCTACATCATAAGGCACATTAAATACAACCTTTTGTGTGTAGGCTTCGGCAAACGCCGTTTCAAAATCAACATCTTTTGTATAAAGATGCTTATACGCAGGCATAATAGAACCCGCTACGCGTGAAGTAGGCTCCCACATATGCCCATCATGCCAATCCGTAGAGCTTTTGTCGCCGATTCTATGCAAGTCTGGACCTGTTCTCTTAGATCCCCAGAGGAATGGTCTATCATACGCATATTCACCACTAAGACTAAAAGCACCATAGCGATCTGTCTCGGCTTTAAACGGACGCACAAGTTGAGAATGGCAGTTATAACAACCCTCTGCGATATAAACTTGTCTCCCCGCAGTCTCTAACAAACTATAAGGTTGCAATCCTTCAATAGGACGCGCTGTCTTGGCAAACCCGGGCAAAATCTCCACAAGTCCCGCAATAGCAAATACAACCAAAAAAGCAAGCGTAAAAAAGAATGGATTTCTTTCTAAAAAACTAAACATAACCTACCTCCTTACTTAAGCTGCCATAGGTGTAGCATTGGCAGGCTCTTTGTCAAGCACTCTACCTGAAGAAATGGTCATAAAGACATTGTAGAGGAATACAATGAAACCTACCAAGTAGAGCAAACCACCAATCGCACGAATGTAGTAGTATGGTATGATATCACGCACTGTGTCAATAAAGCTATAAATCAAACTTCCATACTCGTTTGTCGCTCTCCACATCATACCTTGAGTAATACCTGCAATCCACATACTTGAGAAGTAGAGGATAATACCTGTAGTCATCACCCAGAATTGTGCGTCCATAAGCTTTTTAGAATAAATCTCGCGCTTAAAGATTCTAGGCACCATATGATACACAGCTACAATCACCATAAATCCTACCCAACCAAGTGCCGCATCATGCACATGCCCGATGATCCAATCAGTGAAGTGTGCCAACGCATTGACAGAACGGATAGACTGGATTGGTCCTTCAAGAGTTGTGAGCATATAGAATGTAGAAGCAAGGATTAGGAATTTTATCATTGGAGATTCTTTGATTTGATTCCACTCACCACGCATTGTAAGAAGCATATTGATTGCTGTTCCCCAAGAAGGCAAAATCAAAATCACCGAAAACACAGAGCCAAGTGTCTGAATCCAATCTGGTGTCGTTGAATAAATGAGGTGGTGTCCGCCAGCCCAAATATACACAAACATCAAGCCCCAGAAAGAAAAGAGTGTGAGTTTGTATGAAAACACTCTCTGACCAGATTCTTTTGGCAAGAAATAATAGATAAGCCCGATGATACCAGAAGTGAATACAAATGCCACTGCATTATGTCCCCACCACCATTGCACCATTGCATCATTTGTCCCACCATAAAATGAGATTGAATGCCACCAGCTACCTACCCCAGCTACCAAACCTGTTGGAATTGAGAGGTTGTTGAAGATATAAAGGGCAGAAACACCTACAAATGTCGCTATGAAATACCATAATGAAATGTAGATGACTTTTTCTCTCCTCACACCCATGCTACCAAAGAGGCTAACACCCCAAAGCACCCAAACTACAACCACCAAAATATCAAGAGGCCAAATAAGCTCCGAATATTCCTTAGATTGTGTCAAACCTCCAAAAAGCGTGATTACCGCTAAAGCCATAAGCACGATGTAAAGCCAAAAGTGCAACAACCCAACGACACGCAAAAACGGATGCTCAAGATAACTTATCTTTAGCACTCTTTGTCCCAAATAATACCAAGACGCCCAAATACCGCTCAAGGTAAATCCATAAATAATCCCATTGGTGTGCAATGGTCTTATTCTCCCAAAAGTCCCATATTCTGATGCGAGGTGATTGAGCTCTGGGATTGCAAGTTGAAATGCGGCAACCACACCAAGAAGCAATCCAACAAAGCCGAATGCTAGCACAGAAAACACGAATAACTTTGCTATGCTGTAGTCGTATTCTAAAGCAAGACTATTATTATTCTGCATATCCACTCCTTAATTTTTGGTATTTCTAAACATCTCCATTCTATAAGTTTCAATATTAAGGCTCTATTAAACTCTAAACACAAAGTAAATTATTGTATAAAAATTTTATGGCATATTACTTTTTTACTCACTATGATTTTCTCCAACCTATCTTAAGTATTCTTATCTAATTTTTTGCTACAATTTCTAGCTTTTGCATAGGTTTAGTCTAAATTTGTTGTTTAGGAGATGAATAATGGAAAAATTTAAAAAATTTGTTGATACATTTCAAAAAGACCCAAACTATAAGCAACCGCTAGGATTTGGTATTGCGCGTGTGGATATAGGTAAATGTTCTCAAAAAATTCTTTGTGCGACCTATCCACTCTTAAATTGGCAGGGCGAAAATCTCGGCACCTATGCTGTGCTCTCTTATGCCGCCAAACAAGCAGATTCATTAATTTCACAAAACGAAAACGAATCTGTGTATGGCATCAATGAGACTTTTTTACAAAAAGCCCTAGAACTCTATAATCCATTCCTAAGCGAGGCACTTAGCGATGATCAAACACACAAAAATATCCAAGTGATTTTAGAACTCCATAAAATTGCCAAAAAAGGCAAGCTTCAAACCCGCAATGGAGAGGCAAAATACAGATTTTGTGTATTATATGCAGATTCTGTATGCCAAAGTGTGGAGAGTGCTTATATGAAACTCTTGGCTCTCTCTTTAGGCAAAGCACCATTGCGCAGCCTTAATCTTGATGGAATCTTTGGGCTTCTTAGCAATGTCGCATGGAGTGGTAACAAACCCTATGAACTAGAATGGCTACGCAAAAAAGAAATTCCCCTCAAACTCAAAAACAAATTCCCCACGATTGACTTTGTCGATAAATTTCCGCGTTACTTAATGCAGGTGATTCCACAATATGATAATATCCGCTTGCTTGACACTGCAAAAACTCGCTTTGGTGCGTATTTAGGGACGGGTGGCTACACACAAATGCCCGGAGCTAGTTATGTGAATTTTAATGCCGGTGCGATGGGCGCGTGTATGAATGAGGGCAGAATCTCCTCAAGCGTTATTGTCGGTGAAGGTAGTGATGTAGGTGGGGGTGCAAGTATCTTAGGCGTGCTAAGTGGTGGGAACTCTGATCCTATCAGCATTGGCAAAAACTGCCTACTTGGTGTCAATAGCTCCACAGGAATTAGCCTAGGTGATGGGTGCATCGTCGATGGGGGGATTGCTGTCTTGGCTGGCACTATTTTTGAGGTTTCTAAAGCAGAGGCGGAAAAACTTGCACAAATCAACGCAGATTTTGTCATCAACCCAAATGGACTTTATAAAGGCAGAGAACTATCGGGCAAAAATGGTGTGCATTTCAGACAAGATTCTACAAGTGGCAAAATGATAGCCTTTAGGAGTAATAGAAAAATTGAGCTCAACACAGCCTTGCATTAAGAGGCTTAGTAAGAAACCTAGTTTTTCTTGCTTTTGATGGTGTAGTTTTGTATGCCTATGACGACACCATTACTTTTATTTTGAAATATCGTATAGGAGTCGTTGCGTTCATAATAAATCTCTTGTCCGGATTTCACAAACCACTGCGTCATCGCCCCATTTGGGGCTATACCCTTGCCTTCACCATCAAAAATATCACGTCCAAAGATAATATCCTCAAACAAATTTCCATAGCTTACCGCACCAAAAAAATTCTTTGCAGCATTCCATTTCCCTAGGCAATCGTTGTTAAAACAAATTGATGAGGGCTTTATCGTGATACTTCCCACAACCTTACCTAGCTTGTAGAGCTTTAATTCCGTGCTTTTACGCTTGTAGGTAATCGTGGCAAAATCATAAAAAGAAATTTGGGGGGATTGAATCTCTAAGATTTTAAATTTTGTAGGACGCACGATTTCTTCTTCTTGGGGGGTTTTTTGCTCCCCCACATCAAACAATGTGCTAAGACTCTCGCTCAATTCTGCACATGCACTTAGCAATACAGCACAAGCGACACAAAGAAAATACGAAAACTTTATGTGCATACGATAATAAAAATTTTACTTGCCGCCAGAGAGCACTCTATGCCAGATTCTACCATCAAGTTTTAGCTGCATACTCACTTGCATCACACCATCTTTCCAAATACTCTCGCTAATCTCGGCATTGCGGATAAGTGCTTGGACTTTTGTTTTCACGGTTGAGTTTTGCACGATCATATCTTTGACTGTATCTTGTGCATTCAAGCGGATACCATACATTTTTTCACCAATCTGTCTATACGCATCGACAATTGCAGCGCGTTTAGCAAGAGCCATAGCCTGACCGGGCGAAATCGTATTCTCCGGTGGTATCCCCATACCCACTGCATTAAGTTCAATGACATTGTTTTCTGTAAGCATTGGCGAATTTGGAATAAGAGATTCTGACTGCCTAGGCGTAAGAATCTCATCTCTCTCAAATTTTGGATCGCGATCATGCACACCAGAAACCTCAACCTTATCAATCACCATTGTATTGACGCGCTGTGGCTGCGCCATAGTGGGTCGTGCGACTAGGTTTGGATTTGTGTTATATCCCGGCATAGGAGGATATGTGGGTGCCTGGATCGGTGCGTAGTTTGGCTGCGCACTTGGCGGTATTAATCCATTATTTGCAGAACGCGAATCACCCGCTACATCGAGCAAACTGCAACCACCCATTACCAATGCGATAGCTGCCACGACAGAGCCTCTTAGCACTTTGTTTTTCATATTTCATTCCTTTGATTTGATTTTTTCACTACAAAGCAAAAGATATTCCAAATTTTAAAAACGCTTATACACACTAAGTATATAGCCGTTGTGAGACGTGATACCGAGGGTAAGTGCCATATTATGAGATTCTAGTTTGCTAGCAAAGGCGTATGAGACAAAAAACCCCAAAGCCGCACCAGCGAGAACTTGCTCGGTGGTATGTCGCTGTGCATACACACGCGAAGCACCCGTGAGTGTAGCCAAAACCCCTAGAGGCACAGAAAACTTCCACCCATATCGTTTGTGAGCAAATCCCACCGCAGAAAACGCAAACGATGTGTGTCCAGAAGGAAATCCATCATAGCTACCATTGTTTGGTCGTTGGGAAATACTTGCAAGATTCTCATCAGAGCGCGAAAGAATCACAAATCCCTGCTTGATGAGATGCGTGCTCGCCAAAGTAACTGCCGAGCCTAGAGCTTGTTGCTTAACACCCTCTATATCATCGGTAGCATAGCTATATGCCATCATCACAAAAGGCAATGTCTGCATCACATCGCCAAAAATCTCAAAACCACTTTTTGCCTGTGCCAAGGATACATTTATGAAGAGACTTAAAACCCCCACGCGCACACAATGCCTACAAAGCCCCATCATCAATATAACCTCAAGAAATATCCTCCCCTAAAATCTAGGGGAGACTTAGCCTATACCGCAGGGATAATCCAAGGTATCCAAAACGCAATAGCGTAAGTAAAGATACCAATACCAATCACAAAGAGTATAGAATATTTGATTGTGAATCTAAAGAGATCAGATTCTTTACCGACTAATCCCACCGCCGCACAAGCAATCGCAATACTTTGTGGAGAAATCATCTTGCCCACAACGCCACCCACAGAGTTTGCTGCGAGGAATAACACCTCTGGTATATCGAGCTGTCTTGCTGTAAGCTGCTGCAATGTCCCAAAGAGGAGGTTGGAGCTTGTATCACTACCGGTTAGAAATACGCCAATCCAACCAACCACAGGTGAGAAGAACGCGAAGGCATCACCGGTTTGTGCAAGTGCTAATGCCAAAGATGCAGACAAGCCACTATAATTTGAAACAAACGCAAACCCTACCACAAGCACGATAGTGAGGATTGCGAACTTCATTTCATTGAGTGTTTCGCCAAAAGTCGCTACTGCGGTAGAAACCTTGACTTTGAGCAAAAACATCGTGATGATTGCAACGATTAAAATCGAAGTCCCTGTTGCATTGATGAGTGAAAACTCAAGCACAGATTTTACCGGCACATTGCCTTTAGATTCTGGCACGACGGGATAGTGCTGCATAATCTCTGCAAGGCTTGGGAAAGCGACATTAAACACAGAGAAATTCAAAATCCCAGCTTCTTGTGCCACACCACCCGTAGAGAGTTTCGCACCTGCAGCCACAAAGAGATCTTTAAACCAACCTTGTGTCCAAATCACAATTACCAAAATAAGCAACACAAATGGCAACCACGCTAATACAATATCTTTAGTCGCATATTTTTTTGTCTCTATGGTCGCGCTACCGCCCACATTTTCATCAAACTTAAAGACATTCTTTGGTTGCCAGAATCTAAGAAATACCGCCACTGCCACAATAGATACCACAGCCGAAGCAATATCGGGCAATTCTGGTCCTAGACGTGTCGCAGTAATGTATTGCACGATTGCAAAGCTTCCACCTGCCACAAGTGCCACAGGCCAAGTTTCTTTCACGCCTTTAAAACCATTCATCAAAAAGATAAGGAAAAACGGCACAAAAAGCGAGAGAGGTGGGAGCATATGCCCTGCCATTGCCGAAATATCAAGTGCTGGGACATCAACTGCCTTTGCCATCGCAGTGATTGGAATCCCAACTGCCCCAAAAGCCACCGGTGCAGTGTTTGCAATCATACAAAGCCCCGCTGCATACAATGGACGCAAGCCTAGCCCTACGAGCAATGCCGCCGTAATCGCCACGGGACCACCAAAGCCAATCGCTCCCTCCAAAAACGCTCCAAAACAAAAACCAATGAGAATAACCTGAATTCGTTGATCGGGCGTAATCGCGATGATAGATTCACGCAATATATCAAAATACCCAGATTTCACCGTAAGCTTGTAGAGAAAAATCGCCGCGATGATAATCCACGCGATTGGCCACACGCCATAAAGTCCGCCATACACAAAACTCCAAAGCATTTTATCTGCTGGCATACCATACACAAAAACCGCAATAATTGCTGCCAAACATACGGTCAAAAACCCTGCTGTATGCCCCTTTGTCTTCAACACGACAAGTGAGACAAAAAACATTGCGATAGGCAAAAACGCTACAAGCGCACTTAGCCACATATTATCTAGTGGATTATAGTTCTGCACCCACCCAAGCACTTGAGTTTCCATAAGAAACACCTCCATCAGTCAAAATTCCGCAAAGCACTATCCAAAATCCCATTAAGATTCTTGTTCAATCCCGATTTCGTAAAAACCCAATGAAAATTTGAATATTGCTTAACTCCCTTAGTTTAACAATTTTTTTATAAAACTCAAGGACAAATGCCAAAAACCATACACAAAAACTCCAAAAAAATGTAATTTTGAAACAAAACTTAATAAATTATAAAAGAAACAAGATGTCTTGCATATTACTTAAGCAGGATTGGGGTATTATACTTATGATAACAACAAACCAAGGAGCCAATCTTGAAAGTGTATTTTTTCTCAACCTGTATCGGTGCGGCGGCGTTTGCCGATACCTGTGTCAATAGTATCAAGCTTTTGCAAAAAGAGGGAATAGAAGTCATCTTCAAAAAAGACCAAACTTGTTGCGGACAGCCTAGCTTTAACTCTGGGTATTATGAGGAGACCAAAAAAATCGCCCTTCATAATATGAATCTTTTCAAAGGTAGTGAGCCTATTATCTTACCTAGCGGTTCTTGCACAGGAATGATGAAAGTCGATTATATCGAGCTTTTTGAAGGAAGTGAGTATGAATCTCAAGCGCGAGAATTTAGTAGCAGAATCTACGAGCTTAGCGAGTTTTTGGACAAAGTGCTAAAGGTGCGTTATGAAGATAAGGGCGCACCTACTAAGGTTACTTGGCATAGCAACTGCCACGCACTGCGAAGCGCAAAGTGCATAGATTCTGCTAAAAACCTCATAAAAAGCCTTAATAATGTCGAGCTTATCGAGCTAGAGCGCGAGGAGGAGTGCTGCGGATTTGGTGGGACTTTTAGTGTCAAAGAGCCTGAAATCTCTAATGCGATGGTAACCCAAAAGGTGCAAGACATCGCTTCTCGTGGTGTGGAGTATGTCTTGAGTGCGGATGCGGGGTGTTTGCTAAACATATCTGGTGCGATGAAAAAGCAAGGCGTGAATGTCAAGCCTATGCACTTGTATGATTTCTTAGCACAGCGAATCGGACTATAAGGAGGCAATATGAGCAGTATCAAACAACAATACCACGATATCGTGCATACCAAGCTAGAGGACGCCCAACTACGCAAAAACCTCCTAAGCGTGATGGACACGCTTAAAGGCAATCGTAAAAAGCTCATTTCCACGCGGTTTTTGGACTGGGAAGCTTTGCGGCAAAAGGGCAAGGAGATTAAGCAAAAAAACCTCTCCAAGCTAGATAGCTTGCTAGAGGAGTTTGAATCTAATGCGCTCAAAAATGGCTTCATCGTGCATTGGGCAAAAAACAGCGAGGAAGCAAACCAAATCGTGCTTGATGTGATGCAAAAAAATGGCATTACAAAAATCCTCAAAGGCAAGTCAATGGCGAGTGAGGAGACCCACCTCAATGCGTTTTTGAAAACTAAAGGGCTAGAGCCGATTGAAACGGATTTGGGCGAGATCATTATCCAGCTTATTGATGAGCCACCGGTGCATATCGTCGCCCCAGCGATTCACAAAAACCGCTACCAAATCGGCGAGATTTTTCACCAAAAGCTTGGCGCACCGCTAGAATCTGAACCCGAAAAACTCAATGAAATTGCGCGCGTGCATTTAAGAAAGGAGTTTAAGGAATTTAGGCTAGGGCTTAGTGGCGTGAATTTCGCTATCGCTAATGAAGGGGCGATATGGCTACTAGAGAATGAAGGCAATGGGCGTATGAGCACCACGGCGTGTGATATCCACATCGCATTTTGTGGAATCGAAAAGGTGATTGAAAGCTTTGAGGACGCTAGCACGCTTAATGCCCTGCTAATCCCCTCTGCCACCGGTGCGCCCGTAACCTGCTACAACAATATCATCACTTCCCCACGCAAAGAGGGCGAGCTTGATGGACCCAAGGAAGTGCATATTATCCTGCTTGATAACAACCGCTCACAAATGCTTAGCGACCCACACTACTACCGCGCACTTAGCTGTATCCGCTGTGGCACTTGCCTAAACCACTGCCCAGTGTATGACAAAATCGGCGGACACGCTTATCTAAGCACTTATCCCGGACCTATTGGCGAGGTGATTTCCCCCCAAATTTTTGGGCTAAATAAATTTAGTCCAATGCTAGATCTCTGCTCCCTATGTGGGCGATGTAGCGAGGTTTGCCCGGTGCAAATTCCACTTGCAGAGCTGATTAGGGATTTGCGTAGTGAGCGCGTGGGACAGGGGCGTAAAAGCGTAGTGGGGACAGATGTAACCACGCAAAATCCTGCCGAAATCAAGGCAATGGCGCAGTTTGCAAGTCTAGCGACAAATCCTAGCAAATGGCGGTTTGTGTTGAGTTTAGCGGGGGTTTTCGCGCCACTTGGCAAGGTGTTTGCGCCCTTTGTGCCATTGCTAAAGACTTGGGTGAAATACCGCGAGTTTCCACAAATTAGCGGTGGGCTTCACAAAAAAGTATCCCAAATGCAAGGAGTGATTTATGAGTAAGAGTGAGATTTTAGGACGCGTGCGAGATTCTCTTAAATCCAACGCACATATCCCAAGCCCCAGCGTGCGCTATGCTAATCCTATGAACTACACGCACAAGGAGCTTTTGGAGGAATACAAACTCAATCAAACCAACAATAAAGCCATCGTGCGGGAATCTAGCGTGCAGGAGCTAGAATCCACCATAGAGCAGATTCTCAAAGAGGTGCAGGCAAAGCAAGTGCTGTATAACACCGATGTGAAGCTGGAATTTAAGGACACAGATTGTGCGCTTATCCCTTATACTCAAAGCGTAGATTCTGCGCGCGAGGAGCTTTTTGGGATTGACACTTCTATCGTGGAGGCGCGCTGTGGCGTGGCAAATCTAGGCATCGTGGGCTTAAGTGCTAATCCACAAGCCCCGCGTCTCTCCTCGCTTATCACCAATAATTGCATTTATCTTTTGAAAAAAGAAAGTATCGTAGAGACGCTTTATGCGGGGATTGAGCATATCAAGGGCTATGAGAGGGAGCGAAGCGGCACAGAGGTTTTGCCTACTAATATCGTCTTTGTAGCTGGACCTTCACGCACGGCGGATATTGAGCTGCAAACGGTGTTTGGCGTGCATGGACCGCGCGTGGTGTATGTGGTGTTGTATTAGATTCTAAAAATTATAGGGGTGGATTATGAATATAGATTCTCGATTATGGATTACAAAAAATTCTAAGAGTTACTTAGGTGCAGGGAGGATTGAACTCCTAGAGCGGATTAAAGAAAGTGGCTCAATCGCCAAGGCTGCAAAACAAATGAAAATGAGCTACAAAGCGGCATGGGATAATGTCGATATTGCCAACAAACTCGCCGCACCAAAGCCGCTAGTCATCTCTAACGCCGGTGGTGGCAAAAGCAGTGGCACGCGCCTCACGCCAGAGGGGCAAAAGGCTATCGATACCTTCAAAAGCCTCCAGGCACTTAGAAATGAGTTTTTTGGCTATCTTGATGGAGCAAAGGACTTTGATGAGCTAAGTGAGCGCATACAAAAATTATCAAAGAAACTCAAATAACACTAGTCTTAGGGCAGGCTAGAGGAGGAAAGCTACTTACAAAAATACAAAAACTAGAATTTGAGCAAGTCAAAAACCATAACGCACAGAATCTGTGATTATGGCACTTGCTAACCAAAAACATTGATACTTTTGTGGCTACCCCTCTCTGCAATAGCACTGGTTATCATTGATTTCAGTAACCTCATATCCGCCCTTTTTAATTAGCTCATTGAAAATTTGCTTTAACATCGGGTGCTTTATGCTCTCAATAGATTCTTTAGTGAATTTTACCATCTCGTTGGGTGCATTTAAGCAGTACATTTCCAATAATGAGATGAGCCTCTCTTTAGGGGCGTCATCAATTTTAGGAAACATTACCATACCTGTTACCTCTACCCTTGCTATATTAAATGGACTCCCTGCACTCGAATTGTAGAACCCATCTTCTTTGAAGCAGTCCTCATCTGTAATGTATGTGAGGTAAAATTTATACCCGTCAAAATCTATTTCCTGTTTGACATACTTTTTCCAGTTGGCACTACCAATAGAGGTTGGGTATGCACCATACGGAAGTGGTGTTTGTATTGCGTTGTAATCCTCACTCGAAATCCTCGAAGTCATCTTCATCACCTCAATCTATAAAATCTCAAACCCACTACTAGCATAGCCTTTTTAACACAGCCATTGTCTTATCCTTTATAGTGGTATTAATTTCCAATATAGTGTATTTTATGAAACTAGATTACCTTACCTGCACTTGATGGTAGCTTGCTAAAATATTTAGCTCTACCATTTGCATACATTACAGTAGCGGTGTCCCCACTGACACAAACGCCTGTGGGTGCGGCTTTCATAGCTGGAGGTGGGCTTAAGAATCCCTTACCTGCCATTCCCTTAGTTTCATATACATATATTTTGTTTTTAGCTGTTACTGCAACTATCCACTTCTCGGAGCAACTCGCAGCTACCCACTTGTCATTTACGGGGCGTCTTGAACTTTTAGTGAATCCATTTTCCATTAAGACGAGGAGATTGTTTTTTATCAGCACTGCATACGCCATATTGTTGTCATTTTTATAAAATAGTTTCTTTAATTTACCAACTTCGAGAAAACCCAACACTCTTAGGTTCTTTGTCTGTCTCAAAGTTTCTAGGTATTATCATTGTATCATTACTACCGAAAAAATCATCTATATGAGTAATCTTAACACACCCAACCTCACTCATAAGGAATTATACATACCCTATCACCACTTACCCAAGAGAGTAGGTGGTGGCTATGCTACTTCAATCCCTCAAGCACGATAGTATGGAGTAAAACATAAGGACACTCATAGTAGCCTAGCTCCTCCCAACTCTCAAAAGTATGTAAATCCAATACACTTGTGAGGATATGGACATTCTCTTCTTTTATCCTTAGATTCTTAGCACAGCTTTTGGTTGCCTCCACCACCTGCTTATGGATATATTTTGGTGCGGCTTCTATATCTGCATCATCGGATTTTTGGTTTTTTGTATAATACACGACATTATTTAGCAGTGCCACACGAAACACATTATTATCACTAATCTTTGTCGCATTAGATTTTTTCAATGTTTGCAGTTGTTCTAGTGCATTTTTAAGCGTATTAGTCAAATCTGCATTACATTCCCACTTCGCAGTTTTACCGATGTTGTAGCCTACGATTTTAGCCTCAAGCCAAACCTCAAACTTGCCATCTTTTTCCATACACCAAAAATCCACATAGCAATCTTTTTGCTTTTCCTGTTCTCCATAGGTTTTTGGTCTTAATTTCACAGAGCACTCACTTCCTACATACGGCGTAAGGTCGTGCAAAGCAGAGCCAATCGCAGAGTAGGAATCCCTTTCGCTAAGCACGATAGGAAATGTCCCCGTTCCCTCAAGGATTTTTACATTTTTCTCCAACACACCCGCGCCAAAATCTCTCAAAAAGCTTTTGAGGGACCTCCCCGCGCCACCTTTGAAACTATCACTTTTGTAGTCAGAATCTATGAAATCTATCTCATATGCAATCTTTGCCATTTTTTGCTCCTTTATCTTGGTTTATAGGCACATTGTATCCGTTTTTTTTTTT
>DXIN01000014.1 GCA_019112865.1 Candidatus Helicobacter avicola
TTTTTTGCGAGCTACAATTTGCTTTTCACATTTTCTACAAAGGAGTATTTATGAAAAAACAGATTGTAGTGCTAGCTGTGCTAGTTGGGCTTTTTAGTGGTTGTGCAACCATTACAAATAACCCAAGCCAAAAGGTTGCTCTCACGACTTCTAATGGGCAAAGTGTTGTGGCAGAAGTCAATGGGAAAAAGGTAAATATCCCAGCAGAGGTTAAAATCTCTCGTTCTAAGGGAGCTGTTGTGAGGGTTTTGGCAGAGGATAATCCCGGATATGAAACAACGCAATTTGTGATTACGGGTAAAAACAAGCTAAGTGGTATTTTTTGGCTCAATATTTTATCTGGAGGAACTACTGGTTCTACAACAGATGCGCTCACTGGAAGTATGTGGACATATAGCAATCCCAACTTCGTCGTCCCTGTCTCCAAAAAAGGCAGATAAAATAGGATAAACACAGGACAAATAGGTATTGTGTTGTATTAGAGTCCTATTTTGTGCTATTTTGGTGCTTGAGAGCCTCGCTTGTGCGGGGCTTGAAAGCTTAGATGTGAATCTAAAAAATCGACTTTTAGCACTGCAAATTCGTGATATTCCTCTTTATGAGACACCTGCTTGGCGTGCGCTTTTGCACTACCAAAACCACCGCTCATCTATCCAAAAAGATTCACCATTTTTCTTATCCACACGAGGGTATAAAGATTCAAAAGCCGAGTATATTGCTACTATTGAGGGGATTTTTGCTACCTATGCTAACAAAGAAGATTCAGTAATTTGTGCCTATCCTGCTAGGACATATTTCATCGCTAAAATTTTGCAAGATGAGCAATTTAGCGCGTTTGTGGATAACACACAATGCAAGGGTTTGCAAGAATTTTTGGCTATTGTGCCTGTTGATGAGGTGTTTATCGAGTTTGCTGCAGAGAGTGATAAATATCCGGGCTCAAGTATGGGGCATATATTTTTGCACCTAAGGGGCGTGATGCGCGAGGATTATTTCAAACAAATCGATGAACACACATCACTCAATCTCAAAAAGGGCGATGTCCAAAGTTATAGTATCAGCTACTTTGCCAATCTCTCGCCAGTGTTTAATCCATTTGATTATGTGCGCGCGCTCTATGGCAATCTCAATGGAATGTATGCGCTAGAGCCTTATGATAATACAAATTTTGAGTATATTGAAAACCAAAAGCGAAGCATTTATCGCTTTAGGCTTGCAAGCAGGGATATGGAGCTTCTAAGACTGCATCTTTGGGAGCTTAAGGACAAATCCATTGATTACGCATTTATCACGCATAACTGCACCAATGCCATAGAGGAGCTGACAAATATTTTGGATTTGCAGGTGGGGAGTGCGAGCAAAAAACCCTTTATCACACCCATAGAGTATTTACAATCACTCCATAGACGCGATATGGCTACTTTAGATGAGGTGTTTATACCAGAAGATAAACGTGAGTTTGTGCAAGTCTATGGATATAATGATATTTTAAACGCACGCAAAAGTTCAAAGATAAGCATAGGGCTTGAAAATGCCCAAGAGTCTTTGCAGGGATTTTTGAGTATCGCACCCATTTATAGTGATGTAAAAAACGCAGATAATAGTTATTATGAATTTATAGAATCTCGATTAGGTTCTATTGAGGCGAGGGTGCAAGATTCTCAAATCTTTTTACAACGCATAGAGCTTATGCACTTGTATTCGGTGCTAGATTTTGTGCGCACAAAGAATTTTTCCAAGCTCTTGAGTGTTAGGTTTGAACCAAATCTCTATAACCACACTCAAGGCGAGATGTTCGCACCCACTCTTAATAAGCAAACTAGGCTTTTGCCAACACTTGATATTGGTATGGGTTTTGGCGCGTATGTGGGCAATGTCGCGTTGTATATCTTGCCAAACCTAGGGTATCGCTACGAGATTATCCACAATCCTTATGTGAGTGCTAAGAGTGGATTTATCGCACACTTGCCACGACTTAGAATCCTCGGAGATTATAGTGTTTATTATGATATGGTGGGAAACAATCGTGGCTATGACTCACATA
Organism: Candidatus Helicobacter avicola; assembly: GCA_019112865.1. GTDB lineage: Bacteria > Campylobacterota > Campylobacteria > Campylobacterales > Helicobacteraceae > Helicobacter_F > Helicobacter_F avicola. The sequence goes on from DXIN01000014.1 coordinate 2,045, forward strand.
TGCGAGTATTTGTAGGGTTAAATGTCGCTAAGCAAATTGATATTTTTGTAGAGGGCAATATGTATCACAATCTCTTTGCCACGCCCTTGCTGTATCCCTCACGGAGCTATACAAGTCTTAAGGGTGGTGTGAGTGTGAATTTTTAGAGTCTATATTTTGTTGCAAGAGCTTCGCTCTTGTGTATCGGGGTTTGAGGCAAAGCCTCTTACCCCTCCGCTTCGCGACCATACATTGTCTTTTCTTTGAATCTCAAGATTACTTAGATTCTGTAATGTCGCTGGTTGCTTTAGATTCTATTATTTTATTGCAAGTTTGCGTGTCGCAAACTTGGTATCGGAATTAGGAGCAAAGCCCCTAATTCCTCCGCTGCGCGAGCATACAAAGAGTTTTGTAGAATCTAAAACCTTGCTTGGTGTCAGCGCGTCAGGAACGCGATTTGAGTTGGCGCATTTTCTATCCACCGAATTAGATTCTATAATTTTATTGCAAGTTTGCTATGCAAACTTGTTATCGCTCGTGGAGAGTGAATCTCCACTCGCCTGCGCTTCGCGTTCATACACAAAATCTAGTGCGAGATTCTAGAATCTTTTGGTGTCAAAACATCATTAACGCCACTTGGGCTAACACCTTTTCTATAAATCAAGCTAGATTCTATCATTTCATTGCAATTTGCTTGTGGCAAATTGGTATCGCTCGTGGAGAGTGAATCTCGCTGCGCTTACGCGTTCATATACAGAATCTAGTGCGAGATTCTAGAATCTTTTGGTGTCAAAACATCATTAACGCCACTTGGCAATGGAGTAGATTCTATAAACCAACCTTTTGGCAAACTTGTTATCACTTGGTGGGGCTTGGATTTATTTTGTCCCATAATATTGTGATATTTTGATTTTGAGTGGCAAAAATAAGGGGAAAACCTCACACAAATGGCTATAATTCCACAGCAAATGTGCAAGTTAGAATCTATAGTGAGGAGATGTTTATGTATCCGAGTTTGGAGATGATAGAGCAGATTCCAAACCTTCGCGCATATAAATGTGTGCCAGTTGCTAGGGAAATATACGCGGATTTTACCACGCCCATAGAGGTAGTGCGCACGCTTAAGACGCAATCTAGGCATATATTTTTGCTTGAGAGTGTAGAGGATAGAAAACAATGGGGACGTTATAGCTTTGTAGGGTTTAATCCCAAACTAGAAATTGTGTGCAACAATGGCAAGGCACAAGTGCGCTACCTGCGTGATAGCGATTCTCACACTAGCTATGAAGATCACAAACAAGCTATCAGAGAAACCCTTGCAAACTACAAAAGCCCAAAAATAGAGAATCTTCCGCCATTTACCGGTGGGCTTGTGGGGTATTTCGCGTATGAATACATTGGCTATATTGAGCCAAAACTTGCGTATTTGTTTGCGGACAATGAAGGATTTAACGATGTGGATTTGATGCTTTTTGACACACTCATCGCCTTTGATCATTTCAAGCAAAAAATTTTTCTTATCACTAACATCAGCCTAGAAAATCTCACACAATCGTATGCCAAAGCTAGAGAATACCTTGAAAACTTAGAGGAGCTTTTACGCAGTGGCACAAAAGCGCGCAATCAAGCTTTTTGTTTCTCCACCCAGCCACAGGCAGATTATTCCCAAGCTCAATTCAGTGCTATGGTGCAAAAAGCAAAGATGTATATTCGTGAGGGCGATATTTTTCAAGTAGTGCTTTCAAATCCATTGCGTGCGCGTGCAAGTGGGAGTTTGTTTGATGTGTATAGAATCTTGCGCACGAGCAATCCCTCGCCTTATATGTTTTATTTTGCAAGCGATGAGCTTGAGATAGCTGGAGCTTCACCAGAGACACTTGTAAAACTCCTAAACGGAGAGCTTTGCACCTATCCACTAGCAGGAAGCCGCCCCAGAGGTAAAGATTTAGACGAAGATAGGACATTGCAGGAGGAATTGCTGCATGATGAAAAAGAATTGAGCGAGCACAATATGCTCGTGGATTTAGGACGTAACGACATCGGTAAAGTCACCAAGATAGGCAGTGTAGAGGTGCAATCTTATATGGATATTGTCAAATACTCTCATATTATGCACATCAGCTCTATGGTTAGCGGAGTCCTTGATAATGGCAAAGATGCGCTTGATGCACTTAGAGCGATTTTGCCTGCAGGCACATTATCGGGTGCGCCAAAAATCCGAGCTTGTGAGATTATCCACGAGCTAGAGAGAAACTATCGGGGAATTTATGGTGGTGCGATTGGATATTTGGATTTCTCGGGCAATATGGACACTTGCATTGCAATACGACTTATGTATAAAAAAGGCGATGAAGTCTGCATACGCGCTGGAGCTGGTATCGTCATTGATAGTAACCCCCAAAGTGAATTTCTTGAAACACTCAACAAAGCTAAGGCTATGGTAGATGCAGCACAAAATGCACAAGGCGGAATCCGATGATTTTACTTATTGATAATTATGATAGTTTTTCTTACAATCTCTATCAGCTCTTAGGGAGTTTGCACAATAATGTGCGGGTAGTGCGCAATGACGAGCTAAGTGCGCAAGAAATTAGGGATTTGTGTCCTAGGCTACTTGTCATCTCGCCAGGTCCGGGTAAGCCTCAAGATGCGGGTGTGTGTGTCGAGGCGATTGAGGTTTGTGCGGGTAATGTGCCTATCTTTGGTGTGTGCTTAGGACATCAGGCAATCACTCTAGCCTTTGGGGGTCAGGTGGGCTATGCCAAAAGCATTATGCATGGCAAATCCTCACTCATCACCATACACAAAGAGCGCGAACTCTTTAGAGGATTGCCCTCTCAAATCCAAGTAGCTCGCTATCATTCGCTAGCAAGCGTGCGAGATTCACTACCGCAATGCCTAGAAGTGCTAGCAAGTAGTGATGATGGTGAAATTATGGCATTGGCACACAAGAGTTATGCAATCTATGGAGTGCAGTTTCACCCCGAATCTATCCTCACGCCTAGTGGCAAAACGATACTCAACAATCTCATCAACTCTCCTCAAATCACAAAACAATAAAGGAATACTATGACGCGTTTTTCAAAAATCGGTTTTATTCTCGCAGCCGCAGGGAGTGCTATCGGACTAGGTGGGATTTGGAAATTTCCCTATATGGTGGGAGAGAGCGGTGGTGGTGCGTTTGTGCTGGTGTTTATCGTGGCATTTTTGGCATTTGGGCTTAGTGTGTTTATCGCCGAGATGATTTTGGGGCGCGCAAGCGAACGTGATTGCTTTAGCACCTTTGAATCTCTCGCACCCAAGGGACAAAAATACCTCAAATACGGCGGAGTGATGGTGTTTTCGGGCTTGGTAATTTTTTCGTTTTATGTAGTGGTGCTGGGTTGGCTTACGCATTATATGGTGCTAAGTCTTATGGGGCTACCCAAAACTCTTGAATCTACGCGTGAGCTTTGGGGAAGGTTTGTGGGCGAGCAGGTGGGCTATCAGATTCTGTGGCACTTTGTGATTGTGGCACTTTGTGCATATGTGCTAAACCAAGGCGTAAAAAAGGGCATTGAGCGACTAAACCTTATTTTGATGCCCCTACTACTTCTTATCTTTCTAGGACTTTTGGGGTATGCGATGTGTCAAGCTGCTTTTGTGGATTCTGTGCGCTTTTTGTTTGCGCCTGATTTTGGTAAGCTCACGCCCAAAGTCATTGTCGATGCGATAGGACAGGCGTTTTTTTCCCTCTCGCTAGGCGTTGGTGTGATTTTAACTTACGCAAACTCTATGCCCCAAAAAGGGAACTTTATCCGCTCTGCACTTGTTGTGGCATTGCTTAATTTTGTCTTTTGTCTTGTGGCAGGGTTGGTGATTTTTACTTTTATCTTTGGATATGGTGCGCAGCCAGATAGCGGACCGGGACTTGTGTTTATCTCGCTACCCTTGATTTTTGCCAATATGGGGCTAAGTGGGCAGATTATCGCATTTTTGTTTTTTGTCGCACTGATTTTTGCGGGGATTACCTCGGCAGTTTCGATGTTAGAGCCGCTTAATGCATGGCTAATAGATCGCTTTTGCTTCTCACGCACACGAGCCAATCTCACAACCATTGGCATTGCCTATGTGCTTGGGGTGCTTTTGCTACTTAGCAATGTCGCGCTCTATCAAGAGGACTTAAGTTTCTTTGGCAAAAATCTCTTTGGGTGGTTTGATTATGTTAGTGCGTCGTATATGCTACCACTAGCAGGTGTGTTTTTGTGTGTGTTTGTGGGCTGGATACTACCTAAATCACGAGTGTATGCGATGTGCGAGGGGCATTTGAGTGGTAAGATTTTTCAAGTTTGGTATTTTATCATCAAATACATCGCACCTGTAGGTATTATAGCGGCAATGATACGACTAGCTATGGAGAATGGAAGCTAGATTCTAAAAAAGACAATGTATGCTCGCGAAGCGTGGGTATATGGACACCTCTTGCGAGCGATTATCTCTCTTAAAGAAACTTTCCTTTGCCAAATGCAATACAAAAATGTGGGGAAGCCCACAAAGCTAGATAAGCTTTGTGTTTTTGAGGATTGCTTGGAAGCTTGGGGCATCATTCATCGCCATATCGGCTAGGACTTTTCTGTCAAGCTCAATATTGGCGAGTTTGAGCGCGTGCATAAATTTCGAATAACTCACGCCATTGCTTCTACAAGCCGCATTGATACGCGTGATCCATAGGCGTCTAAAGTCTCGCTTCTTGCGTTTCCTATCACGAAACGCATAATACATACTACGTTCTAGCTGCTCTTTTGCCTTTCGGAAGTGCTTGCGGCGTCCGCTGTAAAAGCCTCGTGCTAGTTTTAGAATCTTTTTATGTCGTCTTCTTCTGACGACGCCTGTCTTTACTCTCATAATTTCTCCTTTACCTTCATTTTAGGTGTGAGCCTCTGGCTCTCCTTGCCCTGTTGCACATTTGTGCTTAGGGGAGCTTACAGATTCTGTTATGCCATACAAAGTAGGTTTTTGACAGAATCGACATTGGTCTTATGCACATAGTGTGGTGCATTGAGATTTGCTTTGCGTTTTGGGCTTTTTTTGGTCAAGATATGACTTTTGAAAGCACTACCGCGTTTGATAGCGTTCTTTTTGAGCTTAAAACGTTTAGCGGCACCACGATTTGTTTTCATCTTTGGCATTGTCTTCTCCTTTCGTAAGATTAAGGTTTCCTTACACTTTTATTTTTTCTCATGTCTCTTGGGGACATAGAGCACATTGAGGTAGCGTCCCTCGAGCTTTGGTTCTTTTTCTGCTACGGCGACCTCCTCAAGCATCGGTGCGATTTTGTTTAGTGTATCTTTACCCGCATCGGGGATACTCAATTCGCGTTGTTTGAGAAATACCTTGAAGCGCACATGCTTGCCAGATTCTAAGAATTGTATTGCGTGCTTGACTTTGTAGTTAATATCGTTTTGTGCAATCTGCGTGGATAGCTTGATTTCTTTAATTTCGATTTGTTTTTGTTTCTTTTTGGCTTCTTTTTGACGTTTTTCTTGATGATAGCGGAATTTGCCATAATCCATAATCTTACACACAGGTGGATTGGCATTGGGTGATATAAGCACGAGATCCAAATCCTCTTGCACAGCGATCTCTAGTGCCTCTCTTGAGCTCATCACACCATACACTTGTCCATCATCGCCCACACATCGCACTTCTTTGAGGTTTATCTCCTCATTTAGTAATACTTCTTCTTTGCTCAAATGCGAACCTCACTTATTTTGGTATGTAGCATTGCGATAAATTCCTCCTCACTTAGGCTATATTGCTCACGTTTGGTGCGGTCGCGAATCGCTAGAATCTTGCTTTGCACTTCTTTTTCACCTATGACTACGATGAGTGGCGTGTGCTGTTTTTCGGCGATTCTGATTTTTTTGCCTAATGTTTCGTTTTTGTCCAAAATCTCGGCATACGCTCCGCTTTGCTTGATGATTTTCTCACGCAAAATCTGCACATAGGGGATTTGTGAATCTCCAATAGGTATGAGGCATACTTGTGTGGGTGCGACAAATAGCGGAAACTCCCCGGCAAAGTGTTCGGTCAAAATCGCAATAAACCGCTCAAAACTTCCCAGAATCGCTCTGTGGATCATCACGGGCATTTGTGCGCTATTGTGCTCATCTGTGTAGCTAAGCTCAAAGCGACTTGGGAGATTCATATCAATTTGTATCGTGCCACATTGCCATTTGCGTTTGAGCGCATCGGTAATCTTAATATCAATCTTTGGTCCATAAAATGCCCCACCACCTTCATCTACGCGATAATTGATGTGGTTTTGCTCTAGGGATTGTCGTAGTGAATCTGTCGCACTCTCCCACACTTCATCGCTCCCGATGGATTTACTTGGGCGCGTGGAGAGCTCCATCTCATAGCTAAAGCCAAAGAGATCCATAATGTTTTTGGTAAAAGCAATGATATTATGCACTTCATCTTTGATCTGTGCTGGGGTGCAAAATATATGTGCGTCATCTTGGGTAAATTCACGCACACGCAAAAGCCCATGTAACACGCCACTTTTCTCGTGCCTATGCACCACGCCATATTCATAAAACCGCAATGGCAGCTCACGATAGCTCCTTGGGCTACTTTGATACACTTTGATATGCCCCACGCAGTTCATTGGCTTAATGCCGTATTCTTGCTCATCAATGAGGGTGAAATACATATTTTCTTTGTAATTTTCATAATGTCCGCTTTTTCTCCACACATCACTTTTGAGAATCTCTGGACCTCGCACCGGCTCATAATCGCGTTCGATAAGGGCTTTGGTGAGTAGATTCTCGATGTTGCGGCGCAGACGCGCTCCTTTGGGCAGCCACAGAGGCAGTCCCGCACCAATCTCCTCATCAAAGCTAAAAAGCCCCATTTCTTGCCCAATCTTTCTATGATCGCGCTTTTTGGCTTCCTCTATTTGGAAGAGATATTCCTTGAGTGCGTCTTTGGTGCTAAAGGCTATGCCATAGATTCTCGTAAGCATTTGGGCATTTTCATCACCGCCTAGATACGCTCCTGCGATTTTAGTGAGCTTGAAATGCTCCAAAAACTTCGTATTTGGGAGATGCGGACCACGACATAAATCCTCAAAATCCCCCTGTGTATAGAAACTGAAGCTATCTCCCTCAATCTTGCTCATTACTGCAAGCTTTAGCTCATCATCAGCAAACTTTTCTTGCGCTAAGGCACGAGTAGTGGTGTATTTCTCGATAGGATAGGCTTTTTGGGCTATCTCTCTCATTTTAGATTCTATAATAGGGAGGTCCTCCTCGCCAATCTTGTGCGTGATTTTGAAATCATAATAAAACCCCTCTTCCACCACAGGACCGACAAAAAACTGCGCTTCTGGATAGAGGGCTTTGATCGCTTGAGCCATAAGGTGCGCACAAGAATGGCGTAAAATCTCTAGTGAATCTTGGCTATTGTCAAGGTAAATGGACTCACCACCATCTAAGCCATTTTGCTCAATCGTGCAAAGGTCATAGATGTGGTTGTCGATTTTTTTGCCAATTAGGGTTTTACTCATAGAATCTATACCTTTAGAATCTCATCTTCTTTGTTTTTGAGTGTTTCGTCAATTTTTTTGACAAATTCGTCAGTGAGCTTTTGGACGCTATCATGAGATTTTTTGCTCTCGTCCTCTGTGATAGTTTTGGCTTTTTCGAGTTTTTTTAGGTGATTGTTGGCATCTTGGCGGATATTGCGTATTGCTACACGCCCCTTTTCTGCCATAGCCTTGGCTTCTTTGGTGATTTCTATACGTTGCTCTTTAGTCATAGGGGGGAAATGCAAACGGATCGCCTCTCCGTCATTGTTAGGTGTCGCACCTATATTAGCTTCTTGTAGAGCACGTTCGATATTTTTGAGGAGTGTTTTATCCCACGGCGTGATGAGGATTGTAGAGGCATCTTGCACCATAATAGACGCCATTTGATTAAGTGGTGTGGGTGTGTCGTAATAATCTGCTTTTATAGAATCTATCATAGCGCTTGACACTCTTCCACTACGCAATAGAGCAAACTCCTTTTTAAGTGCTTGTAGGGATTTTTCCATATTCTCTTTGGCGTGTTGTAAAATTTTCTCAATTTCCTCGTTCATTGCATTCCTTTAGATCATTTGGTGTCAGTTGGCACATCAATGGGCGCACTTGGTGCAGCAGGCGCGCTAGATTCAAAGGGATTGCTCCCTTCTTGCACTTCTAATGTTTGGTTTAGTGAATCTGGTGCTTTGGTCTGTGTATCGTTGGTGGGCTGGGTGGGCAGCGGCGCAAGGTTGGAGTCACCTTTTGTCGGAAGCTGGATTCTATCTACTACACTTGTTTGGCGGTTATACATATATCCAAGCGCAATCGTGTTGATTAAAAACAAAAGCCCCAAAACCATCGTGGCTTTAGCCAAAAAACCTGCGGGACCCTTCGCCCCAAACATACTTTCATTACTCCCACTATAGGCACCAAGCCCGATACTAGAACTTTTTTGTAGCAACACCACGATAGTAATAAGCAATGTCAAAATAATCTGAATCACAAGCAAAGTTGTCGCCATCATCTCTCCAAAATAAAAAATTTTGTGTATAAAATCTGCAAACAAAGCGGGATTGTAGCAAAAAAATCTTTAAATCTCATAAAAATGGGACATTAAACAGCGAATTTCACAAACATTTTCCCTCACAAAGTCGCGCGCCTAATAAATAGGCGGTGATTGGCATTTCCTTTTTGTTGGGAGGCTGCACATCTGCGACTTCCAAATACCCTTGCTCACAGCCTATAAGTGCGCTTTGTGGTAAGATTTGTAAAATCTCTCCGGCTTTGTGCTCTCCCTGCGGTGTAAAGCCCACAATCCGCGTGAGTTTCAAGCCAGATTCTAAAAACACGCTAGGCCACCCATAATACGCAAGATACTTGTAATAGACTTCTTGCGCGTTGTGTAGGGTGGTAAGTCCGTCTTGGCGCGTGATTTTAGTGCAGTAGCTAGAATCTGCGTGATTTTGTGGCAATGGTGTGAGAATCTCTTTGCGCTTTAGCACGCCCAAAAGCACTTGCGCTCCTTTTTTGGCTAGGATTTGGCTTAAATCTTGTATGTTTTCTCCGCCATTTTGCACATAGCCCACACCTAGCACCGCACCGCAATCCAGTCCTAGTTCCATTTGCATCACACTCACGCCAAAAAATCGTGGTTGTTTGAGGATCATCTCTTGGATTGGACTAGCTCCGCGTAAATGTGGCAATATCGAGGCGTGGAGATTCACACAAGGTGCGATGTCCAAAAATGCTTGGGGCAGAATCTGTCCAAACGCTACGACAATAATCATATCAGGCTTTAGGGCTTTGAGAGATTCTATGGTGTCAGAATCTATACATTCGGGTTGAAAAACAGGGAGATTGGGAAATCGTGAGAGCAAAAAATCCTTTGTTTCTGGGGCTTTGAGCTCTTTTTTGCGTCCAAAGATTCTATCGGGTTGGGTAAGAAGCGCGATGATTTCTAATCCCAAAGAAGATTCTGCAAGGAGTGTTTCAAACGCTACTTTGGCAAAATGCGGTGTCCCAGCGAGCAAAACTCTCATAGTATTCCTTTAGTGTGCAGAGGCTAGTGTATGGATAGCGGTGGGTAGTGTCCCAAAAAGCGTGCCATTAGTCTGCTTGCCCTCTAGGAGCAGAGCGCGCAGCACTTCGAGCTTGTTGCCGTTGGTAAGAAACATCGTCTTATCGCGTTTCAATAGGAAATGTGCTGCCATAAGCTTGGTTACAATCCCACCAGTGGCAAACTTCGCATTTGGCGTGTGTGGGGCTTCTAACTCGCTAGAATCTATGCGCTCTACTTGCGGACGGATTTTGGCATTAGAATCTAGCGCGGGGTTTTTGTCAAAATATCCGTCAATGTCGCTTAAAATCACGAGCAGCTGCGCGTCAAAATAATGTGCCACATACGCGCTTAGTCGGTCATTATCACCCACAAACTCGGTGAGCGCGGTGGAGTCGTTTTCGTTGATGATGGGCAAAATATTGTGCGCCAAAAGCGTGTCGATGCAGTCCTTGGCGCATTGTGTTTGTGTGCGTGAGTCAAAGTTGTTTGTAGTTAGCAAAATCTGTGAGACTTCTATGCCATACTCTTGGAATTTCGTTCGGTAGGTTTGCATAAGGAGCGGCTGCCCGATACTTGCGAGAGCTTGTTTGTTGGAGAGGAGGGATTTATCGATTTTGAGGCGTGTGTAGCCGCTAGCCACTGCACCAGAGCTCACCAGCAGGACATCATAACGCGCGCGTAGCTCGTCTATAAGCCCCGCGATACACGCGATCTTGCCCTCATCAATCATCTCGCCATTAGAGATATTTGAGCTTCCTACTTTTAGCACAATCCTTGGTTTCATCATTTGCCTCCATAGGTTTTGAGATAGTGTGCATACACACTTGCTATGCCAGATTCTAGGTCGATGGTTGGCTGCCAGCCAAGCGCGTGGATCTTGCTTGAATCCATAAGCTTTTGATAAGTGCCATCAGGCTTGGTGCTATCAAACACTAGCTCCCCTTCAAAGCCCACGATGGCTTTAATCATCTGCGCAAGCTCGGCGATACTCACATCGCTTCCATAGCCTATGTTGATGTGGGTGTTGCGCACTTGTGGCTCGCTCCCGCGCACACTCTCAAAGTCTATGTGCTCCATCACATACACGCACGCCCTCGCCATATCCAGCGCGTGGAGAAACTCCCTACGCGGTTTGCCACTGCCCCATATCTGCACATTTTGCGCGCTAATCCCAAAACGCATCAAAAACTCCTCTAGCTCGCCACCGCTTAAACCCACATCGCGCTGCACAGATTTGCTATCGCCTTGTGCGAGGAGCTTGGCGAGGTGGATTTTGCGCAAAAGTGCGGGGAGGACATGGGAAGTGTGGAGGTTAAAATTGTCATTGTTGCCATAGAGGTTGGTGGGCATTACACTTAGGAAATTACAGCCATATTGGAGTGCGAAGCTCTCGCACATTTTTAATCCCGCGATTTTGGCGATGGCGTAGGGTTCGTTGGTGTATTCTAGCTCACTGGTGAGGAGAGAAGATTCTGTGATAGGTTGAGGGGCGTTTTTGGGATAGATACACGAGCTACCTAGGAAGAGGAGTTTTTTGACTTTATGTTTATGCGCGTGGAAGATGACATTATTTTGGATAGCGAGGTTTTTGTAGATAAAATCCGCGCGATATTCGTTGTTAGCAGCGATACCACCGACTTTGGCAGCCGCTAGAATCACATATTCAGGCTTATACGTGCTAAAAAACTTCTCCACCGCCGTAAAATCGCTCAAATCTAGCTCTTGGTGGGTTTTAGTGAGGAGGTTGGAGTAGCCACGTTCTTGCAAAACTTGCATAATACTTGAGCCTACAAGCCCCCTGTGTCCGGCGACAAAAATCTTAGAATCTTTTTGCATATATGCCCCTTGTGGTTTTGTTAGCAAAAGTGCAATGTGGCGTATTGTAGCCAAAGTTTAGCTAAGGTTTGCTTATGGGTTTAGGCGTTCTTAAAGGATTTTTGGGAAATATGCCAAAAACTTTACTACAACAAGGGCAGATGATGAAAATTTTAGTGTGTATGCTTGGTATTGGTGGTGGCGGAGCAGAGAGAGTGCTGGTAGATTTTTTTGAGGCTTGGGAGCGCAACGCGCTCTCGGGGGGGGGGGGAAATTAGATCCTAGAAGAGATATTGATTTATTTCTGATAGAGAAAAAGCGACAAGATGTTTATCTCACTTGGTGCGAGGAGCATTTGCACAAGGTTTTTAGCTTCCCTCATATTTTTGGCAAGGTGCGGTTTTTAAATAAATTTTGGAAAAGACGCGTGCTACGCAACCCAAAACTTCTCAATCATTTTATCCCACAGCATTATGATGTCAATGTCGGCTTTTTGGAGGGGATTAGCACCATTTACATCTCGCAAAAAAATAGTGGCAAAAAAATCGGCTATATCCACATATCACTTTGGGAGATACGCAATGGCGTGCGCGATGAAGCAGAGCTATGTGCCTATCTCGCGCTAGATTCGCTTATTTGTGTGTCGCACTATGTGCGAGATTCACTCCTGCGACTTTATCCCGAGCTGGCGCACAAGGACATCGTGGTAATTCACAATCCCATCAACACAGAATCTATCAAGACCAAAGCACACTCCCAGCAAGTGGCAAAGCAACGATTTAGCTTTTGTCAAGTGGGGAGACTCACGCAGCAAAAAGGCTTGGAGACACTTTTGGAAGCAAATGCGATACTTCAAAGGGAGGGGCTAGAGTATGATATTTGGCTCGTGGGCGAGGGTGAGCGATACAAGCGCGAGTTGCTCGCACGCATAGAATCCCAAGGGGTTAGCAATGTCAAGTTTCTAGGCTTTCAGGAAAATCCCTATCCTTACATCAAGGCTTGTGATGTCTGTGTGCTTGCAAGCTACTACGAGGGATATGGGCTGGTGCTGGCAGAATCTTGCGTGCTAGGTAAGGCAATCATTGCAAGTGATATTCCCACAAGCAAAGAGATTCTTATAGATTCTCAAGTGGGCGAGTGTGCGGAGTTTTTCGTCTCCAAAGATGCACAAAGTCTGGCAGATTCTATGCGCCGACTTTATACAGACAAAGTGCGTGTGAAAGAGCTAGAATCTAAAGCCTTGAGTATCGCTAAGAATTTTGATGTAGAGTGTGCGCTTAAATCTTTTGAAAAAGTGCTATTTTAGGCGTATGAATGAGTATCTCAAAAGATGTATTTGTGATATAATTACTTTGTAATTACGATGAAAGGAATACAGATGACTAGCCTTATACAAATTGGCAATTCGCAAGGGATTAGAATCCCAAAGCATTTAATCACACAAGCAAACTTAGAAAACAAAGAGCTTGAGCTTGTTGTGGTGGAGGAGGGACTACTCCTAAAGCCAAAAAAGAATGTGCGGAGTGGTTGGGCGGATTTTACATGTAAGGGGATACAATCTGGATTAGATAATCAAGAAATTATGTGCGATTTTGAATCTAGCGATATTGAAAATGAGTGGGAGTGGTAATATCAAAGATGCAAAAAGCCAATCGTTTTGACTGCGAAGCTAATCGCTTTGAAATATATTGGATAAATCTTAACTCCACCATAGGCAGTGAGATTACAAAGATTCGTCCTTGTGTGATTATCTCACCAAATGAGATTCATAATCTTAGCACTAGGCTTATTGCTCCAATTACAAGCAAAGGGTTTGATGCACCCTATCGGATTAACTTTAGGCTTTTAGACAAAGAGGCTAAGATACTTTGCGACCAGATTCGCTGTGTGTCTTTGCAAAAATTGCACCAAAAAATCGGAGAATTGCCAAGCGATGTGGCACAAAAATTAAGCGCGCTCTTGTGTGAGATGTTTGCCTTATAAACAAGACAGGGCTAAGACTGCTCCAAACCAAAAAGTCGTTTGAGGTATGGTATTATGTGTTTTCTAAAGCCATAAACCCTAGGGAAATGGTAGCATAGGATTCTGTATTTAAGCGGTATGTATTTGCGCATTGGTGCAATGTCTTGCTTGCTAAATCCAAGTTCTGGTGTGTAGCCAACAAATTGTATTTTTTTCATCATACCCTTGGCGTTATCAATACAATTTTTTCTGTAAAACTCCCTAAATTCAGGGTTTTGTTCTTTATCGTGCATAGCATTAAAATAACAGAGTATTTTGAAGTAGCTATAAGCTTCTTTGATACGTTTAGCTCTTGTTATTTTTCCACGCGTTATAGAGTTTGGCGTAAGGACATAGTTGTAATACATCTCATCACTAATATATATGTGTTTGCAGTGCATTGTGAGTGCGGTGCAAAACGCTCCATCTTCATAGATAATGTTTGGAATAAAAGTGATGTGATTGTCAAATATAAGATCGCTCTTTGCGACAAATGTCCAAGCTAGAGTGATAGGGATATGTGTAACACGAATAATCTCTAGCGGGGTATAGACTCCCACAAGCTCTTTTGCAAACACACGCCACACATATTCTGTGCGCTCTCCGCTTCTGGCATCTACTGCCATAACCTTACTAAATGCCACGAGTTCGACATCATGTTGTGCAAATATATTAGCGCATTTTTGGAGTGCATCAAGCTCCAAATAATCATCAGAATCCACAAAGGCTATGTAAGATATTGCCCCCCCCCCTTATTGGATTTCTATGATTTTTTACATACTCCAATCCCGCATTTCTTGCCATAGATAATCCAGCATTTGCTTGTGTGATAAGCACAAAGCGAGAATCTGCATCGCAATACTCCTGGGCGATTTGCGCACTTGCATCTGTGCTGCCGTCATTGACTAAGATAGCCTGAAAATGTGTGTAAGTCTGATTACTAAGAGAATCTAGGCATTTTCGAAGGTAGGCTTGGACATTATAAATTGGCACGATGATAGTAAATAATACATTCATTACAAATCCTTTAATCCATAGCGACAAAATTTCGCCTTGGTGTGTATCGTCTCTAGGTAAATTTGGTGGTTAGATTCTAGCATATCGCGTGGATTTTCATCGTGGTAGATATGATATGCGACACCAGCAAACTTTAATCGCCTTAGTTGTCCGCCATTAAACAAAAACCTCGCCACAAACTCACTATCCTCACGCCCCCAACCCACAAAGCTCTCATTAAAGCCGTTAATCGCTTCACAATCGGCTTTAAAAAAGCTCATATTGCACGAACGCACGCCCTTAACCAACTCTCTTGTTTGAAACACTCCATAATCCACTTTAGAAGCCCTATATATCCATTGTGCCAATACCCCTATCCTCTTAGCCTTTATCCCTCCTTTGTTAAAAGCTATTTTATAAGCTCTCTCACAACCTTTTTGGTAACATTCTATGAGATTTTTTGTCTCTTTAGAATCTAAAATCACCCTAGAGCCTTGCAAACACACCTTAGGCTTGGCATAAGTCAAATGATCTGCCACAAAATGCGGCTCTAAAATCATATCGCCATCAATGATGATGATATACTCACCCCTTGCAGCCTTTATGGCTTTATTGCGTATTTCACTTGCCCTAAATCCCCTATCCTCGTGCCAAATATGTCTAAGAGGACAAGGGAAATCGTGTGCAAAAGATTCTATCAGTATTCTTGTATCTTGCGCGCTGCCATCATCAGCGATCAAAACTTCAGTGGGTAGCACGGCTAAATCTCGCACAGAATCTAGCACCAAGGCTAATCGCTCTTTTTGATTGTAAGTAGTGATGATGAGCGAGCAGGAACGTGGTTTTGGACGAAGTGTGGATTCATAAAGTTTCATATATTTAAAAAACACACCAAGAGCGTTGCACACGGAGATCACAAAGCCTTTGTATCCATACAAAAATCCTTTTTTGAAAACATAATTTCGCGCAAAACTCCAGCTTCCACGAATAATGGCTTTAAGCGGGCTTGAGCTTTTGTGTGTGTTTTGCTCTGCCCAGAGGCTTGAGTAGGTTTGGAGCTTGTGGAGCAAATGCGTGATATTGTCATAGGCATAATGCTTGAGTCCAGAATCTAAGCGCACGAGCCGCGCGTCCTTTGGGAGTATGATGCTCTCATGCACGATGTTGTCATTAAAGTGCGTGTAGCCTTTGTGAAACACGCGCGTTACGAAGTCCGGATACCAGCCACACGCCTTTATCCACTCGCCATTATAGAGGTTTTTGCGCGGCAGGGCGTAGAGGGTGTTTGGCGGCAGAGTGGGGGTTTGTGGGGTTTTGGGATTTTTAGAATCTAAATCTTTAGAATCTAGTGTGCCAAAGAGTTCTTTTAATCGCATTAAGGTGGTAGATTCTAGCACTTCATCAGAATCTATGCTCAAAATCCAGTCATTGCGCGCGTAGCTCACCGCAAGATTTTTGAGCGCACCAAATCCGATAAACTCGCTAGTGTGGATTACTAGATTGCCATAGAGGGCGTTAAACTCTCTAGCGATGGTGAGTGTATCATCGCTGCTACCATTATCTAGCAGGATAATCTCATCAAATTCTTGCAGTGAATCTAGGCATTCTTGTAAGGTGTCTTGGGCATTTTTGACAAGTATTGTCGCACTTATGGGGAGTTTGGGTCGTGCCATAGCATTGCCTTTATAGCGAATTTTGGCGAGATTCTATCATAAAACTATCGGTTGGGCAATGTGTAAAAATGAAAAATCCTGCACGAATAACCTCCCAAAACATTTTTGCTTTTATCAAGCTTTTTGGGTTTTTGGGTTACAATCAAAACTCACACTTTAATAATTAAGGAGTTGGTCTATGAAAAAGGTTTTTGGCTTTGTGATGAGTGTATTCATCGTGGGATTTTTTGTCGCTTGCGGCGATTCTAAGGGAGATTCTAAGGCAGAATCTAGCGCAGGCGATGCGGACAAGGTCTATACGATAAAGTTCGCCCATGTGGTGAGCGCAGGTAGCCCTAAGGGCAAGGCAGCGGATTTGTTTGCCAAGAGAGCAGGGGAGCTAAGCGGTGGCAAGCTAAAGGTTGAGGTATTCCCCTCTGCACAGCTTGTCGATGATGATAAGGTATTCCAAGAGCTTAAGCGCAACAATATCCAAATGGCAGCCCCAAGCTTTTCGAAATTCACGCCTATTGTCAAGGAGTTTAATCTCTGGGACGTGCCTTTTATCTTCCGTGATAACGAGCATTTGCACAATGTAATGGACGGCGAAGTGGGGCAGATTCTCAAAGACAAAATCGCGCAAAAGGGCTTTATCGCGCTAGATTATTGGGACGCAGGGTTTAAGCAATTCAGCACCAACAAAGACCCTATCGTGTTGCCAAGTGATGCTAAGGGGCAGAAAATCCGCATTATGAGCTCTAAGGTGCTAGAAGAGCAGATGAAGGCTATCGGTGCAAATCCGCAGAATATCAACTTTGGCGAGGTGTATTCGGCACTCCAAACCGGTGTGGTCGATGGTGCGGAAAATCCTCTCTCAAACCTCTACAACTCACGATTTTATGAGGTGCAAAAATCTATCACGATGACAAATCACGGGTATTTGGGCTATCTCGTGGTAGCAAGTGAGAAATTTTGGAATGAATTACCGCAGGATTTAAAAGACATACTCAAGCAAGCACTTGATGAGGCTACAAAGTTTGAGCGTGAGGAGAGTGCGCGTGATGAGGCGGTGCTATTAGCAAATCTTGAGAAATACGCACAAGAAAATGCGGGCAAACTCACTATCTACACGCTTGATGATGAGCAAAAAAAGCAGTGGCAGGAAGTAATGGTGGCGATTTATCCGAAGTTTTATGACCTCATCGGGCAGGATTTAATCCAAAAAACGCTTGATACAAAGTAAGCTAGATTCTATAAGGTTGTGGTTTTGAAGTCGTTGTTGTTATTGCTACAAAAGCCCTTTAAATGGGCGCATTTGAGCCCGGGTGTGAATAAGGTTTTTAAAATCCTTGATGTGATTATCGCTGGTATTAATAAAAACATCGCTGTTTTTGGGCTAGTAGCGGGTGTAGCTATCGTGGCGATTAATGTCTTTACGCGCTTTTTGGCGAACTTTTTCCCTGATATTCACTCACTGACTTGGGGTGAGGAGGTCTCGACATATTGCTTTATTTGGAGTGCGCTCTTTGGGGCGGCGTATGGCTTCCGCAAGGGTGTGCATATCTCGGTGATGATTGTCGTGGAGCGGTTTCCTCCTGCGCTAGCAAAGGCGTGTGTGCTGTTTTCTTATGTCATTAGTGCGTGCTTTTTGGCGTTTATGGCGTATGCGGGGTATTTGGTGTGTGAGCTAAACTATGAGCTTGGGCGGTATTCAGAGGCTTTGCATAATGTGCCGCTATGGGTGTTTCTCGTGTGTCTGCCCGCATCTTTTTTGGGTGCGACTTATCGCGTGATTGAAAAAATCTATGAAATCTCGTGGATGGAAGCTAAAGATGTAGTCAAAATCACGCAAGATGAGATTATGCACGATGTGGCGATAAAGGAGTGAGCAATGCCCTATATCAATATCAAAGTAACGCGTGAAAATGGCGAACCCACAAAAGAGCAAAAGGAGCAACTCATAGAGGGTGCGACTAGGCTCGTCTCTGAAGTGCTAGGCAAAAACCGCGCAACTACCTTTGTCATCATCGAGGAAGTGGAGACGGATAATTGGGGTATCGGCGGAGAGAGCGTAACGCATCTGCGCACTCAAGCGCGTCAAAAGGCGTGAGTGGAGCTGTGGAATGCTAGAATCTAAAGTCGCTAGAGAGAATCTAGTGAATCTAAGCAATGAGATTTAGGCTTTGTATGGTCGCAAAGCACAGCGGTGAGAGGCTTCTGCCTATCAAACCCCGATAGGGCGCAAGTATCTTGCAATGCAATGATAGAATCTCACGCTACTAGCGGCGTTATAGAATCTAGGCAACTTTTAGATTGAGAGATTTATAAGCTAGATTCTAATCTTGCAAAATCTTAAAAGCGGATTAGAATCTACTATAACCTCATCAGGGATTGTCTTTTGGCATTCTAAGATTTCTGATGAGATGTGGTCGCTTGAAATCACAAAGAGCCAAATGCCTTAGTGTATCAAAGATTCTAAGTGGGATTTGTGCGAGGGTTTCTAGTGAGACAGAGTGTCAGTGCAAACAAACATAAAGGATAATGTATGAGTATAGCGGTTTTATTTATCGTGCTATTTGGGTTAATCCTCATTGGCGTGCCTATTGCGGTGGCGTTGGGGGTGAGTGCTATGGTGGCTATGGTGGCTTTTACCTCACACGATATTACGGGGATTCCAGAGATTTTTATATCGGCGTTTAAGCCCACACTAATGGCTATCCCGATGTTTATCTTGGCAGGCTCGCTTTTGAGCAAAGGTAGTGCAGCACAGAGAATCGTGGATTTTGCTAAGTCGATGGTGGGGCATTTGCCCGGTGGATTGCCTATGAGTGCGATTTTGGCTTGTATCATTTTCGCGGCTGTGAGTGGGAGCTCGCCTGCTACGGTGGTGGCGATTGGCTCGGTGATGTTTTTGGCGATACAGCAGGCAGGCTATCCCAAATCGTATGCAGTGGGTGCTATCACAAGTGCGGGAAGTCTTGGGATTCTCATTCCGCCTTCGGTGGTGATGATTGTCTATGGTGTTACGGCAAGTGGGCTTAGTGGGCTTGATGGCAAGGAGATTGTCGTCTCTATCGAGGCGTTGTTTAAGGCAGGGATTGTCCCCGGGCTTATGATTGGGGGTATGATGATGCTTTGGACTTATATCGGGGCGAAGCGACTAGGCTACAAGGCACAAAAGCCCGAGCCTTTGAATCTGCGGTTTAAGCAGTTTATGCGTGCGTTTTGGGCGTTGCTCATCATCGTGGTTGTGATTGGTGGGATTTATGGCGGACTTTTCACAGCGACAGAGGCAGCGGGCATAGCGGTGGTGTATGCGTTTATCGTTTCGGTGTTTGTGTATAGGGATTTGAAGCTCAAAGACTTGTATGGCGTGTGCTTAGATGCGGCTATCACCACAGCGATGATATTTTTTATCATCGGTGCAGCGGTGGTGTTTGCACATTTTCTCACAAGCGAGCGCATACCCCACCACATCGCCGAGTTTCTCATCGCCCAAAATATGAGTTGGTGGGTGTTTTTAATCGCGGTAAATATCCTACTCTTTATTATGGGGCAGTTTATGGAGCCTAGCTCGGTGGTGATGATTATGACGCCTTTGCTACTGCCTATTGCCGTGTCTTTGGGGATTGACCCGGTGCATTTTGGGATTATTATGGTAGTGAATATGGAGATAGGTATGATAACTCCGCCTGTGGGGCTCAACCTCTTTGTGGCAAGCTCCCTCACAGGTATGGATCTCAAAAATGTAGTGCTCTCTATCCTCCCGTGGCTCGTGGTTATGGTATTTGGACTAGCACTTGTTACCTATATCCCCCAAATCTCGCTGTGCTTGGTGGGTTAGAAAATCGTATAGATAAATGGTGCTATGGCACTTCCCTGTGATAGCACGATGAGTGCGCCGAGGAAAAGCATTACCAAAATCACAGGAAAGAGCCAAAATTTCTTTCTTGCTCTCAAAAACTGCCAAAGTTCTTTTAAGATTCCCATTATCGCCTCCTTTAAAATTGGTTTTTCATACTTTGGGGTTGTTGTGCGCGCACCTTGAAGTAGCTTGGCGCGCTTTTGTCGGGCTTTTGGGCTAAGACATCGCGCCCGATGAGCCTAAAGACAAGTGCCACAGGCGTGAAGATTCCAAAAAACAAGATCGTTAAAATGCTACGCGAGATGACAAAGCCTATGCCCTCGCCTAAGACAATCCAGAGGCGATATATGGGCGCAATAACGCGCGGAAATGCTAAGAGTGCGAGGCTAATGCCACAGGCGATGAGTGCCCATACACGCGGCGTGTTGGCGTAGTCTTTTAGCAGTGGGAAAAGCGCTAGGATTGCAAAAATCCCAGCCCATATTGCTAGAAATGTGCGTAGGTCTTTGGTGGTGGGTTGCATAAGTTACTCCTTTTGGTTTTAGATTTTTGGGCATTCAGCTTTTCGCGACTTTTTAGGGAATCTACGCTCGGATTTTCGGTCACTTACGCTCAAGTAAGCTCCCTCAATCCTCGCTTGTTCTGCTTGCAGTGATGTGTAGCGAAGCGGAACGAAAAAACCCTAAAAATTCATCGAAAATCTTAGAATGCCCGGGCAAGCCTTGATGAGATTTGCTAGCAGATTTAGAATCTAGTGAAGTTTCAGATTTACATTCTAATAGATTTAGAATCTGCCACGATTTATAGAATCTCATCAAGGTTTTGCTAAACATCAATAGAATCTAGCCTCATCACTCCACATCGTGTGTCTCCTGTGTGGGTGTAGTGTGGTGATTCTCTCGTGCAGGGCGCGTGGCGATCTCCCCGCTATCAATCTTATGAGCCAAAAACTTCGCGATAAGCTCGTTAGCTAGGGCATTTGGGTGGGTATCACAATGATGAATACCATACTGCAGGCGATTTTTTGTATATTGTGGTAGCATTGTGCTTGCTAAAAACCATTTGAAGTCCTGATTTTTAAGCCACGCAGTAATGGCGTTAGATTCTGCAATTTCTATTTCATTGCTAAGGTTGTTGCTATCCCATAAGATAAAGTGCAATCTCGTGTCAAATTGCGTGCGCAAAGCCACATCTATCTCGTCTAAAATCGCGAAATAAAGCGCGTTGTATCGCTCATCATAGGCGTATTTTGGACGCGTGAGCTTGAAAAGATAGCTTTTTTTATCAAGTTGTAAAAAGATTTTGTTGGCTACTTTGTCCCAAAGATTTTTGTGTTGATTTTTCCATAGGAGTATATCCCCTGAAAGTGTGAATCTCGGCGCGTTGAGGTCTTCCCAAGGGCTAAAGCCATTTGCCCTCTGAATATGCCCGGGCAGGCTTTCGTAAAAGGCGATATAGTCCTCACAGCCTTGTGTGATGCGCGCTACTTCTCCACTTTTAAGCAGGGCTAGGGCTTGATGATTGCCATAGCCGTGAAATCCGAAGTTAAAAACCTTAAATCGCGTGTGTTGGTTTAGAAAATAGGGTAGGGTTTGCTCGTCATTGACACCTTCGCCGATGGTAAAGCTATCGCCAAAAAACAAAAGACAATGTTTTGAATCTGGGCTGGAATTGGGCGTGTGTCGGTAGCCAAAGTCATTGCTTGTGTAGCTGACATCATAGATTATTTCATCGCCATTTTTCTTGAGTGAAGTTACGCGGACATTGGGTTTTGCCTTGTAGCCTGTGATAGAATCTGGCGTGAAATACTCACTATTATAAGTGCCGGAGGTTTGTGTGTGGCATTGCGCATTAGCGGCAGTCTGTGAATCTCTCACATAGCCCCATACTTCCCCTAGACTTAAACACAGCGGTAGCACGCTCACATACGCATAGATGAGTTTTTTCTTAGAATCTTTTGTCGCTCGTATGCTTAGCACTACGCAAAACACAAACCAATACAGCCCAATCCACGCAAATGGCACGATTTCTAGCTCAAAGATTCTCTGCGCTATGCCTTGGAGTTTGAGGATTACAGGTATGAGCACTATGCCTAGCAGTGCCCAAAAGATTTTGTGTTTAAAGATTTTCATCGTTGCTCCTTTTAGTATTTAAGATTTTGGGCATTCAGCTTTCCGCGACTTTTTAGGGAATCTACGCTCGGATTTTCAGTTACTTACCTCTAAGTAAGCTCCCTCAATCCTCGCTTGATAACCCTAAAAATTCATCGAAAATCTTAGAATGCCCGGTAAGCCTTGATGAGGTTTGCTAGCAGATTCTGTAAATTGTTTAGATTCTGAATCTAAATTACTGAATCTAGAATCTAAATTTTCTTTAGATTCTAAACCTGCTTGAGACTCCGTGCTTGGCTTGCCTATCTTGTATGGATTCTGTGGGCTTACCACTGCAAATAAAAAAATTAGTATTTGCGGTGGTGCTTTGGGAGTTTTGCACTAATTTTGGGGTAGGAGTTACCTTAGGCGGTAATGACTATCTCAAAATTAGTGCAATCTACCAAATGATTACCCAAAGAGCCATTTTCCCAAATCGAATGCCCGCTTGTCAAACAATTAATCTAGCTCATACCTATCCTTTATATCTTGGTATCTCTCCCTATTTTCCGCACTCTGCGCGTCTTTATACAGCACAAAGTCCTCAATCACGAGCATATCCATCTCCGTGCCCATAAAGCACGCGAAACTATCCTTTGGGCTACACACGATAGGCTCACCTCGGACATTGAAACTCGTATTGACAAGCACCGGGCAGGAAGTGAGCTCATAGAATCTTTGCAAAAGCGCGTAATAGCGAGGATTGGTCTGCTTATGCACACTCTGAATCCGCGCAGAATAGTCAATGTGCGTAACGCTTGGGATCTCGCTACGCACGACATTGAGCTTATCAATCCCAAAGAGATTTTGCTCTGCCTCACTCATCGGGTAGCATTTGCTCGCTTTTACCGGTGCGACAAGCAGCATATAGGGCGAATCACAATCTAGCTCAAACCACTCGCCTAACTTCTCGGCTAGCACGCTGGGCGCAAAGGGACGGAAAGACTCGCGGTATTTTATTTTTAAGTTCATCGTCTTTTGCATAGTAGTGTTGCGTGGGTCGCCGATGATGGAACGTGCTCCAAGGGCGCGGGGTCCAAACTCACATCGTCCCTGATGCCAGCCTATGACTTTGCCCTGCGTGAGCGCGTGGGCGGTAATATCAATGAGTGTAGCAAACTCGTGCTTTTCATACACCGCGCCTTGGGCTTTTAGGGTGGATTCTACCTCGGTGTTGGTGTAGGACAAGCCTAAATACGAGCCCTGCATTGAGTCTCTTTGCGTTGCAGCTTGGCTTGTCTCTTGCGCGTTGTCTTTTAGCGAAAAATCGGGGAGTTTGTCGCTCGCTTCGTCGATAGACGCTCTAGTCTTATCTCCTCGCTCACGACTGCACAACCCCGATTTTTCATCTAAAATACTGCCGCTTGCCTCTTTGGTGCTCTTTGCAAACTCCTTCCCTCGGGCTTGATTGCTGCCGTCGACAATCAAGCTCCCCGATTTATCGCTCAAGACTGAATGCCCTCTAGGTTTGCCCTGCTCGATGTAATAGTAAGCAAACGCACACCCCAGCGCATTCCCCGCATCTCCACTCGCAGGCTGTATCCAAATATCCTCCAAAAGCCCCTCGGCTTTAAGTTGCTTATAGATTTTGCCATTACCCACGCAGTTGAGTGCCACGCCACCGCTTAGGGCGAGGTTTTTAGAATTGGTAGTTTTTAGCGCGTGACGCGCGAGCTTTAGCATTACTTCTTCGGTAACCACTTGTATAGAGGCGGCGAGATCGAAATGGGCTTGGGTGAGGCGGGATTCTGGGTTGCGTTGATTATGAGCAAAGAGCGCATCAAAAGCGGCATTGGTCATCTTAAGCCCATAGGTGTAGGAGAAATACCGCATATCAAGTGCGAAGCTCCCGTCATCTTTGATGTCGATGAGGTGGGATTTGATAAGATCCACATATTTGGGCTCGCCATAGGGGGCTAATCCCATAACTTTGTATTCCCCGGAATTAACCTTAAAGCCCGTGTAGTAGGTGAAAGCCGAATAAAGGAGTCCTAGTGAGTGCGGGAAATGCAGCTCTTGGCAAATCTCTATGTGGTTATCAATGCCTTTGGCGATAGTCGTGGTGCTCCACTCGCCCACGCCGTCCATCACAAGGATAGCAGATTCACTAAAGGGGCTTGGATAAAACGCACTTGCGACGTGGCTGATGTGGTGCTCGCTAAAGTAGAGATTAGCAAGCACTTTTTGCTTGAAGGCTTTGATTTGTGCTTTTGACTTGTGCGGGTAGAGCTCACGATACACGGAAGCTAGCTCGCGTGCGAGGGTTTCTTTGAGAAATAATTTGTCTTTGAGCCAGATAGGGATTGCTTTAAGGAAGCTAAAAAATCCGCGTGGTGCAGTGGTGAAGTAGGTCTCCAAAAGCCTCTCAAACTTCAAAAACGGCTTGTCATAAAACACAAAGGCATCGATAGAATCTAAGTCATAAGAGATTTGATGATTGGCTGAAATGTCGCGGACGACTTGGGTGGTGGGTTTTGTAGTGGGTTGGGTGGTGGATTTGGCGGTAGATTCTAGAGAGCTTTGCGCAGGGGCTTTATCTACTGCCCCCCCCCCCAATTACGCTCTTAGAGAGAAACTCACACGCATTTTTTATACTAAGGCGTGGGAATCGCTCATCGCCCTTTTTGCGCGAGAGTCGCTCCTCTTGAATCGCAAAGAGTATTTTATCATCACGCAAGAGGGCTATCGCGCTATCGTGGTAGTATGCTGATATGCCTAGGATTAGCATAAACACTCCTTTTGGGTCAAAAATGTGGCAATTATAGCATATTTTGGCTCGGAATTATGCCAAAAGATAGTATTTGTTCTCGCTAAACCTCTCAAGGTAGGCTTACTCCCACTTCCAAAGTCGCGACAAAGCGCGTGCTATGAGGGTAAGATACGAGATTTCCCACATAGTTTTGTGTAGGTGAGGCAGAATCTAGGATTTGGTATTTGCCACTTAGACGCGTGTAGATTCTATATTTTTTGTTGTGTTGCAAGCCAATAGAGGCGCGGATTTCGTGGTTATTGGGCTTAAGTGTGGAGGTATTGTGCCATAAATCTTGGCTTCTAAGATAGACATAAGTCCCATATACACCATATCCGTAGCTTAAGGAGTATTCTAGTCCGAGGTTTTCGCTAAGTCTTTGTATGCCAGAGATTCCAAGCCCTATGGTGGCAAGTCCATTATTTGGGATTTTTGATTGTGCTTGATACAAGGAGACATTTGCCCCTATGACGATCTCCACAAACAGAGGATTTTGCATAGTGCGGAGGTTTTTGCCAAAATGTAGCAACATATCGAGAAATCCACTGCTCGTGGCAATATGGGATTGGGTAAAGGCGATAGGGCTTTGTGGAGTGTTGGTAGCGCGTGTGTAGGCATAGCCGGCTTTGGCTTCCCAGCTAAAGCCATACTGACTATCCCACCTGCGCCAAGATCCAGCGAGAAAAGCCCCGTGATTGGTGATGTCGGCGGGAGCAGAGGTATGTGTGTCATAGCTATATCCCACACCGAGTTTAGAATCTGTGCAGTAGGTGTCGCAACGATACTCCGCCTGCACACTTATAGCACAAATACCTAAAATTAGAACGATACGATAGATCTTTGCCACCATAAACCTTTTGTTTGGATTTTGTGAGGGCTAGGATTCTAGCCCTTGCTAATTATAAGGCTATCTACCACCGATGCCAATTTCTACCATACCTACGATATTGTTTGCAGTGGGTAGAGCGGGATTATAAGTGATATTTTGGTATTTTGCTCGAAGTTTGACATAGTAGAATAGATCTTCTCTGAACTGGTAAGAAAAACCAATAGAGGCGCGCACTCCATAACTACCATCAGCGCTCGAATAATACCCAGCAAAGCCATTTGCCCCCGTGCTATACGCATATTCTTTGCCCATAATATAGTCATAATCCGCGCTATACTCCCAACGTAGTTTTTCTCCTGTTTTTATCCACCCATCTAGTCCTAGGCTCAAAGCATTTGCAGAGGTTTTGACTCTGTCATTGTCGCGTGTCGAACCTTGAGCATTGGAATCACTAAAAAATCCGATATTAATATACAGGGGATTTTCGCTTGATAGGGTGTTAAACCCAAACTTTAGCCAACCATCTCTAGTGCTAAAACCACCTTGTGTGCTGCTGCCAAAATGTCCCTCGATAAATAACTGAATCTTTAAACGTTTGTAGAAGTAATCGCCACCACCAATGATGTATCCACCATACGCATTCATATCGCCAAAGCTACTCACACTGTTACTGCTAAAAATCGGAAAATCTTGCTGGGCATAGAATCCACCAGCACCTACACGCCACTCTGTCTTGCTCACTTGCTCTTGCTCTGCAAATGCAAGATTTGCCAACACAGACAGAGCCATTATTGTTGCGATTATATGTTTCATTTTGAACTCCTTAGATGTAGAATGTAAAAGATTACGGCAAATAAGTTTTTGCGGACAACACTCTCTTGAGTGCTCATAGTGTATATACGCACTATGAGCAGCGTTTTATGAATTAAAAACCAAGATTTGGCGAGTTTATTTCAATACCACAATCTCCATTGAATATACACCCAAGAGCACTAACGCCGAGTGAAATGCCAATAGCAGCTAGCCAAAATTCCCCTCTAGTCTCACTCATTTCCTGCTCACTAAGCACTTGAGTTTTAGCTTCATTAGAAGCGAACAAAAATTCTTTATCACTTTGGCTAAGAGTCTTGGACTCCACAGCAGATAAAGAACTTAACCCTAAACCTGTTGCTAATACAAAAGAAACTATTCCTTTCATATTAAACCTCCCTGAATAAAAAATTTTGTCCCATTGCTCAATGGGGACAGAGTCGATTATACGAAATCAAATATTTTATTGTCAAGTAGATTACTATTAAAATTGTATTTTTTGCAATTTTGTAACACTAATATTTGAAGTTTTGCAAGGCTAGGGATTCTAGCCCTTGTAAGCTTATCAAAATCCTATCCCAAGCTCTAGCATACCGATGTATTGTTGCGTATGTGGATAGATACCGCTTTGAGTGAGATTGTAATATTTGGCTTTGAGCTTCATATAGTAATGCACACTCTCACTTAAATTATACGCAAATCCTAGTGATGCTCGCACTCCATAGTTATACCCACCAAGGTCAGTCTGCGCGCCATCAAGTCGTGAGCGATAGAATCCACTAAAGACATAGTCATAGCCCACACTATACTCATAGCGAAGCCTCTCACTACTCTTGATGATACCCTCTAGCTCCACGCCGACTTGGTGGAGATAATTCACAAAGCCATTGGTATTGTTTTTGCCAGAATCGGAATTGGTGAGGTTGAAAGTATAGGCGATGTTAAGATATAGTGGGAAGTTTTGGGTAAGGAGGTTTAGTCCCAGCATTGGGCGCACCTCTGTAAATATACCTAGAGTGTCTGCACGATCCGCACTCACAGGGAAATTCCCCATATTGCCTTTGTTTGCTCCAAAATGCGCATCGAGCGCGATTTGCACTCTTTCTTTGGGGGAAGCACCTCTAGCATAGAAGTTTATATAGCCTCCAGCGAGATTTAGCCCCGAAGCCTCTCCGCCCTCATATTGCCCATACATACCGCCCACGCCGATACGCACGACATTATCAGGGCAACTCTCGCAAAACAGATGACAAACGCCGTGGTATTTGCACATATGTGAGTAGTGCGACGCCGCAAAGCTCGCAGCAATAGCAGAAGATGAAGAGTGAGCCCAGCCAACTCCACAAGCCCCAAAGCCACAAACTAGATATATGATAAGAGATTTCAATGTTTTCATTTGCGATACCTTTTGTGTAGATTTTCTACTGCTTAGATTCGCACACTAAGCAGTAGAAAATCTATTGTATAAAACCAAGTATGGCATTGTCAAGCACCTCGCCCTAAAGGCTTTATCCTTGTAACTTTGTAATGCTCATATCGAGGTTTCTCGGGCTAGGGCGATTCTAGCCCTTGCTAAGTCGCACCACTCTAAAGACTAGCCACCACACATAGCCCATATATGGCACAAGCACGATAAGTGAATCTCGCCCATAAAATCCCACAGGGTAGAGCACCAGCCCAAGAACTATGAGAATCTTTTGGTAAGTTTGCAAATATTTGAGATTCACAAACAAATACCATAGGCAGAGTATGGACAAGAGACAAAGCCCTATCCATAGCTTTTCCATAGTGCATTACCTGCCACCGATACCAATTTCTACCATACCTACGAGATTCTGTGTGGTAGGAAATGCGGGATTGTAAGTGATATTTTGGTATTTTGCTCTAAGCTTGACATAGTAGAATAGATCTTCTTTAAGCTGAACAGAAAAACCCAATGAAGCACGTATGCCATAGTCGCCGCCGTTAGCAGTATTATAGTGTGTTGTAGTGCTATTGTTGCTACTAGCAGCATACTCTTTTGATGAAATGTAGTCATAATCTGCACTATACTCATAGCGAAGTTTCTCGTTTGCTTTTATTCTGCCTTCAATTCCAATGCTTGATGCAAGATATTCAGTGTCGATGCCATTATTTTTTCTCGTCCCATTGCCATAGTGACTGCCCACTAACCCTATGTTGATCCAAAATGGATTATCCAAAGAAGCGATATTGAATCCTAGCTTGATAGAGTAGTCAATAAAGCTAAAGGGATTGCTCCTAGTGTTTGGACCAATACCCAAATCAATGTTTGCTCCGGTTTTTAGCCTTTTGAGGAAAATAGTATCTCCAGTAATTGCCAAATACCCACCATAATCTTTGACATCAGTGTTTGAAGTTTGAGTGGGAATGTCTTTTTGGCTATACACACCACCTATACCGATACGACCTTCGCCAGTGATTTCTGCATGGGCAAGAGTGGAGAGTATGAGGCTAGTAAAAATAACTTTATAAATCCGCATTGTAACTCCTTAATTAAAAGTTTTTACAAGCAAGGCTTCAAGCCCTGCTTGCATGGTGTTTTACCACCAGCCTTTATTGTCTCCGAGCTCATAAACAGAGACAACGCCACTGACAACACCAGCTATGGCAGCGAATGTTTCTAAAAACTCGCCCCTAGTCTCACTCATCTCTTGATCGCTCAAAACCTGAGTTTTAGCCTCATTGGCAGCAAACAAAAATTCTTTATCGCTCTGGCTAAGAGTTTTAGAATCCACAGCACACAAAGAACTTGCACTTAAACCTGCAGCTAATACAAAAGAAACCAATCCTTTCATATTATCCTCCTTGTAACAAAAGATTTTGTCCTGAATTTTTACATTCGGGACTCTATCAGCGTAGCAAAAAATATAATCCATTGTCAATGGTAAAATAAAAATTTATCTATATTTTTAAAAAATGTAACATTTGAAGTTTTTTATTATTGTTTAGAGCTTTAGGAGTATTTTTTCAGGGTTTGCGTTTCTCTCGCGCTGCTTTCGCCGCGAGCCACCACACATAGCCCATATATGGCAAAAGCACGATGAGTGAATCTAGCCCATAATAGCCCACTGGGAATAGCACCAGCCCAAGGACGATGAGAATCCTTTGGTGCGTGCGCAGATACGCTAGATTCACAAACAAATACCACAGGCAGACTATGGATAGCACGCAGAGTCCTATCCATACTTTGTTAAACAACTCCATAGATTAAAATGGTGGTTTGCCACTATAAATAGGGTCGTTTGGAGCAGGCGCGTTAAGATAGCCTATTGTGCTCACTGCTAGCATTACACCTAGTTTTATTAAAATAGGGAAAAATTCACCATCAGTCTCACTCATCTCCTGCTCGCTCAAAACCTGAGTTTTAGCCTCATTGGCAGCAAACAAAAATTCTTTATCGCTCTGGCTAAGAGTTTTAGAATCCACAGCACACAAAGAACTTATACCTAAACCTGCAGCCAATACAAAAGAAACCAATCCTTTCATATTATCCTCACTTGTAACAAAAGATTTTGTCCTGAATTTTTACATTCGGGACTCTATCAGCGTAGCAAAAAATATAATCCATTGTCAATGGTAAAATAAAAATTTATCTATATTTTTAAAAAATGTAACATTGAACCATATTTTCTTAATAATTTGCAAAAATCTCTTGGGAATCTTAATGTTTTTATACTACATTAGATAAGGACAACCCAAAGATAAAGGATGAATATGCGGTATGTATTACTTATCATATGTGTGGGGCTTGGGCTACTTATGGCGCGCCCTGTGAGTGTCGATGAGATCCTAACCAAGCGCCTGCAGTTTAAGCTTATGGGCACGCTCTCTTATGTCCATATCCAACGCTCAGATATGTATCTAGCCCCCATATCCGTGCCTATCAATGGCGGGAGCTCCTATGTGCAGATCCCGCTTAGCTACGCCCAAGACAGCAACCAAGACTATCTGAATTTCTCCCTCTATGCGCGTTATGGGATTGCCAAACGCGTGGAAGTCTTTAGCACACTCAATAGTTTTTGGCAGCACAGCAGTGCTTCTAATGATCTCTCTAGCACGCCAATCTCCCAAAGCTATGGGGATTTTAGCTCATTAAATCTCGGGGTGTTAATCCAAGCCAAAAAAGAGGGCAAGCTCCCTGCTTTACTCCTAGGTGCAAGTGCTGATGTGCTAGATAAGACTTATTTTTCTCACACCCAAAAGCAGCTAGATTCGCTCAAAGGCTATTCGTTTTTTGCTACGAGTTTTTATACTATCGATCCTATTGTATTGCTTTTGCAGGCAAATTTTCGCTTAAACCTCCCACGCGAGTTTGAAGGTTATAGACTTGATAATGGCGAGGTTTTTGCCCTAAGTCCTATGGTGTATTTCGCAGTCAATCCCTATATATCGCTAAATTTTGGTGTCCGCTACCAATACGCCACCCAAAACAGCATAAACGATACCTTGAGTAATACCATGCGCTATGTTCCACAAGGCTCATCGGTGGGCTATATATTTGGTATGGCATATGAGATCAAATCGCGCTTTATTTTCTATGCAAGTGCCGAGAAACTCGACACAGCCCAATACTCCAGCGATATGCTCTCTTTCACACTTTCATACAGAATCTAGGGATACTCTAAATGATATTACAGAATCTCTCACGATATATTCTCATCTCTTTGTTTATAGTTACTTTTAGTAACTTATCTGCTGCAAATGTGCATATCCATAATGAATCTGTTACTTTTGAGCGAGAGGTGCAATCGTGGGACGAGCTCAAAGACACCAATCTCACGCGACAAAAATACGATTATAGTTGTGGGGCTGCCTCGCTCTCGACTATCTTGAGTTATTACTATGGGATTAGCACGAGTGAGAAGGAGATTCTAGACTTTCTTTTAGAATCTAAGGGCATAGATGTGAATCTCAAGACACAAATTGAGTTTGATGAGGATTTGCGTGATAAGGCACATTTGTCATTTCTCGATCTTGCGCACTATGCCCAGCACAAGGGTTTTAGAGCTATGGGCTTAGCACTAGATTTGCCCACGCTCTCCACACTCAAAGCCCCAGTAATCATCTATGTAAATGTGCGTGATGTAGAGCATTTTAGTGTGTATAAGGGAATCGATGAGCATTATGTGTATTTGGCTGACCCAAGTTTTGGGAATATCAAAGTGAGCATTGCAAAGTTTATAGAGATGTTTTATAAACGAGAGGATTTGAGCTATCCGGGCAAAATCCTTGCAATCCTCCCAAGCAATGCAGGAGAGGAAGTCAATGAGGCATTTATGCAAAGACAGAACAATACGGAATTTTTGTATGAGATTTTTAAAGACAGGGCGGTATCGCCTTGAGATACTTAAAACACGATAGTTTTGTTTTGATACACAAAGATTCTATCCTCTATGGCGAGCTTTAGGGCGCGTGAGAGGACGGATTTTTCGATATCGCGTCCAGCTCTTTGCATATCTTGCCACGAGTAGGTGTGGTCTATGGGGATTACATCTTGGGTGATGATAGGTCCCTCATCAAGATCTTTGGTAACAAAATGCGCACTTGCCCCGATGATTTTCACACCGCGTTCATAGGCTTGCTTGTATGGGTTGGCTCCGATAAATGCAGGGAGAAAGCTGTGGTGGATATTGAGAATTTGGTGTGGGAAATGTGCGACAAACTCGGGACTTAAGATTCGCATATATTTGGCAAGTACGATGAGGTCAATCTCTCCAAGAGATTTAAGATAGGCTAGTATTTCCTTTTCGTGTGTGATTCGTCCTTGCTCTATCGTGTTTGAATCTTGTGGATTTGGTGCTGGTATGTGTGCAAATGGCACATCAAATTTTTTGGCAAGTGGTGCGAGTGTGTCGTGATTGCTTATGATGGCTTTGATGTGTGCGTGGAGCTCACCGCTGTCATAGCGCAGGAGTAAATCGCCTAAGCAGTGGTTTTCTTTGGTGCAAAAAATTACAATGGATTTCTTGCTTAGAGGCTGTATGCGGATATGAGCCTGTATGCCTAGATCTTGGGCAAGACGAGCTAAGAGTGTTTGGGGTTGCAAGTGTGAATCCTGGGCTTGTATATGTGTGCGTAAGAAAAACTGGCGACTTTGTGTATCCACAAACTCATCTTGACGTATGATGTTGCACCCTAGCTCAAAAAAGGTGCGTGAGATGTGAAACACTAAGCCCTTTTGGTCTGGCAAGCTGATGAGGACATTGAATTGTTGCATTAGCGATCAAGCTCGATAAATTCGGTTTTTTGCTCGTAAATAATCTTTTTTTTGTCCCATTCTCTCGCGTTTGGAGCTTTGATGTGCTGCGTTTGGGGCTTTGGCTGCACAGGTGTAGGAATATCTTGGGGTGGTTGGGGTCGCACATCGCGTTGTGTATCACTAGGACGCTCACTAGATGTGTGCGATTCTACGATGGGCGTATCTTGGGGCAAGGGCTTTGGTTTGGGCGATGTGGTGTGCAGTGAGGGATTGAAATCTTGGTTTTTCTCATAAATAGTCGTAGTGCTAGAGCCAATGGTGGTTTGTGTCGTTGTGTAATCCGAGTAGGTTTTTAGTCTTGAGGCATTGTCCTCGTTTTTGTTAAACCACTCTTTGGGGATAGGAAGTCTCCTCATTGAGCCATTATCAAGGGTTTCTAAAATCCCTAACAAAGCTTTGGTTTGGTGGTTGATGATGAGCGTTTGATTGGGCTTTAAAAGTAGCTCAAAATTTTTCAAAGAATGTGAATCTATGATAAAGTTATCGCCCCACACCGCGCTACACATCATACACACGAGACAATATATCCTTTTCACACTATGCTCCATACATTTATAGAATCTCATACGCACCAATTATAGCTATTTTCGGATAAAAAGCAAATATCACTATGCTATAATGCACGCGCAAAATCAACAAAAGGAGTCGCTATGCAACCTATCTTTACCCCAAATGCCCCAGAGGCTATCGGACCATATTCACAGGCTATCGTGCATAATGGACTTGTTTATACATCAGGACAAATCGCACTCAATACACAAGGCGTGATGAGCGAAGGTGATATAGAAGCGCAAACCAAGCAGGTATTTATGAATCTCAAGGCGATTTTAGAGCAAGCGGGTAGCTCATTGCAAAAAGTCATCAAAACGAGCGTGTTTCTCTCGGATATGGAGCACTTTAATGCGATGAATGCCGTGTATGCAGAGTATTTTGGCAATCACAAACCAGCACGAAGCACCATAGCAGTGAAAACCCTGCCCAAAAACGCTCTTGTGGAGATTGAGTGTATTGCGGCTATCTAAGTGCCTAATGCGTGATATTGTGGCGATACAATTCTTGTGGAGCCGCTACACACGCGTGTATTCGTGATTTCAGCCTTTTTTAAAGTCTCTCAAATTATAATACGCCTTTGTGTTTTTAGTCGGGGCGTAGCGCAGTCTGGTTAGCGCACTTGGTTTGGGACCAAGGGGTCGAAGGTTCGAATCCTTTCGCCCCGACCATTTTATACTTATGGTGGGTGTAGCTCAGTTGGTTAGAGCATCAGTTTGTGGCACTGAGGGTCGTGGGTTCGAGCCCCATCACCCACCCCATTTTCTTTCAGAGACTATTTATTTATGCGTTCGTAGCTCAATTGGATAGAGCATCAGACTTCGGATCTGAGGGTTGGGGGTTCGACTCCCTCCGGGCGTACCACCCCTTTGGTTATGCGCTCATAGCTCAGCTGGATAGAGCAACGGCCTTCTAAGCCGTAGGTCAGAGGTTCGAATCCTCTTGGGCGTACCACTCCGCTATCGCTTAGATTCTCTCAATAGTCTTATTACAACATACTGCGTATCATTAAGAAGTGTATAAAACCACACTGAGATTTATTGTCTCTAGCTTATTGTGATGCTTGTATCTTGCTTGCCTTTGCCACCAAGCCTAGAAACTCTTGTCTATCCACATTGTTGGACACTTCAGAATCTCCTAATACACTTAGGATAGATTCAAAGCTTGCCTTACCCTTAAATGGCGAATCGCTTAAAAGCATACCAAATGCCGCTACACTTTGGGCAAAACGCATATCGGGCACTCCTTTGGTAGTATAATCCGCATTTGTTACGATTCTTTGTAGCAATGTGCTCTTTTCATTATTATGTGCTTGATTTTC
Source organism: Candidatus Helicobacter avicola (assembly GCA_019112865.1). Lineage (GTDB taxonomy): Bacteria > Campylobacterota > Campylobacteria > Campylobacterales > Helicobacteraceae > Helicobacter_F > Helicobacter_F avicola. The sequence goes on from DXIN01000014.1 coordinate 36,646, forward strand.
TGGCTTTTTGTAGCGCACTTTGATAGTTGCCCATTCATCGGTATTACCCTCTTTTAGCACATTTTGGCTGTATTTGAGTGAATCTGTCGCTGCTCTCTCCTCTCTCGCATATAGGTCTTTAGAATCTTCCACGCCCACAGGGATAATCTCATAGAGTGCGCTCACACTATGCCCCACGCCCACATCACCAGAATCCACACTATCATTATTAAAATCCTCATTTGCCAAGGCACGCTTCTCATAGCCTATCAATCTATACGCATACACTTTAGCAGGATTGAACTCCACTTGAATCTTCACATCTTTAGCGATTGTGATGAGATTTGCATTGATTCTTTGGACAAATTGTCTCTTTGCCTCTAGCTCACTATCTATGTAGCCATAGTTGCCATTGCCATTATCGGCGAGTTTGACTAGCATAGAATCTTTATAATTCCCCATACCAAAGCCAAAGACCGAAAGATACACGCCGCTTTTTGCCTCCTCTTTGATGCGTTTTAATAACATATCAGGACTTGAAATCCCGACATTAAAATCCCCATCGGTAGCAAGGATTATGCGATTTACTCCACCCTTGATAAACGATTGTTGCGCGAGTGTGTATGCAGCTTCTATCCCCGCACTTCCATGTGTGCTACCATTAGCGGATAATTGCTCTATGGCACTAAGAATCTTTTCTTTATCATTGGTGGGTTCTAGGAGTATGCCTGCGTTGTCTGCGTATGTTACGATACCTACCGTATCACGCGTATCAAGTTTGCTAACAAGCATACTAAGGGATTTTTGCACCAAGCCTATGCGTTCCTCACCCATCATAGATCCAGAGGTATCAATGAGAAAGATGAGGTTTGAGGCGGGGCGATGCTCCCAATCGATTTTTTGAGCTTGGATTCCTATGCGTAGGATTTTATGCTGTGGATTCCATAATGCATCGCTCATATCCGCATAGATAGCTAGCGGTTCGTCTTTAGGTGCTTTGTAATCATACTCAAAGCTATTGAGTAGCTCCTCTATGCGTACAGCACCGGGATTTGGGATATATCCTCTCTCTATGGCATAGCGCACTAAAGCATAGCTCGCACTATCCACATCTGCTCCGAAAGTAGAGAGTGGTGAATCTAAAGCGGCTTTGAATCCATTTTCTTTGATAAAGTCAAAGGAATCGGTATTGTGTGGTGTGGCTTTCATTTGTGCAGACCGAAAGTCATTAGTGGCATTAGTGTTAAAATTTTGCATAGCACGCTTTGGTATAGGACCAATATTGCTCACTACTCCTTGTGGTAGAGATTCTGCTTTCTCATATACTGCATATTCTCTAACATCCTCTTGTATTGGTTTTGGTGTATCTATCGTGCTATTTTGTGTGCTTTGCTCTTGCTGTGTGTTACGCCCATTATCACAGCCCACAAGCCCCACACCTATAAAAGCTAACAATCCAAATACAAGGCATTTGCCTACCCATGTTCTTATTCTCTGTGTTGTCATCATACTTTTAGCTCCTTACCTATCTTTTGTATAGAATCCACTTAGATATTGTAGCTTAATCTTTCGCACTTTCAGCTTTCAAACCAAAATCAAAAAACTTGTATTTTTTATGGCAAAAGTAATACACAAAATTGTGCTTTTTGCCTATAATATTTCCAACCAAATCGCATAGACAGAATCTCTGCGTTTGGAAATTTTACAAAAAGGATAGATTATGATGACAAAATCACTTAAAAGCTTCGTGCTTGCAGGGATTATCGCAAGTGGGCTGACACTAAGTGCTAATGCAGCACAACCACAGCATATAGAGGGCTTCTCTCACCCAGAGAGTGTGTTTGTGAATAAAAATGAGGTGTATGTCAGCAATATCGGTGAGAAACTCGACCCAATGGCAAAAGACAATGATGGCTTTATCTCTAAGCTTGATAAAAGCGGCAAAGTCGTGGAACTCAAGTGGCTCACAAACCTCAACGCTCCTAAGGGTATGAATGTGATTGGCAATACCTTGTATGTCGTGGATATTGATACACTCAAAGGCTTTGACATCAAGAGCAAAAAAGAGGTATTAAATATCCCCGTCTCTGGTGCGGTGTTTCTAAATGACATCGTGGTGCTTGATAAAAACACGATTTTGGTAAGCGACACAGGCACAGGCATTATCCACAAATTTGACTTGGCTAAGAAAAAATACGAGACTTTTACTAAGCTAGATTCGGCGTATGCTGGACCCAATGGGTTATTGCTAGATACTAAGAAAAAGGCTCTCATCGTAGTGGGCTATGACCCAGCAGGTAAGCAAAAAGGTAGCGTGGTAAGCATTGATTTAAAAAGCAAAAAGGCAACCAAAATCACCGAGCCTCTAGGTGCGCTTGATGGTGTCGTAATGGCTAAAAATGGCGATTTGCTTGTGAGTGATTGGGGTGAGAAGATGCAGGGTGTGATATATAGAGTAGATTCTAAAGGTGGGGTGAGCAAAATCGACTTTGAGATTATGGGCGGACCTGCAGATATGTATAGCGATGGAGTAAGCCTCTGGATACCAAGAATGGCAGATAAAAAGGTAAGCAAAATTGATTTACCATAGGCTAGATTCTATCATTTTATTGCAATTTGCTTGTGGCAAATTGGTATCGCTCGTGGAGAGTGAATCTCCACTCGCTCCGCTTACGCGAACACACACAATCGTTGGCGAGATTCTAGAATCTTCTAGTGTCAGAGTGTCATTAACGTGATGTGGCAATGGAGCAGATTCTATAAACCAATCTTTTGGCAAACAAAACAATCACTTATGCACACTCAAACACGCCTTTGCTCTGCTTGCGCGGTTTTGTGTGGTGTATTACATATCCTCATCATTAAGTGTGGCGCGGGACTGCTCTCTGATATTATCCATACCGATGTAAAACTCCTTTTGGAGTCGCAAAAAGAGGTATCTACCCTTTGGTGTAGTGATGAGATATGCACCTTGTTTTTTGACCATACCCCAAAAGCGCAAGAAGAGGATTTCAAAAAAACAAACCCTTGAAAGATTGGTATGAAAATGTGCATTGAAACTTGGGAGATGAATCTTACCGCCAAAAAGCCCTACCATAAGGCGATACTGCATTTGGGATTTAAAACTAAAGTGTTTTTTACGCTCTATTGCCCCTTGCTGTGGTATATCACCGCCTTGTTCTAGGCATTGGGAGTATTTTTTGAGGCTGAAAGTATTGACATACAATGTGCCATCTAGGAAGCTAAAACTCCCACTTCCCACGCCTATGTATTCATCATTTTGCACGATGTATTCATCAAACACATCATCTTGCTTTTTGCTAAACGCCCACGCACTTACTTGCTCATATTCATCACTCATCGCCTGTGTGATGAGGTGGTAGAATGTCTGTTCCTGGTCGTGGGAGGCTTTGCCCAGTGTGCGTGTGATAAGACTATGTGTAAGTGTGCTACTCATCAGTGGATAAAAGGTGATTTGTGTGGGGTTGAGAGATTTGACAATCTCAATATCACGCATAAGCATTGCCTGCGTTTGGTTGGGGAAATTGAAAATCAAATCCACATTGATGATAGGCAGTGTATTTTTCGTATGCTTGAGACGTGCTTGTAGGCTTGCTCCATCGCCAAATTTCTCTAAGCGTCCGATTTTTGCCAAAATCCCATCATCAAAGCTTTGCACACCGATAGAGAGCCTATCGACAATGCCCTTAAGGGATTGTAGCTCTTGGGGGGAGATGTGGTTGGGATCGCTCTCACACGAGATGTGTGTGATGTTTGGAAAAAGCTCTTTGGCATAATGCAATGTGGCAAGTAGCTCATCAAGCATTATGCTCGTTGTCCCACCACCCACATAGATACTATCAAAATCGTAGCCAAGTTGGTGGATTAGGGCGATTTCCCTGCGTAATGACTGGAAATATTTGCGCGCTTTTTGTTCGTTAAACAAAAATCGATTAAACGAACAATACACACAAAGCGTGTGGCAAAAAGGTATGTGGATATAGAGTAGATATGGCTTGGACTTGCGCGCAGGTGGTAGGGTGTGAATCTCGCTAGATTCAAGCACAAGATACTTTTTGATAGCTCTTTTTAGCACAAAGTTTGTGAATGTAAAAAAGAGCGAATCTAAAAACGCACGCATACTTAATGATGTGAGTGCTGTGTCTGTGCTCGTAGGACTTTTACACCTTTGAGTTGGAGAACCTCACCATTACTAAAATGGAGAGAGAAAGAGACCTCTTGTCCCTCCGTCAATGGCTTTAGGAGGTTAATAAACATTATGTGGTATCCACCGGGTGCTAAATCTGTGCTATTATAAGCCTTGATAAGAATCTGTGGGACCTGCACCATTTTTGTCATACCATCTTTTTGGTGTATGTGCTGGTGGAGCTCGGTGCTTTTGGCAATCGTGCTTTGCGCACTTAAGAGCGTGATGTCTTTATCGCTATTGTTGGTGATAATCATAAATGCCGCAGCGGATTTGGTATTGTGTGGCACGATTTGGACAAAGGCATCTGCGACCTCTATATCAGCTGCCTTGACACTCATACACCCAAACACCACCGCACAAAGTATAAGCCACAAATTTTTCATCAACCACTCCTCACAGACAAGATAAGCTCCGCATTATAGCACGAGAATCTAAGACCTAGTTTAAGCTCACTTCTTCGCCCTTTAGAATTGTGTTCATCGTATTCATTGCGCACATTTTGCCACACATAGAGCAGGAGTTGAGTTCCTCGGGCTTGCGCTCATTAAACATTGCACGCGCCTTTTTGCCATCGATGGCATAGCCAAACATCTTACCCCAATTAATCTCTTGACGCGCCTTGCTCATTTTATCATCTATCTCACGCTCTTTGGGGAGTTTGGCGATGTCTCCAGCGTGTGCGGCGATTTTAGTCGCTACTATGCCATCACGCACATCATTGAGGTTTGGCAGGCGTAAATGCTCTGCAGGTGTCACATAGCAGAGCATATCTGTCCCCGCTGCCGCTGCGACTGCACCACCTATGGCACCACTGATATGATCATACCCCGCACCGATGTCTGTAACTAGCGGTCCTAATACATAAAATGGCGCACCTTTGCACACGCGTTTTTGGAGCTTGACATTAGATTCTATCTCATCGATACTCATATGTCCCGGACCCTCTATCATCACCTGCACATTGGCTTGCCACGCCCTTTGGGTGAGGAGTGAGAGCTCTAGGAGTTCAGCAAGCTGTGCGGTATCGCTAGAGTCGTGTGTAGAGCCCGGACGCAGAGCATCACCTAGAGAAAGTGTAACATCAAATTTCGCACAAATCTCAAGCAAATCATCAAAATATTCATAAAATGGATTTTCAGCTTGCTTCATTTTCATCCACGCATAGAGCACGCTACCCCCGCGTGAGACGATATTGGTGATTCTATGGGATTGTTCAAACATAAAGGCAGCACGAGAGTTTATCCCCGCGTGGATTGTCATAAAATCCACACCGCTTTTGGCATGATGATACACCACATCGATGAAGTCTTTGGCATTAATGTCTTTTAAATCTTTTTCTAAAAACCCTACTGCATCATACACCGGCACCGTGCCTATCATCGCCTTAGAGACTTTGATGAGTTCATCGCGAAAATGGCTTGTTTTGCCATAATTGCTAAGATCCATGATAGATTCTATACCGAAGTCGTGGGAGAGTGTGACTTTTTGCATTTCCTCGCTGTAGTCGATGCAGTCATTGGACACGCCAAGATTGACATTGACTTTTGTTCGTAGTCCCGCGCCTATGCCGTGGGGATCGAGGCTTTTGTGGTTGGTATTAGCGGGTATGATGATAGTGCCCTTTGCGATGGAGCTTAGCAAAAACTCCTCGCTCACACCCTCTTTTTGCGCGACAGCTTTCATTTGTGTGGTAAAAACGCCCTCTTTTGCATACGCCATTTGTGTTTTCATAGTCTAGTCCTTGTCGTTGTGATGATAAATGCAGGGATTATGCAAAAAAGTCATAGAAAGCAGATAAGGTAATAAACATTCCCGCCGCTAGCATTATCTAGGTCCGGTTCGGTCTAAGCTCTAGCTTACTCTCAGCCTGTCTCACAAGCTCCCGTCATTTATGTGAATCTATTATAGCTTTTCTTGGGTAAATTTGAGGATAAAATCCGTAGCTTCCTGTAAGAGAATCGCAAATCGTTTGTAACCACACTTTAAGCGCGACTTAGATACAATCCCACCATTTGCAAACATTTCTGTATTTTATAAAGGACAGACTATGCCAAAACGCACAGACATTCACACCATTTTACTCATTGGCTCTGGACCTATCATCATCGGGCAGGCGTGTGAGTTTGACTATTCAGGCACACAAGCAGCCAAGACGCTAAAGGCTCTTGGCTATCGCGTGGTGCTTATTAACTCCAATCCTGCTACGATTATGACGGATCCAGACTTTGCAGACCGCACTTATATCGAGCCTATCACAGAGGAAGTCATCGCTACTATCATCAAGCAAGAGAGTATCGATGCGATACTGCCTACTATGGGCGGACAGACCGCACTCAATGTGGCGATGAGTATGCATGAGCGCGGAATGCTAGAAGGCGTGCAATTTTTGGGGGCTAAACCAGAGGCGATTAAGAAAGGCGAGGATAGACAGGCATTCAAAGAGGCTATGCTAAAAATCGGTATGGACTTGCCAAAGTCGCGCTATGCCTACACGATAGAGGAAGCCATTGATGCGGCAAAAGAAATCGGATTTCCGCTTATTATCCGCGCGAGTTTTACCCTTGCTGGTGGGGGCAGTGGTGTGGCGTATAATATCGATGAGTTTAAGGTATTAGCACAAAATGGTTTGGATACTAGCCCGATAAATGAGATTCTCATCGAAGAGTCGCTGCTTGGGTGGAAAGAGTTTGAAATGGAGGTTATCCGCGATAGAAATGATAACTGCATTATTGTGTGTAGCATTGAGAATCTTGACCCTATGGGCGTGCATACAGGGGATTCTATCACGATAGCTCCTGCACTCACACTCACGGATAAAGAATACCAACGCATGCGTGATGCGTCCTTTAAAATCCTGCGTGAAATCGGCGTGGATACAGGCGGGAGCAATGTGCAGTTTGCGATAAATCCGCAAAATGGTAGAATGACTGTGATTGAGATGAATCCGCGTGTATCGCGTAGCTCTGCCCTTGCTTCTAAAGCCACAGGCTATCCCATAGCCAAAGTCGCTACACTCCTAGCCGTGGGCTATACCCTAGATGAAATCACAAACGACATCACAGGCACACCAGCGAGCTTTGAGCCTAGCATTGATTATATTGTTACTAAGATTCCACGATTTACCTTTGAGAAATTCCCACAGGCAGATTCTACGCTCACAACCTCGATGAAGTCTATTGGCGAGGTGATGGCGATTGGTGGGAGCTTTAAAGAATCTTTGCAAAAGGCATTGTGTAGTTTAGAGACAGGGATATTTGGGTTTAATCCTATCAGCGGGGATTTGAGTGAGATTCAGCGTGAGATTCGCCGTCCCAACGCCCACAGACTGCTTTATATCGCCGAAGCCTTTAGAAATGGCGTGAGCGTGGCAGAGGTGCAGGAGTGGAGCAAAATCGATGCATATTTCTTGCACCAAATTGCCGAGATTATCGCGTTTGAGGGCGAAATCACCTTTGAATCTCTGCAAGATAGGGCATTTTTGCGACAAGCAAAGCAGTATGGATTTAGCGATAAAATGCTGGCGTTTTTAGTCAATAAAAATGAGGGGCTGGAGCTCAGAGAAGAGGATATATACACCCTGCGACAGAGACTAGGGGTGCAGCTGCGATATAATGAAGTGGATACTTGTGCCGCAGAGTTTGCCACACAGACGGCGTATCTCTATGGCACAATGCCTTTTAGCACAGAATCTATGGCGATGATAGAATCTAGTGCAGGGTTGCAGAATCTAGATTCTAAAGGTTTGGCAGAATCTGCCATTTCACAAGATTCTAGAGATTCTATAAATGATAAAGCAGTAATGCGAGAATCTATTGGGCGGCAGGATTTTGGAGATAAAATCGGTGTTTTGGAGCACGAGGCGAGGGAGTTACCTAAGGCGGTAATGACCGATGCCGAGGGCGAACAATCGCCGATTTTAGCCCAAAAGCCAACGCCCTCTAAAGTGCTTATCATAGGAGGGGGACCAAATAGAATCGGTCAAGGCATCGAGTTTGATTATTGCTGTGTCCATGCGAGTTTTGCACTTAAAGATATGGGAGTGCAAAGCATTATGTATAACTGCAATCCCGAGACAGTCAGCACGGATTATGACACGAGCGATACTCTGTATTTTGAGCCTATCACTTTAGAGTGTGTGCGGAGTGTGATTGAGCGTGAAAAGCCCGATGGCGTTATTGTGCATTTTGGTGGGCAGACACCGCTTAAGCTTGCAAAATCGCTAAGCCTCATAGGTGCGCAAATCATTGGCACAAGTGCGAAAGTCATCGATATAGCCGAGGATAGGGAGAAATTCGCCGCGTTTGTGGAAAAGCACGCGCTTTTGCAGCCCAAAAACGGCATCGCACGCACTAAAGAGGAGGCATATAGTATCGCCAATGCACTTGGATTCCCCGTGCTGGTGCGCCCGAGCTATGTGCTTGGCGGACGTGCTATGCGAATCGTGGATAATGTCGAGGAGCTGCGCACTTATATGGAAGAAGCAGTGAGGGTCAGTGAAGATTCACCGGTGTTGATTGATAAATTCCTAGATTCTGCGCTGGAGCTAGATGTGGATTGCATTAGTGATGGCAAAGATGTGTATATTGGGGGTATTATGCAGCATATTGAAGAAGCGGGGATACATAGTGGAGATAGTGCGAGTTGTCTGCCGCCTTTTAGTATAGATTCTGCTATATTAAAGCGCATAGAATCTACCACCGCCACAATCGCTCTCAATCTAGGTGTAGTAGGGCTTATGAATGTGCAGTATGCTATCTACCAAGATGAACTCTATCTCATCGAGGTCAATCCTAGGGCTTCACGCACTGTGCCTTTTGTCTCCAAAGCTACAGGGATACCACTAGCTAAAGTCGCCACGCGCGTGATGTGGCAGGGTGATTTGCGCGAGGCTTTGACGTATTATGATAACTTTGGCAATGTCGATTTTTCGGGCGAGATTCTAAAACATAAGCCCCTAAAATCCGTGGCGATCAAAGAATCCATTTTCCCATTCAATAAGCTTAGCGGCGCAGATATGTCGCTAGGTCCAGAGATGAAAAGCACGGGCGAAGTGATGGGAATCTCACAAGATGTGGGTGTGAGCTTTGCTAAATCCCAAATCGCGTGCAAAAATGCTATACCTTCAAGCGGCAAGGTATTCATCTCACTAAGCCAACGCGACAAGCAAGCTGGCTGCGAGCTTGCCAAAAAGCTTTTGGCACTAGGCTTTAGCCTCTGTGCTACGGGCGGCACACACAGGGCGTTTGCGAGTGAGGGCATAGAATCCGAGCTCGTGCTCAAAATCAGCGAGGGGCGTCCAAATATCACGGATTTGATGACAAACCACGAAATCGCAATGGCGATAAACACGAGCGATACACGATCAAACAAGGGCGATACGGCACTCATCCGTGCGCAGATTCTCAAAGACAATATCCCATACTTCACCACGCTTAGCGCGGCAAATATGGCAGTCTTAGCCCTTGAGGCGATGAGCGATAAGGATATCAACCAAGCCATCGCCCTGCAGGATTTTCTATAAATAGTGATAGTAGCTAAAGGAGGGATAATGAGCAATACACAAGATCCAAAGAGTTTTGAAGAGCTTGTTGAGAATGCCAAAGACATCATCACGCGATTAGGACAAAGTGATATAAATCTCAAAGAGGGCTTAGAGCTTTATAAAAGTGGTGTAGAAACTTTAAAAAAAGCCCAAGAAATGCTAGAATCGGCTAAGTTAGAATTTGAGGAGATTGGGAAGTCTGATGATAAGTGATGATACAAAACATTTGATGATACAAGAAGCTATTATACAGCTTTCGCATAGAGAAAATCTTAGCTTTGAACAAGCCCAAGAAGTGATGAATGAGATTATGCGTGGTGAGGCAAGCGCAGTGCAAATGTCGGCATATCTTACTGCATTAGCCCTCAAAGGCGAGAGTATCGAGGAGATTACTGCATCGGCAAAGAGTATGCGTGCGCATTGCGTGAAGCTACTACACAATATGGACGTATTAGAAATCGTAGGCACCGGAGGCGATGGGTCAAATTCCTTTAATATCTCCACGACTGCTGCAATCGTCGTCTCTAGCGCAGGTGTGAGTGTAGCCAAGCACGGCAATCGCGCCGCGTCCTCTAAGAGCGGAGCAGCGGATATGCTAGAGGCTCTGGGTGTGAATATCGCCCTCTCGCCTGAACAATCCCAAGCCCTCTTGCAAAAAATCAATATCTGCTTTTTGTTTGCACAAAACTACCACATTTCAATGAAATATGTCGCGCCTATCCGTAAGGAGCTTGGCATCAAGACGATTTTTAATATCCTAGGTCCGCTATGCAATCCCGCTGGGGCAAATATGGAGCTTATGGGCGTGTATGATGAGAGCCTTGTAGAGCCTTTAGCCAAAGTGATGTGCAATCTAGGTGTCAAACGCGGTATGGTCGTCTATGGCAAGGATAGGCTTGATGAAATCTCAATGAGTGCGCCCACGAAAGTGTGCGAGATAGATAATGGTAAATTCAGTATGTATGAGATAAATCCAAATGATGTGGGTTATGAGTATTGTGCTAAAGACGCGCTCAAGGGTGGGGACGCAAGGGAGAATGCACAGATTGCCAGAGAGATTCTCTATGGCGAGCAAAGGGGTGCGAAACGCGAGGCGGTGTGCTTCAATGCTGGAGCGGCACTCTATATCGCCAAAAAAGCCTTAAATATACAAGAGGGTGTGAGAATGGCAGAGAATCTCATCGATGAAGGCACAGCTAGCAGGCAATTAGAACGATTTATCACAGAGAGCAATCGATGAATATTTTAGAGCAAATAGCACAGGATACAAAAGCTCGTGTGGCACACAAAAAAATACAAAAATCGCTAGAATCTGTGCGAGCAGAGGCTTTGGCATTGCAGAGAGATTGCGGGCGGTTTGAAAAAGCTTTGCTAAAGAAAGGAATGAGCTTTATTTGTGAAGTCAAAAAAGCCTCACCATCGCAAGGCTTGATAGCCAAAGATTTTGATCCTGTGCAGATTGCTATGACATACCAAGAGGCAGGGGCGCGATGTATTTCTTGTCTCACAGAGCCAACATATTTTTTGGGCAGTGATAACCACCTAGAAGCGATAGCCAAACGCGTGAATCTGCCCATATTGCGCAAAGATTTCGTGATTGATCCTTATATGATTTATGAGGCGAAGCTCCTTGGGGCAAGTGCGGTGTTGCTGATAGTGGCAATGCTAGAACGTTCGCAATTGCAAGAATACCTAGAGATAGCCCACACTCTAGGGCTTTGTGTGCTTACAGAGGTGCATGATGAGGAAGAATTGTGCGTGGCGTTGGATTCTAAAGCGCGTATCATCGGAGTGAATAATCGGGATTTGCGCGATTTTAGTGTGGATATTCATACGAGCACGAGACTTGCTACGCTCATTCCCGATGAGGTCGTGCGCGTGAGTGAGAGTGGCATACGAAGTGCCAATGAGGTGCAAATGTTAGAATCTAGTGGGTTTGATGCAGTGCTTATAGGACAGACACTAATGAGTGTGGCAGATAAAGGCGCAACATTAGCGATGTTACGCGCTAAGGATATGAATCTATGAGGATTAAAACTTGTGGGCTTTTTCGGCAAGAGGATATTGCATTTGCTAATACACTAAAACCAGATTTTGTGGGTTTTGTCTTTGCTCCTAGCAGGCGTCAAATCAGCTTTGCTAAAGCGCGTGAGCTCAAAAAACATCTCATAGATTCTATCCAAGTCGTGGGGGTATTTGTCGATAGTCCTAAAGAGAGGATTTATGAGATTGCTAAGGAGGGAGTTATTGAGATGATTCAGCTGCATGGGGAGGAGAGTGAGGAGTATATCAGTGAGCTAAAAGTCCTGTGTGGCTTGCCTATCATCAAAGCTGTGCGTGTGCGCAATGTGCAGGATTTAGGTGTGGTAAGTAGTGGTGCGGATTATATGCTCTATGATGCTCCAAATGCAGGAAGTGGTGTGTGCTTTGATTGGGGGTTTTTGGAGGGGTTTTGTGCTAAGAAGCCTTATTTTTTAGCAGGTGGGATTGCTACAGACAATCTCACGCAAGCTATGAGGCTAAAACCCTATGCAATCGATATTTCAAGTGGGATAGAATCTCATGGATTGAAGGATTTTGAGAAAATGGCGCACATTATACGGGTAGTTAGGGAATTTCCAAGCACTAATGAGAATCTAAGCAATTAGGAGAAAAAATGAATAAAGCGTATTTTGGGGAATTTGGTGGGCAGTTTGTGCCTGAAGTGCTAATGCAAGCATTGCTAGAGCTTGAGGCGGCGTATGTGCATTATAAAAACGATGAGAACTTTGTGCGTGAGCTAAGGACTTTGTTACGAGAGTATGTCAATCGCCCTTCGCCGCTGTATTTCGCTAAGGCTATGAGCGAGAATCTAGGTGGGGCAAAAATCTATCTCAAACGCGAAGATCTCAACCACACAGGCTCACACAAGATTAACAACGCGCTAGGACAGGCATTGCTCGCCAAAAAAATGGGCAAAACGCGTCTCATAGCCGAGACAGGCGCAGGACAGCATGGCGTGGCTACTGCGACAGCCGCGGCACTTTTGGGTATGGAGTGTGAGATATTTATGGGTGCGGAAGATACACAACGTCAAGCACTCAATGTCTATCGTATGAATCTTCTAGGCGCGAAGGTCAATGCCGTAGAGAGTGGCACGGCGACACTCAAAGACGCGGTATCCGAAACACTCAAAGAATGGACGCGCCGCATCGCTGATACGCACTATGTGCTTGGCTCGGTGATGGGTCCGCACCCATTTCCCACGATTGTGCGGGATTTCCAAGCGATCATCTCTCAAGAAATACGAGAACAGATTTTAGGTCTTGAGGGGCGTGTGCCTGATGTAGTGGTTGCATGTGTGGGTGGAGGCTCTAATGCGATTGGGGCATTCTATCATTTTTTGGAGGATTCACAGGTGGCACTTGTGGGGTGCGAGGGTGCGGGTGAGGGCATATATACGCCTAGGAGTGCGGCAACATTGAGTGTAGGCAAAGTGGGGATTTTCCATGGTATGAAGTCATATTTTTGTCAAAATAACTATGGGCAAATCGCGCCGGTGCATTGTATCTCGGCGGGATTAGACTATCCGGGGATAGGACCAGAGCACGCGTATTTGCGAGATAGTGGGCGCGCTAGCTATGTGCCTATCACAGATGTGGAGGCAGTGGAGGCATTTGAATACTTGACGAAGCTAGAGGGGATCATACCAGCGATTGAGAGTGCGCACGCGCTAGCATATGCGCGCAAGGTAGCGCCAACTATGCCAAAGGATAGTATCATCGTGGTGAATCTCTCTGGCAGAGGCGATAAAGACTGCGCGGCAATGGCGCGATATAGAGGAGTGGCAATCGATGAATGAGATTTTTAAGGACAATAAGGCATTTATCCCTTTTATCACTTGTGGTTATCCAAGCCTAGAGGTGAGTGAGGAGATCATCTACGCACTAGCAGATAATGGCGCGGATCTCATCGAGCTTGGCATTCCTTTCTCTGATCCTGTGGCAGAGGGGGCTGTGATCCAAAAAGCAAGCGAGGAAGCACTCAAAAATGGTGTGAGCACAGAGGCGGTGTTTGAGATGGTGGCGCGCGTTCGCAAGAGAAGCGATGTAGCGCTGGCATTTATGACTTATGCTAATGTCGTGTTTTCGTATGGGAGCAGGGAGTTTATGCAAAAGGCACAGGATCTGGGAATAGTCGCGCTGCTGCTGCCTGATGTGCCCTTTGAGGAGAAGGGGGAGTTTGAGGCGGTGTGTGAGGAGCATGGCATACAGCTTATTTCCTTTGTCGCGCCTACTTCGCAACAGAGACTGGAGCGGATCATCAAAGAGGCACGGGGTTTTGTGTATTGCGTGTCTTCGTTTGGGGTTACGGGCGTGCGTGAGAATATCAGTGCAGATGTGGAAGCGATGGTGGATTCTATCAAGCGTATTCGCGATATACCGGTGGCTGTGGGGTTTGGGATCTCTAATCCCGAGCAGGCGAGATCAATCAGCCAATATGCCGATGGCGTGGTGGTAGGGAGTGCTATCGTCAAGCTTTGTGCGCAATACGGCAAGGACGCTCCAAAGCATATCGGTATGTATGCTAAAGCAATGAAGCAAGCAATGCAAGAATCCGTCGCAAATGGTATGGGTAAGTCATAGGTTTTGCGGAGAGTGGTGGAGTGTAGGGGGGTCGAACCCCTGACCTCAACGCTGCCAGCGTTGCGCTCTCCCAGCTGAGCTAACACCCCAAAGCAAGAGGGCAATTATAACTACAAAGACTTTAAAGCTACATTAAGGGTGTGGATTGCACTCTGCATAATGTTTGGCATAAGTCTCTTGCATAAGAGATTCTAGCTTGTCATACCATTTCTCATCGTTAAAATCTGGGGTAAAAGCCTCAAGCACTACCATACGCGCTTTGTTCGTCTGCGAGGAGATGGGCGATGTGTCATACATCTTGCGTGTATTGATAAGTAGTATAGGCTGAATTTTGAGATTGAGCTTTTGGGCGAGGATCTTGGCACCGGGTTTGAAGGGGAGTAGTTTTTCATTGCCTCTGCCTCTTGTGCCTTCTGGGAATATCACAATAGGGCGATTTTGGGCTAACTTTTCCTTGGCTTGTTTGAGGAGGAAAATAATACCATTTTTATCCTCGCGATCTATCAAAATCATTTCAGGTAGTGTAAGCGCAAGCCCATACAGCGGAACCTCTCCTAGCTGTTTTTTTGCTACCCAGCAGATATTACTAGGGTGAAAACCCTCCAAAAACATAATATCATTCACGCTCTGGTGATTGAGCACAATGAGCTGCGCGCTCGTGTCAAACTCCCCTATTTGCTCGATTTTAAAGCCATTGAGCGCAAAAAAATAGCGACATTGTAGCCGTGCCTTCCTGCCATTTTGGCGATGACGCGTGAAAAAAATCTGCAAAATAATCACTGGCAAATACACCAAAATAGTTAGCGTGGCAAAAATCCCCCTAATCTTTGCTAACATACTCGCTCCTTACCCAACCAATTTGAGAATCCCCAATAAGCACCTTATAGAGCAGCACCTCCTGTCCTTGCAAATCCATTTTTCGCTCTCCCACGATCTGTGCGGGCGTGTCAGATTCTATAATGCGCACGATTGTTGAATCTTTCATTGGTAGGATACTCACTGCCGCACCGGATTTAAGCACGCCGTAGATGTTGTTAAACGCGAGATTGTAGATGAGCACTCCGCACAAAAGCGCTACAATAAACAAAAAAATCTTATAATGTTTCCAAAGAAAAAGCCCCAAAAAGAGCGCAATAAGCACCCCCAAAATCACAAGCTTAAAGAGCGCGTAGCTCGCCTTGGGGTTGAGATCGCTCTGTGTGCTTACAAGTTCGGAGCTTACTACCACGATAGGGATATGCACGCTTTCAAAACGGCGCAAATCAGGATTAAAATATTCAAACAAAAGTTCGCGTAAATCCTTTGGGACTACCACATAGTAGATTCCATACACACTACCATCATCGCGTTGTTTTAACTCTTCAAAACCTTGCGTCTCAAAACCTTTAATGGTCATATTGTTGAGATTTTGGCTTTGTATTTCAAATTCAAAGATAACGATATTGTGCGTATCATCGTGGCTTTGACTTCTGCTTCGCAAAAGCTTAAAGTTATTGCCCAAAACCCCTATATATCGCGTATTGCTACGCAAATCAATAGCGTTGAGTGCGATAGAATCTACACGTGCATTTTCCTCATAACTCCCATCAGCAGCCAAAGCCGTGGCATTAAGCGCGGGTATGTTTGCAGAAGAAGATTTTATCTTAAATCCGTAAGTGGCTTGCAAGCTTCCAGAATCTGTGGCTTTCCAGCTGACACTCTTGGTTTGGAGTTCGATTTTATCACGCGCAATTTTGTCAAAACTACTACCCTTTAGACTTGCTCCAGCAAAGAGGGAGACCTCATAGGTTACAAATACTTCCTGTCCGACATAAATGGTTTGGTCTTGAAGGTTAGTAAGGGTTTTTAGATAGATGATTTTTGGTCGTGCTGAATCTAAACCCTGTATGTCTTCTACCGCAGATGTTATGATGATATTGCTTGCCACAAAGGCTAAAATCATCAAAGCCCTATACCATAATCGCATCATCAATCGCATCATCATTGCTCGTGTTTTGTGGTCGTGGCATTTTTGTAAAGGTTTGTAAGCATTTCTAGTCCATCTAGCCCACCTAGTATGGATTCTATCGCGCGTTCTGGGTGAGGCATAAGCCCAAAGACATTTTTATGCTCATTGCAGATTCCAGCGATATTTGCCACAGAACCATTAGGATTATCCACATAAGTGAGCAGAATCTGCCCATTATCCTCTAGTGTTAGCAACGATTGCTCATCAATGAAGTAGCAACCATCGGCATGTGCGATTGGCAAGGAAATAATGCTATTTTCTTGATAATGGCGCAAAAACGCGTTATTGGTGTTTTTGACGCAAAGCTTTTGGTTTTGGCTAATAAAGTGCAAATTTTCATTGCGTTTGAGTGCTCCGGGCAATAGCCTTGCTTCACACAGAATCTGAAAGCCATTGCAAATCCCTAGCACATAGCCACCTTGTGCGGCAAATTCACTCACAGCCTGCATTATAGGCGAGAATCTTGCTATGGCTCCACTGCGTAAATAATCCCCATAGCTAAACCCACCCGGCACGATTACAAGTTTCGTATCTTTAGGCAAGCAATGCTCCTGATGCCATACAATCGTATAGGGCGCACCTATGAGCTTGTAGGCATACGCCATATCCATTTCGCAATTAGTCCCGGGAAACTGCAGTATCGCGACACTCATTTATTCACTCATCACTTGATAATCTTCAATAACCGTGTTGGCTAAAAGTTCTTGGCACATTTTCTCCACCTCAGCAATCGCGCGAGATTTATTATCAGAATCTATCTCTAACACGATTTGCTTTGCTATTTTGACATTTTTGACATTACTAAAGCTATGCGCCAAAAGCGCGTGATGAATAGCTTTAGCCTGTGGGTCTAGGACACCATTTTTGAGTGTAATGAGGGCTTTTATCTCCATATAATAATCCTTATTTTTGCAAGATTCGTTTTAGCACTTCTTCATAAGCGACTTTTACGCTACCGAGATTTTGGCGAAACCTGTCTTTATCAAGTTTGTCATTGGTATCTTTATCCCAAAATCTGCAGCTATCGGGGCTAATTTCATCAGCGAGCAGGATATTTCCTTTGCTGTCTTTACCAAACTCCAGCTTGAAGTCAATCAGACGCAATTTGCGCTCGATGAAAAACGCGCTAAGCACATCATTAATTTTGCGCGCCTGCGCTCGCAAGAAGTCTAGCTCGCTCATATCTTGCGTGATACCAAGAATCCTGCAATGCTCATCATTGATGATAGGATCTCCAAGCGCATCGTCCTTGTAATAAAACTCCACAAGTGCAAAAGGCAATACTTTGCCATCTTCTATGCCTAGACGCTTTGTCAGCGACCCTGTGGCGACATTGCGCACCACCACCTCTATGGGGATAATCTCCACTTTTTTGCACAGCATATGGTTAGAATCTAGTTTTTTGAGGAAATGTGTTTGTATGCCCTCTTGTGCTAAAAGCTCAAAGATTGCGGTGCTAATCTCGCAATTTAGCGCACCTTTGCCTTGTTCAGAACCTTTTTTCTCGGCATTAAAAGCAGTCAAATCGTCTTTGAATTCCACAAGCACTTCATCGGGGTTATGTGTGACAAAAAGTTTCTTGCCTTTGCCTTCATAGAGCATTTGCTGTGTATCCATACCTCACTCCTTTAGTGCATTATTTCTTGGGTTTAAACACATTCCAAGCTTTGAGTATGTCTATCGCACTCTTTAGCTGAATATCCTTAAAGATATCCTCTTGTGAAATACTTTTGTCTTTCGCAGTGTTTTTAGAATCTGCAGGCGTTTTGTCCTGAATCTTCTCTAGCTCACCTTTTAAATGTCGTTTCAAATCCGCTTCTTTAAGCGAAAAGTTATTATCATTTTCTGGCACACTGCCCGGATACACCACTACATCTGGTTGGATTCCAACTGCTTGAATAGTCCTGCCACTAGGAAGATAGTATTTAGCAATCGTGAGTTTGATGCCCTCATCATTGTCAAGCTTGATAACCATTTGCACACTGCCCTTACCAAATGTCTGCTCACCCACAAGCACTGCGCGTTTGTGGTCTTGCAATGCTCCTGCGACGATTTCACTTGCACTCGCACTACCGCCATTGACGAGCACTACGAGCGGTACATCAGCATACGGCGCGCTTCCATTAGCTTTGAATTCTATGTTTTCGCCTTTGTTACGCCCCTTTTGTGAGACAATCACGCCATTTCTGATAAAAAGTTTTGAGAGATCAACTGCTTGATCAAGCAAACCTCCAGGATTAGATCGCAAATCCAGCACAATGCCATCGACCTTGCCCATTGCTTTTAAGCCATTTTTAACCTCAAGTGTTACATTCTTGTCAAATGAATTAACGCGTACATACGCGAAATTTGTGCCATCAATACCGCGGACTTTGACAGATTCTACGCGGATAATATCCCGAGTGAGCTGAAAGACCAAAGGCTTAGATTCTCCACTCCTTACGATTGTAAGTTCAAGCTTGGTTTTTGGCTTTCCACGCATTAGATTGACCGCATCATCAATCCCCATATTGAGTGTAGTCTCGTTGTTGATTTTGAGGATCACATCGCCACTTTTTATCCCTGCCTTAAATGCTGGTGTGTCATCAATAGGGGCTATCACGGTTAATGCCCTATCTTTCATACCAAGTGTGATACCAATCCCACCAAACTCCCCTTCAGTCTGCGATCTTAGGTCATCAAACTTTTTTTTATCCAAATATGCAGAATGTGCGTCAAGATTGCTCAAAAGCCCATCTATTGCTTTATTAATAATCTCATCAATCTGCACTTCATCAACATAATTTTCCTCAATGACATTGATCACTTTACGCAATTTTTTGTGTGCATCAAGCCTGTTTTGCTCTCTATTATCCGCTCCATGTAGCACCCCAAAGCAAAACACAAAGCATATGAAAAATGAGAGTATATTTTGGTATTTCATAATCCCCCAATCCCTTTGTAAGCTAATATTTACCAAGTTTTCAGTTTTGAAAGCATTTTTGGCAATTTCTAAATAAATTTTAAAGCCTAGATTCTACCAAAAATTATTCATTTTTCAGTAAATACTGAATTTTTTGCTATAATTTGAACGCTGACAAATATCAAAGCTTGAGGGATTGTATGAAAGATGCAGAGAATGGCAGTGTGAAGAAAGTTTTTAGCGCAGATAAGCAACGTTATGTTACTGGTGCATTACTCATCGTAGTGTTGGTGTTGATTTTGCTCATCAATAGTAAAATACTTATTTGGTTTGTATTGGGTGCGTTGCTCTTGCTTTCCATTAAAGAGTCTCTTGCGCTTTACACATTAGAAACTGCCTTGCATTTTTACATATTAGGTGCGTTGGGATGGATAGGTGCATATTTTACTGAAAATCCTCTGTATTGTGGCTTGATTGTGCTTTTATTGTATGCTTCTTATATTGCATATAGCAAGAAACTACCCTTAAAAGTAATGCTGCCATTTTTGTATCCTACTTTGCCATTTTTGTGCATTTGGTCTGTGTATGGATTGCTTGATAGATGGGGGCTTATTTGTCTCATAGCTGTGGTGGTTTGCACAGATACGGGAGCATACTTTGGTGGTAAGATCTTTGGCAAGACACCATTTTCGCCCACATCTCCCAAAAAGACGATTGAGGGTGTTGTCGTGGGGGTGGCTTGCGGCACGGCTGTGGGTGCGGTTTTTTATACAGGTATTACTCATAGCTTTCCTTTGGCAGTGGTTGTAGCGTTGTTTGTCGCACTTGCTTCTGTGTTTGGGGATTTGTTTGAAAGTTATCTCAAACGTGAGGCGAACCTCAAAGATAGTGGCACGATTTTCCCCGGTCATGGAGGTGTGTTGGATAGACTTGATGCGTTGTTGTTTGCGGCGATTGCTATGCTTTTTATTCTCTCTGTTTTGCCATTATATAGTGAGACAAGCGTCTTGTAAAGCTATCTGTAATGATACTCTTGGGTAGCACCGGTTCTATTGGGACAAACACACTCAAAGTCGCAAGTGCCTTTGGATTGCCTGTAGAATCTCTGGGTGCTGGTAAAAATATCGCACTTTTTAACGAGCAGATACATCATTATCGCCCCAAAAATATTTGTATCGCTGATGATAGGGATTTATCAAAGCTTGATATGTCTTTTATCAAGATGCATAACATAGAGGTTTTTTGTGGGGAAGGGGGGCTTTTGGAGATGATTGAAGCTTCACAAAGCACCCTAGCAGTCAATGCCCTCGTAGGCTATGTCGGACTTGCCCCAAGTCTCAAAATCAAGCAGTGTGGCAAAAAACTCGCTTTAGCCAATAAAGAAAGCCTTGTTACTGCTGGTTGGCTTTTTGAGAACTATCCTATCACACCCATTGATAGCGAACATTTTGGCTTGTGGTATTTGCACACTTCAAGGCAGATTCACAAGCTTTATATTACCGCTAGTGGAGGGGCATTGCGCAGTATGCCGTTGCAGGATTTGCCTTTTGCCACTCCTGCGCAAGCCCTCAAGCACCCAAATTGGTCTATGGGGCAAAAGATTACCATTGATAGCGCGACAATGGTCAATAAGCTTTTTGAGATTTTGGAGGCGTATTGGCTTTTTGGATTGCATAACATTGATGCGTTTATCGAGGAGTATTCCGCAATACATGCACTTGTAGAGTTTGTAGATGGCTCGATTATCGCGCATATCTCACATGCTGATATGCAATTACCCATAGCCTATGCCCTTGATGAGCGACAAGCTAAACTCACACGGCTTATTCCAAGATTTGATATTGCCACGCTCTCAAATTTACATTTTAAACCCATAGATTCGCGACGCTACCCAGTGTGGGAGCTTAAAAGTATGATTTTGAATTATCCAAAACTTGGTATCGTGCTTAATGCAAGCAACGAAGTAGCCTTGCGTGCATTTTTGGATTCACGCATCGGTTTTGGGCAAATTAGCGCATGTATCCTACAAAGCATTCAGCAATTTGAATCTATCAAAACTCACGATTTCACGGATATACAAGACATTAAGAGGCTAGATTCTGAAGTGCGTGCTTTTAGCGCATCGTGGCTTCAAAATGTATAGCAATCTATCAAAACAGCGCGTTATCCATTTCTTGTGGCTTTGGTAATCCCATAAGCTTCAAAATCGTGGGTGCGATGTTGTTTAGCCCTCCTTCTTTTGCTATCTCTTTGACATTTTCATCTAGCACAAACGCCCATACATCACCGATTGTATGATTCGTGAGTGTGTTGCCATGCGCGTCTTTCATCTCCTCGCAATTCCCGTGATCACTTGTAATCACGAGGGCATAGTCTAGTTTTTTGGCAGATTCTATGATCCTGCCTAGTTGTGTATCCACTGCTTCCACGGCTTTGATAGCAGCATCAAAATTCCCTGTATGCCCTACCATATCGCCATTAGCAAAATTTACCACAATAAAATCATAGCCCTCTGCCATTGCTCCCAACACCGCATCACCCACCGCTGGTGCGCTCATTTCTGGTTGCAAATCGTAGGTAGCTACCTTGGGTGAGGGGATAAGCACGCGTTTCTCACCCTCAAACTCCTCCTCGCGTCCGCCATTTAAAAAGAATGTAACATGGGCGTATTTTTCCGTCTCTGCAGTGTGGAATTGTCGCAATTTAGCCTTAGAAATTACTTCCGCAAGGGTATTTTGCACCTTGTCTTTGGGAAACATAATGGGAAAAGTAAAATTGTTGTCGTATTCGCACATCGTTGCCATATGGAGCCTTGCTATGCGTTTGCGCACAAAGCCATTAAAGTCTGCATTGCCAATCGCATCGACAATCTGACGCGCTCTATCGGAGCGAAAATTTACAAAAATAAACCCCTCATTTGCGTGTGCTCCTTGCTCATTCATACCCTGATATGGTGCGAAGCTCACTGGTGGGATAAATTCATCAAACACCTCTTTGTCATATTGGTTTTGGATATATTCTGCGGGGCTTTGGGTGATTTGGTTTGCGCCGCACACGATTGTGTCATAGGCAGATTCTATGCGCTCCCACCGCTTATCGCGGTCCATTGCATAGAATCTCCCACTAAGTGTGGCAATATGGATATTTGGATACGCACTGATATGTTCTTGCACCTCCTTGAGATATCCTAACGCACTTTGGGGTAAAACATCGCGTCCATCGGTGATGAGGTGGAGCCACACGCGTTTATTTTGCTGCGCACAGATAGTGGCAAGACCTAACAAATGTGAGAGATGTGAATGCACACCGCCATCACTCATAAGCCCACATAGGTGGATAGTTTCGCACACATTTGCGACACTCATAAACGCTGGGTTAGATTCTATTTCGCCATTTTGTAAGGCAAGTGAGATTTTTACGAGATCTTGATAAAGCACGCGTCCGGAGCCTATACACATATGCCCCACTTCCGAGTTGCCCATCTGTTCTTTTGGTAAGCCTACGCTAAGCCCATAGGTATGAATCATTGCGTAAGGGGTGTTGGCAAGAAGGTAGTCGTATGTAGGTTTTTTGGCATGATAAAAGGCATTGTAAGTTGTGTTTTTGCTATATCCGATACCATCGGTGATGACCAAAACTGCTTTTTTATTCATAAATTACTCCTTTTAAGCCTACTTCAATTTCTAGTATAAAATTCTGATTTTAATCTAAAAAACATTAATATTTAGCCTAGTTTTACAAAATTAGAGATACAATCCCTGCTTTGATGATTGAATGTAGTTTATTTCACATTGTGTTTTAGGTAATTTTGGAGGTAACTATGCTATATTGGCTTTGGAGCACGACACATATTAATTTGTTTCAATACATCACATTTCGGGCAGGGGTGAGTTTTTTTCTTGCTTTTATTTTGAGTATTGTGTTGTTTCCGTATTTTATTCGTTGGGCAAGGGCAAAGAGGGCGAATCAGCCTATTTCGACTTTTGTCCCACATGAGGACAAAAAAAACACCCCAACTATGGGTGGCATTGTCTTTGTTTTCTGCACGATTGTTGCTACGCTTTTGTGTGCTGATATAGCAAATCTCTATGTTTTATTGGGGCTTTTTGGGCTTGTGGGCTTTGGTTTTATCGGAGCTAAAGATGATTTTATGAAAATCTCTGCGCGTTCTAATGCTGGTATGAGTGCTAAACTCAAAATGTTTTTGCTTGTATTGCTCTCTTGTTTTATTGCATTTTGTCTTGCTAATATTGGGCATACTGGAAATTTCTATATCCCCTTTATGAAAGAGCCGCTTTTTGATATGGACACATTTATAAATATTGACTTAGATTCTGTGCATGTTCCTATCGTGAGTATGGCATTTTGGGCGTTTGTGCTTGTAGCAAGTGCAAACGCTGTCAATATCACCGATGGACTTGATGGACTTGCTACCGTGCCGGGTATTTTTGCGCTTATTAGCCTCTCGGTATTTGTGTATATCGGCGGACATATTGGGCTTTCGTCTTATTTGTATTGGCCTAGGGTTGTGCATGGTGGAGAGCTTATCGTGATGAGCTGTGCGCTCATAGGTGCGCTTTTTGGCTTTTTGTGGTATAACTGCCACCCCGCGCAAGTGTTTATGGGCGATAGCGGGAGCTTGGCTTTGGGTGGGTTTATCGCGTATATGGCGATTGTTTCGCATAATGAGATTTTGTTGATACTCATTGGGATTGTCTTTGTCTTTGAGACTCTTTCTGTGATGCTCCAAATTGGTAGCTACAAATACCGCCAAAAGCGAATTTTTCTTATGGCACCCATACATCATCATTTCGAAAAAAAAGGCTGGGCAGAGAATAAAATCATCGTGCGTTTTTGGATTATTGCGATTTTGGCAAATATCATCGCTCTACTTACGCTCAAAATCAGGTAGATTCTATGATAAATATTTTTGGTTATGGCGTTACGACAAAGCCTTTAGTAGGCTTTCTCAACTCTCTTGGCATATCGGTTAGAATCTATGATGATAAGTTCTCTGGTACAAGAGGCGATGAGTTTGGCAATCTCTTATTAGATTCTACACTTTTTTCTAATGAGAGCGTTGATGAAAACATAGCTCTAGAATCTAACGCACTAGATTCACTGACACAAGAGTCCTTAAAAACCTACAATCTCTCCATCATTTCGCCGGGTATCCCACCCACGCACCCACTTGCCACAAAAGCTCATAATCTCATTGGCGAATACGACTTTTTTTACCGCTTATTGCGGCATTGGCGCACGCCACCTAGGAGCGTATGGATTAGCGGCACTAATGGCAAGACCACAACCACACAGATGACTACTGCCCTTTTAGAATCTTTTGGTGCAAAAAGTGGGGGCAACATCGGCACGCCTCTTAGCGATTTATACACCAGCAATACACCACTTTGGATTTTAGAAACAAGCTCCTTTAGCCTGCATTACACCACATATGCCACGCCCGATGTTTATGCGCTTTTGCCTGTGCGTGAGGACCATATCACTTGGCATGGGAGTTTTGAGGCGTATGTGTCTGATAAGCTTAGTGTGCTTCCGCGTATGAGCGAGGATACAAGCGCAATCTTGCCTTTTGAGCTTGCCACACACCCTATTGCAGCGGGGTTTAGAGGTAGGGCGTATTTTTATAAAGATTCTAAAGATTTGGCTATGCAGCTTGGCATAGAGTATGAGCGCGTGCATATAAAAGAGCCGTTTTTGCTCGATGGTATCATCGCTCTTGGGATTGCCAAAATTCTTTATGGTATGTGTGATATAGCCACGCTTAATGCCTTTAAAATCGGTGCGCACAGGATAGAGGAGTTTGTGGATTCACACAATCGCCTATGGGTTGATGATAGCAAAGGCACCAATGTCGATGCGACAATTGAGGCAGTGCGCCGATACCAAGAGAGGCAGATATGGCTCATTCTTGGGGGTGATGACAAGGGTGCGGATTTGCGTCCGCTTTTTGAGTTTATGCAGGGTAAATCCATCACAATTTTTGCGATAGGGAGCAATGCACAAAAGATAGCAAATCTTAGCCCGCAGTATGGGCTAGAGTGTGAGGTGTGCGGGAGGTTGGAGGTGGCGGTGTGCTCCATTAAAAAAGCGCGCAATGCTTTTGGTAATCCACAACCAAAGCAAAATCTCGCAGATGTCGCCCTGCTATCTCCAGCAGCAGCGAGTTTAGACCAGTTTAGCTCCTACAAGGAACGCGGGGATTTGTTTAAACACTACGCATTATTGGATTAAGGAGATTTGATGAAACGCAAAAAAGAAGGCACATTCCAAACAATACAAAAATTACGATCTATGCTCACGAGGCGCGATAAGGTTATTTTGCTTGTGTTGTTTTTTGCTACGATTGTGTATTCGTTTGTAGAAACATTGAGCATAAGCATTATTATGCCTTTTATTAGTTTTGCGAGCAACCCTAGTTTGATTGCCAAAAACTCCATATCGTATGAAATCTATACATTTTTTGCCTTCAAGGATACTTTTGAGTTTATGATTGCTTTTAGTGCGGTGCTTATCGTGTTTTATGTGGTTAGAGCGATTTATAGCGTTGTCTATACTTATATGCAAAATCGTTTCGCATATCGTAAATTTCACTTTTTTGCTTATAGGCTTTTTAGTAAAGCGGTGGAAATCAATTATGATACTTTTGTGAAACGTAGGCTTGATAAGATTCGTGCCAACATCACTCACGAAGCGCTGCAAGCTTCTATGTGTATCCAGAGTCTTTTGCAGATGTTTGGGGAGTTTTTTACCATCAGTATTTTGTATGTGTTGCTCCTTATCACGAGCTGGAAAATGACACTTGCATTGACGATTATTATGGGCTTACAGGTTTTTTTGGTAATGAATACATTGGGTAGAAAGATTCGCAAAATGGGAAGTGTGCGTAGCAAAATGGACGCAAAATTTAATGAAATTATCTCAAAAACTTTTGGAAACTTTAAAATCATCAAGCTCAAAGGCAACCAACAGCAAGTTTTTAAAGAATTTGAAAATGCAAGTATTGAGCGCACCAATGCCGAGATTCTCACCCAAACCATACTTCCCACACCACGATTTATCTTAGAATCTATAGGTTTTAGCATACTTATTGGGTGTGTGGCGTATATACTTATTATGTATAAAAATGTCGATGCGGTGCTGCCTATCATCTCAATGTATGCTTTGGCATTGTATAGAATTTTGCCGGCAGTGAGTAGGATTTTGCAAACCTATAACCTTATGGGATATTACATAAGCTCGGTATCACTTGTGTATGAGGATTTGCTCTATCATACAGACTATGAGGACAATGAGCCTTGTGAGTTTAAAGAAAAAATTGAACTTAAGGGCATCACTTTTGGCTATGATGAACAAAAGCCGATTTTAAAGGATTTTAATCTTGTCATACACAAAGGTGATAAAATCGCTTTTTGTGGCGAGAGTGGCGCAGGAAAAAGCACATTAGTAGATTTAATCATCGGAATCTACAAGCCCCAGAAAGGCGTGATTTGTGTCGATGATGAAGAGTTAAATAACCACAACCTACGTTCATGGCGTAAAAAAATAGGCTATATCCCTCAAACAATCTATCTTTTTGATGGTAGTGTGGCAGAAAATGTCGCTTTTGGAAGCAAAATGGACGAGAAACGCGTGATAGAGGCATGCAAAAAGGCAAATATCTATGAATTTTTGCAAGAACATAGTGGGATTTACACACGCGTGGGTGAAGGTGGTATATTGCTTAGTGGTGGGCAAAAGCAGCGCATAGGGATTGCACGAGCTATTTATGACAATCCAGAGATTTTGGTGCTTGATGAGGCGACAAGTGCGCTAGATTCTGCCACGGAAGAAAGAATAATGGAGGAAATTTATGATGTGGCACAAAACAAAACCTTGCTTGTCATCGCCCATAGACTCAATACCATAGAGCGATGTGAGCGTAAAATAGAGATACGCAAGCAATAAGAATCTTATATGTGTCTTCAACAAATCTTTTGTGGAAGAAGCCAGTGGTATTACAGAATCTAAATAATCCTAAAAGTATAGATTTAAAGAGTGTGTGCGCGTGTGCCAGAGTGGGCAGGGATCACTCCCTGCGAGTGATACACAAGCTTGCGTGTCGCAAACTTGTGTTGATTGATGATAGATTAAATTGAGAGGCGGGCAAACGCAATGAAGTTGTTGCGTCTCTCATCAAGGCTGCCGTTATGGTCTTGCCAATTTTCGCCCTTAGTGCTTACAAATCCTGCACCAATTTTGAAGTTTGTTTTATCCTCTTGTCCAAATAGGCGGAATTGTCCCACTGCAGACATTTCAGAGTAATCGCCACCAGAGAATAGCAAATCAAGCTCTAGACGGGAATCTGGCTTAATCCCTGCAAAGATATAGTATATACCGGAATTGCCACCATAATACAGCGGACTTCCTGCACCATAGATACCACCACTGCTCATACCGGTAGCAGCACGATAGCCATAGAATCTACCCTTGTCATTATTGTAGAGCAAGACGCGGTAATCATTGGTTTTGATATAACCACCACCGATTTTAAATATTTCATTGAGGACTAACTCTTCATCGACCCAAAGTAGCAATGGACTGACATCGCGTCCAAGCTCCTCGTATTGCTGCCACAAACCACGGAATGTTGTGATAGATTCTATGCTACCACCCTTGATATCAAGCACAGCCTTAGCTCCCGCAGTTAAGACACTGCGTGTGCCTGGAGTATTGCTATGCAAGTAGTTAGTGTCATACATCGCAAATGGGCTAAATTTGAAAACATCGTAGTCAAAGTCAATACCACCCATAAACACCTCGCCTGCATGGTTATGCTTAAATGCCGAGAATGTCCCAAATGACGCCATATCATACGCCATTCTATTATAGTTGCCATTGACACCAAGCTTAGAGTTCATCCATAATGCCCAAAAACCGAGATTTTTGCCCTTTACATTGAAAGCTGCACCTTGGATATTGCCCCAGAGCCAATCCATACCGGTATAATCCTTGCCATCTTCACCATGATAAAATCTTCCCACATCAAAGCGTCCGCCAATAAAAGAGGCTGTTTTGTTGTCAAGCTTTAGATATGCGTCTGAGATCTCCCAATTTTGTGGATAAAAAGTATCACCCACCGCTAAAGAACCATTGCTGCCAGCATAGTTGTAATATGTCTCATATAAGGGTAATGCCCCCCATGCGCCCACACCAAAACTGATATTTGAAGTAAGTCCTATATCCAATCCTAGGTGTGCGGCTACGGAAGCATAAGATTCTCCTACTTCTTTGCCATTATTAGAGTTGTTGAAAGTAGGCATTTTGCTAAGTCCCTGTGAATAATACCCACCGACAAACCCAAATGGATTGACTTCTGCTGCTGTTGCGCTAGCACTCAAAGCTGCCACCAAGACAAGTGAAACAGATAACTTTTTCATCGCTGCTCCTTTGTTTTGAGATACGAAATACAAAATTAATGCAAAAGTATTATCGACTTTTGTATAATACTTTGTAAAGAGAGATTTTAGACAAAGGAAATAAACCTATGGAAATTTTGCACATTAATCCCCTAGATTCGCAAACACTAGAGGAAATCGGCTTAGGTTGGCATACGGATTTGGATAGCTCGACATATATTGCTGATGAGGTAGTGTGTCTCACGCAAGAAGAAGCAGAAGCGTTTTATAACGCTGGAAATGAGCTTTATGATATGTATGTAGAAGCTGGAGAGTATGTGTTGGCACATAATCTACTCTTTGAGCTAGACATACCGCCGAGTTTGCACGATATGATTTATCAGAGTTGGGAGGAGGATATACATTGGCATCTTTATGGGCGCTTTGACCTTGCTGGTGGGCTTGATGGCAAGCCCATAAAGCTTTTAGAGTTTAATGCCGACACGCCCACGATGCTTTATGAGAGCGCGTTAATACAATGGGCATTGCTAAAAGCAAATGGGTTTGATGAGAATCTGCAGTTTAATGACATCTCTCAAGCTTTGCGTGAGAATTTCAAACGCCTTATTACTTTAGATTCTGATACAAGTGCGTTTGAGCAGCTCTATGAGGGCTGGAAGATTCTCTTTTGTAGTATCAAGGGCAATCTTGAAGAGGAAGTTACTACGCGGTTTTTGTGTCAGCTTGCTAAAGAAGCGGGGTTTGAGAGTGAGTATGCTCCTATTGATGCGGTGAGTTTTAGCGCACAAGATGGCGTGATATATGAAAATAGGCAGTATGAATTTTTGTTTAAACTCATACCTTGGGAGTTTATCGCTATCGATGAGCCCGAAATGCTCGCCCTAATGCGTGAAATGATGACAAACAAAAACACGATCTTCCTCAATCCCGCCTATACGCTGATGTTTCAAAGCAAAAGAATGTTAAAGATTCTCTGGGATCTTTTTCCGCGCCACCCATTGCTTTTAGAATCTAGCTTTAAGCCGCTTGGATGCAGGCAAGTGAGCAAGCCCTCCTTTGGCAGAGAAGGCGAGAATGTAGAGATTTTGGACGCACAAGGCAAGGTTGTGAGTGCAAAAGAGGGTATGTATGGGGTGCAAAAACGCGTGTATCAGGAGTTTTATGAGCTAAATAGCCACAATGGCGCGCTGTATCAAGCAAATGTGTTTTTTGCCTATGAATCTTGTGGATTGGGCTTCCGCAAAGGTGGCGAGATACTTGATAATTACGCGAAGTTTGTGTCGCATATTTTGCGCTAGTGATGAGGCTTTGAGTGATGGCAAATCCTTTAGATTCTGACTTTGGCGCGCCTTTGAATTTAGCCTATGGTATCGCACTCACAGGCTGTATTGGCAGTGGCAAAAGTAGTGTATCAGCCATACTCAAAGGCAGGGGTTATGTCGTGCTGTGTGCTGATGAGGTGGCACACAGAATCTTACAGGCGAGTGCTAGTGAGGTGGCGCAGATATTTGGCGCGTATGTTGTGCGAGATGGTGTCGTAGATAGAAAGGCATTGGGCGCACTTGTCTTTGGCGACAAAGAAGCGCGATTGAGGTTAGAATCTCTCCTCCACCCAAAGATTCGCAAAGAGATGTTCTCTAGGGCGTTGGTGTTAGAATCTACAAAAAAATGGTATTTTTTGGATATTCCATTGTTTTTTGAATCTGGTGGGAAGCAGAGCTATCCGGTATCAAAAATTGTGCTGGTGTATGCGCCAAAGGAGCAGTGTCTAGAGCGTATCCTCGAGCGTGATAGACTAGATAGAGAATCTGCACAAGCGCGTATTAATGCACAAATGGATATTGAGCAAAAGCGTGTGATGAGTGATTATATCATTGATAATACAGGCGATAAAGAGGCGTTAGAAGGGCTAGTAAGCGAGGTTTTAGGGAGATTGGAGAGAGATAAAGGAGTGGTATGAGACTTGTAAAATATTGTGCCAATGGCAATGATTTTTTGATTTACAACGCGTTTGGGCAGGCTTTAGAAGTGGATTATGCCAAGTATGCGCGTAAATGGTGTGCAAGACATAGTGGCATAGGGGCTGATGGCTTTGTGGTGCTAAAGCCAAGTGCCAAGGAGCATATCGCGTATGAGTGGGAATTTTTCAACGCTGATGGGAGCGTGGGGGAGATGTGTGGCAATGCAAGTCGTTGTGTGGGGAGTTTTGCCTATGTCGAGGGGATTGCACCTAGGGTGCATACATTTCTAAGTCTAGCGGGTGAAATAGGTGTGGAGGTGGATTGTGCGAATCCGCTTATGGTGGAGAGTGTGCTAGGGCGATATACATTCTCAAAGCAAGTGCGTGAATCTAGCTTATGGGGCGAGGAATGGTATCTGCTGGATACG
Organism: Candidatus Helicobacter avicola; assembly: GCA_019112865.1. Taxonomy (GTDB): domain Bacteria; phylum Campylobacterota; class Campylobacteria; order Campylobacterales; family Helicobacteraceae; genus Helicobacter_F; species Helicobacter_F avicola. The sequence continues at coordinate 67,716 of DXIN01000014.1, forward strand.
GGAGTGCCGCATTTGGTGTGTTTAGCAAACACGCAATGTGAGATACCAAAGCCCCAAAGTTCGCACAATGCGTTTTTACGAGGATTGCGTGAGAAATACAATGCAAATATCACTATCGCGTGTGTGCAAAACCGAGAGGATATGGCGTATGCGAGCTATGAGAGGGGTGTGGAGGACATCACTTTGGCGTGTGGCACGGGTGCGGTAGCGGCGGTGGCAGCGGCGCATAGGCTTGGGTTAGTGGATTCTCAAGTGCGTATTATGCCACCGGGTGGAGAAATACTAGAAGTGCGCATAGATTCTAAAAATGTCCTTTATCTCAAAGGATTTGTGCAACGCGTGGCGGTGTGTGAGGTAGAAACCTGTAATCGCTAGATAGTGTGGTGTTGATGGCATTTTGACAGCAAAAAATTCCTAGATTCTCACAATCCCTTGTATGGGTGCGTAGCGGAGCTAAGGAGCTAAAAGAGCTTGGCGCATTCCCATGCATCTAGCGGCGTGTCTTTGTGCAATGCCAAAACATCGTAATAGTAAATATGTTTGTTGCTTTTGCGTGTGTAGTCCAAAAGCAGAGTGAGGTTGGGAATATCACCTGAATCCAGCACAATGAGGAGATTTCCGAAGTTGTCAAAGATGAGGAGTTGTGTATAGCCTAGGGATTTGAGGCTGTCAAAAATACTTGTTGGATTTTCATTTTGGGCTTGGAGGAAAAACAGATCCCATTCAAAAAAGAGCGCACTTTTATAGGTTTGCAAGGTATGGGTGGCGCTTCGAAGGACTTTGAAATCAAAGCCATCAGTGTCGATTTTGATAAAATTTGGGCTAAAGTGGTGTTTGGCAATGAGCGAATCAAGCGTGTGAAATGTGAGATTTTGGGGTGAATCTTTGGAATCTGTTGGGTTGGCAAGATGCTGGAGCTTGGCACTCCCATCGTAACGCGTAATTGTGTAGGAATCTTGCGTATCAGTTATAAAAGAGTTTTCAATAAGGAGTTTTGGTGTATCCCCCCCCCCTAATAGCCTCCCCATAGTGTCTGGAGAAATTGCGTTCAATAAGGGTGTTGTAGGATTTTTCGCCCTCGATGAGCAAAAATCGTGCTTGGGGGCTATCCATAAACACAGCAGTGTCGCCGATGTTTGCGCCAACATCAACGATATGTATGAAACCCATTTTTTGGGCAATATAGTGAGCAATTTTGTGGAGCTGCATATCGTAAGTGGGGTAGAGTTTTTGATTGAGAAAAATCGTGTGGGAAAATGGCATAGTCAAGGTGTAACCACGAAATTTTAATGTGATGAGTGGGTCGGTAAATTTTAGAATCAAAGCACGTAGCTTGGTGTAGAATCTAAAACTCACTTTATGCCTTGAGGCGAGAATCTGTCGATAAACAAAAGTAGCAATTTGTGCAAACATAAAAAATCCTTTATTGTCGTGGTATTTGCAGAAAGTTTCGTAATGATACAACAAATTCAACAATAACACCTCGATAAATTTCAAATTTTGTCCTTATACAAAGGAAATAATTTTTTATTTATTTGCGAAAAATAGGGAAAAGTCTTGCAAAAAAAAATTTTTTTTACTACAATTCACATCTTTAAAAATTGCATCGTATATCGTATTTGTCTTTTGGATATGTATGAAACGCGATGAGTTCTTTATGTTAAAAGGATAGGATAATGGAAAAGATTAGATTAAAGTTGAAAGCCTATGATTATAGGGTGTTGGATCGTTCAGTGGCTGCGATAGTAGAGGCTGTGAAGCGCACGGGTTCAGAGATTAGGGGACCTATTCCGCTTCCTACCAAAAAACGTCGCTATACGGTGCTTAAGTCTCCGCATATCAATAAAGATTCGCGTGAGCAATTTGAAATTAGGGTGCATCATCGTATTATTGATATTATGTCTGCTACGCCTGATACCGTAGATAGTCTTATGAAGCTTGATCTAGCCCCGGAAGTAGATGTGGAAGTTACTTCTATGAGCAAATAGCTTTTAGAGAATTAAGCTACAAATTACATTAAGGAAAGAGTTATGGAATTTATCGTTGAAAAAATCGGTATGAGCCGAACCATTGGCACCAAAAGCGAGGCAGTTACACTTCTGCGCGTTTTGAATACAAAAGTGTGTGAGGTGTATGACAATGGTAAGGCGTTGGTAGCCTATCCAAAGGGTAAGGCTAGCAACAAAGCAATTGCTGGGATTCAAAAAAAATACAACTTGAGCAAAGAATTTAATAGATTTGCTACATTAAAAGTCGCTAACACGGAGCAAGGAGATATTAGCCTTGAGGCATTAGAGAGCGCAAAAAGTGTCAAGAGTATTTTTAATTCCAAAGGGCGAGGATTTAGTGGTGCGATGAAAAGATGGAATTTCCAAGGTGGTCCCGCTGCGCATGGTAGTAGATTCCATAGACGTCTTGGATCTATCGGAAATCGTGAGTGGCCTGGACGTGTTCAGCCGGGTAAAAAAATGGCAGGACATTATGGTAATGAACGTGTTAATACAAGAAATATCGTTCTTTCTTTTGATAAGGAAAGTAGTATTTTAGTATTAAAAGGCTCTGTGGCAGGCTATAATGGAGCCTATGGCAGAATCCAGATTACACAATAAAATGAAGGTGTTAGATTATGAGTAAGGCAATCGTATTAGATAATAACCTCAAAAAGGGTGGTGAGATTGAGCTACCAAAGGAATATGAACAAGTCAATGAGCATAACTTGTATCTGTATGTGAAGTCATATCTTGCGTCTTTGCGTGCAAACAATGCTTATGCGAAAAATCGTGGCGAAGTTAGTGGTGGTGGCAAAAAGCCGTGGAGACAAAAAAAGAATGGACGTGCGCGTGCGGGGAGTATTACCTCTCCTATTTTTGTGGGTGGTGGTGTTTCTCACGGACCTACAAAGCGTAACTATGATTTAAAAATCAACAAAAAACAAAAACGTTTAGCACTTGAGTATGCACTGGCACAAAAGGCACAAATGGGTAAGCTCTTTGTTGTAGATTCTATAGCAATAGAGAGTGGCAAAACCAAAGATGCGTATGCGAGATTTAGTGCGCTTGGCGAGAAAAATGCGCTTTTTGTGGGGCAATTTAGTGATGAAAAAACATTTTTGGCATATCGTAACTTGAGGGAGTGTTATGTAGTGGATTCTAATGAGCTCAATGCGTATTTAGTCGCTACATTCCGCTGTGTAGTCATCGAAAAAGCAGTTTTTGATGGGATTGTAGCAGCTAAGAGTGCGAATAAATAAGTGGAGGGGGAGAAATGGCAGATATAACAGATATTAAATCAATCCTTTACACAGAAAAGTCTTTGGCTTTGCAAGAAAAAGGAATGCTTGTGGTGCAAACTGCAAGTGGTGTTACAAAAAATCAACTCAAAGCAGTGTTTCAGGAGTATTTTGGTTTTACTCCTTTAAAGATTAACTCTCTTAAGCAAGAGGGGAAAACAAAGCGTTTCCGAGGGAGAGAAGGCAAAAGAGCATCTTTTAAGAAATTTTATGTGAAAGTCCCAGAGGGCGCAAAGATTGACGCCCTTTCGGTGTGATTAAAGGAGAGTAGAAATGGCAATCAAGACATATAAGCCCTATACACCTAGTAGGAGGTTTATGAGTGGTTTGAGTTCCAAAGATATTACCGCGAAGCCGAGTGTGAGAAGTTTGCTCACAAAACTTCCTGTCTCTGCTGGGCGCAACAATAATGGACGTATCACAAGCCGGCATAAAGAGGGAGGAGCAAAGAAGCTCTATCGTATTATTGACTTTAAACGCAACAAGTTTGGCATTGAGGCTAAAGTAAGTGCGATTGAGTATGATCCATATAGAAATTGTAGAATTGCGCTTGTAACATATCCTGATGGAGAGAAGCGTTATATTATTCAGCCATCTGGTTTAAAAGTGGGAGATAGTGTGATGTCAGCAGAATCTGGTTTGGACATCAAGGTGGGATTTGCGATGAAGCTCAAGGCAATCCCAATAGGAACGATCGTGCATAATATCGAAATGCACCCCGGTGCGGGCGGACAGCTTGCGAGAAGTGCGGGAGCTAGCGCACAAATAATGGGACGCGAAGGTAAATACATTATTTTGAGAATGCCAAGTGGCGAAATGCGTTATGTTTTAGAGGAATGTATGGCGACAATCGGTGTTGTAGGGAATGAGGATTTTATCAATATCTCTATTGGCAAAGCAGGGCGTAATCGTCATAGAGGTATCCGTCCGCAAACTAGAGGTAGTGCGATGAACCCTGTGGATCACCCACATGGTGGTGGTGAGGGTAAAACTGGCTCAAGTGGGCACCCTGTGTCTCCTTGGGGAACGCCTGCTAAGGGCTTTAAAACTCGAAAGAAAAAAGCGAGTGATAAGCTCATTATTTCAAGAAAGAAAAAATAAGGAAATACTATGTCAAGATCGATAAAAAAAGGTCCATTCATTGATGGTTCTTTGCTCAAAAAAGTTTTGAAAGCCAAAGATTCTAAAGATAACAAGCCTATTAAGACTTGGTCAAGACGAAGCACGATTTTACCCGATATGATAGGTTTGACTTTTAATGTGCATAATGGTAGGGCGTTTGTTCCAGTGTATATCACAGAAAATCATGTTGGGTATAAGCTGGGTGAGTTTGCTCCTACAAGAACTTTCAAGGGACATAAAGGTAGTGTCCAAAAGAAAATTGGTAAGTAAGGAGAGGGTATGAGCAAGGCATTATTACGATATATTAGGCTTTCTCCTACAAAAGCTCGTTTGATTGCAAGGGAGATTCAAGGAATGAACGCGGAGCTTGCTATTGCAAGTTTAGAATTTACACCTAACAAAGCAGCGAGAATTATCTCCAAGGTAGTTGCCTCAGCAGTAGCAAATGGTGGTTATGATGCACAAGATGTGGTGATTACCTCTTGTAGGGTTGATGCAGGTCCTGTATTAAGACGCTTTATGCCTAGAGCCAAAGGACGTGCTACGCCAATCAGGAAGCCAACATCACATGTATTTGTAGAGGTAGGTGCTCCAAAGACTGCACAAGATAAGGAGGCGAAAGTTTCTAAAAAGTCAGAATCTAAACCGAAGACACCAAAGGATACGCAGATAAAACCTGCACAAACAGAGTCAAAAAAAGTAGAGCCAAAAAAGACTGGGGGTAAAGACTCCGGTGCGAAGCCCAAGGTAAATAAGTCCAAGGACACAGAATCTAAGGCTGCAAAACCAAAAGCTACTACGACAAAAACGAGCAAAAAAACAGAAGGTGAGGGCAAGTAAGTATGGGTCAGAAAGTTAATCCAATAGGTTTGAGGTTAGGAATAAATAGGAATTGGTCTTCGCGTTGGTTTCCTGCTACACAGGCAACCCCTTCTAATATCTTAGAGGATCATATGATACGCAAATTCTTAAAGAGTGAGATGTATTATGCGGGGGTAAGTGAGATTATTATTGAACGTGCTGCTCACAAAGTGCGTGTAACCGTCGTTGCTTCTAAGCCCGGACTCATTATAGGTAAGAAAGGGGTGGATATTGACAAACATAAGGAGGCTTTGAAAAAGCTTTTAAAGAAAGAGGTAAGTATCAATATCAAGGAAGCCAAGCGACCACAGACAAATGCACAGCTAGCTGCTGAAAATATTGCCACACAGCTTGAAAAACGCGTGGCATTTCGCCGTGCGATGAAAAAAGTTATGCAATCGGCACTCAAGTCCGGTGCTAAAGGTATTAAAGTCAAGGTATCTGGGCGATTAGCTGGAGCAGAAATGGCGCGAACTGAATGGTATATGGAGGGTAGGGTGCCCTTGCACACTTTAAGAGCAAAAATTGACTATGGATTTGCAGAGGCTATGACGACTTATGGGATTATTGGTGTGAAGGTTTGGATTTTTAAGGGTGAAGTGCTACATAAAGGGATTGTGCAAGAAAAGAGTGAGAGAGAATCTAGTAGAGAATCTCACGCAGAAAGAGCCGATAAAGAACCAAGAACTAGAACAAGAAGAGGGAGGCAATAATTATGTTGATGCCAAAAAAGACAAAATATAGAAAGCAGATGAAGGGTCGCAATCGCGGTAAGTCATTTCGCGGTTGCACTCTTGCTTTTGGAGATATAGGGATTAAGGCGTTGGAGCATGGGCGCATAGATTCTAGACAAATAGAATCTGCGCGTATTGCGATGACGCGTCATATTAAGAGAGCTGGTAAGGTGTGGATACGGGTTTTCCCAGATAAGCCACTGACAGCCAAGCCTCTTGAAGTAAGAATGGGTAAGGGTAAAGGCGGTGTTGAGAAGTGGGTTATGAATATTAAGCCCGGTCGTGTCATCTATGAGATGATAGGTATTGAGGAAGGATTGGCACGTGAAGCTTTGGCATTGGCACAGAGCAAACTTCCATTTAAAACAAAAATCATAACAAGCGAGAGTGAAAATGAAATTTACTGAATTGAAAGACAAAGACATTGTCGAATTACAAAAGCTACTTAAAGAGAAAAAAACATTGTTGTTTGAGACTAGACTTAAGCTAAAAACTATGCAATCAACAAACCCTAGTGAGCTTAAGTTTGTGCGCAAGGATATAGCACGGATTAATACGGCTATCAATGCTAAAAAGGATGCTAAATGAGTGAAAAACAAGCCCACAAGAGAGTGATTCAAGGGAGAATCGTAAGTAAGGCAGGCGATAAGAGTGTGGTAGTGCTTGTGGAGAGAAAGGTGCTCCACCCAAAATATAGAAAAATTGTTAAGAGATTCAAAAAATACACGATCCACGATGAGAATAACGAGGCAAAAATTGGTGATGTGGTGAGTGCGATTGAGTGCAGACCAATCTCTAAAAGCAAGGCTTTTAGGCTCAAAGACATCGTGGTCAAAGGAGTAGAGCTATGATACAGAGTTTTACGAGATTAAATGTAGCTGATAATAGTGGTGCCAAAGAGATTATGTGTATCAAGGTGCTTGGTGGTAGTCATAGGCGTTACGCACGCGTAGGAGATGTGATTGTGGCGTCTGTCAAAAAGGCTATTCCAAATGGAAAGGTTAAAAAAGGGCAGGTAGTTAAGGCAGTCATTGTGCGGACAAAAAAAGAGATTCATAGGGATAATGGATCGTTGGTTCGTTTTGATGAAAATGCGGCTGTGATCCTTGATGCCAAGAGAGAACCTATTGGCACGAGGATTTTTGGACCAGTTAGTCGAGAAGTGCGATATGCAAATTTTATGAAAATAGTATCGTTAGCTCCGGAGGTGTTATAGTGAAATGCAAGATTAAAAAGGGCGATATGGTTGTGGCTATCGCCGGTGATGATAAGGGCAAGAGTGGCAAAGTGCTCCAAGTGTTGCCAAAAAAAGGACAGGTGATAGTTGAGGGCTTGAGAGTGGTTAAAAAAGCTGTTAAGCCTAGTGAAAAAGATCCCAAAGGTGGTTTTGTAAGCAAAGAAATGCCAATGAGTATTTCTAATGTGAAAAAAGCAGAGGGAGACAAATAATGTTTGAATTGCGAAAAAAATATAAAGAAGAAATTATTCCAAAGCTAAGAGAGGAGTTGCAAATCACAAATGCTATGCTTATCCCAAAGTTAGAAAAAATTGTGATTAGCGTAGGTGCAGGTGAGTATGCAAAAGATAGTAAGATTATGCAAAACATTGCTGATACAATCTCACTTATTGCTGGACAAAGGGCAATCATCACAAAGGCTAAAAAATCTGTGGCAGGCTTCAAAATGCGTGAAGGTATGCCAATGGGCGTAAAGGTAACGCTTAGAGGGAATATGATGTATAACTTTTTAGAGAAGCTTATTGTGATTGCATTACCTAGAGTGAAGGACTTTAGGGGAATTAAACGCAATGGTTTTGATGGGAGGGGGAATTATAGCTTTGGACTTAATGAGCAGCTTATGTTCCCTGAAGTAGTGTATGATGACATTATGGTAACGCATGGTATGAATATCACGATTGTAACATCAACTAACAGCGATAAAGAGGCTTTCAAACTGCTTGAATTGTTTGGTATGCCTTTTGCAAAAGGACGATAAGATGGCAAAAAAATCTATGATAGCAAAAGCTAAAAGAAAAGCAAAGTTTAGTGTGAGGGCTTATACAAGATGCCAAGTATGTGGGAGACCACATTCTGTGTATAGAGATTTTGGGTTGTGTCGTGTATGCCTACGAAAAATGGGTAATGAGGGGCTGATCCCTGGGCTTAGAAAAGCAAGCTGGTAAGGAGTGGATAATGGTAAATGATATTATTGCAGATTCTCTAACGCGCATTCGTAATGCTTCTATGAGGAGACTTGAAGTTACAACTTTGTATTACGCAAAGATTGTGGTTTCTATTTTGGAAGTGTTTAAAACGAAGGGTTTTATCAAAGACTACAAGGTAATTGATAAAGATGGTAAGCAGTCTATTAGTGTGCAGCTTGAGTATGATGAACAAGGTAGAAGTGCAATTAATGAAATCAAGAGAATCAGCACACCGGGCAGACGTGTGTATAAGGGACATAACGAACTAAAGCGATTCAAAAATGGTTATGGCACTATTGTTGTAAGCACAAGTAAGGGTGTGATCGCAAACGACGAGGCATATAGGGCTAATGTCGGTGGTGAAGCACTTTGTAGTATATGGTAAGAGGGAGGAATAGCAATGTCAAGAGTTGGAAAAAGACCAATTAGTATCCCAAAGGGTGTAGAAGTGGCATTGGAGGGAAGCAAACTCCTCTTTAAGAATGCTAAATCCCAACAAGAGCTTGAAACTTTTGGGCGTGTGAAGATAGAAATAAAGGATGGCAATATTCATTTTGCCAAAAGTGATGATACGCCACAATCTCGTGCATATTGGGGGACCTATCGAGCTTTGGCAAACAACATAGTTGTGGGCTTGAGCAGTGGTTTTAGTAAAGTTTTGGAAATAAATGGCGTGGGCTATAAAGCGAGTGTCAATGGTAAGAATCTAGAGCTTGCACTTGGTTTTTCACACCCTGTAATATACCCTATACCCCAAGGTATTGAAATGAGTGTGGATAAAAACGCCATTACCATTAAGGGCAGCAATAAACAACAAGTTGGGCAGATTGCTGCTGAAATTAGGAAGTTTAGACCGCCAGAACCTTACAAGGGGAAGGGTATCAAATATTCTGATGAAGTGATTATCCGCAAAGCAGGTAAGACTTCTAAAAAATAAGGTGTGAATGATGAGAGAGAATGTATTAGAGAGAAAAAAAATATTACGCACTAAGCGCAAGCTTAGAACAAGAGGGAAGGTTTTTGGCGTAGCTGATATGCCTCGAGTAACGATTTTTAGATCCAATAGGTATTTTTATGCACAAGCGATAAACGATACAGAATCTAAGACATTAGCAGTAGCTGATGGCAAAAAAATGGGACTTGGCAACAATAAAGAAAATGTTATTAAAATTGCCCAAAGTTTTGCCCAAGAATTGAAAAAAATAGGCGTCTCTAAAGTCGTTTTTGATAGAAATGGCTATTTGTATCATGGTGTAGTGGCAGCGTTTGCAGATACCTTACGAGAGAATGGTATTGCATTTTAGATGATGTGAAAGGAAATATATGGAAATCAATAGAGAAGAATTTAGCGAAGTAGTCGTAAATATCGGTAGGGTAACAAAGGTTGTCAAGGGTGGTCGTCGCTTTAGATTCAATGCGTTGGTTGTCGTGGGCAACAAAAATGGTCTCATTGGTTTTGGGTTAGGAAAAGCTAAAGAGGTTCCTGATGCGATCAAAAAAGCGATTGATGACGCATTCAAAAATATTATCAAAGTCAATGTCAAAGGTACGACTATCGCTCACGATATTGAGTGCAAATACAATGCAAGCCGTATTTTACTAAAACCTGCAAGTGAGGGAACTGGTGTTATTGCCGGTGGTTCAGCGCGTTCTGTGATTGAACTTGCAGGGATTAAGGATATTTTGACAAAATCTCTTGGTTCAAACAACCCTTACAATATCGTTCGTGCTACTGTTGATGCGTTGTCTAAAATCAAAGCTTAAGTGATAAAAGGAGATTTCGTGGCATTAGAAAATATTAAACCTGCAAGAGGCAGCGTAAGAGAAATTAAGCGAGTGGGGCGTGGTCAAGGTAGCGGTATGGGCAAGACTTCCACAAGAGGTGGAAAGGGACAAACTGCTAGGACAGGTTATAAAGCAAAAAGAGGTTTTGAGGGTGGTCAGCAACCACTCCAAAGGCGTTTGCCAAAGGTGGGCTTTACCTCTAGGGTTCTCAAGCCTTATGTCATTAATGCGGATAAGGCAAACGTGCTAGAATCGTTAGAAGAGATTACTATGGTAAGTTTGCGAGAGAAAATCAATATACCTTCGTATGTTACAAGAGTTAAGATTATCGGAACAAAGGCAAAAACACTTGCTGCTAAAATTAAGGATTCGTCTATCAAAACCAGTGGAAGCAAATAATGAATAGAGCGATTGTTAATAAAATCCTTATTACTTTAGCATTTTTGTTTGCTTATAGAGTGTTTGCGTATGTTACCGTGCCAGGTGTTGATGTAGGGGTAATCCAAAGCATTATTAGTGATTATTCAGATGGTGTTTTGGGTTTGTTCAATATGTTTAGTGGCAACGCTATTGAGCGTTTTAGTATCATTTCTTTGGGTATTATGCCTTATATTACTGCTTCCATTATTATGGAACTTCTTTCTGCTACCTTTCCGGGTTTAGCAAAAATGAAAAAAGAACGTGATGGTATGCAAAAATATATGCAAATCATTCGCTATGTTACAATCGTCATTACTATCATTCAAGCAGTGAGCGTAAGTATAGGGCTTGGCAGTATGCAAGAGGGTGCGCGCTCTGCCGTAACTATTGATTTGCCTATCTTTGTAACCATAGCGGTTTTTTCTATGCTTACAGGCACAATGTTGCTTATGTGGATTGGCGAGCAGATTACGCAGAGAGGCGTTGGTAACGGAATTAGTCTTATTATTTTTGCGGGTATTGTATCAGGGATTCCACAGGCTGTCGCCACGGTATTTGATTTGGTAAATACCGATCAAATTAGCATTATCGCATTTATAGGACTTTTGATTGTGGTGATTGCTACAATTTTAGCCATCATCATCGTAGAGCTTTCAGAACGCAGGGTGCAGGTATCCTATGCACGCAAGGTTATTATGCAAAACCAAAATAAGCGCATTATGAACTACATACCTATAAAAATTAATCTTAGTGGTGTGATTCCACCGATTTTTGCATCGGCGATTTTGGTGTTTCCTTCTACGCTTTTGCAGGCTTCTTCAAATGATGTAGTGCGTAGGATTGCTGACATCTTGAGTCCGACTGGATACACATATAATGCCCTTATGTTTTTGTTGGTTATTTTCTTTGCATATTTTTACTCTTCGATAGTTTTTAATGCCAAGGATATAGCGGATAATCTCAAACGTCAAGGTGGGTTTATACCTGGTATGCGTCCGGGTGAAGGCACAGCGACATTCCTCAATAATGTGGCGAGCAACCTTACTCTGTGGGGTTCTTTGTATTTGGCTCTTGTTTCTACGCTTCCATGGCTTATTGTCAAAGCAACAGGCATACAATTTTATTTTGGTGGGACGGCAGTGCTTATCGTGGTGCAAGTAGCCATAGATACGATGCGCAAAATCGAAGCCCAGATTTATATGAATAAATACAAAACATTAAGTGCGGTTGGATTGTAAATGGCAATCAATATCAAAAGCTCTAAAGACATTGCGGCATTGCAGATTCCAAATCGCATTGTTGCGCAGTCTTTGGAGTTAGCACGCAAAAGCGCAAAAGAGGGTATGAGTCTTGCCGAGCTAGATTCTATCATTGAGGATTTTATCCACTCCTGTGGGGCGAGACCTGCCTTTAAGGGTTTGTATGGGTTTCCCGGTGCGGTATGTATCTCTGTCAATGAGGTTATTATTCACGGTATTCCTACTGATTATAAGCTTAAAAGCGGGGATATTGTAGGAGTTGATATAGGAGCCGAACATAATGGGTGGTTTGGCGATGGGGCTATCACTTTTGGTATAGGCGAGATTTCTCCTCGAGATGAGCAGCTTATACAATGTTCCAAGGACACACTCTATTATGCTATAGATTCTATACGCGTCAATATGCACTTTAAGGAGCTTAGTAAGCTTTTGCAAGATTGTATTATAGATCATGGGTTTGTGCCGCTGAAAGGATTTTGTGGGCATGGAATTGGACGCACACCCCATGAGGAGCCAGAGATTCCAAACTTTTTAGAATCTCCAAATCCAAAGCAGGGACCTAAGATTCGCGAAGGAATGGTGTTTTGCATAGAGCCTATGATTTGTCAAAAGAGTGGCGAGCCAAAAATTTTGAATGATAATTGGTCGGTGGTGTCTGTTGATGGATTAAATGGAAGTCATTATGAGCACACGGTGGCAATTGTGGGTGGGAAAGCACAGATATTAACGGAGGTATAAATGGCAAAAGATGATATGATAGAGGTTGATGGTAAGGTTATAGAGGCATTGCCAAATGCTACTTTTAAGGTGGAGATTGCAAATGGTAAGGTTGTGCTATGTAGGATAGCAGGTAAAATGCGTATGAATTACATCAGAATCTTGCCCGGTGATAAGGTGCGTATTGAACTTACGCCTTATAGCGTAGATAAGGGGCGGATTGTCTATCGCAACAAATAGTCTAGATTTTGAGAATCTAGCTCTTAGGTTTTGTATCAAAGCTTAAGAGCTAGATTTTGCAAATTTAGCAAAATCTAAGTGGCTTTTAATGATTTTTTGCGTAGAATCCCAAGCTTCATTAGACTCAAGTTCTTATTTCGATGGAACTTGGATTTCGCAATTTTCAAGCAAGGAGCAGGTATGAAAGTGAGACCTTCGGTCAAAAAAATGTGCGATAAGTGTAAGATTATCAAACGTAAGGGTGTGGTTAGAGTGATTTGCTCAACCCCAAAACATAAACAAAGACAAGGATAGACAATGGCGAGAATTGCTGGTGTAGATTTGCCAAAGAAAAAAAGAGTAGAGTATGCGCTGACCTATATTTATGGTATAGGATTAAAAAGCTCTCGAGATATACTCACATCTGTTAATATCTCTTTTGATAAGCGAGTTCATGATCTCAGCGAGGACGAAGTGTCTGCTATAGCCAAGAAGATTCAAGAGGGCTATATGGTAGAGGGAGATTTGCGCAAGAAAGTTACGATGGACATTAAGGCACTTATGGACTTAGGAAGTTATCGCGGTTTGCGTCATAGGAGAGGATTACCCGTTCGCGGTCAAACAACAAAGAACAATGCCCGCACACGCAAGGGTAAGAAGAAAACCGTTGGAAGCAAATAAGGAGTAGAAAATGGCAAAACGCAATGTAACAAAAAAAAGAGTAGCTAAGAAAAATATTGCTCGTGGAATTGTTTGCATTTCTGCAACTTTCAACAACACCAATGTAACTGTAACAGATGAAATGGGTAATGTGATTTGTTGGGCTACTGCTGGTGGATTAGGTTTTAAAGGGAGCAAAAAATCTACTCCTTATGCGGCACAGCAAGCTGTTGAAGCTGCATTGACCAAAGCAAAGGAACATGGTGTCAAGGAAGTTGGCATCAAAGTGCAGGGACCAGGGAGTGGGCGAGAAACTGCAGTAAAAAGCGTGGGTGCAACAGAAGGTATCAAGGTCTTGTGGCTTAAAGATGTAACGCCATTGCCTCATAATGGTTGCAGACCACCAAAAAGAAGAAGAGTGTAAGGAGAGAGTATGGCAAGATATAGAGGTCCAGTAGAAAAACTAGAAAGACGTTTTGGGGTGTCTTTGGCTTTAAAGGGCGAGCGTCGCTTGGCAGGTAAAAGCGCGCTTGATAAGCGTCCATATGGTCCGGGACAGCATGGACAGAAGCGAGGTAAGATTTCAGAGTATGGATTGCAGCTCGCAGAGAAGCAAAAAGCAAAAATTATGTATGGCACAAGTGAGAAGCAATTCCGTGCGCTTTTTAGAGAGGCTAATAGGCAGGAAGGCAGTACAGGTGAAAATCTCATTCGTCTTATTGAGTGTAGGCTTGATAATGTTGTCTATCGTATGGGTTTTGCTACCACAAGAAGATTTGCGCGTCAGCTTGTAACACATGGACATATTTTGGTAGATGGAAAGAGGGTTGATATACCCTCATATTCCGTGCGTGTAGGGCAAAAGATAGAGGTTAAAGAAAGGAGCAAGAAAAATACTCAAGTTGTTCGTGCCATAGAGCTTACTGCACAGACGGGGATTGTGCCATGGGTTGATGTGGATAAGGATAAGGTTTTTGGTATCTTTACGCGCTTCCCTCTAAGAGAAGAGGTGGTTATCCCTATTGAAGAGAGACTTATTGTCGAGTTGTATTCTAAATAATAAATAAAGGCGGTGATTCAATGAAAACAATTAAGACAGAGCCCTATGTTCCTGAAACTATAAATGTAGAGGAAATAGGAGAAAATCGTATCACAATAACTGTTGCACCTTTTGAATCTGGATATGCTATTACCTTTGCTCACCCTTTGCGACGCTTGTTGCTTTCGAGTTCGGTGGGGTATGCAGCCATAGCATTAAAAATTGATGGTGTAACGCACGAGTTTGATTCTATTAGAGGGATTGTTGAAGATGTTTCGCAATTTATAGCCAATCTCAAAAATATTCGTTTTAGCATTAAAGACAAACAAAATGACTCTTCTGTAGATCTTAGCTATAGTTTCAAGGGTCCTATGGTCCTAAATGGAAGGGATCTTGTCAATGAGACAACAGATATTGTAAATCCAGATATTTACTTGGCAACGATTAATGAAAATTTTAGCCTAAACTTTTCTCTTATCATTAAGAAAGGTATAGGGTATGTTCCAAGTGAAGAGATTCGTGCTGATATTCCAGAGGGTTATATACCGCTTGATGCGTATTTTACACCCGTTAAACGCGTCGTGTATGACATCAATAATGTATTGCTTGAGGATAATCCAAATTTTGAGGAACTTGTTTTTGATATTGAAACGGATGGACAAATTAAACCAATTGAAGCATTTAAAGATGCAATTGCAGTGATGTATAAACAAATGAGTATTTTTGGGGTGGATCTTAATGAAATAAGCACACCAAATAGAAATACAGAGGATAGTGGAGAATTTAGAACGCTTTTTATGACGCTAAGTTCTTTGGATTTGAGTGCGCGTTGCTTTAATTGTCTTGATAGGTCTGGATTAAAATATGTCGGCGAACTCACACTTATGCAGGAAAGTGATATAAGAAGTATCAAAAATATGGGCAAGAAATCGTTTGATGAAATTGCTGAAAAACTCCAGGAATTGGGCTATCCTATTGGCGTTGATCTCTCAGAGGATTTAGCAGCAATGTTTTCTCGCAAACTTGCCAAATTAAAAGCTTAGGGAGAATTATAATGAGACATAATCATGGATATAGAAAGCTAGGTAGGACTTCAGCACACAGGAAGGCATTATTGAAAAATCTTGCCATTGCGCTCATTAAGTATGAAAAAATAGAGACAAGTGTATTTAAAGCAAAGGAACTTCAGTCTTATATAGAAAAGCTTGTAACTGCGGCTCGTGTGGAGGATTTTAACACACACCGCTTTGTCTTTGCGTATTTGCAGGATAAAGAGACTACTAAGAAACTCATTGCGCAAATTGCACCAAAATACAAGGATCGTAGTGGTGGTTATACACGGATTCAGCGGACACGACTTCGTAGGGGTGATGCTTCACAAATGGCGATAATTGAGTTTGTATAAATGATAGGCTAGACAACGATGAGGTGGCTATACATAGTAGCATTCGTGTATAGCTTGCTGTTGTTAGGTTGTGCTAGTTATCATATATCTGTTCTTCCTCAAGATTCTGTGCGGAAGGAATATCGTGATGGCGTGGAGATTCTGACTTCTGATATGTCGTCATCTTTTGTGCATTTCGAGGTGGCTCAACATCTTGTGGGTGGTTTGGATAATACACCTTTGACAATCTTTATCCTAGCTCAAATTAAAAAGGGTGGAGATTTTTTGTTTGATTGGGATTGTGTTTGGGCATTGCAAGATGGCAAAAAAGTTGAGGTATTGAGCTATGAAGCAGCAAAGCAATCAAACCTCAATTTTGGTAAAGCCATAGAATCTTTTGGTATATTCACTCCCAAAGAAAAATCCTCTTCTCAAACTATACCTTCTCCTATTCTTATTTATCGTGGTTATCCTGGGTTGTTTATTCCTATGTCATGGGTGTATAGTGCGCGTGATCGTATGGAGCAATCCGAACAGCTTGAGGAAAGCAGAAGGAAGCGATCGGTTATTCTCTCTAGTTATTTGCGTAAAAACACATTAAAAGTCGGTGATATGCCGCGAGGGGGGTTTGTGGTTATTGAACCTAGTGAGTTAGGTCATGGTATCCTAGAGATTTATGTCAAAGTTGCTACTCAAACGCATCTTTTAAGACTTATGATAGAAAAATAGGGAGACAATATAATGAACATCACGCAGTTTGTGCAAGAGGCTTTATACGAGGATTTAGGACGAGGAGATTTGTTTGCTCTTGTAGTAGAAGATAAAGAGGCTTGTGCAGATATTGTAGCCAAAGAAAAAGGGGTTTTTTCCGGTCAAGTTTATATAGAGGCTTTGTGTGCAATGCAGGGGCTTAGTTTAGAAATGTATGTGCAAGATTCACAAACCTTTGAGCCTCGGCAGATTTTAGGGGTTGTGCGAGGGAGTTACCTCAAAATATTACAAATTGAGCGCACTTTGCTTAATATTATTGCGCATAGTAGCGGTATAGCGACACATACCCATACTTTTGTGCAATGTGTCCAAGCGCGTATTAAGATTCTTGATACGCGCAAAACACGTCCGCTACTACGCGTGTTTGAAAAATATTCCGTGCGTAATGGTGGCGCTCATAATCATCGATTTGGTTTAGATGATGCGTTAATGCTTAAAGATACGCATTTAGCGTTAATACAGGATATAGAATCTACACTTGCATATGCTCGCAAAATTATTCCTTGGACATGCAAGATAGAGGTTGAAGTGAATGATTATGCTATGGCGCAAAGAGTATTTGAGGCTGGCGCGGATATTGTGATGTGTGATAATATGTCGCCTGCAGAGATTGCGAGGGTTGCAGCATTGCGAGATAGGAGTTATCCGCATATTGCACTTGAAGCAAGTGGCACTATTACATTAGAAAACATTGCTACTTATGTCAAAAGTGGCGTTGATGCTCTTAGCATAGGCGCACTCACACATCAGGCAAAATGGCTTGATATAAGTCTAAAGATGCAAAATTAACAATATGCAGAGTGTAGAAGAGCTTTTTCTCAAAGGTTTGCAAAAGAGTGGAGTGTGTGCAAAGCTTGATAATGATGTGCATATATTTGGTCTTGATACCTTTAGGGATTCTGGGCAGTGGATAGTCGCACTTGATGGATTTTGTGAAGATATTCATTTTAAGCGTGCGTGGTTTAGTGTGTATGAGGCGACACAAAAGGCATTTTTGGTAAATCTTTCGGATATTATTGCTAAAAATGCTGTGCCAAAATATGCTTTATTAAGCCTTGTGATACCTAGGGATTTTACGCCAATTGAGATTCAAGAGATTATTGATGCTACACAAGATATTTGTCAAGAATTTAGTATGCAAATTGTGGGTGGAGATACGATGTGTGGGAATAGGTTGGAATTTCACATCTGTATCCTTGCACAATCAAAGGAAGCAATCCCTCGTATAGTAAGCCAAAGGAAACTAGCAGTATTTTGCACACAAGATAGAATCCACAAAATTGGAGGTTCGTATCGGCGACTTACACATTTACTACGATATACGAGAGATTGTGCAGGACAAGATCGGAGAAAGCGTTATAGGTTTAGAGATGAATATAGTGTATTAAAAGTGCGTGATCGTTTTGCGTATCCGAAGTTGCGTGTGGCATTTATGCAGATTTTTGGCAAAAAGATTAGAGCAAGTATGGATATCTCTGATGGGCTTTTAGAGGATATGAGTAGGCTTCTAGGAAGATTTGGTATAGCATATAGTGGGTATTTGAGATTCACACTCAGAAGTGGGGAAAAATGGCGTTGGCAAAGCGGAGAAGAGTATGAGATACTTTTTGCCATTGCTCCAAAAGATAGGGTTGCTTTACACAGAGTGCTTAGAATCTGTAGGCATAAAGCAATAGAGATAGGAGTTGTGAAGCGAGGTAAGGCGAGGGTGCATACAAAAAAGTGGCATTAAGATTACAAAGTTTCTACCAAGTGAGGTACGAACAGTTACATTGTGGTTATAAAAGTTTTTTAAATTTTTGTATAAATTTTACGATTCCTTTAATAAACAAAGCAAACTTTAAGCTTTGTGCGTGTAGTATTTCGTTTCCCAATTTTGAGATACCTAAAACCATTTCAACATTTATAAGATATAAATTTGCAAGTAGTTTCTTGGTAACCATTGTTGGTGTTCTTTTACT
>DXIN01000015.1 GCA_019112865.1 Candidatus Helicobacter avicola
TTTTTTGCAAGTTTGTTTCCAAGGCAAGCCCCTACACCGAAATCTCGTGTTTAGCAACCCTTCATTGAGAGCCATCAAATCATCTTTTGGCAATTTGTCCTGCACATTCATAAGCACAACTGCTGAATCCATTATGACGACATTACAGAATCTACGCACACTCAAAGCCCTAGATTCAGACAATGTCTGTGCGCGAAGCGGAGCGAACAGAGATTACTCTGTGAGTGATATACAAGATCGAATCTCTTGCAATAAAACCTCTCAATCTTGATTTTTATGACATATTTATAGTAAAATAATATTTTTATACTAGCATTTTGCGTTACTATCATAAAAAAGGCTTATATACGATGTTTGAAGAATCGATTTTTTTTCTCTGTCAAAAGCTTGTGTTTATCGCAAAAAATCACTTTAAACAGATGGTTTCGACACAATTTGGTTTTAGTGATGGCAGGGAGATTGGCATACTTTTTGTCGCGATGGACACACAGCTCTCGCAAACAGAGATTGCCAACATTATGGAGATTGACAAAAACACTACGCGTTTTTTGATAGACAGCCTAGAGAGTAGGGGCTTACTAGAGCGTCGCAAAAACCCCACAAATCGCAAAGAAAATCTCATCATCATCACAGAAGAAGGCAAAAAACAAGCCAAAAAAATCTTTTCCGCGACACTCCAGCACGAGAGAAACCTCCTCAATGCGCTTAGCGATGAGGAGTTTGCCGCCCTACACAGACTCCTCGCGAAATTTTACCAATCAGCTATGCTCTTTCCCACACAGCCAAACCACAAATAGATTCTATTTCAAAAAATTCTTCACATCTCCAGAATACTTCATCTCGGCAATGGGTTTGGTGTCGATAAGCTCGGCAATCTCATTAATATCAAGCCTACACTCCTCCAAATCCTGCATATAGCTTAGATGCATATCCGCGCTCAATACCCCACGCAACGCGCTTATTTGCTTGAGTGATTGTATGTCTGCTCCCGTATCTGGGGCTTCTATGGTAGCGATAATCACACCTTTGTCCCTATCCTCTAGTGCCACTTCACTATAAGCGACTTTGCCAATCTCCTCTAATAAATTCTCCCAATCATCGCGTTTGGCACGCACTATTATGCTCGAAATATTCATAACACTCCTTGTAGATTAAATACATAAATCTTGCTATCATCACAGCTCACAAACACACTTGTTTTGTAAAAAATAATGCTATTAACGACACCAGAAATCCCTTCAAGCGTGGTAATAGGTTTTTTGTCTTTAGCTCGCAGGATACGCACAGAGCCATTTTCATCACTCATATAGCCGATATACCTGCCCAACTCATCTATCCCTGCCGCATAGATAAGAAACTCTGATTTGACCATTGCAGAATCCACAAGCTTACTGCCATTTTGCAGGGTATAGATACTAAGCCGCTTATCCTGCCCCGCACCCACAAGCGTATCGCCCCCAAAACTGATAGTAAAAACCTTGTCTTTGTTGATAGTATCATAATGCCCTAGTATCGCGCCATTACTTGAATCTATCGCATACACCACGCCAGATTCACCAGTCGTATAGACAATAGAATCTCGCGAGTTATACACCATATCACTAAAACTTGCTTGAGTGATTTGGGTTTGGTAGAGTATGCGTTTTTGCTGTGTGTCAAAAAGCAAAATCTCATGACTCATAAGTGCCACAAGCACTTGAGTTTGGCTAATCCACACCGCCTTAGCAATGCTCATATCCTCTAGCAAAATCTCAAGATTCTCATTTTTGCACACATACAGATTGCGGTTCCCATTTGCTCCCGCTGCAACTATGAGGATTTCCCCACGCGTATTGACATCGGTATTAAATACCTTCGGGCGAAATGACGAACCAAACAAATCCTTATAACTAGGTATTTCTACACTCTTTGAAAGCCTCAAACCACCTGTGAGCGTATAAACCTGCACCTCACCTTGTGAGGTGGAGACATAGAGATTCTCACCTCTTTGTTGCATAGAAGTGATTTCGGTATGTGTGTCAAGCACCTTAAGGGGCGATACCCCCGCATATGCACCTACACACACTACCCACGCGATTGCACATAATCTTAGCAATCTCACGACTACTCTACCCCTTGGTTAAGCACATCAAGCAAGTTTGATTGATGCTTTTGGGATTGGCTGCTAAACTCTGGGTTGAAGCTATTTGCGACCAACGGCTTAGCTTGAGCTTGTGGCACATGACATTGTGTGCAGTTATAACGCGCATCAGCCACACTACCTGCTACCTTTTTCATCGTGCGTAAATCATAGATATGAGACTGCGGCACAGGTGTCGCACCCGCATCAGCTGCCACTGCCCTATCATGACAACTAAGACATGCATTATCTTGCTGTGTAATAGGCAGCATATCCTCTGTGGTATGTGAAATAAGCGGTGGCGCATTCTCAAACGATCGCTCAATGCGCTCATTTTCGCCCACTGGCTTAGTTTCAAAGGAATAATCCACAAGCTTTACATTTTCACCCTCAAGTGGTGCAGTGCGTAGTCCAAGCTGTGTCTCATCGACGCCCTGTGTTTGCGCACTACCTGCCTGCTTATCACCCTTACTATCGCCACAACCCACAAACAACACACCCATTCCTAAAGCCACTATCACGGCTTTCCACACTAATGATGTTTTCATTTTCTCTCTCCTTTTTGATAGTTTAATAGACTAAATTTTAGTGCGTTGTCGCTGCACACCTCGATACAACGACCACACTTAATACACGCCATATCCGCCACAGGCGCACTATGCTTGCCGACCATATGTAGGACTTGATTCTCTGGACAGATTCTCACGCACTCCATACACTTGGTGCAATTTTGCACATCGTGCGCAACTCGTAACATAGCCTTTGCTCCGATGAGGCTGTATGTCGCTCCTAGCGGACACAAATGCCCACAGAATCCATTTTTGAGCACAAACAAATCGAGCAAAAACACGCCCAAGATTCCAAAAAATCCTACACCCATACCAAACACAACACCACGATGCAACATAGAAATAGGACTAATGCTCTCCCACGCCAACACACCAAAGATAAGCGAAAGCAAGAGGCTCAAAAACAGCACGCCAAACTTCGCCCTACGTGAAATTGACAAAAACCGCACATTCTCGATTTTGAGCTTCCTGCGTAAGAAGTTTGCCAAATCACTCACCATATTGATAGGGCAGACAAACGCGCAGTATCCACGTCCCAAAAACACTCCATACACCACGACTACCACCAACACACCAAGTAACAAATCCATACTAATCGCCCCACCAGCTAAAAAAATCTGTAAAAATGCTAGCGGATCGCTCATAGGAATAGATTCTAAAATCTTAGACCCACTCAAATTACCCTCTAAGATTCCAAAGGGCAAAATATCGTGTTTGTTATGAGCTATGGCGAGGTTTCTCTCACCGCTACTTAGTGAGCTAATATCGCCCTGTGCCACGAAATGTCTCGTGCCATCGATAAAAACAAAAGAGCAATTTGCCACAAAAAACAATGTCAAGATTCCAAGTTGCGCAAATCTACGCAAGAGTAAAAATCTGTGTTTTCTTAGCCACATCATATTTCTCCATTAAGATAATCCAAACTCTGCTTTTTGTTTTCGTGCAGCTTTCTTGTCGGAGCAGATTCTAATCGCTGCTCATCACTCTCTTCCCAACCTTTGATGTAGTTTGTCCCCATTTTGCCTAGGATAGAATCTCTAGGCAACACTCTAATGGAAGCAAGTTCTGTTACACAAGCCTTCTCGCATTTGCCACACCCGGTGCAGACATCATTTGCCACCATAGGCAATATCATAGAATGCTTGCCAGTGCGCTCGTTAGACTTGTATTCGAGATAAATTGCCTTATCCATCAAAGGACAAGCACGATAGCACGCGTCGCACTGAATCCCAGCATACGCGATGCAATTAAGCGTATCGACTACTGCCACACCCATACGCGCTTTTGTAATATCTAGCACACCTTCTGTGCTCACGAGATTTTCATCAAGCGCATCGGTGGGACAGGCGACGACACAAGGGATATCCTCGCACATAAAACACGGAATCTCACGCGGCACAAATATTGGCAAACCCTTTAGCCCCTCTTGAGAGAGTCTAAGCGTATAGTATGGACATGCCTCCACACAAAGCCCACATTTGATGCAGGTATTGACAAAATTATCTCGCGCCCCGGGAGGATAGAGCCACAAGGGTTTGGATTTAGATTCAGAGACATACGCGCCCCACACCAATCCACCCACAGCCACAACTCCCATTGTCTGCAAGATAGAGCCGATTGCCTTTCTACGTTGCAAATCCATGGAATTACGCCTTATACACCTTCACAGCGCATTTCTTGAAGTCTGTCTGCTTAGAGAGCGGACAAGTCGCATCAAGACACACTTTGTTGATATAGACATTTTCATCAAACCAAGGCACATACACCAAGCCTTTTGGTGGGCGATTTCTGCCATTTATATCCACACGCGCTTTGACCTTGCCCCTGCGAGATTCTACCCAGATATGATCGCCAGCCTTAAAGCCCTTTTCTTTGGCATCAGATTCATTCATATAGCATAGTGCCTCTGGCACAGCGCGAAATAGCTCTGGCACCCTCATTGTCATCGTTCCACTATGCCAATGCTCCAAAACCCTACCGGTTGAAAGCCATAGAGGATACTCTTTGTCAGGCATTTCACAAGGCTCCATATACGGACGGAAGAAAATCTTTGCCCTGTTGGTGATAGGCTTTTTCTCACTGCCGGGCTTACTCAAATCGCCTTGCAAAAGCGCGGCTTCTTTATTGCCATAGAAGGCAAATTCTTTGCCCTCGCCGTATTTGCGTGCATATGGATCGTATTTGGCATTGAATCTCCATTGTGTCTCCTTGCCATCAACCACAGGCCAGCGCAATCCACGCACCTTATGATACACATCAAATTCTGCCAAGTCATGTCCATGCCCAAGCCCAAAGAGGCGGTATTCTTCCCACAAATACTTTTGCACAAAGAAATCATACCCTTCAAAAACCTTATCATCGCTACCCACGACCTTTCGACTATCACCAAACACTTCAGAGTTTAGATAATCTGCAAGCATCGCATCTTTGGTGCTAAATTTCTTGGCTTTCTCATTAGCAAAAAGCACATCAAAGAGTGTAGAATCTTCGTTATAACCCAATGCCTTAGCATCAGCCAACACGCTTTTTAGCCCCAATGCCTCATAGTCTTTGCCCCATACATCTTTGAGTGTGAAACGTTTGGCAAACTCTAGCACCTGCCAAGTATCACTCATCGCACTGCCTTGTGGAAGAACTTGCTGCTTCCAATGCTGTGTGCGTCTCTCGGCATTTCCATACGCACCCCATTTCTCATAAATCATCGCTGATGGCAAGATCAAATCCGCGACTTTGGCGCTAATCCCCGGATAGCTATCACTTACCACGATGAAGTTATCAAGCTCCCTAGCAGCTTTTACCCAGTGATTAGCATTTGCGGTATTTTGCCATGGGTTATTGACCTGCACCCACACCCATTTGACCTTTTGATCCTCGAGTGCGCGCATAATGTCCAAAAACGCATAGCCGGGTTTGCCATTGAGTGTGCCAGCAGGAAGATTCCAGATTTTTTCAGAAATCTCGCGGTGTTTTGGATTTGCCACCACCATATCCGCAGGCAATCTATGACAAAATGTCCCCACTTCTCGTGCTGTCCCACACGCACTAGGTTGTCCTGTGAGTGAAAATGCGCCATTGCCGGGTTTGGCTTGCTTGCCAAGTAGCATATGCACCATATAGGCTTGTTCATTGACCCAAGTGCCTCTTTGGTGTTGATTAAAGCCCATAGTCCAAAAACTCACAACTTTTCTATCTTGCTGTGTGTAGTAGTCGGCAAGCTGTTGGAGCTTGGCTTTAAACGAATCAAGGCTTTCAGACTCATCACCTTTGGCAAGTTTTGCAACAAAATCAAGCGTGTAAGGCTCTAGGGCTTTTTTAAAATCCTCAAAGCCAATCTCCCAATGCACATCGGCTTCTTTTGCCTTGTCGTTGGTGAGCGTATCACCGGCTTTAAACCCTAGGTATTGCAATGTAACACCCTCATCTTCACTAAGCACCTTGCTTGTTTGCTTTGCTACAATCTCTTTTTCTTGGTGAGAAAAGCTTTTATGCTCGGGGTTATCACGCATACCATAGCCGATATTGACATACCCCGTGCTAAAGGTGCAGTAGTTTTTGACAAATCCCTGATCGATAGATTCTGGTTTGTTATACACAATTTCGCGTGCGATAAAGTTCCAAATCGCCAAATCGGTTTGGGGCTTGAAAATAATCTCGGTATCAGCGATGTCTGAAGTCCTGTTGGTAAAGGTTGAGAGATTGATAATCTTTACTTTGTTGGGGTTGGAGAGCTTTCTATCGGTTACGCGACTCCACAAAATCGGGTGCATTTCCGCCATATTCGCACCCCAAGTAATGATTGTATCAGTGAGCTCGATGTCATCATAGCAGCCCGCTGGTTCATCGACACCAAAAGTTTGCATAAAGCCCACCACCGCACTCGCCATACAATGCCGCGCGTTAGGATCGATGTTGTTTGAGCGAAAGCCAGCTTTCATAAGCTTGGCTGAGGCATAGCCCTCTTGGATCGTGTATTGCCCACTGCCCAAAATCGCCACGCCCGTTGGTCCTATCTCCTCATAGGCTTTTTTGAACTGCTTTTCCATCTCATCAAAAGCCCTTTTCCAACTCACAGGAGCAAACTTCCCTTTCTTATCAAATTCACCCTTTGCATTTACGCGCAAAAGCGGCTGCGTGAGGCGATCCTGCCCATACATAATCTTTGCACAAAAATATCCCTTAATGCAGTTGATACCACGATTTACGGGTGCTTCTGGATCGCCCTTGACAGCGACTATCTGCCCATCTTTGGTGGCGACCATTATCCCGCACCCCGTCCCACAGAATCTACACACGCTCTTATCCCATTTCCAAGACTTTTGGGCAGTGTTGGATTCTGCTAGGAGTGTGCTTGGCACACCTAATCCTGCAGCTGAAGCAGCTGAAGCAATTGCTGCACTTTTTATAAAACTCCGACGACTTACATTTGTTTGCATACTTCCTCCTTACAGATATTTTTAAATCTCAAATAATGTAAAAATCGAAACAAAAAAGGCGTATTGAATTTGAACTGAATGCTGTTTAACTCCCCCACCTCCTTTCTTGAAGCTAAATCCCCCACAATCTCCTAAAGATTCACTATGTTTCATATAGAATCCTCGAGTTTCCTCAAAAGGTATTCCACAAAACTTTAGTTTGAATCTTTACGAGTTGGCGAGATTCTCGCAGTTTTCTTAAAGTTTTATAAAACAAGTTTATTATAGCACAAAGCCACAGAAATTAAAACTATGTCAAATATTATATATAATTTTTTATAAAAAATTAAGTTTAAAAAACTTAGAGATTGATTAACTTAAGCTATATTTTAGAATAATGTCCTTATAATGCGCGTCTCTTAAAAAATATTTAGTCAGCAAGGATTCTCTCATGGAACTCACAAAAATAGCAACACAAGAGGACATCAATCGTCAGTGGGTTGTGCTTGATGCTAAAGATCAGGTGTTTGGTCGCCTCATTACCCAAGCAGCCACCATTTTACGCGGCAAGCATAAACCATGCTTCACACCAAATATTGATTGTGGCGACTTTGTCGTTATCATCAATGCTAGTGAGGTGAAATTCACTGGTATGAAGCTTAAGGACAAAGAGTATTTCACACATTCCGGCTACTTTGGTAGCACCAAGAGCAAGACGCTTGAAGAAATGCTCCAAAAATCGCCCGAAAAACTCTTTCATCTCGCAGTGCGTGGTATGCTCCCTAAGACAAAACTTGGTAGAGCAATGCTCAAAAAACTCAAAGTCTATCGTGGCAGCGATCACCCTCACAGCGCACAAATTAGTAAATCAACTCAAGCAGCTAAAGGAAAATAATCATGGCAAAAGTATATGCAACAGGAAAAAGAAAAACAGCAGTCGCAAAAGTATGGCTACAAAATGGTAGTGGCAAACTCACCATCAATGGACAAAGTCTCAACGACTGGCTCGGCGGACACGAAGCAATCAAAATGAAAGTAATGCAACCTCTTATCTTGACCAAGCAGGAAAAATCTGTCGATATTGTCGCGCACACACTTGGTGGTGGGTATTCTGCACAGGCTGAAGCGTTGCGACACGGCATATCAAAAGCACTCAATAGCTACGACATTGCTTTTCGTGCTATTTTAAAGCCAAAGGGCTTACTCACAAGAGATTCTAGGGTGGTAGAGCGTAAAAAATATGGTAAGAAAAAAGCAAGACGCTCACCACAATTCTCAAAACGATAAGACATAAGCTATTTTGGATTTTTTCCAAGGTAGCCGTATTTGAGCTTTTCTACAAATACACAAATCATATCTTTTAGGTAGAAAAGCATTTATTGGGATATAATAGCTGGATTTCACAGAATTTGATTGTTTAAGGAGCTACAATGCTAAAAGAAGCGAAATACATTTGGAAAGATGGCAAGCTTATTCCGTGGGCAGAAGCTACCACACATATCTTGACACATACCCTGCATTATGGTAATGCCGTCTTTGAAGGCACAAGGGCATATATGACACCCGAAGGTTTGGCGATTTTTCGCTTGCAAGACCACACAAAGCGACTGCTTAACTCTGCAAAAATCGTATGTATCAAAAGCCCCTATACGCAGGTAGAGCTCGAAAATGCTCAAATCGAACTTTTGCGCGCTAATAAAGATGATTATAAAACAAATGTCTATATCAGACCGCTTATCTACCTAGGATATGGCGTGATGGGACTTTATCATGTCAATGCACCTGTGAATGTCGCCATCGCTGCGTGGGAGTGGGGTGCGTATCTAGGTGATGACGCCCTCAAATATGGTATCAAAGTCAAAACTAGCTCATTTGTGCGTAACTGCGCCAAATCCCATATGGGCAAAGCAAAATCTGCAGGTGGTTACCTCAACTCCCAAATGGCGAAATTTGAAGCCATAAGTGCGGGCTGTGAAGAAGCCTTGCTCCTTGATGATAATGGCTTTATCGCAGAGGGAAGTGGCGAATGCTTCTTTATCGTGCGTGATGGTGTGCTTATCACCCCTCCACACGACAATAGTCTTGAATCTATCACGCAGGCTACCGTAGTGGAACTTGCAAAAGATCTTGGTATCCCACTAGAACAACGCAAAATCTCACGCGATGAAGTGTATATCGCTGATGAGGCGTTTTTTACCGGGACAGCTGCAGAGATCACACCGGTGCGTGAGCTAGATTGGCGAGTGATTGGTGAGGGCAAAGCCGGGAGTATCACTAAAAGATTGCAAGAAGAGTTTTTTGCTATTGTGCAGGGCAAAAACCAAAAATACAGAAAGTATCTCACATTTATTTAAAGGATTTTTTATGCCAATAGATCTTAACGAACATCTCAAAAACAAACGCGCACAGATGAACAATGACAACAAATCATCAGAGCCAAAACGCAATAATAACAACAAACCACCCTTTGGTGGCGGTGGTAGTAACTTTGATGGTTTCAATAACCTCAATAATTTCGTGCCTAGTGGCAAAAAACTTACTATTTTAGTAATTTTTATCGCCATTATTTTGATACTTGTGATTGAACGTCCATTTGTGATTATCAACTCCGGTGAAGTCGGTATCAAAGCTACTACTGGTAAATACGAACCCACACCATTACAGCCCGGATTGCATTTCTTTATCCCATTTTTCCAAGAAGTGATCGTGGTAGATACGCGCGTGCGCACGATAAACTTCTCTCGCACAGAGGATATGGGTGCGATAGCCAAAAATCAAGGGATTTTTAGAAATGATGCCATCAGTGTGCTAGATTCACGCGGACTTACGGTCTCTATCGAACTCACCGTGCAATACCAGCTCAACGATGCCAATGCTCCACTCACAATTGCTGTGTATGGAATCTCGTGGGAACAAAAAATCATCAATCCTGTGGTGCGTGATGTGGTGCGAAGTGTTGTAGGTCGCTATCCTGCAGAGGAGCTTCCTACCAAACGCGATGATATTGCCAAAGAGATTGCTATCAATATGGAGGCAGAGATTCGCAAGTTTAAAAACGATCCGGTAACACTCACTTCCGTGCAATTGCGTGAAATCGTGCTGCCCGAAAAGATAAAAGCCCAAATCGAGCAAGTGCAAGTCGCTCGCCAAGAAGCCGAGCGCGTGCGCTATGAAGTCGATAGAGCCAAACAAGAAGCCGAAAAAGTCGCCGCGCTCGCTAAAGGGGAAGCAGATGCAAATCGTGTCAAAGCTCAAGGTGTAGCAGATGCGATCACCATCGAAGCCAAAGCCCAATCGCAAGCTAACAAACTTATCGCCGATAGCCTAAGCCAAAGACTCTTAGAATTGCGTCAAATCGAAGTGCAAGGCAAGTTTAACGAAGCACTCAAAGAAAACAACAATGCGCAAATTTTCCTCGCACCCGGTGGCTCTGTCCCAAATATTTGGGTAGATTCTAAAAGCAAGCGACAAAGCACGGTAGGCGCACAATAAATGAATCCAAACTCCACAGAATCTACACACAAGGCACACATCTCACAATCTTGTGCGTTAGATTCACTCACAAAATGCCTTGATGCCATTGATTGGACGAAATCGCCTCTAATCCCTACCATCGTCCAAAGCATAGAAGATAACTCTGTGTTAATGCTCGCATACAGCAATCAAGAATCCCTGCGCTTAAGCCTTGAAAGTAAGCTTGCGCATTATTTCTCACGTTCCAAACAGCGGATTTGGCAAAAAGGCGAACAAAGCGGACATCTCCAACATATAGAATCCATCAAGCTTGATTGTGATAATGATACCCTGCTTTTTATGGTGCGACAAGTTGGTGTGGTGTGCCATACAGGAGCCAAAACCTGCTTTTTTCAAACCCTAGATTCTAAAGATTCTCACAATGTTTCCATACCGCGTATCGACACAACCAAACTCTATGGCATTGTGGATTCACTCTATCACACAATTTTACAAAAACGTTCTAGCGACCCACAGACCTCCTACACCGCCTCGCTGTATGCCAAAGGTATCAATACCATTTGCAAAAAAATCATCGAAGAAGCTGGAGAGCTGACTTTCGCACTCAAAGATGCTAAGCAAGAGGATATTATCTATGAATGTAGTGATTTGCTCTATCACGCACTCGTTGGACTTGGATTCTATGGTATCAGTCCCGATAGAATCCGTCAGGAGCTTCAAAGGCGAGAAGGCGTAAGCGGGATAGAGGAGAAAAACTCCCGCCAAAGCTAGATGATGCAAGACTACAAGATTCTTATCCAAAATTTCTTTGATACCTTTGCGTTTTATGAAATCGCTCTTATGAGCGCGTTGTTTGTTGTTTTTTTGCTCTTTTTTATGCTTGGCTTGCTCCTAAGAGGGCGTAAATTTTTCCCAAAATTTTTCTTTTTTCTTAGTGTGGTGCTTTTTATTGGCACACCCTTTCTTTTGCAGTTTTGTATGCAGCGGGTTTTATACAAAACCGATGTTGAAGTTTTGCAGAGCAAACGTCTTGAATACATCGACTCGTTTTTTTTGCAAGCAAACATAAAAAACATAGGCTTTGCACCTTTTAGTCTCTGTGAAGTTAGCGTAGATATCCTGCACGATGGGTTTTTAAAGCCTCTAAGTGCCATTTATCCCAAGCACCATTACACACAGACTATCCCCCTAATCCTTACACCCGGGCAAAGCCAAGAATTTCAGCTCATCTTTAATGACTTCACGCCCACTCTGCCATTTGACTACGCCCTCTATATCGATTGCCACAATAGCAATGGACTGCACAAACTCCTCCAAACCCCAAACCATACAGAATCTAGTGCGCCTCACGCAGATGTTCCAGCACAGCCATAACGCGTAGGGTATGCGCACGATACTCCGCCTCGCCCCATAACAGAGATTGAGAAGTCTTATCAGGGGGTAAAAGTGATTGTGCGCTTTTGGATTGTGTGGGATTTTTGCTTTCCTCGCCCAAGCTCATAGATTCTGTATCCTCACGCGTTTTTGTCTGCACCAATCGCACAAAGGTTTTGATACTTCTATCCAGTGCAAGTTCTTTAGAAATCTCTGGCGTCTGCACTTCACCTAAGCGGTATTTGACCATCATTTGGTGCAAAGCTGGGGTTTTGAGATTTTCTTCAAGCACCACGCCACTTGTATAGATTCTAAGCTTATCGGATCGTGTTTCATCATAGATTGCTGTTTGCTTGCTCCCACCGATAGTGATCTCACGCACCTTGATTGGCGAGAGCCACGAGACATTAATCATTACAATGACATTGTTTGCAAGCTCAAGACTTAGCACAGCAAATGCGTCATTTGGATAGTTGAGGTATTTTTGTCTAAAGACGCTCACGCGCCGCACATCAAGCCCTATAAGATAGTCGATGATACTCAAATCATGGATTGCCAAATCCCACACCACATCAGTGGCACTCTGAAACAAACCCAAATTGATGCGTCGCGCCGTGATAGAGACGATGTTACCGAAATCGCTAATATGGGCTTTGAGATACTCCACTGCTGGTGCGTGCAAAAAAATATGGTCGCAATACAACACGACATTATGTTTGTTTGCAAGCTCATAGAGCGCTTGTGAATCCGCATAGCTCATACACAGCGGTTTTTCAACAAAGAGATGTTTTTTGGATTCTATGGCTTGTTTTGCGAGAGCAAAATGCGTATGCGGTGGCGTGATGATACACACACACTCAATACTCTCATCATCTAAAAACTCTCTAAAATCCGTATAAAGACGCAAATGTGGGAATACTTGCAAAGCCTCCTTGGCACGCGTAGGTTCTATCTCGCACAATGCGTATAACTCTACGCCCTCGATAGATTCAATCGTGCGTGCTACATTCACACCCCAATATCCATATCCCACGACTCCACATCGCAACATTGCTAGCCTTTTGTCTAAATTATGCTGCTATTGTAGCCAAACCTCCGAGATTCTGGCAAGAATTTGCACAAAAACCTTGTAGAAATTTGTTTTTTTTAGATTTTTAAGGAAATGTTAAAACGCTTTTGGTTAAAAACACTCTTTATACTTTTAAGGAGGCATAATGGCTTTAATGATAAATGACGAGTGTATTGCTTGTGATGCGTGCAGGGAGGAGTGCCCAAATGAAGCAATTGACGCGGACGATCCATTTTATATCATAGATCCTGATCGTTGCACAGAGTGTATAGGGTATTATGATGAGCCAAATTGTATCCCGGTATGCCCGGTAGATGCGATAATCCCAGATCCTGATAATATAGAAAATATTGAGGAATTGCGCTACAAATCCGAGCAACTCAAAAGGTCGGAGTGATGGCAAAGGTTACCAGCGTCATTGACATTGGTTCTAACTCCGCGAGAATGGCGATATTCCGCAAAACAAGTCGCTTTGGATTTCATTTAATCCACGAGATTAAATCCAAGGTGCGTATCTCTGAAGGCTGCTATGAAAATGGCGGTATGCTCCAAGAGATTCCTATGCAACGCGCGCTAAGTGCAATCAAAGAGTTTTTAGACATAGCCAAAAGCTACAAGACTACCAAAATCTTTTGTGTGGCGACTTCTGCTGTCAGAGACGCGCCAAATGCCAAGGAATTTCTCGCCCGCGTAAAAAAAGAATGCGCTCTTAGTATCAAAGTCATAGACGGGCAAAAGGAAGCCTTTTATGGAGGTGTAGCATGCGCAAACCTCCTGCATAAAAAAAATGGTATTACGATTGACATCGGTGGAGGTAGCACAGAATGCGCATTTATCCAAGATGGCAAAATCACCGACCTTATTTCGCTCAATGTCGGCACGATTCGTATAAAAGAATTGTTTTTTGACAAGCGCAACGATATTGAGGGCGCAAAAGCCTATATCCAAAACGAACTTGCCAAAATCCCCAAGCACTACCACCACGATAGCGTATTTGGTATAGGTGGGACGATTAGAGCGGTGGCAAAAATGCTTATCAAACACACACAATACCCACTTAATAGAATCCACGGCTATGAGTTTAACCCCAAGGAGCACAAAAAACTTTTTGACAAAATCACCACCTCGCCACTGCATAAGCTCCAAAGTCTCCCTATCCCTCAAGATAGGCTTGACACAATCACAAGCGGGGTGCTGATATTTGCTAGCTTCTTAGAGCATTTGGGCGCAAAGGAAGTCATCACAAGCGGGGTGGGTGTGCGAGAAGGTGTGTTTTTGGCAGATTTATTGCGCAACCAACACTACCAATTTCCTAGCGGATTTAATCCCTCGGTAGCAAGCCTCCAAGAGCGATTTTCTCTCCAAAAAAAATATTCAAACGCACTCAAATCCCTAACCCTAGAGCTTTTTGACACGCTTGCGCCCTCACACAAATGCGGAGAAAAGCTCCGTTATCTCCTCGGTATTGCTGCCTACCTTAGCCCCATTGGCACGATTTTGAACTTCTATCAGACCAACCTCCATGGCGCCTATATCCTGCTCAATGGACTAGAATATGGCTTTTCCCACGCCGATAGAGAACTCATTGCCCTGCTTATTGAGTATAGTGACAAAAAAATCCCCAAGCTCGCCCCAATTTTAGAATCCCATATGCCTCCACTGCCCCAGATTCAGTGGCTTAGCTTTATCCTAGGGCTTGCCCAATGCCTGCTCAAAGCACGCAATACACGCTCTAAAATCACCCTAGAGTGCGAACACATAGGCGAAAACACACATCTGTATATCCGCTCCACGCACTCCCTCTACCTCGCTAGAGAATACCTCCCACGTCTCCAAAAGCCTACTTCTAAACTCTTTATCGAAATGGGCTGATAATGGCTACAACTTTGCGAATTGGCATTATCCGTCTATCAGCCTTGGGGGATTGTATCGTAAGTGCAGCATTTTTAGCAGATTTTGTGCAAGAACTCAAGCGAGCTTACACAATCCACCTCACTTGGTTTGTAGATTCACGATTTAGCGATATTTTGGAGCACTCACCCTGCATAGATTCCCTAGAAGTCATCACGCTCAAACGCCAATCTTTAGCCCAAAAGTTCCACCTTATAAAAAGACTTACCAAACTCCCTGTTTTTGACATACTCATCGATATGCAAGGGCTTATCAAATCCGCTCTTATGGGCGCATTTTTGCACAAACACCACTTTATAGGCTTTAGCTTTGGCTCTGCTAAAGAATCTTTAAGTGCGCTTTTTTACACACATCGTGTCCAAATCGCCTACCAAGAAAATATCCTAAAACGCAACGCGCTCTTGCTCCACAGAGCCAAAGAGCTTTTACACATAGCCCAAGATTCACAGCCCTCACTCCCCGATATGCTTGCGCACAAAGCTCTATCCTTTGCCCACACGCCACAAGCCTACACACTTATCGCCCCCCAGCTCCAATCTCGCCCTTATATCCTGTGTGTTTTAGAATCTTCCCTGCCCTCCAAGACCTACGACCCCACGCTTTTTGCGCAAGCTATCGCTCTAATATGTGAGCGTTTGCGCACCGCACAGATTTTGCTCCTTACCCACACGCACACCCACAAAGCCACACAAATCCTGCAATCCCCTGCCCTTGCAGCATTACAAGATTCACACACCATCACGCCACTTAGCAACCTAAGTCTAGATAGCATAAAAGCCCTCATAGCGCAAATGGATCTCATCATCGGCGGGGATACGGGTATCACGCACCTAGCGTGGGCATTAGGGCGAGATTCACTCACGCTCTATGGCAACACCCCGGCACAGCGATTTAAGCTCCTAGGAGAGTCCAACCTCACGCTAAGCGGTAGCGACAAGCCCACCTATGACAAAAATGACTTTTCGATAAACAACATCGCGCCTAGTGAGATTGCCAAATGCGCCCTCACATTGCTTAGCCAAAAACACAAGGAGATTGTATGCTAAAGCCCGCGATTTTGCTCCTAGAGATTGCTAGCGGAGTGCTTGGGCGCTATCTCGCGCATATCCCACATAGATTCTTTGTGTGGCATATACGCGCGCTTGGTTGGCTTTTTCACACACTCGATAAACGCCGATACGCTGATGCGTATGCAAACCTCGAGTTTGTCTATGGGGAGAGCCTCACACACGCCCAAAGGCACGCCATTATCCGCCGCTGCTATGATAATTTCGCGTTTGTCTTATTAGAGAGTATCCGCGTGGTGTATCTTAATCCACACACATACGCTTCGCGCTTTAGATTCACTAACGAGCATTTCATCACAGAATCTATCGCCAAAGATGGCGGGGCGGTGCTCATATCCGCGCACTTTGGGTATTGGGAAGCGATGGCGACAATCCTCCCTCCACGTTATCGTATGTGTCAGATGGCGTCCCTTGGGCGACTGACACAATTTGAATCTATCAACCATATGATCATCAAACGGCGCGAGAGCAATGGCGTGCGTATGATTGACAAAAAGGGTGCGTTTAAGCACCTGCTCAAAATGTATGCTCAAAAAAACGCGCTCGTGGGGATTCTCATCGACCAAAACATCGGGCTAAATGAAGGGGTAGAAGTGGAGTTTTTTGGCAAGCGCGCTACTCACACCACTATCGCTTCGGTGCTTTCACGACGTTTTGGTGTGGCGATCGTGCCGGTGTTTATTGATTTTAACGATGATTATTCGCGCTATGAAGTGCGTTTTTTTGAGCCAATCCGTGCGCAAAATACCTCCGATATGGCTAAAGACATCTTGCAAGCTACACAAGCTCAAGCACTCATTACACAAAAAGTGATAGAATCTCACCCAAATAGCTGGTTTTGGTTTCACAAACGATTCAAGGTGTTTTATCCAGAAATTTATCAAAAGAAATAGATGATGAGCAGATTTAAGATTCTCCAATCCACTCCGACTTTGCGACTAGCACTAAGTGGGGAATGGCTCTATACAACTTCCAAGAAGGATTTGCGTGCTTTACGCGCGGCTTTGCGCGATGCCCAACACATCGAAATCGACTTTAGCGCGCAGCCTATTGTGGATTTTGCTTTTTGCGCGTATTTGCTCTCACTCCTAGAGGGTAAATCCTACACTTTTCTCAACCAACCTCCCCATATCCAAGAGATATTCACCACACTCACGACCTATCCGCCAAATCTGCCCATAGACACGCACAAACCCTCTGCACTTTTTACATTTTTTAGAGACATAGGACTATGGGTGGTGGATTTTTTCCAGAGTATGCTGGATTTTTTGCATTTTTTTGGTATGAGCTTGTATTACCTCGGGCTTAGTGTGCTCCACCCTCGGCGGTTTAAAATCGCCTCGATTTTTTATCATATTTCAGAATCTGGATTAAAATCCCTGCCTGTGGTGCTTACTACAAGCTTTATCGTAAGCTATGCAATCGCCTTGCAGGGCGTGATACAGCTTGATAAAATGGGTGTGCCTATTATGAGTGTGGAGATCGTAGCAAAGCTTTGTTTGCGCGAACTTGGACCTTTTGTCCTAGCACTTGTGATCGCAGGACGATCGGCTTCTAGCTTCAGTGCGCAAATTGGCGTGATGAATCTCAATGAAGAAAACGATGCGCTCAAAACAATGGGCTTTAACGTGATAGATTTTTTAGTAACGCCCAGAATCTTAGCGCTCATTCTCACGATGCCCCTGCTTGTGTTTCTCTCGGATGTGGTAAGTCTCTTCGCAGGTATGCTTGCGACCAATGTGCAGGCGGGAGTGAGCTTCACGCAGTATTGGGAGAGATTCTATGAATATGTGGCTATCACGCATTTTTGGGTGGGTATCGCTAAAGCACCATTTTTCGGGCTAGCTATCGGGCTTGTGGGCTGCTTCAGGGGACTAAAGGTGCAGGGCGATACAGAATCTTTAGGTAGGCAAACCACTCTAAGCGTAGTCAATGCGATCTTTTGGATCATCGTGATAAACGCCATATTTTCGTTTTTCACCACGACTTTGGGGATTTAATATGTCAGAAATCATCAGTGTGAGCCACCTCACCACACAATACACACAGGGCGTAACAATCCATGAAGATATTAGCTTTAGTGTCAAAAAACGCGAGATTTTTGGGATCTTGGGTGGAAGTGGGAGTGGCAAATCCACGCTCTTACGCAATATGATCTATCTCCAAAGACCTGTGAGCGGGCAGATTCAGATCTTTGGGCGTGATATCTGGGAGCTAGAAGATTCTAAGCGGCATTTGGTGCTGGATAGGTGTAGTGTGATGTTTCAGTTTGGCGCGCTTTTTAGCTCGATGAATGTGCTAGATAATGTCGGTATGCCGCTCGTGCAACGTGGGAATCTACCCCAAAAACACATCAACGAAATTGCGGCATTTTGGTGTGAGCGCGTGGGATTACCCACACAAAGCGTGTATAAATACCCCTATGCCCTAAGTGGCGGTATGAAAAAACGCGTAGCTCTAGCGCGCGCACTCATCACAAGCCCTGATATTTTGTTCCTCGATGAGCCTACAAGCGGACTTGACCCTAAGAGCGCGCAAAACTTCGACACACTTATCCTGCAGCTCAAAGAAATGCTCGATATCACTATCGTGATGGTAACCCACGATTTAGATTCTATAAAAGATAGCGTGGATAGGTTTATCCTACTGGAGGATAAAAAAATCGCTTTTTGTGGGAGTCTTGAGGAACTAAAAGCTCGTGGTGTGCGCACGGAGATTTTTTCGGGCAATCGCGGGGAGAGGATACTGCACTAATGGAAATATATTTGGCTGGTGGGTGCTTTTGGGGACTGCAAGGATATTTTGATCTCATTGAGGGTGTGCGCAAGACACAAGTTGGCTACGCTAATTCCTCTATCCCAAATCCCAGCTATGAGCAAGTATGTGCTAATCTCACCAACGCTACCGAGGCAGTGCATATCGTCTATGATCCCGCTATATTAAGCCTTACACATTTACTTTGGCGATTTTTTGATGTCATTGACCCCACTGCACTTAATTATCAAGCCAATGATATTGGCACACAATATCGCAATGGAATCTACACAAAAAACCCAGAGCTTTTGCCATCAATCCGCGCATTTATTGCCCAGCATATCACGCCACTTTATACACGCGAAGTTGTTACAGAAGTGATGCTTTTGCAAAACTTCTTTGTTGCAGAATCTTATCACCAAAAATATCTTGCCAAAAACCCTTATGGTTACTGCCACATCGATATCACCAAGGCTTTAAAACCCTTAGATTCTAAATATTTGCATTAAATTTATAATAGCTTAAGTTATTTTACTAAATAATATTTTTTCTAAATTACTAGATTTTAGTGATTTAGAAAAATTCAAAAATAAGGATTCACTATGAAAAAGATTCTCTTAAGCCTTTGTGCTAGTGTCGCCATAGCCCTGTGTGCTACACCAAGTGATGCGAGCCTACGCAAAATGCTCAAGGACAATGGCATACAAGCCTTGCCAAAAACACAAGCCCAAATCCAAGCTCTAGTCGATAAGGTTGCCCCTGATGCCAAGAGCAATAAAACCACGGCAGCAAAAGTAGAATTAGGCAAAATGCTCTATTTTGACCCACGTCTCTCTAAAAGTAACTTAATTTCGTGCAACACTTGCCATAATCTCGGGCTTGGTGGGGCTGATCTCGTGCCTGCTGCTATCGGACACAAATGGCAGCCAAATGGGCAACACCTTAATTCCCCCACGGTGTATAATAGTGTGTTTAATGAGATTCAGTTCTGGGACGGACGCGCTGCACACCTTGCGGAACAAGCACAAGGACCTATCGAAAACCCCGTGGAAATGGCAGCACCTAAAGCCCTTATCGTGGAGCGCATAAACTCTATCCCCGAATATGTAGAGGCATTCAAAAAAGCCTATGGTGCAAACACAAAAATCACTTTTGAGCTTATCGCCTCAACAATCGGCGTGTATGAGCGCACACTCATCACCCCCTCGCCTTTTGATGATTTTGTCAATGGTAACGACAAAGCACTAAGCAAAGAACAAAAAGAAGGTTTGGCAATCTTTTTGGAAAAAGGTTGCGCGAGTTGCCACAATGGTATAAATCTCGGTGGCACGATGCAACCATTTGCAGTCGCTAAAAACTACCAATTTGCCTCATTAGGTGGATTTAAAGGCAACAAAGATGGGCTGGTCAAAGCACCCACTTTGCGCAATGTCGCCCAAACAGCCCCATACTTCCACAATGGTGCATTTTGGAATCTCACAGATGCCATCAAAGAAATGGGCAGTATTCAATTAGACATAGACATAGATGACAAAGAGGCTAACAAAATTGCCAAATTCTTAGATTCTCTCACTGGGCGTAAGCCTAAGATAGAATACCCTATGCTTCCAAACTCTACTGCCAAGACACCCAAACCAGAGTTTAAATAATCTCATTATAATTCCTCCCATTAAGCCTTGCTTTTGCAAGGCTTGCCAGCGCAATAGCGTTTGTAGTGCGTTTATAGTAAGCAAGGAGAGGATATGCACCCAGCCATCAAAGATTTTTTGCACACCCAACACCTACTAGCCTTAAGTGTCCTGCAGCCCTACCGCGATTTACAAACCCTAGATTCACAAGAAGTATGTGAGCCACACACGCTAGATTCTGTATGGATTCATAGCGCAAATTGCTTTTATGCCTTTGATGAGACAAACTACGCACTTGTGTTTAAAAGCGAGCCACACACGCGCCATATACAGCTAGCCACACGCTATCCCAATGTCAGCGCGACTATTGCGACTAATACACTCAAAATTGCCAAGATAAAAGGACTACAAATCCAAGCAAGATTTACCACTGCCACGCAAGCACAAGAAGAAATTTACTATGCAAGAT
The DNA here is from genome assembly GCA_019112865.1 of Candidatus Helicobacter avicola. Lineage (GTDB taxonomy): Bacteria > Campylobacterota > Campylobacteria > Campylobacterales > Helicobacteraceae > Helicobacter_F > Helicobacter_F avicola. Next base: position 20,847 of record DXIN01000015.1, read on the forward strand.
TCCCATTTGCTCGCCTTGGGGCTGGGGAAATATACGCACTAGAGATTCTCTATGCCAAATACACCAACAATGCCCTAGGACTTAGCAAAAAGCTAGAATTTCACAAAAACCCCTAGCCTAGCACCAAATCTCTGCTATAATACGCCCACTAATCCACTCTTAAAGGCTTCCTATGCGCGACTTTACTGACACGAGCTATCATATCGTCTTTGGCTGCGATGATAACTATGCCAAATATGTCGCAGTAACAATGCAAAGCATCATTACTGCAATCTCCTCTAAGGAAGCTAAATTTGGGGGGGGGGCAAGTGAAACACTGCTCTCACTCCAATTTAGATTCTAGCTTTAGAGATTCACAGACACCCAAAAATACACAATCCACAGCCTTTCCTCCTCTTCCTGTTACCTTTCATCTTTTGTGCGATACTCTGCGCTCCTCTACCCAGCGCAAACTCCATATCTTAGAATCCACGCTCAACGCCACATATCCTTGCACTATCGCACTCCACCCTCTAAGCCAAGATGAGTTTGCTAATCTCACGCCTTGGGGCGAGGCTGGGGCAAATTGGTGCGCGTATTTCCGATTAAAAATCGGCGATGTGCTAGATTCTAATATCACGCGCTGTGTGTATCTGGATGTCGATACATTGGTGCTTGATGATATCCGCGCACTATTTATAAGCGACCTAGAGGGCAGGGCAATAGGAGCAGTGCGTAATGTATCCGCCGATGTGCCTATCGTGCGCGATGGGCTAGTAAGCGCACAGGAATATCACAACTCCGGTGTGCTGCTCATCGACTTACCCAAATGGCGCACCAAAGACCTCACACAGATTCAGGACTTTGCTTACACAAACGCCCCTGACCAGGATTTTATTAACTTCATTTTTAGAGGCGAGATCCACACGCTAGGATTTAGGTGGAATCTCCAATGGCTCCATAACTCCCGCCTAGACTTTGAAGGGGCTACGCACAGATATGAGCGAGATGGGATTGAGGTTTTGCCCTGCACATATAGCCTAGAGACATTCACACACGCCCTGCGCAATCCCGCTATCGTGCATATGCTAGGTGGCTACAAGCCGTGGGAGAAGCTAAACTTCGCACCCCAAGACAAACCTAGAGCTAAGCCGATCTTCCATACCAATCCCTACCACAAGCATTGGTGGCGCATAGCACGAAAAAATGTGTTTTATCCACAGATCCTCCTGCCCTATCTTAAACGCTCGCTTAATATTACTCTAAGCGCATACACCAAAGCCTACGCACCCGCGCTCTACCCAATAGCGCGCAAACTCAAACACTTGCTCAAAAGGAGAAAATAATGAACACCATGCTAAAAGAACGATACATCAAGCGCAACGCACACGCCCTATGGCAAAAGTTTTTGCGCAGGAACTACAAAAAAAGCTTTTTAGAATCTAAAAAGCTGCGATTTGCGCTCCTGCTGGTGGTGCGCAAGATACTCTACAAACTCACACTATCAGATACCCACAAGACCAAAGTCCGCAAATCTTATGCGCGGGCGGAGTATCACAAGCGCATACGAGAGGAGAGGGCATACCACCTCCTGCCTATCTTCATCGTGCATAGGGCGTGGCTTGCATTTGTCCATAGCCTGCCTGTGGGTGCGATGGTGCTACTGCCCTATGTGTATTTGCGTTACAAATTAGGCAAAATCGACATACCCTATTTCGAGCTAGTGCTTACCACGCGCTGCTCCCTGCGATGTGAATCGTGCAATAACCTTATGCAATATTTTGATACCAAAAACGCCTACACTTGTAGTGTGGATAAGATTTTGGCGACTTTGCGGATATTATGTGGGGTGGTGGATAGTGTGGCATATGTGCGCATCATCGGTGGAGAGCCGCTGCTCTTTAAAGACATTGCCAAAGTGGCACAAGCCCTAGAGCGGGAGCAAAAAGTCAAAATGTTTGATATTGTAACCAATGGCACGATTATGCCAGATTCTGCGCTGTTAGAGGTTTTGGCACGCTCGCAAAAGAGTTGGGTGAGTATCAGCGACTACTCCACCTCGCCAAACCTTAGAGCAAAGCTGCGCATACAAGAGCTCGCCCAAGTGCTCAAAGAGCGTAATATCGCGCACCATATCCTGTGGCAGAGTGAGGGTAGTAGTTGGTTTGATCCGGGCAAAATCTATAAGCGCGGACGCGACAAAGAGGGGATTGTCAAAAATTTCAAAGCGTGTATGATGGCGTGTGTAAGCGTGATGAGCAATGAGAGTTTTGCCTTTAGAGCTAAAATGGGGGGGGGCAGACACACAGCTTAGAATCTACGCCAATGCCAAATCGTGATCCTAGCGCACCAACACCAAATGATGAGCGAGATTTTAAACACACAAACACCGCTTCCGGGCATATCTTTATCTGTCCTGTTGCAAGCTCACTCTCAAGGCTTAAGGGATTAGAAGAATTTGAGGGAGATTTTATCACGCTAGATTCACACACAAGCAAAGCGGATTTTAGGAGGTTTTACTCACAAGAGTATTTTAAAGCGTGTGATTACTGCCATGATATGTGGGAAACTAAGAGAGATATACCGATTGCGATACAGACAAAAGAAGTGCTGCCACTTACCAAGCAAGAATCCAAAATGGTGATCACGACTGGACTTGAACCAGCGACCCCTACCATGTCAAGGTAGTGCTCTACCACTGAGCTACGCGATCAAACTCTAGCCTTCAGTAATTTTATCAAAGAGGTAAGTCAAGAGGTGCAAGTATAGCAACTTTTAGCTTTAAAGAAATTTATTAAGGCAATGAGCTATACATAACGCAAATTGATAGAATCTAAAGTAACCAACGACATTACAGAATCTAAACAATCTCAAGGACTAGATTCAGGCAGTGTATGGTCGCGCAGCGGAGCGAGTGGAGATTTACTCTCCACGAGCGATAACAATTTGCCACAAGCAAATTGCAATACAATGATAGAATCTAAGATTATCATTGTTAAACAAAAACTAACAAAATTTTCTGTGCAAAGCACCTTATTTAAAATTATATTTTTTTAGAATCTCCACTATCTTATTATACTTTTCCATTGTTTGAGAATCTCCTTTGGCTTTAGATTCATTGAGCTTTTGAATGGCAAACTCGAGCAGTGAATTATTTTCTTTGCTACACTTCCTGTTTCGAGGGTCGAGTTTGCCATATTTTAGCAAAACTTCAAGGCTTTGTGCGGAAAGTTTCCCTTGACATAGAGTGTCTGCAATGAAATCACTTCCTTGCTCCTCCTCCAAGGTAACAATATCTTTTCCCATCACACCTGGCATAGCCTTAATAATAGCCATAAGCCCACTAATATCCTCTTTTTCTATCATTGTGGTAATTGCCAAAGGCGTATCATTGGCAAATGAGCGATAATTGCCATATGTGCTTGTATTGCTGAAAATAATCTTATCCTTACACCATGCATAGTCTTCTGTATTATTGATAAAACTCGCACAAGATTCAGCAATGACTTCTTGACATTGTTTATTTTGTGGATTATTGCACACACCTATTGTATTATCTTGCATATTCTTAAGCCACACTTGATAGATTTTAGACTTGCTTAAAGTTGAATAATCTAAAGCCGTTGATATACCACATAAGCATAACAATATACATAAAAATTTTTTCATTTTATCCCCCACAAATGTATATTCACAATATAAACCAAAAAACACTTCTCCTAAAAATCATTTGATCTTGCTATTTTCAAAAATAAAACGACGTTTATTGAGGGTATCTCCTTCGTTATTGAAATTTGGACTCCCACTTGGACTTCGATTTGGTTTTCTCGCCTCTTGTGTGATAGTTATCGTGCTTTGTTTTACCTCAATTTTGGGATTTTCTCCACCACACCAATCAATTTTACCACGATACACAATATCACTAGTAGCATTTTTGCGCTCAAATATTCGCAAATCTCCACCATTACACGCATTGCCCATAGGACTATCTTGAAACACCCAAACATCGTTATAATTCCCAAGTCTTGCATAAAAAATCAAGCTAGGACTATATTCAAATTCACAATCTCGTTGATAAACCTGTGTATTATCAATATATATTTTGCAAGTTTCATGCTCTACCTTACTTGCCACAGAGTATCCCTCATCTGCATACAAAGCCAATCCACACACCATGAATGCTTGTAAGACAAACATAACTTTATGACCAAAATCACACATACCAAAAACCCCCAAGGCTAAGATTTTCTAACTACGAAAATAGTAACACAAAAAAACATAAATAATTTTTAAAACCCAGTCTAACGATAACAGTGCTACAACAGAAAACTATTTTTGCATAACAACAAGCAGAACAAATGCACAATCTAGACTTAAAAATCTCACAATAAATCTTGATACTTATCCTAGTAAGCCTACCCAACGCTTAGAATCTCTGTCATATATGATAATCACACCAAACTAGAATAAAATTAAGTAAAAAATCTAAGAGTCAAACTAAAAACACTAACATCTGAAAGAATTATTCCAAAGAAGTAAAAAGCAGTAAAAGTAAAAAAAGAGAGTAAAAAGTAG
>DXIN01000016.1 GCA_019112865.1 Candidatus Helicobacter avicola
ATATGTGATGTGATTTGCGAAATATCTCGCTTTTCCAAAAAACTTTGAAAATTTGAGAGTATGATCTCAAAAGGTGTTTTTGAAATGCTAAGTTTCATTGTTGTCCTCCCAATGTTTAATAAATTTTAGTAGTAATAGTAGGGGCTGTGAAAATGTGAAATATTTTTGTTTTTTCCCGCCTTGCTTATTTTTAGACTTATAAAGTTTCACAATGTTTTGTTGTATTTTTCACATTTATTCCCATCTCTTACTTTTTAAAGCGGTGAATTATACCTAAATTTATTGTAGTGTTGGTTTAATCTTGCGGGTTATTGTCGTTTTTTATCTTGTTTTCGATTTCTTCGACAAGGTTTTTGAGATTCTCATCTTCTTTTATTTTTTCTTCAATTGCTTTAAGTGCTTTGCTTACGGAACTATGGTCTTTCATATTGAGTTTGTTGGCAATGATAGGCATTGAATTGTGCGTGAGTTTGCGTGTGAGATAGGTGGCAATTCTACGCGCTTTAGTGATATGTTGGTTTTTTGCTTTGGAGGTTATCTCGCTTGGTTTGATATTGAGTTCTTTTCCCACAAAAGAGAGAATTTTGTCTATTGTAATATTTTCTAATGTATTTCTTTGATATGTTTTCATCACGCTTATGGCAATTTCTAGTTTTGTTATGTTTGGGTTTAGATTGGATTGGAGGTTGATATTTTGGATAATTCCTAGAATCTGTCTAGAGTTATCAAGTTTGGTTGCGATGAAGTTGATTGTTTCATCATCAAGAACAATAGAGTTTAGATTACATTTTGAGCGGATAATTTCTTTTTTGGTATCAAGGTCGGTTTTTTCGATTTCTATGACGATTCCTCCTTCAAAGCGCGATCGTAGCCGCTCTTCTAAACCTCTGATTTTTTTGGGCGGCTGGTCGCTTGTCATCACGATTTGTTTTTGGTCTTGGTGTAGAGCGTTGAAAGTGTTGTGAAATTCCTCACATATCTGATCTTTGCCACCAAAAAACTGCACATCATCAATGAGTAGATAATCGCATTTTCTGTATTTGTTGCGGAAAGTATCCATTGTTTTGTTATTGAGTCGCAATTGAAAATCATTTAAAAATTGTTCAGCAGTTATCAAAATCACTTTTTCATTTTTTTCTCTTACGGCATTGGCGATGGCGTTAAGTAAGTGTGTTTTGCCCACTCCAGTATGACCATAAATAAGCAGAGGGTTAATTCTCCCGCGTATTTCTACTACCTTTTGACAAGAATCCCACGCAAGATGGTTGGATTTCCCCACTACGAAGTTTTCAAAGGTTTCTTGATAATTGATATGGGATTGTTGAGAAGATTCAGAGTTTTTTAGATTTTTATTGTTTTTTAAACTTTTCACATTATTCATAGGTTTTTTTATTTTGATGTGAATTTTTGGAGGGATACCTATGATTTCTTGTGCGCAAGATTTAAGCTTGTCAAGATAATGTATCTCTATCCAATTTGTTACAAAACTATTGGGTGTATAAAATACTAATAAGTCCTCTCTGGAGGCACTTTCATCAAATTCTAAAAGTTTTAGATATGTGTCATATTCGTATTGGGATATTTCGTTTTTAAGTTGATTTAATATATCATTGATATTCATAAAAGAGCCTTTCGTAATACATCTGTGATTTTGGAAAAAGATGTGAAAAAAATGTGAAAAGTTCCTGAAATGATAGGGAAAAAAACTTTTAAAATGGATTAAAAATGCAAATTTTAGGGATAGATCCTGGGACAAGAAATTGTGGTTATGCTGTGATTAGTTACACAAACAATACGCTTAAGCTCATTGAAGCGGGGTTTATCAAAATCAAAGAGCGGATTTTACAAGCCCAAATTGTGGAATTTATCGAAGGTATTGACATCGTTTTGCAATCACACACAATCGATGAAGTTGCCATAGAGGATATGTTTTATGCCTATAATCCAAAAAGCGTGATTAAGCTTGCACAATTTCGTGGAGCATTGAGTCTGAAGATTCTCCAAGATTTTGGGAATTTTGCTGAATACACACCATTGCAAATCAAAAAGGCTCTCACAGGCAATGGTAAAGCAGATAAGGCGCAAGTGGCATTTATGGTAAAGCGTCTGCTCAATCTCAAAGGTGAGATTAAACCGCTTGATATTACTGATGCTATAGCCGTGGCGATTACGCATTCTCAACGACTTAAATTTTAGAATCTAAAACAATCACAAAATCTCGTCATTGAGCGAAACGAAATATCCCTAGATTTTAAAACCTCACTTCTTCTTGCGTGTTGTCTTGATTTTGCTCCTGTGCGGGGGTGGATTGCAAATCCAAGCTTTCAGGGATTACAAAATGGATTTCAAAGCTTTGCACCTTTTTGAGATTGCCGCTTTTTAGCGTATAAGCTTCTATTTTGTAAGTATCGGGGTTTTTAGAATCTACACCTTTTAACCATATAAGATCGCTATCTGGCTTTGCAAGTATGCTTACATCAAATGGTGGTGCGACTTCTTTGTAAATCGTAGGAAACTCCATCACCTCACCATTTTCTACATTCACTGCACCGATGATGATTTCACCACTATTTGGTTTGAGTTGATAGAGTGCATATTTACCTCCAAATTCTATGATACCTCGTTTGAGCGCTTCTTGAGGACCTCCCTCGCAATTCACACAGCTTTCATCAGCACTCATAAACTGCCCTTGGTAGATGCTTGTAGTGTATTCTTGAAATTGAGGGATTTGCCGTTCTTGGCTAAAAATATCTTGGGCTATTGCGGTGCTAAGGGCTGGATCTTGTGGGGTTACATTTGTCTCTAAGGTCTCTGTTTGTGCTAGAGGGGGATTTGGTAAATCTTGTGTTTGGTTTTGTGAATCTTGAGAGGGTTGGGTGTTTGGTGCTAGATTTTCTTCTAGATTCTGTGAATCTTGAGTGAGTGTGGATTTTAGGTCTTGGGCTGGATTCTGTGAATCCGTATCTTGTGTATCTTGGGAGTTTTGTGCAGTTGGATTATATTGATTGGGGATAAATTCTTGAGTGTGCAGGTGCTTGCTTAGTTCAGAGATTCCCACACCTATACCTATCCCTACACACATCAGTAGGAGTAAATGAGAAGTTTTTTTCATATCTTATCCTTTTTTGTTCTTAGTCTTGCACAAATGTCTTGATGAGTGGCGAATGCAATACAGGGCTAAATTCTATGATTTCATAAGTCGCGGCATTGTTGAGGTAGTAGGGATCGTTGTGTGTAAAAGCCTCCGCGTGATCTTTATCCACAAAGCGTCCTATGATACACCCACCTACTTTTGGGTTTTGCGGACCAGAGACGAGCAAAACCCCTGCGTCATAGCCTTTTTGCAAATACGCGCGATGCTCTCCTAGAATCTGTTCAATCTCGCTTATGGGCTTTGTATAAGTTACTAAAATACAAAAAAGATTTTTCATTTTCGCTCCTTAATTTGGTGATTTAGGATTTCAAAAGCAAATATTGTGCGCTTTTGTTTTTAGGCAAGGCTTGAGTGCAAAATACCTCATCGCCCACACGCACCTTGTATTCTATGCCCTCTTGTGTCTTGGCATAGCCTAGGATAATGCGCGCGCAGAGGAGTTTATCCTCCCTGGAGGCACTTTTTTCGATAAGCCCTATGGGACCCACAGAATCTAATAGGGTGATTTGCTCCATCATTGGATTTGGGCTTTGGAGCTTTTTGTTTTCTTCTTCGTTGCGCCCAATCACACACCTAGCACCATTTTCTAGCACCATATATCGCCCCACTTTTATCATTTCCACATCTTCAAAAATCATCTTTCTGTGCGCACTTAGATCCTTTATCTTTTGTGCGATAGAATCTTGGGTGAGCAGACACCCTCCACCGGGTTTTTCGTAATATTTGAATCCATAGGATTGTATCATCGCAAGTTGTCTTGTTCGTCCGCGTCCATTGATGTCTAGGAGCTTTTCTCTATCCACCCAGCCCATTTTCTCGGGGAAACTAGGCGCAAGGAGCTTGGCACTCATAGGGCGTAGCAGCAGCTCATCAAGCGTTTTTGGCTTGCTCGGATCGCTCCCATCACGGCTTAAGATTACATCAAACTTTGGATCTTTGCCAATTTCACGCACGAGCTTTTTGACTTCATCGAGTGCTTGGGCGCGTTGGGATTTGGGGCGCTGTCCTAGCACCTCTCCACTGATGACAAAATCCGCTCCGCACTCTAGTAGATAGGCAAAAGCATTGCCAAACATATTAGCGTGGCAGTCGATACAGGGGTTGAAATACTTGCCATAGCCGTATTTGGGGCTAAAAAGCACCGAGTTAAAAAACTGCTCTCTAATATCAATGATTTTTAACTCCACGGGGATTTGTGCCGTGGCATTTTTGAAATACTCTAGCTTGTCTTTGTTGCCACCAAAGCCTATGTTAAAGTGCAAGGCAACCACTTCGATACCTTGGTCTTTGAGTAGTTTCATAGCGATGAGGCTATCACAGCCCCCGCTAAAGAGTGCTAATGCTTTTTTCATAACTGATAAGTTCTCCTTGTGTAAGTTTAGCGATTTTGCCTTTGAGGGTGTTGATAGATTCTAATTTTTGTTTGGTGCGCAAGTTTAGTCGTGGTATGAGTGCCAAATCCCTCTTGTATGCTTTAAGCACGAGAATCTTTAGATGTTCTTTAAACTCTTGGAGCGTTTGGAGTTTTTTGATATTTTCGTTAATGAGCAATGGGCGCAAATAAGGGTTTTGCGTGATATCTTGCCCTGTGTCTTGGCTTTGTAAAACCAAAAGATATTCTTTGTTATAGCATTCAAACACATTTGGTTCTAAGTATTCTACTGCTATGGTAATCCATTCGGGGTTTTCTAACAATGTGCGTATTAGCACACTTTCAGCAAGATGTTTTTGTGAATCCTGTGTCAAAATGGGTGCTTGTTTGGTATTTTGTCGGTGAATCTTGATGAGATTTGGCGCGATACGCAGTCGCTGTGCGATAAAAGGCACATATTCTGCCTGAAGCAGAGGAGTGAGTGTTTTGGTAAAAGCTGTGATTTCGTTGAGGGCTTGCTGCTTTTGGAGTGGGTCAGAGAGATTAAACCCTATGATAATTTGCTCAAGAACAAATTCTATAAAACTCACTGGAGTCGTGAAAAGCGACTTTAGCTCCTCTAGCTTGTTTTGGGCGACCATATCGGCGGGATCGAGATTGTTGCTAAAAATCACCACACCCCCACTCGCACTTATAGCACTTAGCATTTTGGCAGCTCTAAAGGCGGCATTGATACCAGCCTTATCACCATCATAGCTTAGGATTATCTGCGGATCGCCTTTTTTGAGCAATGGTATATGTTCGCTGCTCAAAGCTGTGCCCAGTGTCGCTACGGCGTTTCTAAACCCAGCTTGATGGAGCATAATCACATCGATATAGCCCTCACACACGATGATTTTTTTTTCACGATAGATAGATTCTTTGGCGATATGGTAGCCATAGAGGAGTTTGGATTTGTTAAAAATCTTGCTTTGTGGGGAATTGATGTATTTTGCCATTGCTTGTGAATCCACACTGCGTCCGCCAAAGCCTACGATTTTGCCATTTGGTGAGTGGATAGGGAACATAATGCGTTGAGAAAAACGCGCATACTCTCGTGCCTCATCTTTGCCAATGATACCAAGCTCTAAGGCTTCTTGTTTATTGTTAATGTGGTGGGCATTGATAAATTTCATACTCTCAAAGCTCTGTGGGCTAAAGCCTAGGCGAAAAGATTCTATACTTGCGTGAGAGATCCCGCGGTTGTGGAGGTAGTCTAGCATTTGGGGATTGGTATGGAGCTGCTGTTGATAGAATCTCGCCATATCCTCTAGCAGTGTGGATTGGGGCTTTTTTTGGAAATTATTTTCGTATTGGAGTTTGAAATTGCTCATCTCTGCTATGCGTTCCACCGCTGGGGCAAAATCTAGCTTTTCATACTGCATCACAAAGCCAATACTATCGCCCCCTACGCCGCAACCATAGCAGTGGAAAATATTTTTGCTAGGACTTACCATAAAGCTTGGCGTTTTTTCGTTGTGAAAAGGACAGCACGCGGAGAAATTACTCCCAGTGCGTTTGAGATCAATGTATGAGCTAATGATATCTACAATATCCACTTGCTCTTTTAATCGCTCGATAGAATCCTTGCTAATGCGCATTGCCTAATCCTCAAATTCTAAAAGCTATATTGCACATATGCTTTACCAAAGCTTCTGTTTATCGCATCTGTCTGACCTAGTTTTTCAAGCATATACACGCCAATCATTCCTAATTCCAAATCAAGTGTAACGTTGTAGCGAACTCCTAGCGAATACGCGCTTTGAGTTTTGCGCGCACTGCGACTATCGCGTCCCAAAATCTCTATCGCACCTTTGTTAAAGCCAATATCCACAAAGCCATAGATAGTGTTTGTGCGATCTTCATACATATTTGTGGTTTGGCTTCCGCTGTGCATACCGCCGGGCTGGATTACCCCAAAGCCATTATGCGCGTGATTGTGCGCCTCAAATCGCGAGATAGAGCCCATATTGGCGATTTCAAAAAAATGATTACCCACTTTTTGATAGCCTGCACCAAATTCTATGAGATTGTTATAAGCAACACTTTGCTCCACCCAGATGAGAAAAGTATCACCTCGCTCACCGATTGTATGTCCATGTCCATCATCGTGGCTATGGTTATGGTCGTGATGAGAGCTGTGTGCAAAAGTCGAGTTGAGATAGGCATAGTGCAAAAGTGTAGTGCTATGCCAGCTATCAACGCCCCCAAGAGAAAATATCACCTTGCCCCCAAAGACATCAAAAAATTCTTGCATATGGTAGGCAAATGGTGCGATTTCTACAAATGGCAGTGTGAGGTTTATCCCACCTGCAAAGAGATTTTTGCCATCATAAAGATGTCGGTAGAAATTAAAATCCGTGGCAAACTCGCGTGTGATGTGGGCTTGCTCATCTACCCAAAGTCCATAAAGCTTGAAATAGGGGTTTTGCAGATAGCCATACGCGCCCTGCAGAGAGTGTCCCACCCAATCAAACTCATCTTCAAATCTCCCAGCTTTAATCCCAAGGCTTAGATTCTCAAATTTCTTTTCATAGCCTATGTAGGTAGTGTTTGTTGTGAATTTAGATTCTATATATTCATAACGCATTCCTCCAAAAGTCGTGTCCATACTAAATGGCACAAACGCGCTAATCCCAAGCCCAAAGTCGATTGCCTCAAAGGCTTGGGCTTTCATCAGCATTGTGGTATAGAGCATCGAATAAGAATCTCGCCTCGCGTTACTCTGCGATGAGGCAAGTGCCGAGCTTTTGCCAAAGAGTCCTATATGAGCGTGAAATTCCACTGGGTCGCTGTGGTGATGATGGTGATGATGATCCTCTGCTCGTAGCCAAAGCCCACCTAAAGCCGCTGCCAATGTGAAAATACGCACAGATGTGTGCAATCGCGTGAATCTTTTCGCAATCTCTAAAATCTGTGGCATAAGCGTTCCTTTTGTCTTTATATTTTATTCTTTATCGCGTGAGATTTTTACACCCAAACCTTCAAGCTTAGATTCTAGATTCTCATAACCGCGATCGAGGTGGTAGATTCTGTGAATCTGCGTAGTGTCTTTGGCAATCAGTGCGGCAAGGACGAGAGCAGAGGACGCACGCAAATCTGTCGCCATCACATTTGCACCGATGAGAGGCTTTGCTCCGCTTACTTTAGCGATATTACCCGAGAGCTTGATGTCTGCTCCAAGCCTCTGGAGCTCGCTCACATGCATAAAGCGGTTTTCAAACAATCGCTCCTCTATCACGCTCACACCCTCGCATTGTGTGGCAAGTGCCATAAATTGCGCCTGCATATCGGTGGGAAAACCGGGGTATTCTGTCGTGATAATCTCGAAGGCATTGCGTTTTTTGGCAGGTAGTATGGTAATGCTAGATTCTGTAATCTCAAAGCCAAAGCCAATTTCTTCGAGTTTTTCCAAAATCGCTTGGAGGTGCGTGCTATTAGTATTGTGTAGTGTGATGCGTGAGTTGGTGATAGCCCCTGCACACAGATATGTTCCCGCCTCGATTCTATCAGGGATTACATCAAAGGGTTTGAATCTAGGTAGCTCGCCATCGCTCCCATAAATAGAGATTTCATTGCTTCCTATGCCCTCGATCTCTATGCCATTTTGTGCCAAAACCTCGCATAGTTGCACGACTTCTGGCTCTTTGGCGGCATTGATGATACGCGTTTTGCCCCTGGCTAGAGCTGCTGCCATAATGACATTCTCACTTCCTGTTACCGAGATTTTGTCAAACAAAATATCCGCGCCTTGCAAGCCATTTGGGGCATTAGCGATGATGTATCCACCCTCGATGTGAATCTGTGCGCCCATTTTTTCCATGGCTTTGAGATGCAAATCCACTGGGCGCGCTCCTATGGCACAGCCCCCGGGCAAGCTCACTTGACATTTTCTAAAACGTGCTAAGAGCGGTCCTAGCACGAGTATTGAGGCTCGCATTTTACGCACAATATCATAGAGGGCTTTTGTATGGATAATGTCCGCACAATTTATAGTTAGCGTGTGTGAATCTACGCTCTCTATATGCGCTCCCAAATGCTCTAAGAGTTTTGAGAGAGTCTTGACATCGGCGACATCGGGAAGATTTGAGATTTTCACATCGTCTTTGCTTAATAGCGTGAGGGCTAGTAGCGGAAGTGCAGCGTTTTTGGCACCTGATATAGCGACATCACCATAGAGGTTTGGGGATTGGGTGATAGTAAGATAATCCATAGACATTCCTTTATTTTTTTTCTCTGTGTTGTAGAGCAGTGCCTACTTTGGTTTGAATCTGCTTGGCAATACTTGGATTCTCGTCCTCTAGCATATCGCGAAACTTTGCCACCTCATCGGTTTCCATAAGGATAGGATTGAGAGAAAAGTTATAGATAATCTCTAGCCATAGGTTGTAGTCAGGGCTATTTTGTGCGCATTTGGTAAATTTGTCTGTGAAAGTCGTGTAGCATTCTTTGAGCTTTTCTTTATTGTCTTTGTATGCGAGGACTTCTTTGTGAAGCTCTGCGAGTGGGTTTGCTGCTACTGGCGCATTGTCGTTTTCTAATGCTACGCTCAAAAGTCCAGCAAACATAATAGGCAAGGCTAGGATAAACATCACTAGCCAACACAGCACATAAAAAAACAGATCAAACATTTAAAAAAGCAATCTAGGCTTTAAAGGTTTTGAATAAATCTGTAGTAGCCTTGACATAGCCATCTACTGAACCACAATCATAGCGAGCACCTTGGAATTTGTAGGCGAGCACCCTACCCTGTTTGGCTTGCTCCAGCAAGGCATCGGTTATCTGAATCTCGCCTTTTTTGCCCGGTTTGGTTACGCGCAAAATATCAAAAATATCGGGAGTGAGAATATAACGACCGATAATAGCAAGGTTGCTTGGTGCGGCATCTACACTGGGTTTTTCGATCATATTATTGACGCGATACACACCCTCCTCTATCATTTCACCATCGATAATCCCGTATTTATCCACTTCTTTTTTCTCTACTTCTTCAATAGCCACAATAGAGCAGCGGTAACGCTTGTAGAGATCCACCATCTGGGCTAATACACCCTGTGAGCCTTTGTTGATACACAAGTCATCAGCTAGCACTACTGCAAAAGGCTCCTGTCCTATAAGCACCTCACCAGTGAGGATAGCGTGTCCTAGTCCTTTCATCTCTTCTTGTCTTGTATAGGAAAATTTGCAGAGATTTGTGAGACGTCTGATATCTTTGAGCAGATCCTCTTTGTCCGTGCCCTCAATTTGATGTTCAAGCTCGTAGTTTCTATCAAAATGGTCTTCAATCGCCCTTTTGCCGCGTCCTGTTACGATTGCCATCGTGTGGCAACCAGCCTCTAGGGCTTCTTCTACGCCATATTGTATAAGTGGTTTGACTAGGATAGGGAGCATCTCCTTTGGCATCGCTTTTGTCGCAGGTAAAAATCGTGTCCCATATCCTGCTGCTGGGAATAAACACTTATCAATCATCTTAGCTCCTTGTTAATTAATCAAAGTCGTTTTGAGTAACTGCTCTAGCGTGATATTATTACCAAAAAGTTCTTCATAAACAATATAATTTGCAAGAACTTTCAAGCCATATATCCGTGATTCTTCATAGGGGATAAGCTCCATACTTAGCCATGGTTCGTATTTGCGATTTTTGATAAAAAGTTTTTTTTGCCCCAGTGTGCGTCGCAAAAATCCTGGACCTCCATTGTAGGCATATGCTACAAAAAGTGGGTGCTTAAATTCGCGCTCCAATTCACCCAGGTAGAATCTCCCAAACTCTAGTGCAATAACAGGATTAAACATATCCTCTAGTTTGATGTCTTTTAGCCCCATACTTTTGGCAAATGGCACGACATTAAAGGGCATAATCTGCATCATACCCAGCGCATACGAAGTCGAGATGAGTGCGGGGAGGAAGTTACTCTCCTGTCTAGCAATGGCGTAAGTGAGGGCTTTTTGGTCGGTATTTTTCCATTTGATTTTTTGGGCAAAAGGCGAGAGGAAATAGTTATTTTGGTATCTTGTCGCGCGGTTATGCACATATGCCATATGTGCTAGAGAATCTACAAAGGCAAATTCTTGCGTGAGTTCGTCGAGAGCTTTTGTATCGCTTACTTGCAAAAGATTAGCGCGCAAAATCTCCCACTCAAAAGGATCTTGTATGTTAAAAGGTGGTTTTTTCTTGCTCAAAGGAGTAAAATCGGTGATAATAGTGTATTGTGGGGTGCTTTGGAGTTTTTGATTGGCATAAATTGTGTAAATATCGACATTGGTGCTTTGTGCGAGTTTGGAGAGAAGTTTTTTGTCCTTGCTTACAAGGTATTGCCAAAAAAGTGCCTTATTATGCAAAAATGTATCCTTACTGGTGCTTTGTGCAAGCCTAAAATAGGCTAGGGCATTATTCGTGTTTTTTGCCATAAGTTCGTTTATGCCAAGCAAAAAGAGCGTATAAGGACTGGCTTTGGTGATGTGGGCATTTAGCAGGGATTTTTTGAATCTAGGCAGAGAATCTGATAAGATAATGCCTTGGAGCATCTTATCAAATGCTGGAGTATTTTCATTGGCAAGTTTTTTTAGCCTCTGTGGTTTTATGGTCTGATTGATGAGGGTTTCTCGTTGTTTTTGCGTAAGGGAGTTGTAAATCTGTGCGAAAGTCTTGGCATCACTTTGGAGCATTTTAGTGAGGATAGTTTTTGAGCTTAGGATTTCCACTTTTGTGCTAAGGTTTTTGTTTGGGGCAATTTTTGCCTTGAGAGCTTTGAGATTTTGTGGTGAGAGATGGGGGACTTGGCTAAGTTTTAGTCCATAGCTGACACATTCTAAATCTTGTGCGAGGAGAGTTTTAAAGTCCAGCCTTGCGCATTGCAAATCTCGTGGCAATTCGTGTGGCATTCCTTTTTGTTCCAAGAGTGCTTTGAGCTTTGGGGTCTTTCTATGGACAAGCTCATAGGCTTTGAGAGCATCTTGCAATGAGGTGTTTTCATCGCTAAGAAAACGCCAAATATAAAAATCTCTCGCCAAACCCTTAGGCTTAGATTCTAAAAACTTTATATCAATTTCTTTGGCGACTGCTTGTGTCCCAAGCACGCCCAAAAGCACGCATATGAGAGCAAATCGTTTGCTCATCGCATACCTTGTGCGAAATTATCAAGGATTCTTATAAATGTGAGATCGATGAATTTTAATCCCACAATCACAATAAGCGGGGCGAGGTCTAACCCTCCTATGCTGGTAGGGATTAGCCTACGCACTTTGGCAAAAACCGGCTCACTTAGGTGATAGAGCACTTGCACGATGGGGTTGTAGGGGTCAGGACGCACCCAGCTAAGCAATGTAGCGATGATGAGAATCCAAATATAGAGATTAAGCAACATACTTGCGATAGTTGCAATGGCTTGTAAGAATGTGGCAAGAACCATTGTGTCTCCTTAAATTAGGGCTTTGGCTTATTAGAATCTCTAAGATGGGGCTAGGATTCTAGGATTGGGTATGTAGCATACCCAAAAGCTCAAAATGTGTGAAATAATCGTCAAAATAATAGATATTTTCACACCCCGCTTCTATGAGATGACTCCCCAGCACACTTGCTGTATGTCCGCTATAACACACAAGTAAAATATTTTTGTCTTTATGCTTTTGTGCATAGCCATAGACATCTTGTGCATTATTAAAATGCTTAGAATCTCGTATATGTGCGTAGTTGTAGTCGCTCTCATCACGAATATCAATGATGTCAAACTCCATACTCCCCAAATCCGGTGCATAGATTGGGTTTGCTAGTGATGGATTATTTTTCCCTTTGAGCTCCATGCTTCTCCCCTAAATGGTTTTAGGTATTGTAGTCAAAGTTGGTTAATTAGGGGAGTGGTGCAAGCTTGATAAAAGAAGCTGATGGTCGCTAAAGGTTTTGCTCTGTAACAAATGCTTGAGAATCCCAAAAGCTCCTTTGTCGGCAAATCGCACGAGCGCAGCAAAAAAATAGGGATTTATCTTGTGCTGACTAAAGAGATGCAATCCTTTGTGAGAAGAGAAAAACACACCTTTTTGCTTGGCTATGTGCTCTAGTGTTTCTTTGGCATAAAAGCTGATGTGCTGTCCGTGCATAAAGCCATAATACCACCATATATCTTTGCCTTGGTGTTGGGGGATAGGACAGGGAAGTAGCTCCGTGGAAAAGAGGATATTAGGACATAATTCAAGCATAGCAGAGATTTGCTCCATTGGATTTGGGAGATGTTCAAAGACTTCAAAACTTGTTAGGAGCGTTGGTTTTGCATTATAATCCCATTCAAAGCCCCGTGCAAAGATATTTTCACAATATTCATCTTGCCACAATGCCTCAATGCCAACATCACGCAACAATCGCACAAGCAACCCACTCCCACCACCAAAATCCACAAGCAAGGGAGATTGTATGCTATGAGGGAGTGTCCCGGGTGTGTCAGAATCTAATTGCGCACTCGCCCCCCCTAATTACGCCCTTAGAGCGAAAACCAAAGAGTGCGTAGGCGATTACGCTCACGATTTTGTATAGGTAGAGATTCCGAGTTACTATGCCTGTGTCAGATATGTTAAGAGCATCTGTGTAGGCTTGGGAGAGCCAGTGCGCATCGCCCACGGACAAAAACCCGCAATGCTGACATTTGTAAAATGGCTCAAGGTATTGTTGGAGTATTGTGGCTTCAAATGCTTTTTGCACGGGGCTTTGGCAGATTTTGCATTGCATAATGGTGTCCTTTGGTTTTGCTTTAGAGAGCGTAGATTCTAGCATATTGCCGCTTCCTCTTTTCTTATTGTTTTTTAACAAATGGTATTTTGTTTAGAATCTCAAGAGATTGTAACTCGCGTGCAAGTCAGATTCTCAGATTGCCAAAAGATTAAGCCTTGCTACAAAAACCTGCTATAATCCACCTATGAAAAAAATGTTTTTTGAGACTTTAGAAGATATACTCCAAAGCACGAGTTTTGCACAGATACGAGAGAAATTTACGCATTTTTATGATGATTTCAGATGTGGGCGTATGGATTTTGCCCCAAGCATTTGTGTATGTCCAACTGGCAAGCTCCAAAGTCTTTCTATAATGTGTGATAAGCACACCCCCGCACTCAAAATCCGCCGTCCAAATCACGTCAAATCCAAGCTAGCACTAGCGAAGATTCTGCATTCAGTGGCGCATATAGAATCTAGCGCGATTGTGCTTGCGCTTGATGCGTGCTATCGCTTCAGAGATATGCCTATGGAATTTTATGCAGATTGGTTAAGCGTGGCAGATGAGGAAATTAGGCATTTTGGGCTTTTGGAGGAGCTTTTGGCAGAGCTGGATTGTGCGTATGGGGATTTTCTCGTGCATAATACGCTTTTTGAGGCGATGGAAGCGACACAGACTAGTTTAGAATGGCGTATGGGTGTGGTGCATAGGGGATTAGAAGCAAAGGGATTAGATGCCAATCCCTTTGTGTTGGGAAAACTTATGCAAACTCCTTTTTCGCTAAAACCTAAGATACAAGAGGTATTTAGGATAATTTTGCGTGATGAGGTGGGACATGTGCAAAAGGGCGATAAATGGTGGCATTACGCTCGCAAAGATTTGTCCAATCCGCATTCTTTTGTTGCATTGTGTGAGCAGTTTGAGGCTTTTAGTCTTGCGGGTAAGATTCTCAATATCCCAGCAAGATTGCAAGCGGGCTTTAGTATGCAGGAAATAGAAGCATTACGCGATTTTTATGCCAAAAAACACAAAAAAATGCAAACTAGAGGCAAAAACTAGGGAGGGAGTGATGGATAATCTTGGACTATTTGGGATATTTATCGTAGGATTTGTGGGCGCGCTCACGCCCGGTCCCGATATTTTATTCGTGCTACGCACAAGTCTTTGTATGGGGGCTAGAGCGGCTTTTGCCGCGTTTTTAGGGATTGCAAGTGGTTGGGCGATTTTCCTTGGGACGTTGTATTTTGGGCTTAGCTATGTGTTGGGCAATGCGTATGTGCAGACTATGCTTACCTTTGCTGGTGGTGTGTATTTGATATATCTTGCAGGCTTGCTGCTTAAAAATCCAGTGAGCGCACCCACAATGACACAAGCATATTCTAATCAAACAAACGATGGCGTGCGCATATTGCTAAAAACCTATATCAAAGCATTAGGGATAAATCTCTCTAATCCCAAGGCGATTTTGTTTTTTGCTACGATAATCGTGCCTTTTATGGAGGTGGATTTGGCTGCTCGTATTGTGGTGCTTTTTTGCGCGCTTAGCTTGCCATTTTTGGGCGTGATTGCATTAGGCAGCGCGATAAAAAGCTATCTCACACCTAAGGTCTTTGTGTGGATTGATAGAATCTGTGGCGTGATTTTTATGTGCTTTAGTGTGTATTTGCTCTTTAACGCGTTCGTTAGTGTTTTGGGTTTTCTGTGAGGAGGTGTATGTCTTGAGTATTGTGGGATTCTCCCTATGAGATTCTAAGATTTTTATTTTTGAGGAGGCTAGAAGATGAGCATTTCGCGTTTGAGTTTATTGAGAGCATCTATTTCTGCTTTGAGTTTCTCAACTTCCGCATCAATTTGCGAGAGTAGCGTAAAATTTAGCGTTTCTGGCATATCTTGTGAGCCGCGTTTAATCATAATATAATCAATCATAGAGATCTTTGCCATACCCAAAAGAATATTGATGTCATCACGGATATCCTCGATGTTTCTAAAAATGCTATCAATGCGTTCAAACATAGCCACTCCTTTTTAAGATTTAATCCCAGCAGTAATTAGTGTATGTAAGTGTATAACACCTTGTATTGAATCTTGCTTATCTGTGATGACAAGAATCTGAATCTTGTTCGCTTCAATCATCTTGAGCGCATCAAAAGCAAGTATGTTTGGGTCATTGCAAGTCTTTGGATTTTTGGTAGCATATTTGAGAACCTCATCATTGAGGCTAAAATCCTCTCTTAGCAATGCCCTACGCAAATCCCCATCGCTTAGTATCGCCACGAGTTTGTCTTCTTGTGTGATGAGGAGATTGCCCAGCCTCGCTTCACTCATAAGTGGGATACATTCTTTGAGTGTCGTGTGTGAATCTACGATTGGGAGATTGGAAGTTTGCATCAAATCTTTGAGTTTGACAAAAAGCCTTTTGCCTAAGCTTCCGCCGGGGTGAAATGATGCGAAGTTCTCGTGTGTGAATCCTCGATAGTGCATAAGACACACAGCCAAAACATCACCTAGTGCGAGAGTTAGTGTGGTGGAGCTAGTGGGGGCAGCATTGAGCGGACACGCTTCTTTTTGCACGAAAATATCAAGAAACAAATCACTTATTTGTGAAAGACTGGATTGTGCGTTTTTGCTCATTGTGATAAGGGTGTTGCCAAAACGTTTGAGATGCGGCAGGACATTGAGTAGCTCCTCGCTCTCTCCGCTGTAGCTTATCGCAAGGATTATGTCCTCTTTTTGTATCACACCCAAATCCCCATGCATTGCCTCCGTGGGGTGGAGGAAGAAGCTTGGTGTTCCGGTGCTAGAGAGCGTGGCAGCGATCTTGGCACCGATATGCCCGCTTTTGCCCACACCCATAACCACGAGTTTGCCTTTAGATTCGGCAATGGTGCGCACGATTGCGTAGAGATTTTGTGAATCTAGTCGCTGGATAGAATCTAGCAAAGCTTGAGATTCTGTGTGTAGCACCTCCGTGGCGATTTGTAGATAGCGACTTGCCTCTGACATTTTGCCTCCCTTATAAGACATATACCATAGCTTCTATGGTCGGATATTTTTTGACTTTTTTAAAGATATGTTTTCTAAACGTTCCTTGTATCTCTTGCTCTATGGTTTTGGCATTGAAGTGCTCTTTTTTATAGTTTTTGACTACAAGCTCCAAAATCTCTGTCATTTCTTTTTCAAAGCCCTTGTCTTCTTTATTTGCCACAAGCCCATAGCTTGAGATTTTAGAGTTTAAAATTTTGCGTTCTTTACTCACCTGCATAGAGACGATGACAATGCCATCATTAGCGAGTGTTTGTCTGTCATCGACTATATCCATATCCACTTGGCGATTGATTTGATTGTCGATAAAAATCTTGCCATTTTTTACACTGCGAACTTTTCGCATATAATTGGGATTGACTTCGATTTGATCGCCATCTTCCATAAGAAAAATATTTTTTTCTAACACACCACATTTGATGGCAGTTTCTTTGTGTTTGGCTATGTGGTTATATTCACCATGGACGGGGAGGAAAAATTTCGGCTTAATGAGACGAAGCATTAGTTTTTGCTCCTCTTGTGCAGCGTGTCCGCTCACATGGATTTCACTAAAGTCCTGA
This sequence comes from Candidatus Helicobacter avicola, assembly GCA_019112865.1. GTDB lineage: Bacteria > Campylobacterota > Campylobacteria > Campylobacterales > Helicobacteraceae > Helicobacter_F > Helicobacter_F avicola. The sequence continues at coordinate 16,867 of DXIN01000016.1, forward strand.
TATGCCACCCTCGCCCCAGCTTTCATTAGGAAGTTTAGCACGGTTGAGACGGAGCCTTCATTGCCTGGGATAGCTTTAGCAGAGATGATAACCATATCGCTAGGTTTAATCTTGATATGGCGGTGTTCATCTGTTGCCATACGATAGAGTGCGCTCATCGTTTCGCCTTGAGAGCCGGTGGTAACGATTAAGATCTCATTATCGGGGTATTTTTCTACCTCATGGGCTTCGATAAAGATATTTTGTGGAATTTCTATGTAGCCAAGCTCACGCGCTATCTCGAGGTTTTTTTCCATAGAGCGTCCGATTACGGCTACTTTGCGGTTGTAGAGGCGTCCATAATTTATGGCTTGATACACGCGGTGGATATTTGAGCTAAAAGTGCTCATAATCACGCGTCCATTAGCTTGTTTGAAAAGCGTGTCAAATGTGGGTCCTACGCTCGCCTCGCTAGGCGTGGTGCCACTGCGGTGGGAATTGGTAGAATCGCTTAGGAGTAGCATCACACCTTCTTCTCCATAGTGCGCAAGTCTGTGCAAATCTGTGGGCATATTATCAATAGGTGTATGGTCGATTTTGAAATCCCCTGTGTGGATAATCGTCCCCGCCTCTGTCTTGATAGCTAGAGCCGAAGCATCAATCACAGAATGCGTGATATTAATCCATTCTATTTCGAATTCCCCGATTTTGATGGGTTGGCGTTTTTGGACAATCTTAAAATACGAGCGGTATTTTTTTAATCCATGCTCGTCAAATTTACTCCCAATCATACCAAGTGGCAATGGCGTCCCATAGAGAGGGAATTGTAGTTGTTTGTAGAGGTAAGGTACTGCACCGATATGATCTTCGTGTGCGTGAGTGATGATAACCCCTGCAATTTTGTCTTTGATCGCGTGGATATAGCTAAAATCTGGTATGAGGATATCCACGCCATGCATACTTTCATCAGGGAAACTCATACCCACATCAATGATAATCGCACTATTTTGTGTCTCTATCACGGTGATGTTGCCCCCAATCTCCCCTAGTCCTCCAAGTGGCGTGATACGCACACTTGCTTTTGTATTGAGGTTTAGCTTTGTGTGGGTATTGAGGCTTTCGCGTTGGATCTTTGTGTTTGCCTCTACTCCGCGTCTTAAATCCTTGTGTAAGCTTAGATTGTCTTTTTCGTTGGGATTTTTCACACTGCGCACACCATTTTCTACAATATCTTTGTCTTCTGTGCGATTTTTGGCATTAGGATTTTTGCCACTCCACTGACGTCCTTTAAACTTTTTCTCCTGTTCTGGTTTGTGAGAATCTTTAGTTTGGTTTGCTGTCTGTGTAGATTTGAATTTTTTTTGTGCTGGTCTTTGTGCAAAAGATTTTTGTGGAGAGTGGGTGTCTTGTGTGGGGGTTTGCACAGAATCTCGCGCAACTCTCGCACTGTGTGCTTGTATGGTATTGTTTGTTTTCTCCTTTGGTGGGGTGTCTTCTCTCAAATCATTGTTTGCCGTGCCATCACCTATTTTGCGGCGAAACTTTTTGGTAAAGGATTTGAATCTACTCTCTTTTGGTGTTTGTGCCTCTTGACTTTGTGTTGCTCTGTTTTCTGATGTTTGCTTTGTATCGTTGTTTTCCATAGCTAAAACTCCTTGTTTTTGTGTTGATATATATGGTGATACTGCTCTGTGCTGACTTCGTGTGGTCTAGCATCATCGCGGATATGGAGAGATTCCAAGAGAGAGGTAATGTCTGTAAAAGCCTTTTGGAGGTTTTTGGCTAGTTTTTTACGTGGTGCGCAAAAAGCCATTTTCAAAAACTCCTCAAATCCGCTATCCTCGTATGCAGTATTTTGTGTCTTGTCAATGCAAAATACGCTCGAAGTAACTTTTGGTGCTGGTTCAAATGCGGTATTTGGCACATCAAAGAGCATTTGAGGTTTGCCAAAGGTCTGGGCTAGCACACTTAGCGCGCAAAATGCACTTTCTTTGGTGTGTGCGCAGAATTTTTGCGCGACTTCTTTTTGGGTCATCACGACGAGGTATTTACACGCACTATCGCGCAGCAAACGCAAAATAATGGGCGTAGCAACATAATAGGGTAGATTTGAGACAAGCACATACTCACTAGGGTGCAACCACCCTTGGTCTTGCTCTATCTCTAGGACATCTTGCTGTATCAGCTCCACCCTTTTGCTCGTGATGAGGGAAGCGAAATGTTTGCGAAACAAAGAACACAAGTCAGGATCGACTTCATAGGCTTTTAGAGAATCTCTCTTGGCTAACTCCTGTGTCAAATCACCCAAGCCAATCCCAATCTCTATAAGTTGGTAGGGGAGAGTGGGAATAGATTCGATGATCTGCTGGATATAGGAAAAACTTTTCAAAAAATTCTGTCCTAAGTGCTTTTTGGTCCTGTAGTTTTCCATAAATATCCTTGAAAAATGCTATAATTGTAGCAAAAGTTCTTAAAATCCTAGCTAATAAATTTCTTTTTAGATTCACATTGATACCAAAAGAGACAAGCATAAGGGCAAATCAAAAACAAATATAAAATAAAGGCATAGCGATGAATTTTGCAAAGCGTATCATTCCGTGTTTAGATGTCAAAGATGGGCGTGTGGTCAAGGGCGTGAATTTCGTAGGACTACAAGATGCGGGAGATCCCGCAGAGATAGCACAAAAATACAACGCACAAGGTGCAGATGAGCTAGTGTTTTTGGATATTACAGCAAGCGCGGAAGGTAGAGGCACGACTATCGAGATGGTCAAAAAGGTCGCAAAAGAGGTTTTTATCCCTTTTAGCGTAGGTGGAGGGATCAGCTCACTTGATGATATGTATAACCTGCTCAATGCCGGCTGTGATAAGGTGAGTATCAATAGTGCAGCGATCAAAAATCCCGCACTCATAGAGGAGGGGGCTAAGCGATTTGGATCACAATGTATCGTGGTGGCAGTGGATTATAAAAAAGTTAGCGGATTTGATACGCGAGATTCTGTGTCTGGTATAGAATCTACTGACACCACTTCCCCATGGCATATTTTTATCAATGGTGGCAGAGTAGATACAGGCAAGGATCTGCTTGAGTGGTGTAAGGAAATCTATGATAGAGGTGCAGGCGAGATTTTGCTCACGAGTATGGATTGTGATGGCGTGAAAAAGGGTTATGACAAAGCGGGGATTGAGGCGGTCAATGCTATCGCTCCGCTACCGCTTATCGCAAGTGGTGGTGCTGGGTGTATGCAGGATTTTGTCGATGTGTTTGAATATGGTGCTGATGCGGCACTGGCAGCAAGTGTGTTTCACTATGGTGAGATTGGTATCAGTGAGCTCAAATCCTATCTCAAAGCGCATAATATCAGCGTGAGAATCTAGGCGAGAATCTACTATGGTCGTATGTGCTGGACGCGGCGAGGAGTTTAGCTTCGCACAAATGATCGGTGTGGGTCTCATAGAAAGTGCGATCAACCTCACGAGAATCTGCCTCACACAAAAGGTCGATGAGATCGTTTTCGTCGGGAGTGCCGGGGCGTATGATGAATGCACCAAAGTACTTGATATATTTTGTGCCACACAAGCCACCCAAATAGAATCCGCCTCACTCACACACGATGCCTACACGCCCATATCCCATCGTATAGAATCTCCCAAGCCGATTTACTGTGATGTTTCATATGAAACAATGATTGTCAATAGCTCGAACTATATCACGACAGATTCTACGATCGCACAGAGATTTTCAGAGCTGGGGCTGGGACTGGAAAATATGGAGTTTTTTGCCGTGATGGAGGTAGCGCGGTATTTTGGGATCGGGTGCTTAGGGATTTTTTGCGTGAGCAATCATTGCAATGCCAATGCACATAGAGATTTTTTGCGCAATGCTAAAGCAGTGCGGGATCGTATAGAATCTCTTGCGCCAATATTTAAGAATCCCTCACATATTTCAGAATCTAAGGCAAAGCCATGAATAAATCGACGATGAAGAAGCAAAATATTTTTAACTATACCTTAGAGGAATTAGGTGGGATTGTAAGTCCAAAATTTCGCGCACAGCAAATTTACAAATGGCTATATATTGAGTATAAAGATGACTTTGAATCTATGTCAAATCTCCCAAAAGCCTTGCGTGAGGAGCTGACACAAACACATAGCGCGCACAATCTTGAGATCATCAAATGCGAACAAAGCCGTGATGGGAGCAAAAAATATCTTTTTCGCACACACGATGGGCATACTTTTGAATCTGTGCTTATCCAAATGCGCGAAAAACAGCGCGATGAGAATGGCAAGATTTTAAGTAGTGAGAAATGGACGATTTGCCTCTCTTCACAGATTGGGTGCAAGGTGGGCTGTGCGTTTTGCTTCACGGCAAAGGGTGGGTTTTGTCGGAATCTTGAGGCGGGGGAGATTGTCGAGCAGATCGTGCAGATCAAACGAGACAATGCTATCGCACCGCATAAACGCGTGAATATTGTCTATATGGGTATGGGCGAACCGCTTGATAACTTTGAGAATGTTACAAAAGCGATTAGAATCTTGAGTGATCGTGATGGACTAAGTATCTCGGCGCGTAGGCAGACAATCTCGACAAGTGGTATAGCTCCTAAAATAAAAAAGCTTGGTCTGCTAGATTTGGGTGTGCAGTTGGCGATTTCTCTACATGCAGTCGATGATGTCTTGCGTAGTCAGCTCATACCGATGAACAAAGCCTACAATATCGCACAAGTGCTTGATGAGGTGCGTGCTTTTCCCATAGATATACGTAAGCGCGTGATGTTTGAATACCTAATGATCAAAGATCTCAACGATAGCCTCAAAGAGGCAAAAAAACTGCTAGCTTTGCTCAATGGCATACGCGCTAAGGTCAATGTTATTTTGTTTAACCCCCACGAGGGCAGTGAGTTTTTGCGTCCGAGCGAGGAAAGAGCAAGAGCGTTTGCGGATTTTCTCACACATAGAGGACTGCTCTGCACCATTAGAGAATCTAAGGGGCTTGATATCAGTGCGGCATGTGGGCAGTTGCGCGAAAAGGTAAAAGAACAAAATGTTTCATATGAAACTAAATAAATAGGAGTGATCAATGGATTTGCTAGATTGGGTGTTGGTGGTATTTTTGATCGTAGTGTTTGTGAGTGGAAGTGTGTGGTTTTTGTATTACGCGTATGATAACGACAAAAAAGACAGGTAGATTCTTATGGATTCTGTAATGACAAATGGTAGTATAACCTCCAAGCAAACAATTCTTGTACATATTTGCTGCTCTGTGGATAGCCATTATTTTCTACAATGTTTGCGTGCGCAATACCCGGATTCAAAACTTGTAGGATTTTTTTATAACCCAAACATTCACCCCAAAGCAGAATATGATCTACGACTGCTTGATGTGGAGCGCAGCTGCAAAATGCTAGGCATAGATCTGTATGAGGGAGAATACGATACCCTACATTGGCTAGAAGATGTGCGAGGCTTGGAGGAAGAGCCAGAGAAAGGAGAGCGGTGTGTGGCATGCTTTGATAGTCGGCTAATACGCACAGCGAGCTTTGCTAAGCAAAAGAGCATTGGGGTTTTTACAACGACATTGCTCTCTAGCCCGATGAAAGAGCGCGAGATACTATTCACACAAGGAGAAAAAATAGCGCATCTTAATAATCTGGAGTTTATCAAAATCGATGTGCGCAGCAATGGCGGCACTCAAGCTCAAGCCAAGCTTGCTAAAGAGGACAATCTCTATAGGCAGACCTATTGTGGCTGTAAGTTTGCGTTGATGAAGCAGCGCAATGCACAGGGCAAAGTCCCGCTTGAGCTTGTAGAAAATCTTGGGAGGCAGATTCAGCCAGCGAGCAATGAAGAGCGGATTGAGACTTTTAGCAGACGCAATGCCTTGGAAGTGGATTCTATACCATATATCCTTACCAAACGCTCCATTATGGCGTGGAGAAACTTGCGTAGCACTGCTAAGTTTGCCGGTGAATCTTTGGATATGTATGTGCTTGCGGATTCAAAGAGTAAGAACTATAGCAAGATGGGGCAGATTCAATGGATACGCACAGAGGTTACCTCGCCACTTGTCTTGCACGAGTTTTTGCGCCCACGAGGAGCAAAGTCTCCTACACAAAGTAAAAACCCACCACAACATTTTGAAAGTTTGTCTTGTGAAATTTCAATAGGAGTGGCGAGTAAGGACGATAGTATATTTCTTTGTTTAGAGGATTTTAATCTCTTGTGTCAGACACAATACCAAAGTGTGGGGGAACTCAATCGTGCGCCCATTCCTTATGGGTTAGAAAATGCGTTGCGGATTTGCCTCTGTGGGCTAGGAAGTATCAATCCTATCATCGTGCTAGATTCTCGCAAAGAATCTAATCTCACGATTTTTATTCATAGTATTTTTCAAGAAGAAAATGTGTTTGCCATTATAGAGGGTAAAAATGGAGGATAAAAAACAATAAGCATTTTAAAAGTGTTTTTTTAGTAGAATGCAAAGATTTATGAAATATGTGTTTGTGGTGTAAGGAGCTAGTATGATGGATATCAATAAAATACGCGAGATTTTGCCTCATCGTTATCCGATGCTACTTGTCGATAGGATTGTGTCATTGGTGCCAAACGAAACGATTGAGGCATACAAAAATGTTACGATTAACGAAGAGGTGTTTATGGGGCATTTTCCCAAACGCCCTATTTATCCCGGAGTGATGCAGATTGAAGGAATGGCACAAGCTGGTGGCGTGCTGGCTTTTGTCAGTATGTTTGGTGATGATACACAGCAGGCAAAAAATAAGATTGTGTATTTTATGACGATTGACAATGTCAAGTTTCGTGTGCCTGTCGTGCCCGGTGATAAGCTTGTGTATAAGCTTGAGGTGCTTGCTCACAAAGGAAATATTTGGTCGCTTGGGGCAAAGGCGTTTGTCGATGATAAACTGGTCTCTCAAGCCCAATTGAAGGCAATGATCGCAGATGCGGACAAAGGGTGAGTATGGCAGAGGATAGAATCGCCCCAACAAGCATTGTGGAATCTGGAGCAAAAATTGGCAAGAATGTAAAGATTGGGCATTTTTGTGTGATTGGCAAAAATGTGGTGATTGGCGATGGTTGTGAGATAGGCGATCGCGTTACAATCACAGGTAGCACGACTTTGGGCAAAAACAATAAAATCTTTACAGGTGCGTGCGTGGGTGTGCCACCACAAGATCTCAAATACGCCGGAGAAGATACGCAGCTTATTGTCGGTGATAATAATATCATCAGAGAATACACTACTCTCAACACTGGCACAATCGGTGGCGGTGGTATTACACGCATAGGAGATGAGAATCTATTTATGGCGTATGTGCATATAGCGCACGATTGCTCTGTGGGCAATGGCTGTATTTTTGCCAATGTCGCGACACTTGGTGGGCATGTGCAAGTGGGGAATTATGTGAATTTTGGGGGACTAAGTGCGGCACATCAGTTTGTCAAAGTAGGCGATGGTTGTATGATTGGCGGACTTTCTGCGCTCGTGCAGGATTTGCCACCATATTCTATCGCACATGGCAATCATGCGCGCATAGCAGGTTTAAACAAACATCGTATGCGCAAGCTTTTTAGTCGTGAGGAGATAGATTCTATCACTGCGCTGTATAGGCGCATCTACTCACGAGAAGCACCAATGAAAGAATTAGTGCAAAGAGAGCTAGATTCTGGCACGCTTTCGCAAACACAAATTTCTATTTGTAACTTTATTTTATCAGCGACTAGAGGCATACCTTTAGGACACAAAGGGAATGAGCAATGATGGAGCCAAAATATTGTAGTTTTTGTGGCAGAATGGAAACCCCAAATAATCCTTGTATAACGGGTAATAGAGGGAATTCTGTCGATGTATATATTTGTAAAAATTGCATCACGGTAGGTGAGGAGATACTCAAAGGCTATAAAGAGCCTCAAGACTTAGAATCTACGCGTAGTAGGGAGTTTAGTATCCCCACTCCTAAAGAACTTAATGCGCGTCTTGATGAATATGTTGTGGGGCAAGATGAGGCAAAAAAGGTTTTTAGTGTAGCAGTCTATAATCACTATAAACGCATTAGTGGTGAGCAATATCCAGTCAGTCCGGAACTCGAAGATGTGGAGATTGCTAAATCCAATATTTTGCTCATTGGTCCTACTGGAAGCGGTAAGACACTAATGGCACAAACCTTAGCGAGATTTTTAGATGTGCCTATTGCGATTTCTGATGCTACTAGTCTTACGGAGGCTGGCTATGTGGGTGAAGATGTAGAAAATATCCTCACACGATTGTTTCAGGCTGCCAATGGTGATATAGAAAAAGCCCAAAGGGGCATTGTGTTTATTGATGAGATTGATAAAATCTCGCGTCTATCAGAAAACCGATCCATTACGCGTGATGTGAGTGGCGAAGGTGTGCAGCAGGCATTGTTAAAGATTATTGAGGGTAGTGTGGTCAATATTCCACCAAAAGGTGGCAGAAAGCACCCAAATCAAGAATTTGTGCAGCTTGATACAAGTCATATTTTATTTATCTGTGGTGGGGCTTTTGATGGGCTAGGTGAGATTATCAAAAGACGCGTTGGTGGCAATGTATTAGGATTCCATGGCAAAAAACACGGCAAGAGCGATGAGCAGTATTTGCTTAGTCTCGTGGAGCCCGATGATCTTGTGAGCTATGGGCTTATTCCAGAGCTTATAGGGCGATTGCATGTTATTACGACTCTAAACCCCATAGACAAAGAGGCGATGATACAGATTCTAACAACGCCCAAAAACGCGCTCATCAGGCAATACCAAAAGCTTTTTGAGATGGACGGCGCGACACTTGCCTTTGAGCAGGGTGCATTGGAAAAAATAGCCGAGTTAGCCATAGCGAGGAAGATTGGAGCGAGAGGATTGCGTTCAATCATTGAGGAGCATATCAATGATCTTATGTATAATCTTCCGGATTTACGAGGCTGTGAAATCACAATCACAAAAGAATGCATAGAGGGCAAAAAGAAGCCTACCATTATCAAACAATCAAAAGCAAAAAAAACCTCATAAGATATGATATAATACTTTAAAGGCTAAGGAGTGTATTATGCTAATGGATAGATTTATAGGGTCGTTTTCCAAAGATGTTGCCATAGACTTGGGAACAGCAAATACGATAGTGGCGATTAAGGGTGAGGGGATTGTCATCAATGAACCTTCGGTGGTGGCAGTGCAAAGTGATAGAAATGGCTATGGCGAAATCCTTGCCATAGGACGTGAGGCTAAGGATATGGAGGGTAAAACACCACATAAAATTGAGATTATTCGTCCTATGAAAGATGGTATCATCGCAGATTTTGAGATGACCGAGAGAATGATACGCTTTTTTATCGAGAAAGCTTACAAACGCAAAAGTCTTATTCGTCCGAGAATTATGGTATGTGTGCCCTATGGGCTTACAGGTGTGGAAAAAAAGGCAGTTAAAGAATCTGCGCTCGCAGCGGGCGCGCGTGAGGTGTATTTGATAGAGGAACCTATGGCAGCGGCTATCGGTGCTGGACTGCACACAGAGGAGGCGAAGGGTAATCTTGTGATTGACATCGGTGGGGGGACTACCGAAATTGGTGTCGTGTCTTATGGTGGTTTGGTGATTAGTAAAAGCATCAAGGTAGCGGGAGATAAATTTGACGCGGCGATTTCGGATTATGTGCGTAAAAAATATAATCTCCTCATTGGCGAGCGCACGGCAGAAACTATCAAGATTGAAATCGGTTCAGCGTATTCTATGAACGAATCATTGGTTTTTCAAGTGCGTGGGCGCGACAATGTGAGTGGTTTGCTCAATACTATTGATCTTACAAACGAAGATGTGCGCGAAGCTATCAAAGACCAACTTAAAGAAATCGTTAATGCACTCAAAGATGTGTTGGAAAAACTCCCACCAGATCTCTCTGGGGATATTATCGAAAATGGTATCGTGCTAACGGGCGGTGGTGCGCTCATACGAGGACTTGACAAATACATCTCCGAGATTGTGCGTCTGCCTGTGTGGGTAGCAGAGGAGCCATTGCTATGTGTTGCGAGAGGCACAAGCAAAGCAATAGAAGACGAGAGGCTCCTCCGAGAACTAGCGATAAACTAATCTATGCGTTATAAAGTCCTTATTTTCCTTGTTTTGTTTTGTGTTACAATCGTGATAACTATGGAAGTCCATAAGGGCTTTGAAGCACGTGTGCTTAACACGGGCGATAAAGTGCGAATGTTTTTTATTTCTGGCTGGGATTGGCTCACGCTTTGGTATAAGACATATTTTAACCAAGCTGATGAGATTAAGATGTTGCGTCAGAAGGTCGCTGACTATGACAAGGTTGTCCTCCAAAATATCGCTCTTATAAATCAAAACACCGAGCTTAAATCGCTTGTGCAAAATGACTTGCGCACTCAACCCCAATTTTATCTCGCACATATGAGTGCCTATGTGCGTATGGGGCAATACGACAGAATTTGGCTCGCTCTAGATTCTACTTTGCGTCAAAACCTTGAATCTAGTGGAGAAACAAGAATATTGGGACTTGTGCGAAACAATGTGGCACTAGGTATTGCGAAATTTGAGCATACGAGATTGCAGGGTTTTCTCAACAATGCCAAAGAATGTAGCTATGGTGTATTTATAGGTCAAAATAAGGCGATGGGGATTTTGGAGAATTCATCAAGGCGCAGTGATAGTGTGTATGTGAGTGTGAATTATATCCCAAAATGGGTGGATATCAAGGTCGGTGATGAGGTTTATACCAATGGTTTAGATGGTATTTTTATCGAAAATATACCAGTTGGCAAGGTAATGGAAATCTATGAGGATTCTAATTTTTTGCGTGCAGATGTGTTGCCCTATGCGCAAATGCATGATATTGACTATGTGTGGGTGGTGGATACGAGGGTGCAAGATTTGCTAGAGAATCAAGGAAGCCAAGAGCCATAAACCCCCGTGATATTTGCAAAAGTGAAATGATAGAATCTAAAGCAACCAGCGACATTACAGAATCTACACAATCTCAAGATTCAAAGAAAGGCAGTATATGTTCGCGCAGCGGAGCAAGTGGAGATTTACTCTCCACGAGCGATAACAATTTGCCACAAGCAAATTGCAATAAAATTATAGAATCTAAAACTTTGCCATAGGTAAATTGTATGAAAAATTTAGTAGCCACACTCCGCGCTCCTTGTAGCAAACACACGCTTGATACGGTGATTTTGCAACTCTGTGCGTGCAATCCTAATGCACAAGATTCGCCAAATCCACACTTACAGCCTAGTGAGGCAATGCAGGATTTTGCAGAGCTCGCCCAGCTCCTTGCGGATAGAATCTATGAGCTATTGTGCAATGGCACGATTTGTGAGCTTGAGTATGTGGGTGTGTTTTGGGTTTTGCGCACTTTGCAATCTCCTCTTAATGATACGCGTTTTTTGGTGTTTTTGGAGCAAATGCAGCCCTTTAGCGATGGGCTTAGCGAGATAGAAAATCTCTTGTTTTTGCAAGTGTGTAGTGTGGCGATGATGTTTGTGTATGGTGCAGATGAAGGTATGAAATTTTTTATAGCACATCTGTGCCTGCTTGATATGAATCTCCCGCAGAGCGAGGGCGTAGCGGAATTTTGTATCAAATACTTCCCACTGCTTGGCGTGGATTTTGCCCTCTGCCTAGAGGCACTCACACACGCATTACAATCCGCGATTACACTAAGCCCAAAGAGACGCAGGAGTTTGTTTAATTGGCAGTTGCATTGCTTGTGGAATATTGATGGGTATTTTAACAATACGCGTTGGCTTGAGCTCTACCCCGCATACAAGGCAGTGTTTTACAAACTGCTAGATTGTGCCAAGGAGGCATTGTCGCAAGATAGGGAGCGTGCGCTAGGCTACCTTGATGAGGTGTTGTATGTGCAGTTTTTTCTCTATCATATGTGTGGCAATAGTTTCCACACCCAAGAGCAATGGCGGGAATTTTGCACAGAAGTAGATAACAAGGCAGTAGCAATATATGAGATGTTTGCTCCATATATGAACAAATCAACAACTACCAGCGATATTACAGAATCTACACAATCTCAAGATTCAAAGAAAGGTAATGTATGTTCGCGCAGCGTAAGCGGAGGAGATTTAAGAGAATCTACCGACACGCGTCAAATCATAGGGATTCTAAAAGATCGTATCGTGGGCAATTCCCCCTATAAGGTCGAGTTTTCGCTATTTGGCAACCTCCTGCGCACAGAAAGCTTTGCTTCGCGTTTTCGTATCAAGATCTACAATATGGCACTTATTGAAAAAAGCTCTGATGATGAGACATTGCGTAAGGAGCTAGAAAATCTTGGTGTGGAAATCTGTGATGTGGTGCTTGCCCAAAATACGAAGGGTTTTTATAACTCTCATCTGAATAAAGCCCTGCTGCTTTGGGAGGCGATACGAGCCGATAGGGTGGCATATCTCATCTCGCCAAATAATGGCTATGGGATTAGTGATTTTTTGTTAAGTGTGCGTGTGGCACCTGTGCAGATGTATTATTCGCATGGGAATTTTGTGTATGATATTCCTGCAATCACACACCGCCTCACACATATTTGCAATGCTCAAAGACACATCACGCATTGTGGATTTGCGTTTGTTGGTGTGCCTGTGAAAATGGATATGCGTTTTTATAACCCCCCTGTGGATTCACGCACTTTACAGGCTTTGCGCGCGCAATATCCTCACAATGTCAAGATTCTAGGCACAATCGGGCGTTTGGTCAAAATCGATTCGCCACAATACCTAAGGAGTGTGCTAAAGATTATGCGCCAGTATCCACAAAGTGTGTATCTCGCGTGTGGTGGGGGCAATGAATCTGCGATACGCGAAAAAATCGTGTGCGAAGGTGGCGAGGATCTTTTGGGGCGGTTTTATTTCCCTGGGTATGTCGATAGCTCGCTTTATGGGCATATCATTGATTTATGGCTTGATAGTTTTCCGCTTGAGCAAGGAGAAAGTCGCATAGAATATGTGGCTAAGGGTGGTGTGGCATTAGTGTATGCAAAAGAAAGTAGGCGAGAGCGAGAGGAGAGAATCTCACATTGGGTGGCACAATATGCAGAGTTGCTCATAGAGTTTTTAACCCTCTACAATGCTCCTGCGCCAAAAAGTCGTATCATCACGCTTACAAATCTCACGGACATACAAAATGTGCTTTATGATTGTGCGTATGTGGCGTTTGATATGCAGGAATATGAAAATAAAGCATTGGAGCTTTTGCATACTCCCTCTTTGGAGTTGGTGCGCGCCCAGAGCTTACTAGAGCGCGAAATTTTAGATTTCGTGCGGGAAAAAATCGGTGTGCAAAGCTTTATGGAGCTTATAGAATCCAACGCCACCGTGATATGATAGAATCTAAGTAATCTTGAGATTCAAAAAAAGACAATGTATGAACGCGTAAGCGGAGCGAGTGGAGATTCACTCTCCACGAGCGAGAAAACAAGAGCGAAGCTCTTGCAATAAAATTATAGAATCTAAAGCCACTAGCGATGTTGTAGAATCTCACCATAGTTTTGGTGTGGAATACAAAGTGAGCGCAATCTAAAATATCTCATTTGAGCTTTATAGTCCCATTTTGCCCGGATTGAGGATATTGTTGGGATCAAAGGCGCGTTTTATCACTCTAAAGAGATTCATTTCCTCCTCACTAAAGGCTATAGGCATAAATGGTGCTTTGGCTAAGCCTATGCCATGCTCTCCACTCAAAGTTCCCTCTAGCTCCACTGCAATTTTAAAAATCTCCTCAATACACGCATACCCTCGTGCCAGCTCTTGTGGATCGCTTGGGTTTGGCACCATCACATTGGTATGCACATTGCCATCGCCCGTATGCCCAAAACATGGAATCTTAAAATCATACTTTTGGCTTAAGTGCGTGATATGTTCCAAAAGCTCTGGTAGGCGCGATCTGGGGACGGTAATGTCTTCATTGAGCTTTTTTTTGCCATAGATGGTGATACTTTGGCTTGCGTTGCGTCTAGCAAACCACAAATCCTCTTCTTCCTGTGCATTTTGAGCTTTTTTGAACGCCACACAGCCATTTTCTCTGAATCTCTGCTCAAGCTGGGTGAGCTGGTATTCTATCGCTTCTTGCATATCGCCATCAACTTGTGTGATGAGAATAGCTCCCGCATCTGTGGGCAAACCCTTGGCAAATCGCTCCTCGACCGCACGGATACTAAGGTTGTCTAAAAATTCCATAGCCACAGGTGTTATGCCACTTGCCATTGTTTTATACACCGCATTCATTGCGTCATTGATGTTTGCAAATACGCCCATAGCGGATTGGCGGAATTTTGGTTTGGCGATGAGCTTGAGCGTAATCTCGGTAATGACAGCTAATGTCCCCTCGCTCGCGATAAGAATCCCCGCTATATTGTAGCCCGCGACATCTTTAATCGTTTTTTTACCTGCTTTGATAATATCGCCATTAGGTAGCACCGCACGCAATGCCATCACATAGTCCTTGGTGATACCATATTTGGCTGCACGCATACCACCAGCATTTTCGCTGACATTGCCTCCTAGAGTGCTGTATTCTTGGCTTGCTGGATCTGGTGGGTAGAATAAACCTCGTTTTTCCACTTCATTTTGGAAATGTTTATTGACTACGCCGGGCTGCACGCGTGCGATAAGATTTTTCTCATCAATTTCAAGAATTTGATTGAAGTGCTTTTCAAGTGCTAGGATAATCCCACCATTTGCTGGCAACGCTCCACCGGTAAATCCACTTCCTGCACCGCGTGGGACTAGGGCAATCTTGTGTGTGTTGCAGTATTTGAGGACTTCGCTTACATCATTTTCATTTCTAGGATACACCACAGCTTGGGGTTCATAACGTTCTCTTGTGGCATCGTAACAATACGCAATGCGATGTGGGGCATCATCATAGCAATTTTCTGCTCCCACGATTTTTTTCAGTGCCTGGATATGCACAGAATCTAATGGTGTAATCATAATTCCCCCTAAATGTTGCATTGGTTAAAAAATATATCTAGCGGATAGTGCTTGCCAGCATCTTTGAGGTCAAGATAGGCATCAATGAGGCGATACTCATCTTTACCATGCAATGCCCGCCTTTCACGCGCTTTGTCAATCATCTCAAGCTCAAACATCACATAAAAGAGTGCATTTTCGGCGTGTTCATCATTGTTGGCAAGAGATTCTAGAAGCTTATACCACATATCTGGTTCAAATATGCTCTGACTTTGTTTGGCGAGTTGGATATAGTCTTGGGCATTAAAGTGCATTTGTTTGCAAATACTTGAGAGCTTTTCTGTGCTAAAGATGTCTTTGTGAGCAATAAAGGCGTGTATAAGAGGTTCTTTCATCGAGGCATTATAAGCTATTTGCAACTCAAAGAGTCGCTCAAGATCTTTGGGCGAGCCATTGGTGAGAATCTGCATCACCGCAAAATCTCGTATTTCCTGGGGTTGGTTTTCGCTTAGTGTGTTAAAGGCAAATTTAATCTCACTTTGAATCTTGTTTTTGAGATTCTGGATAGAGAATTTGTTGTCTTTGCTCAAATTATAAGTGCGTAAATCCACGCTTTTGCCATTCATCACATCTTTGTAGTTTTCAAAAAGCCTATCAATTTTGGGCTCAAAGCATTCATTTGAATCCAGCCTTGGTTTGAGATAAAAACGCGCGAGAATCTTAGAAAGTTTGGAAATATCAGGATTTTTATACACACGAGATTCTATGGGTTTATTGAGAGCTTGCTCATTTATTTGCGAAAAGAGATGATTAAAATCATTGCGCGTGTGGTAGGCTTGTATAAGTGATGTTGCCCACGATGAGGCAAAGAGCACAGAGGTGCAGAGACAAAACACAAGCACAAGCAAAATGAGCCATAAAGTAACTGGGAGATTTATCTCGCGCCCATTTGGGAGTGTGAGGGTAAAATTCCCAAGTTCTAATGTATAGGCATAGATACCTAAAATAACGCAAAATACCACCACAAAAGCCATATAGTATTTAAAACGCATCATCACTCCTTATCGTTTCTTGAGATTTTTGCATTTTTGCTCTAAAATCTGTTTTTTCTCCACATACTCACGACAATTGATGCAATACCGAGCGTGGGGCTTGATTTTTAGTCGTTCGATGTCAATCTCATCATCACACATTTCACAGATTCCATAGGTTTTGTTTTTGATTTTTGTGAGTGCGTAATCTATGTCATTAATTTCAGTCTTTTGCAGCTCTAGGATATTGGCGACTTTAGTTTCATACAGCGCAGCCGCTACGACATCGCTATCATCAGAGAGTCCAGAGCTATAATACTGCTTCATGAGATTACCTCTCTCTGCCATAGAATCTCGCAAAACCTGCTTCCTTTGTGTCAATAACGCACTAAAAAACTCATAATCCATAACAATCCTTTGCGTAAGTTATTTGTGATATGGGTGTTTTGCCATAATGCTTAATGCCCGGTAGATTTGCTCACATAGCACGATTTTAGCGATTTTGTGGCTTAGGGTAAGTGGCGTGAGACTTAGGGTTTTGAGTGAGCGTAAAAACCCCTCCTCAAACCCATACGCCCCCGCAATAAAAAAATTTACTTCTTGATGATTGGCTATAAGATTGGCAAACTGGTGTGAATCTAGCATTTTAGCATTTGGGTGGAGTGCAATGCAAAGATGTGAAGGGGTATTTTTGATAAAGGGCATAAAGGCTTGGGAATACGACTCTTTTGCCTTGTCAGCGGAGATTTTTTGTGCTTTGGCAATGGCATTACTAAAAATATCGTGTATGAGAAGCTGCGCACCAAAACCTCTACATTTCATCACAAAATCCTCCACCAATTCTTGTGAATCTGCCTTGCTAATACAATATAGGTTGTATTTCATGCTGCCTATTGAGGTATCTCATCAAATCTGCGAGAGTTTTTTTGAGGCTTTTGCGCTCCACAACCATATCAATAAGCCCATGCTCAAGTAAAAACTCCGCGGTTTGGAAGCCCTGTGGTAAATCCGCACCGATAGTTTGCTTGATTACTCTAGGACCAGCAAAGCCAATGATTGCGCCGGGTTCTGCAATAATAACATCTCCCAAAAATGCGAAGCTCGCGCTCACACCACCAAATGTTGGATCGCTAAGCACGGAGATAAAAGGAAGCTTGGCGGCAGAGAGTTTGTTGAGTGCAGCCGAAGTTTTTGCCATTTGCATAAGCGAATGTGTGGATTCTTGCATTCTTGCACCACCGCTTGTGGAGCATATCACGAGGGCTTGACGCTTTTGGATAGCACGATTGATGGCACGCACAATCTTTTCGCCCTCTACTGAACCCAAAGATCCACCCATAAAAGAAAAATCAAACACAACTAATTGTGTGCCGATGCCCTCGATAAACGCTTCACCAGCGATTGCCGAGCTTGGTCTGCCACTTTTTTGCTCACCTTCTTGGACGCGTTGCTTGTAGCTTTTTTTATCCACGAATTCTAACGGATCGATAGGACGCAACTCCCTGTCGTATTCCTCAAAACTATCACTATCACACAAAAGCTCAATTCTCTCTTGTGCCGAGATTCTAAGGTGATGGTTGCATTTAGGGCAGACTTGGGATTGAGAAAAAACCTCTTTGTAATACATCAACGCATTGCAATTTGGGCATTTGATCCAATGCGAAGGCGCATCACCTTTTTGTGCGCGAGGTTCGGCTTTTTTGGACTTGAAAAAATCGCTAAATGACATATCTAATCCTTACCTTGTGTGAGAAGTTGCATAATGGTATCAAAAATTTGCTTATCTTTGCTTATAAGCAAAAAATCTCTATTGTGATTTATGTATAATCCCTCACAGAGGAATAATCCCGCCTTGCTGTCATACTCGCGTATGTTGCCCGCAAAAAGCATAAAACTCACTTTGTAAGCGAGACTTAGAGAAAGCGCACTTGCCCCTAGAGATCGAAATTTCAGACGATGATCAAAAAGAAGTTTGGCGATATGAGGATTAGAATAGGCTTTTTCGAAAATGCCACACTTGGTGCTTGTAGATGATAGCAAAGATGTGGGTGTGGGATTGAGCAGAGATAGCTCAAAGATTCTCTCACCGCTACGCGCTATGAGTGTTTGAGTGCAAAAATGTATCACAACTGCTTCTTTGCAGATTTTTCTCCCATCACATAGTGCCAAAGACGCACCATAATAGGGAATGTGTGAGAGGAAGTTATCACTGCCATCAAGTGGGTCGAGAATAATGATATCCTGTGTGGAGCTCGGGGAGGGGATAAACCCGCTCTCTTCAGAATCTATGTGAGCAAGAGGGAGTAGATATTTCACAAAGATTCTCTGACATTCTAAATCTGCACCTATACTCACATCGCCCCCAATGCCTTGCGAATGCTTGAGGTAGAGTGCGTCATCACCAGAATCTAGCAATGCAATAATCTCTCGTGCTGCCTCTATACACTGCGTTACAAAGGGCGTAAATAAGGGTGTGGATACATCTGCGTTCATAACAATTCCTTTTTGCTTGCATTACTTCCTTACAGGAGTCCAAACTCATCTTTTAGTCTGCCTCCAAGCAAATTTAGCAAGATGAGATTTATACAGGACTTGTGGCATTGTATAGCGATTATGCTTTTGGATTGCAAAAACATTGGTAGAATTATGCAAAACATTTCTAAATTTCAGGAAGGACATCACGCGAGAATGCAGGGATATATCTTGAAAATTATACCGACTAAAACTCAAGATTTAATAGTAAAGATTCTCACACCACAAAGCCTTAGGAGTTTTTATAGATTCTATGGTGCGCGTCATAGCACCATAGGGTTGGGATACAAGATTGATTTTGAAGAGCATCCGAATGCACATTTTTTGCCACAAGTGCGTCATATTTTACATTTGTCATTTGGTTGGGAATGTGAATGGGAGCGCGTGTATGTATGGCAGAGGTTTTTGGGCTTATTGGAACGACATTTAGATGAGGTTTATGAAGTGGGGGAGTTTTACTTTAATCTTTTGGAGCAAAATGCCAAAAAAATTGCCAAACAAAACCCATTGCGAGTGTTTTTGGAGTCTTATGCGCGTTTGTTGGAGTATGAAGGACGCTTGGGGCGTCAAGAGGAGAATCGTTGCTTTGTTTGTGATAGGCTGCTAGAATCTCACATAACATTAGGAAGGGCATTTTTGTTCGCACATCCGCAGTGTGTGCATGGATTTGTCTTTAATAAATCACAAGTTTTAGAGTTTTTTGCTCACGCTTCGACATTGCATTTAGAAGACATAGAAGTGCAAAAATTATGGCAGATTCTTTGTCTTGGGTTGTAAATGGAGTTGTGAGATAGCCAAATAAACTTATTTTGTTGAGACATCAATGACTAAGCTCTCATAAAGTCTTTAGAGGAGGTGGTGTGTGTTTGGTAATATACTGCAAAGTAGGGTGTTTGCGTGGGTATTTCTCATCGCAGCGATTATGTTGGAAGTTGCGGGTGTGAGTATGCTCAAAATCATACAAGATCCCATAGTGAGCAAAATCGTTATGCTTGCTTTCATCAATGTATCCTATGTGCTTATGGCATTGGCATTATTGAATATCGCGCTTGGCGTGGCATACTCTGTGTGGGAGATTGTAGGGCTTGTAGGAATTTTGCTTATCAATCTTGTATTTTTTAAGCCAGAGCTTGAAACATATCAGTATGTGGGGATTGGTATAGGCTTTGTGGGGATTATTTGTGTGATTTTAGGTGAAAAACATGAAGAATCTTCGCAAGATTCACACAAGGATCAGACTCCAAACACTCACCATACGACCAATTCTCATTAAAGGGGTGTATAATGGGATTTTTATGTATCGTGCTTTCGGGAATTTTAGATGTATTTGCTAATCTCGCCTTGCAGAAATCAAATGGTTTTAGGGACATTAAATGGGGGCTTTTGGCTTTAGTGCTTGTTGATGGAGCATTTTTGCTTCTCTCGTTTGCAGTGTCTTGGTATGGTATCAAACTACCTATTGCTTACACACTTTGGGGGGCTGTAGGGGTTCTTGGGTCAGTGGCTGGAGCATATTATTTTTTTAGGCAAAGTCTCAAGCCTATTGGGTATTTTGGAATAGTTTTGGTCATCACAGCGGTGGGATTGCTACAAGCTTAGCAAGAAGTGGGCGTGGGTTGCCCCACGCATACGATTAAAACACGACATCAGAAGGCTGAATGTCTGCGCCATAAATAGGTGCTAGTGTTTGCTCATAAGCATTAAAGAGGAATTTTTGCTCCACGAGTGTGTCGATTTCTTTATTAAGCCATTCTAGTAGCTCGGTATTGCCCTTTTTGACCGCTGGAGCAATGACATCTTGATCGCCTAATTCTTTAATGCCCACGCCAAATTCTGGATTGTCTTTCACCCACGCAAAAAGCAGGGTATTGTCGTGCGCAAGCGCATCGCCTCTACCATCTTTGAGTGCAGCAAATGTTTCGGTATTTTGTTCAAACTTAAGCAAATTGATATTTGGGTGGTTTTGAGTAAAATAAAAATCCGCTGTTGTGCCCTTATTGACGATAAGTGTTTTGCCCTCAAGCTGTGCCACATCAGTGATTACACCCTCTTTGCTTACCACACCTAATGAGACTTTCATATAAGGCTTAGCAAAATCTACGACTTCCTCTCTTTGTGGTGTTTTGGTAAAGTTTGCCATAATAATATCAACCTTGTTTGAGCGTAAAAACTCCACGCGATTAGCCGCCTCAACAATCACAAATTTTATCTTGTTTTCATCGCCTAGCAAGTCTTTAGCGATTTGTTTAGCTATTACGACATCAAAGCCCACATTTGCACCTTGCGCATCGACATAACCAAAGGGTGGCTTATCGCCAAATACACCTACGATAAGTTCGCCACGATTTTTGATCTCATCAATCGCGCTTGGCACACTTGTTTGTGCAGATTCTGTCTGCTCTGTTGCTTCTTTTTGTTCTGTTTGTCCTGCTTGCTCCTTGTTGGTATCTGAACACGCACTGACGAAGAGAGCTAGTGCAAATCCAAAGCCTGCAAACACAACACGCCACATTTTTGTATTCATCTTATCTCCTTTTATGTTAAAATGGTCGTTTAAGATTATACTTAAAACAGAGATATTATACCAAAAAATATATTGGTTTTATTTTTTGGGAGGAAATTATGATAAAAATGACACAAACTCGGGGCAAGGGCGATAAGGACAATGTGTGTTTTGCTGATGCGGTGCTAAACCCAAGTGCAAGTTTTGGGGGGCTTTATACTTTTTCTACTCTTCCGCATCTTACACCACACATATTGCGAGAATTTGAGAATCTCACCTACAAAGAGCTTTGCAAGCGTGTGTTTGAGCTTTTGGATTTGGGACTTAGTGAAGAGCTTTTGGAATTTGCTTTGCACACTTATGATGCTTTTGATGATGAACGCACACCAGTAAATCTCGCGCGTTATGATGAGAATCTTTTTGTATTAGAGCTTTATCATGGACCCACTCGCGCTTTCAAGGATATGGCACTCCAGCCATTTGGACGTATTGTCCAGACTTTGGCACATGGTAAAGATTACCTTATCCTAGTTGCGACAAGTGGAGATACGGGACCAGCGACCTTGGAGAGTTTTGCTCAAGAGAAGTTAGGAAAAGATTGTAGTATTAAAGTCGTGTGTCTTTACCCAAAAGACGGCACTTCTGATGTTCAAAGGTTGCAAATGGTAACACAAGATTCTACAAATCTCAAAGTGCTTGGGATTAGAGGGAATTTTGATGATGCACAGCATACACTTAAGTCTTTGCTCCAAGATTCAGAGTTTGTGGGATTTTTGCAGAGCAAGGGTATCGAGCTTTCGGCTGCAAATTCTGTGAATATCGGACGCGTAGCATTTCAGATCATTTATCATATTTGGGCGTATTGTCAGCTTTGCAAAAATGGTGTGCTCACACGCACAGAATCTCTCAATATCATCGTGCCTAGCGGGAATTTTGGCAATATTTTGGGTGGATTTTATGCTAAAAAAATGGGTGTGCCAATAGGCAAACTTATCAGTGCTTCAAATGCGAATAATATCCTCTATGATTTTCTTACCACAGGTGTGTATGATATACGTCACAGACAATTACTCAAGACCTCTTCGCCGGCTATGGATATTATCAAGAGCTCCAATGTGGAACGGGTATTGTTTGAGCTTTTTGGCGCACAGCGCACAAAGGAATGTATGCGCTCACTTCAAGATAAAGGAATGTATGCGCTAGATTCTGTAGAACTAGGGGCGGTGCAGGAGTATTTTGCGGCAAGTTTTTGTAACGATATGCAGTGCAGGGAGTTGATTGCAAAATCTTTTGCTAAAGGCTATCTTTTAGATCCTCACACAGCGTGTGGAATAAAGGCATATGAGGACTTTGTAAAGCTTGAGGGTGGCGAGAAATTTGTGCTTTGCTCCACGGCAGAGTGGAGTAAGTTCGCACCTAATGTGGCAGAGGCACTGGGCGCTAGGAATGGGCTTGAAGATAGGGAGGCGATAGAGTTTGTTTTGTCTTTGGATAAGAAACAAAAGCTTAGCCCTCATATCGCAGAGGTTTTTGAGAAGCCTATAGTGCATAATGAAGTGGTGGATATCGCTAAGGTTAAAAATGCTATTATGCAGTGGCTAAAATGAGGCGGTAGAGAATCTAAATTGTCTTTAAAAAAGGAGCAAAAATGGACATTACCACTAAAAATTGGCTTATTCCTAGCATTGCCTTTTTCTTGTTTTTGTATGTGATGGTGCTTTTAGCGATTTTTGCCTATCGAGATTCAAAGATGCCATTATTTGATAGTGTGCGGAGCAATACCACAACTACCATTGAGGACTTTAAGAAAGAGCTTAATAAATACACAAATTGAGGCTTAAAACATCAGATTTTTAGTCGATTTTGTGTTACAATAATAAGAAACGAAGGATAAAAGATTATGGTTACGGGTGTAAATTCTTCTGTCGTAGCTACTAACTCTCTAGGGAGTAATCGCAATCTAAAACGCACAAATGATATTCAAGTGCAGGGTAGCGATGAGAATAAAGAAGTGGGGTTTGACAAAGTTACTGACATCAAAGAGAGAATTGCCAAAGGCACATACGCTATCGACATTGACAAAACTTCTAGGAAAATGGCATCAGATTTGCTTAATCTCTAAAAACGCTTGCCTTATTGGTGGGCAATTTTGGGGAGCAGAGAATGTTGCAGCAGTATTTAGATGGTGCTATTGCCGATGTCAATAGCCTCATAGAGCTTACTAATCAAGACATAGCAGATATTCAAGTCGCCAATAACGAGGCGATATTTGCTCGCAATCCGCAAAAAAACTCTCTCATTAAATCATTTGAACAAAAAAAATCTCTTATGGAACAAGAGATGCAAAAACTCATACAATCCCACGACAATAAACCGCTTGCCGAGATTTTACAACTTGAGCCAGAGGTTGATAAGGGATTGGGGGATTTGCGTCAATCACTCCAAACTCTTAAAAACCTCAATAACGCGTATGCAAAGAGTGTATTTGCTGTGAGCGAGTTTTATGATTCTCTCCTGCGTAGGCTTGTTCCTTGTGAAGATAGTGGGTATGGCAATGTCAGCAAGGCAAAAAGCCATCTCGTGCAGATTCAGGTCTAGGGGGCGTAATGGGTGGTATTTTATCCTCTCTGAACACTTCCTATACGGGCTTACAAGCCCATCAAGTAATGGTTGATGTAACGGGCAACAATATCTCTAATGCAAGTGATGAGTTTTATAGTCGTCAAAAAGTCGTGGTGCGTCCGGAGAAACCGCTGTATTTCCAAGATTATAACCTAGGACGCGGTGTGAGCATTGAGACAATCGCTCGAGCACACGATGAGTTTGTGTTTTCACGATACAGGCGCGCTAATGAAGAATCGCAGTTTTATGACACGCATTTTACATATTTGCGTGAGGCAAGTGC
This sequence comes from Candidatus Helicobacter avicola, assembly GCA_019112865.1. Taxonomy (GTDB): domain Bacteria; phylum Campylobacterota; class Campylobacteria; order Campylobacterales; family Helicobacteraceae; genus Helicobacter_F; species Helicobacter_F avicola. The sequence continues at coordinate 40,790 of DXIN01000016.1, forward strand.
ATTTTTCCCTGAAGTCGATGGTGTGGGGATTTATAACGATTTGGAGCGATATTTTGATGCATGGAAGGATCTTGCCAAAAACTCCAGTGATCCAGCCCAAAAACAAAATCTTGCCAAAGATACCAAGACACTAACTAACAATATCCAAGAGACACGGAGACGGCTTGAAATCTTGCAACGAAAGGCAAGTGATGAGCTAGAAGTGGTGGTCAAAGAAGTCAATCTCGCGGCTAAAGAAATCGCAGAAATCAATAAAAAACTCAAAGAGATGGAAGATGGCTTAGAACTCAAACAAGCCAATGAACTACGCGATAGGCGCGATGAGCTAGAGTTTAATCTCCAAACGCTCATCGGGGCAAATGTGTTTAAGAACCATCTAAGGAGTGATTACTCAATTCACCCTATGCGTGCGGACTTTGATGATGAATATGTGCTCAATGTCGCACGAGGCTTTAATATAGTCGATGGTGCGATGTATCACCCTATTGTCCTAGAAAAGGAGGATAATGCAAACCACCTCTGTCGTGTGTATTTTCAAGGTGATGATTTCAAACGCGTAGAAATTACCGAGAAGCTTACACAAGGCAAAGCAGGGTCGCTTATCGCACTTTATAGTAGTGGCGTAGATGGCACACCAGTGGGCAAGATTCAAGACTATATCAATCAACTTGATGTTTTTGCCAAGGGTTTTATCGAGGCGACAAATGCGATTTATGCTCAAAGCGCAACAAATGTAATAAAAAGCGATAAACTTGATATTTGGGGCAAATACGCGCTTTTAGATTCTAACTACAATCTCAAGGAAGGCAGTTTTGACATCATCGTGTATAACACCACGGGTGAGGAAATGGTGCGAAAGACTATCAATATCAATAGAATCACCACTATCTATGATGTCGTCAATGCCATCAATGCCAATACCGATGATAATAGAGACAACAATCCTCTCAACGATGTCGATGACTATTTTCGCGCATATTATGATGATGTGGCTAAGGAGTTTGTGATACAGGCTAAAGATCCCGCGAAGGGCTTGTATGTGTCAATCAAGGATAATGGTAGTAACTTTACTGGTGCATTTGGGCTTAATAGATTTCTTGATGGTAATAGTGCCAAAGACATAGAGCTTAACCACGAATATGTGCGAGATTCTACACTTATACGCCCATGGCTTGCGCCGGTAAATGGGAACTTTGATGTCGCTAATATGATGCAGCAGCTCCAATATGATGAGGTGGATTTTTATACCAATAAATTTGACAACAAAAAAATGCGTATCCCCGAGTTTTTTCAGTTTCTCACTGGGCGTGTGGCGACACAGACCGAGCAAACCCAACGCACTAAAGAAACCAAAGATTCGGTGCTTTCTGCAGTTAAAAGAGAGCATTTGTCAATCTCACAAGTGAGTGTCGATGAGGAGATGGTCAATCTCATCAAGTTTCAAGGCGGCTATGCAGCAAATGCCAAAGTCATCACGACTATTGATAGAATGATTGAAACATTGCTTGGTATCAAGCAGTAAAGAATCTAGCGCAAGATTCTGTGATTTAAGGCGGACAAATCCTCGCAAGACTAAGGTAAGAATCTAAGCCATTTTGTGATTGAAACATAGGCGATATTTGTGTGTTTTGTTATTGAGAATCTTGTGAGGGTGTGAGGGAGTGGCTAAAGTCCTTGATGCTTTGCTCAAAGATATTTTGTGTTGGCGAGGTGGGGTTAAAGAGCGATTGTGAAAGGCTTTTGTGGCAATCCATACACACATCAATAACCTTGTGAGAATCTGCAAGCTTTGGGGTGCGCACCTTTTGGACATCATGGCATACAAAGCAATCTTTGCCACAACCTCCGCCCATATCCACTTGCGACATTTTTTCTTCGGTATGGCAGGTCTTGCACTCACGCATAGGGATATGTCGTTTGTCTTTGGTGTAGTCAAGCCTAAAGTGGCACATCGCACAATCGCCCGAGCAAGTCCCCCACACTACACCTACAAAGCACAGCATCAACCACACACTACGTATAATCATTCTTTACAATCCTCACTAAAATCCATAATACACAAAATACACCATTACATTAAAGAGTCTATAGTCTCCCGCGCTTCCATAGAAATTTGGCACACTGGATTTGAGTGCTATACCTAGCCCAAAACCATCGGCTATATCCACACTTGTGCCTATCTCTGCGACTGCACCACCGATATTGCGTTGGGTGTCATTCGTGCCCGTGTGGTATAGGCTCATATACTCTGCTCCTATACGCACATAGGGTAGCAAATGGGTGAATCTATATCCTACCTTGCCACCAATCCCGATGCTATAATACCCGCCATTATTCATCGCATTGAGAGGCCAGACATTGCCATCAAGATACCAAGCAACCATTACATTATCCCAAAGCCCACCGCGTTCAATCCCAAAGATAATCCCAGAGATACTTTTGCTCCCATAACTTCCCTTCAGCTCACTCAAATCCGCACCACTCCAACCTACACGGAAGCTATCATAACCCAAAGAAATGTGTGCTAACACGCCACACACAAAAAATAATCTTTTTAGCATCGCTTATTTTAGCCTCCACCCATAAATTGCAAAATCTCAATCTCATCATTTTCGCATAGCGGTGTCTCACTCCACTCCTGTGTTCGCACTACATTGGTATTTTGCGCTAAGGCGATTGTTTTGGCTCCCACACCCACCTCCTCAACAAGCTCGGCGATAGTTTGCGCTGATGTGCTATAAGATTGTCCATTAAGAATAATTTGCATACCGCCTCCTTTTGTTAGTTTGATTGTTTAGCTTTGCCAAAGAATTTTTCAAAAAACCCAAGCTTATTGTGTTGTTTGCCACGCGCTATGGCTAATGCACCACTTGGGACATTGTGTGTGATGGTGCTGCCTGCAGCGATGAGGGTGTTAGATTCTAAGCACACAGGCGCGATAAGCTGACAATCGCTCCCTACAAAGACATTTTGTCCGATAGATGTCTTGTGTTTTGCCTTGCCATCGTAGTTGCAGGTGATCACACCTGCGCCGATATTGCTCCCCTCTCCTATCTCACAATCCCCTAGATAGCTCAAATGTCCGGCTTTGACACCCTCTAGTTTCGCACTTTTTAGCTCCACGAAGTTGCCTATGTGTGTGTCTGTAATATATGAGTTTGGACGCAAATGTGCCATAGGACCAATGTCGCTTTTGATAACCACACTAGATTCTATCACGCTATGGGCTTTGATATGCGAATCCCGCACGAGGCTTTTGCCACAGATTCTCACGCCATTTTCTAGCACGCATTCCCCCTCAAACACCACATCAGATTCTATATAAATGGTGTGGGGCATATCCATTTTTACGCCATTTGCCATTGCTTGCTCACGCAATCGCCCTAAAAGCACCTCTTGGGCAAGCGAGAGGTGAATCTTATCATTCACTCCCATATACTCACTCTCATTCACAAACACACCGCCTATCGCCACGCCCTCATCACGCGCTAGAGCAATCACATCGGTGAGGTAATACTCCTTTTGTGCGTTGGCATTACTAAGTCTTGGGATAAAACGCGCTAAAATCTCTTTATCAAAGACATACACCCCAGCATTGACACTTTGAATCTCTAGCTCTTGCGGGGTTGCGTCTTTTTGCTCAATGATTTTTAGGACTTTGGGAGCGGATTGTGTTTGTGTGCAATCCTTATCATCTAGTAGCACACGTCCATAACCATCGGGATTTTGTAGCCATAGCAAGCTCATCACGATAGATTCTGTGCGCGCACAGAGGGCTTTGAGACTGCTGAAACGCACAAGTGGCATATCGCCATTGAGCACAAGCACGCGATTGTGTTTGGATTCTATCCCGCGTAGCGCTCCCCCTGTGCCTGGGAAATGCTCCACATCTTGGGTATGAAGGTGCAGGGTAGAATCTAGCAGCGCACCAAATTCCCCGCGTAGCATATCCTCGATTTTTTGGGCTTGATGATAAAGCACGATATGAATGTCATCACTCAATTCTAGGGCTTGTTGCAAGATGAGGGAGAGCATAGCTTTGCCACAGAGTGTGTGCAAGACCTTTGGGGTATCAGATTTCATACGCGTGCCAGCACCAGCAGCCAAAATCACTATTGAGAGGGAAGTCTTCATACAAATCCTTGTCTTAGGGGTAAAATCGTTTTATGGAATTTTAACACACTAAAGCCTATAATCATCGTCCGACTTTGTATTTAAGGTAGAGATTTGAAAAAAATTAGCTTGTGTGTATTGTGTCTTTTGTCTGTGTGTCTAGCACCACTAAGCGCGGAGCCAGAAGAACACCCCTATATGATAGAAGTCCAAAATCCCTACACACCTAAAGAACCGCTTGTGCCAAATCTTGTGCCACAAGTTGATAGCACTCCTTTAGCAGAGCAACAAACCCAAGAAATCACTTCCACGCCAAATGTCCAAATGCCTCCTGCGCAGTTTGTCCCTAGGCTCAATCTCTCGCTTACCCCACCCACAGAACCAAAGGAGCTAGTAACCACGCTCAATGTCGTGATTATCATCACACTTCTTGTGCTTGCGCCCTCACTCATTTTGGTGATGACAAGCTTTACGAGAATCTTGATTGTTTTTGCATTTTTGCGCACTGCACTTGGCACGCAGCAATCCCCACCCACACAGATTCTTGTCTCACTCTCGCTTGTGCTGACATTTTTTATTATGGAGCCGGTAGTTACCAAAAGCTATGAGAGTGGTATCAAACCCTATACAGAAAACCAAATCTCTTATGATGAAGCCTTTGTACGTGCTGCCAAGCCCTTTAAGGAATTTATGATACAAAACACGCGCCAAAAAGACCTCGCACTTTTTTTCCGCATACGCAACCTTGATAATCCCCAAACAATCGATGATGTTCCTTTGACCGTGGCGATTCCGGCGTTTATGATAAGCGAGCTAAAGACGGCATTTTGGATAGGATTTTTGCTCTATCTGCCATTTTTGGTGATCGATATGGTGATAAGCTCGGTGCTTATGGCAATGGGTATGATGATGCTTCCACCGGTGATGATTTCTTTGCCTTTTAAGATTCTGGTGTTTGTGCTTGTCGATGGATTTAATCTCCTCACGGGCAACCTCGTAGCGGGATTTAAGTAGCTGTGGTTTGCGCGCATTTTGGAATCTGCGGTGGGTGCAGAGTCTATGAACACTATGACTTTGCCACACAGGCTAGGCAAGTTACGGATTTGCTCACAGAGGGAAAATCGCGTGAGATTACACCGCTGCTCTTTACCTCGCCCAAGCAGGGATTTAGAGCGCGATCGGATTTTAGATTCTGCACTTATGAGGGATTTTATTTCGCCACCAATGCCTTTGGCAAAAATGAACGCACCAAAATCACGCACTGCCCTATATTACTAGAGCCTATACAGATTCTTATGAAGCATATTCGTGAGATATTTGCGTCTTTGACAGATTCTCACCCACTACGACACAAGCTCTATGGGTGTAGCTTCCTCTCTACCTATGAGGCGTGTATCATCACACTTATTTATCACAAACGCTTAGAATCTCATCACGCCCATTTGTTTTCACACACGCAATCTAGACTCACAGAGATTCTCCAAGCGCACTACCCGGGCTTTGAGATCATTCTCATAAGACGCGCTAAGGGGGAGAAGGTAGTCTTTAGCCCCGCGCGAGATTCTGCGTCCTCTCCTGATTGCATTAGGGACAACTTCGCCACATACCTTGATGAGCATTCTAAAGGCGCGCTCCAAAAGTGTGGTATAGACCTCAATAAATGCACGATTTTTAAAAAAGAAAGCCTCTTTTCCCAACCAAATCCCTTCATCAACGCCCAAATGCTTTGCTTCCTGCTTACCACACTCCCGCAGATCCTGCCCAATATCGCACAGAGCGATCTTTTAGAGCTATATTGTGGGAGTGGGAATTTCACAATTCCCCTTAGCCAACTCTTTAGACGCGTTTTTGCCACGGAGGTGGTCAAAGATTCTATCCACACGCTCCAAGAGACAATCGCTCATCACAGCATTACCAACATCACTCTCGCACGCCTGAACGCACAAGAGAGTATAAGCGCGCTTTTGGCGCAGCGCAAGTTTTTTCGGCTCAAAGATGTGGATTTAGGGAGCTTTGATTTTGGGGCGATCCTCATCGATCCGCCTAGAAGTGGGGTAGGCGATGAGGCTATGCTAGAGTTTATTGCGCGCTTCCCTCTCATCGTATATATTTCCTGCGCACCACAAACCCTCCATAGCGACCTTAGGGTATTGTGTCGCACACACCGCATACACACACTAGCACTATTTGAGCAATTCCCCTACACGCACCACATAGAATCTATCTGTATTCTCACGCGTGTTAGCGCGTAATATCATCAATCGCTTTATTCGCCTCGTTAGAAATATCATCAAGCTTTTGGTTGATGGCGTTTTCTTCTTTAAAATCATCAATTTTCTTATCCACTCCAGAAAATGCTCCCTGCACATCAGCGCACGCCATAACACCAATCATCAACACACCCATCACACCGCATACACAAATCTTTTTCATACTAATCTCCCCTTGTTTTGGCTATATAATAACGCAGTTTTTTCCCATACAAGCTTATAAAGAGCAGTGTAAGCCCTAGAGCAATGCTCACACGCGCGAAGCTTGAGTTTTGTGGCATTATATAGGTGTTTTTTCCTAGATTATGGGCGATTTCTTGTATGTCTTTATTGCCATAAGAAAATGGTATCGCCTTTTGTATTGCTTCTTGCAAGGGTGTGCTATGCACAACATTGCCAGATTCATCATAAAGCAGTGCAGAATCTATCTCAATCACACTGCCTTGGGGCGTAGCAAAAAGCCACAAAATAGCATCTTTGGGGACAAACTCCCCATCACTAAGTATGATGATTTTTTCTCCATAGAGTTTTGCTGCTTGCATTGCCAATTCGCCATTGCTCGCACCAGAATCTAACGCCCCCTCAAACACCCCATCACGCCAAGGAAGTTTGGCAGAATCTAGCTTTTGTAGCTGATGAATCTGCGTGAGATAATCACAGCTAAATGGTGAAAACAAATACGCATTTTGTGCAAAAATAATGATGCTTGAGCAAGGCTTGTGTGTTTTTAGCAAAACTTGGAGTTTTTTTATGGCAAAGCTTAATCGCGAGGGAAAAATATCTTTTGCCTGCATTGATTTAGAGACATCAAGCACAAATACCGCCCGAGATTGCTTAAAAGGCGCGATAGATTCAAAAACAAACATTTGCACTAAGCCAAAGCCAAAGCACACAAACGCTGCCATACTTGTGATAAACGGGCTAAAGCACACCTTGTGGCGTTTATATCCAAACACAAAAATACCCACCACGCACACGCACAAAAGTCCAAAGGTTGCTATATCTTGCATTATTGCCTCTTTTGCCATAGTTCGAAATACCCCACACTCCACACAAGAAGTAAGATAATTCCAAGTCCTAGCACAAAAATACTCATATCATAACCATAAGGCTTCATAATCGTGTGAGGTGTGAGTTCGCCGATTTGTTCATACACTTTTGCAAGCTCACTTTCATCAATCGCGCTAAATGCTTTACCTCCACTTGTCTTAGCAATAAAATCAAGGCTTTGCATATCGCCTCCATCACTAATGTTTATGGGGTAGATTTTCACGCCTGACTTGAGTGCGAGGTCCATCATTTCGGTGGTGCTGATATTTGAATCTGTATCAAATCCATCGGTAAGCAGGATAATACTTCTTTGAATCTTGTCATTTGTCTGTTTATCCACAAAAGTTTGAAAATCCTCTCTACCTTCAAACTCCGTGAGTGCATAAATAGTGCGCACCAGTGCGTTATTGATGGCTGTTTTGCCTCCAGCTAGCCCAAGTGTGAGATTATCGATGACATAGTGTAAAAATCCTCTATCTTGCGTGAGAGCATTAAGCACTATGGTGTGTTCTCCAAATGCCACGATGAGCATACTATCGTAGGGATTTTTATCGATAAATTCCTTGCTAAGTCGTTTGAGCACCTCGAGGCGATTTTCCCCGCTATGGCTAAAATCCACTGCCTCCATCGAAAAACTTGTATCTAATACCAATGCAATTTGGCTTTGGGTAAGTGGTATAAGGAGGTTTTTGGTTTGCCACAGAGGCTTAGAGAGTGCGCATACGATACAAATAATTCCGATAAACTTCACAATCTCTAGCCAATAGGGTTTTTTACCTCTTCGCACTAATGCAATATCTGGCACATATATATGTGTGCGCAAATTCCCAAGCAACCACTGCGCTAGGATAAATGCCACAAGCACGAGCCACGCAAGCGGATAGGCAAAACTCATAGAATCTCACAAAAGTGCTGATATTGGGCAAGGAGTAATGAATCTAGCGGTGGTGGATTTTTGGCAAATTTATAAGGAGCAAGATTTTGAGAAAATTCTTCAAGCTGTGTGAGTGTGTGTTTTTTAAAAACCTGCTCTTTATGTGCCTTTTGCACCAATGTGCTAAACTCTTTAGCAAATCGCTTAGAATCTCTCACATCAAGGGATTTGAGCCTTTTTATAAGCGGATTTTTTCTTCTGCTTAGCACGAGCCACGCACCACCTATACATACGATGATAAGCAACACACCTATGATGACAAGAGGCACGCTCCAAGGCGTGATAGGCTCAAAAATATCAGTCAATTCGTGCATTGCTATTGTTTGGGTCTAAAATGTCGCAATACCAAAAAACTCACAAATGCCACACCACACACGACAATAATCGTGCTAAATGCCTCAAAATATCCAAAGGGCTCGGCGAGATTAAATACTTCTCCCATATTTTAGCCCCTAGAGCGTATCGATGACTTGCTGGCAACGCACACATAAGCTCTCTGCGCTCTGTGCGACAAACTGCCAACATCGCGGACATTTGTGTGCTTTTGCTCTTGCGATTGCAAAATGCTCCACACCACTCTCTAGCTCCACTTCAAAGCTTTTTAGGACTTCAAGTCCCTCTTTGTTTCCGCTCCAACCACTCACAATCAGCCATCTATCAAGCTCGCTAAATTCCTTGTCATTGTGGCTTACTACGCAAAGCTCTAGGGAAGATTTGATGATTTTGTCTTTTTTTAGTCCATCGATAGCTTCGCCAAATTTTTCGCGGATTTTCATAAGTCGTGCAAAGTCTGTCTGTGGCTCACGCGCGCCAGCTACTTCCTCTAGGCGCGGATTGCGTAAGCCAAACACATCACTCGCCTCACCCCTAATGCACGCGTTGGCATAGCCAAACGCCTCATAGGCGGTGTAAGTAAGCGTGGGCGCGATGACAAAAAGAAGTTTTTTGAGGATAAATGCCATAGCACTTTGGATAGATGTTCGCCGCGCAGAATCTAATCCATCACAATATAGGCTGTCTTTGCACAAATCCATATACACGCCACTTAAATGTGTGCTCACAAAATTCATAATCACACTAAAGCCCTTAGCAAACTCGTATTCTAAAAAGAGCTTGAGGGCTTGCTCTAGCTCGTCATTGGCAAGTGTAACGATATAGTAATCAATCTCTGAATCTAGCGATGTGAGTGCGCGTAAATCCTGTGTGTTGGCAAGCAAAAAGCGTATGGTATTGCGGATTTTTTTATACTGCTCACTCACTTGCTTGAGGATATTTTGGGAGATTCGCTGATCGTTTTGGTAATCACTTAGTGCCACCCATAGTCGCAAAATATCACTCCCATAGTTTTTGAGAATCTCTTGTGGCGCGATGACATTGCCCTTAGACTTGCTCATCTTTTCGCCGTTTTCGTCCATTGTGAATCCATGCGTGAGGATACTTGTGTATGGAGCCTTTTTGTGTATCGCACAACTCACAAGCAGTGAGCTCTGAAACCACCCGCGGTGCTGATCGCTTCCCTCTAGATACATACTTGCTGGATACTCCCCTGCATTATATTTGCGTGATTGCAGCACAGCTTTCCAAGTGCTACCGCTATCAAACCACACATCAAGGATATGGTGAATTTTCTCATAGTGCGCGCTTTGGGTTTTATGACTAGGGGGCAAAAGCTCCTCTATACTCTTACTCCACCACGCATCACAGCCCTCCTGCTCAAAGACTTGTGCAACAAACTCCAAAATTTCTGAATCTAGCACCACATCGCCCATGCGCTTGTCTTTGAAGAACGCGATAGGCACACCCCAATTCCTCTGCCTAGAGATACACCAATCTGGGCGATTTTCAATCATTGAAGAGATTCTGTTGCGTCCATGCTCTGGGTAAAATCGCACCTTTTGTAACTCACGCAACGCCACCTCACGCAGAGTTTCACCACTCTGACTAAAGGGCTTGTCCATAAGGATAAACCACTGCTTGGTCGCGCGGTAAATCACGGGCTTGTGCGTGCGCCAACAAAATGGATAAGAGTGTGTGAATTTCGCGCAATGCAAAAGACTATCGCCTAGGAGCTCTAAAATCCTCTCATTTGCCTTAAACACATGCACGCCGATGAGTGAATCCACCACCTCATCACGCAAAAGCCCCTTGGATTTAAGCGTCTCATCATAGCAGCCATCATCATCCACAGGCATAATCACTTCCATATCATACTTTAAGCACGCGTAGTAGTCTTCCTCGCCGTGCCCGGGCGCACTATGCACTAGCCCACTCCCACCACTCATTAGCACATGATCACTCAAAATCAATCGTGAGATTCTGCCATTGAGCGGATTTATCGCTTCAAGATTCTCAAACTCCCTGCCTTGATAGCTTTTAGCGATTTCGCCATTGGTGATGCCAATCTCTACAAGGCTTTGTAGCAAAGGCTTAGCGATGATATAGCTATCTTTTGTGATGACATACTCTTCATTAGCATTGAGGCAAATAGCTTGGTTTGCTGGCAGTGTCCAAGGCGTGGTTGTCCAAATTATGGCTTTAGCGCGATCTACACCAAGCTTTTGACAGGATTGCGCGCTTAGATCAAATCCCACAAATATCGAATAATCCTCTTTGTCCTGATACTCCACCTCGGCTTCAGCTAGCGCACTCTTTGCCGCCCAGCTCCAAAACACCGGCTTACTGCGCTCAATCAGCAATCCCTGCTTTGCAATCTCGCACAGCGCACGATAGATCTCCGCCTCAAAGGCAAAGTCCATTGTCTTGTAAGGATTCTCAAAATCCCCCAAAACGCCTAAATCTTGAAATTCCTCACTCTGAATCCCAATAAACTCCCGCGCCCACTCACGACACAGCTCACGAATTTCTGTCTTTGGTAGGTTGTCTTTTTTGTCCTTGCCGATTTTTTCCTCCACCTTTTGCTCAATAGGCAGTCCATGGCAGTCCCAACCGGGTGTGTAGGCTATCTTGTGTCCTTGAAAATAGTGGAGTTTTACCACCATATCTTTGAGAATCTTATTGAGCGCATGTCCGATATGGATATGTCCATTTGCATAAGGTGGTCCATCATGGAGTGTGAAGCTCTGTTGCGGGGCGTTTGTGTCGCACATACGCGCATAGATTTTCTCCTCGCGCCATTTTGCATAGACTTGTGGCTCATTTTGAGGGAGATTACCACGCATAGGAAAATCTGTGTTTGGCAAAATCAATGTGTCTTTATAGTCCATTTCATACCTCGTGTGTCAAAATGCCCAGCATTGTAACAAAACTTGCATAAGAACTTCATAATTTTGGGTAATTTAGTCTTAAAGAGATTTTGTGGGTTTTGCTTGATAAACATCTCATACCAAGAGAAAACACCAAAGTTTTAAGCTTTGACGTGTTAGAATCTCACTTGATTTTTTTGCAAGGATTGTGTAATGAATGAGCCTGTATCCCTTGTGTTTGAGACTTTTAAAACCTGTGGTGTCAGTATCGATACTCTTCTTAAAAACCCATCGACTGACTATCTCACCTCACAAAACTCTAGTGGCGATATGCAGCTTAAAGTCGATGTACAAGCTGATAAACTCATCGAGGAGCGTCTCCTCGCACTTGAATGTATCAAGGGTGTGTGTAGTGAGGAAAAGCAAGAAGCAGTGTATAAGACAGATTCTCACGCAACACTTCTTGTTGCCTATGATCCGCTTGATGGCTCCTCGCTTGTGGATAGCAATCTAAGCATAGGCACGATTTTTGGAATCTATGAAAATGTCTTGGAATCTCACGCACTTATAGCTAGTGGCTACATCGTGTATGGACCGCGATTAGAGATAGTCCTCGCTCATAAGGAAGTGGAGCATTGGCGGTATTGCAACGGAGTGTGGCATCATCTAGGTGTGCTTAGATTAGGAAAAAAAGGCAAGATAAACGCGCCCGGTGGGACACAGCAGTATTGGGCACCACGGCACAAAGCCCTGATAGATTCACTCTTTGCGCAGGGCTACAGACTGCGCTACTCTGGTGGTATGGTGCCAGATTTACATCAGATTCTTATCAAGGGTGGTGGGCTTTTTAGCTATCCTGCGACACAAGATGCACCAGAGGGTAAGCTCCGCAAACTCTTTGAGGTCTTTCCTTTTGCTTTTGTGTATGAATGCGCAGGAGGCGAGGCGATTGATGGGGCAAAGCGACTTTTAGAGCTTGATGTGAAACATATCCATGATAGCACACCCTGCTTTTTTGGGAGCAGTGAGGAGATTGCACAGGTTAAGCACGCATACAGCAAAAATGATAAATAAATTAGATTAAGGAATACTATGGAAGAAGATATTTTTGTCCAAAAACTCCAGGACCAAAGCCAAAAACTCCAAGAATGCCAAACCTCCCACAATCTTGGCTCATGTATGTCTTGTGAATCTTTTCTAGAGTGCGAGGTGCGCAAAGCCTATGTAAAAGCTGTGTATGAGAGTATGAACAAAGGACAAGAGGGAAGTTTTGATTTTAACTAAAGGATTTATATGAAAAAAAGCTATATCACTTCACCGATTTATTATGTCAATGATGTGCCACATATCGGACATGCCTATACGACTATCATTTGCGATATGCTCAAAAAATACCGCCAAATTCACGGACAAGAGGTGTTTTTGCTCACCGGCACCGATGAGCATGGACAAAAAATCGAAAACTCCGCCAAAGCTCACAACCAAACCCCCCAAGCCTATGCAGATTCTATTAGTGCGCATTTCCGCACACTTTGGGAGGAGTTTGGTATCGACTTTGATTATTTTATCCGCACCACAGATTCTGCGCACTGCCAAAGCGCACAAGTTGCCTTTAAGAAAATGTTTCAAAAAGGGGATATTTATAAGGGTGTCTATGAGGGGTGGTATTGCATCTCGTGTGAGAGTCATTTCACTAAGCACCAAGTGGTGGAGCAAAAATGCCCTGATTGTGGTAAGCCTACGACTACCATCAAAGAAGAGAGTTATTTTTTTGCCCTCTCAAAATACCAAAATGCCCTCTTGCAATGGTATGAGCAATGCCCCGATGTCATCGTGCCTAAGCACAAGCGCAATGAAGTCATTCGCTTTGTAGAATCTGGGCTAGTGGATCTCTCAATTACGCGCACGGGATTTAGCTGGGGCGTGCCATTACCAGAGGGTATAGAGAATACAGAGAATGCGCCTAAACATATTTTGTATGTATGGCTTGACGCGCTGATAAGCTACATTAGTGCGATAGGCTATGAGAGTGCGATGCGTATGGATTTGTGGGAAAATGCCACGCACATTGTGGGTAAAGACATCTTGCGTTTTCACGCGGTGTATTGGCCTGCATTTTTGATGAGTTTAGGGCTGCCCCTCCCGCGCAAGATCTATGCACACGGCTGGTGGACTCGTGATGGTGTGAAAATGAGTAAAAGTATCGGCAATGTAGTAAATCCCAAAGAGGTCGCCCAAAGCTACGGCATAGAGGCATTTCGATATTTTTTGTTGCGTGAAGTGCCTTTTGGGCAAGATGGCGACTTTAGCCAAAGGGCGTTGATTGAGCGTATTAACTCTGATTTGAGCAATGACATTGGCAACCTCCTAAACCGCCTCATTGGTATGGCGCAAAAATACTTCAATCTCACGCTTTTCTGCACACAGATAGAGCATTTTTACCCACAAGAAGTGGCAAAGATCGCGCCTATATTGGAGCGGTTTGAATCTGCTATGAGTGATATGCAGCCACACATCGCGCTTGAAGAGCTTTGGGGGCTTTTGAGGCTTGGCAACAATGTGATTAGCACCTATGAGCCGTGGAAAATGATGAAGCAAGGCGAAAGCGAGCCAACTCTTGCCCTGCTTATGCTTGTGAGCAATATTTTGCTAAAAACCGCGCTGTGTCTCTACCCTATAATGCCAAGAACTGCCAAAAGTATAGCCACCGCGCTAGGTTGCAGTATAGATACACAAAGCTTCACGCGCTATGTTTCGCAAAATACCCTCTTGCAATCCGCCACACTCACGCCCATAGCCCCACTTTTCCCACGGATAGAATCCCCACTAATGCCCGAGCCAAGCAATCTATCAGAATCTACCTCACAATCCACTGCACCCAAAACACAATCTCACGCACAATCCACTCTGACATCTACCCCATCACTTGTGGGCATAGAGGAGTTTGCCAAGCTTGATTTGCGCGTGGGTGTGGTGCTAGAGTGTGAGAGAGTGCCAAAGAGCGAAAAACTCCTTAAATTTCTCATTGATTTGGGCGAATCCACACCGCGCCAGATTCTCTCTGGGATTGCCAAATACTACGATCCAAGCGAGCTTGTGGGCAAGCAAGTGTGTGTAGTCGCCAACCTTAAACCTGTGAAACTTATGGGGCTTTTGAGTTCGGGTATGATATTAAGCGCACACGATGATGAGGGTTTAAGTCTCCTAAGCGTCCCCAAAAAGGCAGGAAGCAAGATTTCTTGATGAGAGCCTACACGCAACTTTTTCAAAGACTTAGCCAAGATTCTATGAGTTTGGAATCTTTTGAGCGATTTTGGCGTGATATGGGTGAGAGTGCGCAATACACCAATCTCGCTACACAGCTAGAGATTCTTAAACTCTATGATTTTCCCTTGCAGCAAAATGGTGATACAATCACACTTAGCACCGCAAATTTACCACTACAAGAGGCGGTATTTTGCTTTGTCGATATTGAGACAACGGGTGGGAAGGCAAACGAACACGATGTGATTGAAATCGGTGCACTCAAATACCAAAATGGCGAGGTAATTGATCGTTTTGAGAGTCTGATTTTTGCTCCTTATGTGCCTAGTGAAATCACAAAACTCACTGGCATACAGACTAAAGATCTCCAAAACGCTCCACAACCACAAGAGATTCTCACAAGATTTAGAGATTTTGTGCGTGGGAGTGTCTTTGTAGCGCATAATGTGAGCTTTGACTTTAATTTCCTCAACGAATCTTTTATGCGCTACCATATCCCACTTATGCTCTTACCTAAGCTTTGCACGCTCGATCTAGCACGCAAGACAATCCTCTCTCCGCGCTACGCACTAGGGTTTTTAAACACTTTTTTAGGGATTAATACCCCAGCCACGCACCGCGCTTATGCTGATGCACTTACTGCACTTGAAGTCTTTAAAATTGCGATGATGTGTGTGCCAAAAAACATAGAATCCACTCAAAACCTTATTGATTTTAGCAAAAAGGGGCGTAAGACATTTGTGTGAGAATACACGCGTGAATTTAAGCAAATTTGTATTACAATGCCTCATCACACAAACTAAGGAATCCTATGGAAGCCCCGCTTAGTATTTTCCAAATGCAACATATGTTTTTTCCTCTGTTAGCCATTTGTGGCTTTGGGTTCGTGCATTTTTATATCTACAAGGCACTTATCAAATCCTTTGCCGACACCGCACTTTTTAGGAAGTTTTGGCTCGTAGTTGTGTGGCTTAATTTCCTAGGCACTGCCGCATATTTCTCATTTCTCCACAAAGCCCCACCTAGCCAAAGTCTCTATCTTTTACTCTCTGTGTGTATGGGCGTGGCACTAAGTTTTTTGGTGGTTACACTGCTCTATCAGCTCTGCTCACTTGCCCTGCTAGGCGTGAAGCACAAGCACACGCGCACACGCGCTAGATTCACTCTCAAACGCATTGCAGGGATTGCTGGAATCGTAATGGTGGTGTATGGAATATTTATAGGCGTGCAAAAACCCCAAATCACGCATATAAGCCTAGAGATTGATGGACTTAGCGCACCGCTAGAAGTCGTGCAGCTTAGCGATATACATATCGGAGGCTTGATAGAATCTACCCGTGTGCGTGATATAGTCGAGCGCACCAATGCCCTCAATTCCGATGTGATTTTTCTCACCGGCGATATTGTGGATTCGCCCATAGAAATCGTGCGTGAGGCGGTGAATGAGCTCGCACATCTAAGAGCGCGTTATGGTGTGTATTATGTGCTAGGCAATCACGAGTATTTCCACGATGCACGCGATATTTTAGAGTATTTACGCACGATGGACTTTAAGGTGTTGCTTAATGATGTTGATGTGATTACACACGAACACACACCGATAGTTATTGCAGGCATTGCCGACCTTGTAGGCGTGCGTGAGGCGTTTTTGCACCACGATCTAAAGCCTGATGTGCGTCAGACATTGCTCAAAGCTAAGGATACGATACAAGAAGCCACCTACACACCTATGATATTTCTCTCTCATCAACCAAAAGTCATCTATGAGTTAGAATCTATCCATAATTTCGAGCCAGAGCTTACCGCCAATATCCGCCTTGTGCTTAGCGGACACACGCACGGCGGGCAGATATTTCCCTTTTCACTGCTTGTGCCACTCCAGCAACCCTATACTAAAGGCTTAGATTCACTTCCAATCGGAGGATATTTGTATATCAATCAAGGCACGGGGTATTGGGGACCACCTATGCGCGTGGGCAGCCAAAATGAGATCACGCATTTCACGCTTTTGCCCAAACCTTTAAGTCAAATATCACAATAAGGAGCGTATGTGTTAGGGGTTTTATACAATCTCTTGCGATCCAAAACCACCACCTTTGAGAAAGCCAAAGCGGTGGGGGAAATCACGCAAGAACTAGAAGTCTATCCAAGTAAAACTATCCTTGTGTGTGGAGAGGGAATCTACGAATATGAGAGTGAGCGCGAGCTAAGCGGGCTTGTAAGTGCATTTGGGGGGGGGGGGCAATTAGAAGATAATAAGGGAAATTTGGCTTGCACGCAATCTTTAAATGAGTGCGGCGGCTCGGCATCGGTCATTACCGACAAGGTAACTCCCTCGCCTCGCCTTGCACAACATTTAAATCTTACGCACAAAACAAGGCAAAGCCGCAGTTTCTTTAGTAATCCTAGAATTTCCGCGGCAAGCCAAGCACGAGATTCACAGATAGATTCAGAATCTAAATGTGCCACACAAGAGCAACAAGGTGGCGAAGTATCCGAGATGAATTTCGTGGGCTATCAAGCGAGGGGTGCAGGGAGTTTATTAGACATAAATGACCAAACCCCGAGCGTAGATTCCCGCGAAAGTCGCTCGGAGACAAACCACACGCAAAAGAACTTCCACTTTCGCGATATTTTTGGCAACTACCACCGCTTTTTCCGCCCATACACGCGCACGCTCCCACCGCTCAAAGTCCGCGCATTTGCTCACGCCTACTGCTACTCGCATAGCTCGGAAATCCTCATCACTGCTTCGCGCAAAGCCCTCATCTCCCAAACCTCCTATATGACGCACGAGTTTGCCCCACCACGCGCACTTAGCACGCCGCGCAAGATTCTCTTTGTCCTCAAAACCTGCCTAAAATGGCTGCGCTTTTACACCGCGTGCCCACAGAGGATAGATGGCACGCTCGCCATCATGCACCAAAGCAGTAACTACTTCCACTACCTTGTGGAGAGTGTCTCAAGTATGCTGCAGATTATCCATAGCGGGCTAGAAGTGGATTATTATGTGCTCGATACCTCCACGCCCTTTGCGCGCGAGATGGTGGAGATCTTACAAATCCCGCGTGAGAAAATCCTCTCGCCCAAGCCCCATCGGCTTTTGCGTGCAGATTCACTCCTGCTACCCACGCTCACTGCCGATGTCGAGACGATAGAATACCGCGATCGCCTACTTTTCGCCCACGCGCTCTCACTCCCACTTAATATCCGAGATTTTTACGCAAGCTTAAGCACGCCCACATCGTATATGTCTGCATCACACACGCCCACCTCTTGCCCCACGCGCAAGGTATTCCTCACGCGCCCAATGGATTCTAATCGCAATATCGAGAACTTGCAGGAAGTGCAGGCGGTGTTTGGGGAGTTTGGCTATGAGATCGTGCTGCCCGATAACTTAAGCCTACGAGAGCAAATCGCGCTGATGAGAGAGTGCAAGATCATCGCGAGTATGCATGGTGCGGGGCTAGCCAATGTGCTCTTTGCACCAAGCGGAGCGGTGGTGTTTGAGATATTTAGTGAGTATTATCATGATTTTGGACCCCAAATGTGCGCGCTGCTAAGAAAACACAGATATATGTATATGGTGGGCAAGACGCGCGATACTTCCATGCACCCACAGCAAGAAAACGCCTATATACACCCAGAACATCTCCGCCATGCCCTAAAAATCCTAGAATACGAATCTAACTAAGGCTTATTTCAAAGACTAGGGGGTTTGCTAATAACTCCCCCCTAAAACCTCTTCCTCTCCACATCAGCTAATATCTCATCAGCTATGGTATTCACTCTTTGAGTGATCTCATTAGTATTGTTGGCTACTTCTACATTCTCTTGGGTTACTCCCTCTAATTGAGCAATAGCCTC
>DXIN01000017.1 GCA_019112865.1 Candidatus Helicobacter avicola
GAGGCTATTGCTCAATTAGAGGGAGTAACCCAAGAGAATGTAGAAGTAGCCAACAATACTAATGAGATCACTCAAAGAGTGAATACCATAGCTGATGAGATATTAGCTGATGTGGAGAGGAAGAGGTTTTAAAAAAACTATTCCCTCCTAAATTTTCTCTCTACTCCCTTAACACAAAGAAGTGTCTCTGGGGAAGTGCTTTTGCGCACGCACACCGACATTACAATGCGGCAGAATCTGTGGCTTTGTGATATGAAAATCAATAGAGATAATTGTTGGGAATTGTGCTTTTAGCTCTCTGCACACGCCCTCTATTAGCTCCTCAAGTAGCCCATAGGCATTGGTGCATATGGTATCTTGGATGCATTCCACCACACGCACATAATCCAAGTAGATTGTATCGTAGTGATAGTGAATTTTGGCGTTGATGAGGACTTCTTGCTCATGTGTGCGCTCGGACTCTAAAATCCCTACGATAGTCAAAAAACGCAAGTCCTCAATCTCAAGGCAATACTGCACTTAGAGCACCTTACCCTCTTTGCCACTTAGCAGACGCTTGATATTTGGAATATGTGTATAAAGAATAAGCAAACCTATAATCACCACGGGTGTGTGTGTATGCACCTGTGCAAGGATATTTATAGAATCTGGGATAGGTAGCACATAAGGCACGATAAAAGTCAGCAAGATACCACTTAGCACGCCAAAAAGCGAGGAAAGCGAGGAGACTTTGAGCACTTTACCCACAAATCCCCACACCACAAGCCCCAAAACCCCCTCTATGGGTATGAGTAAGATAACTGAACCAATTGCTGTGGAGACACCCTTGCCACCATTAAAACCTAGATATGGGCTATAACAATGTCCCAAAATCGAGAGAATCGCAATAAGCCATTGCGTTTCAAAGCTCAAACCACAGATTTTAGCGGCAAGCACGACAAACATTCCTTTGCACGCATCAAGCACAATCGTGCTAACAGCTAAAATCGTGGCATTTTTGGGGTTAATCCCTTTGATAGCGCGATAGACATTGGTTGCACCAATGCTTCCAGATCCGATGGTGCGCACATCAATGTTGTAAAAAGTCTTTGTCAAAAAAAGCCCAAATGGTATCCCACCCACAAGGTAAGCAATAAGATAAAAAAGCACATTGTTATTTGTCAAAACCTCTATGAATGCTCCAAAAAATCCACTCACCACAACTCCTTATAACTACAAGCTCGAAACTTGCGCATTGGCACTATCAAGCAATGCCACAGCCTCTTGCGAATCCTCTTCAAGCTTATGTAGGTTTTTGACAATTATATCAGAAGTTTCTTGTGTAACTTCTTGGGCAAGAACTCCAAGTGCAGTATGAGCGCTTGATTTGAGCTTAGATTCTATGGTGTGAATCTTGCTTATGTCTAGGGCTTTAATTTTTTTGGTAAGATGCTCATTATCAAGATATTTAGAGATAGGATTAAGAGAATTAAAATCGCAAACCTCTTGCTTATTATTGACACTCAAATATAATGAGGATTTATACAAAATATGATCAAGCTTAGAAACACTAAGCAGCAAACCCTGTGAAAGCTTTTCAAACACACTAAAGAGATTGCTTGTGGTCTCACCAAGCCCAGCAAATACTTCGTTGAAATGCCCCACACTTTTGTGTGCGGAGTTAGCCACTTGCGTAACATGCGAAGAATTTTCTAAAATCGTATTGATTTCTTGTTGCATTGTTTGCACCACGATAGCAATGTCGCTGGTGGCTTTGTGTGTTTTTTCGGCAAGCTTGCGCACTTCATCAGCGACCACCGCAAAGCCCCGCCCATGCTCTCCTGCGCGTGCGGCTTCGATGGAGGCATTAAGCGCGAGGAGGTTGGTTTGGTCAGCAATATCACGGATAATGCCAATCACAGACCCAATGTCTTGAGACTTTTGAGCAAAACTTTCAATCATATTGTTGTTATCGCCAATAATCACAATCAAATCATCAATAGACGAAGTGATTTGTGCGACATCTTCTTGAGATTGTTGTGAGACCTGCGCGATAGAGGAGACTTGAGAGTCTGCTGTGTCCATACGTTCCAAATCCTCGCCCAAATCCACAGAAACCTTGCTCAAATCGGTATTTTGGTTTTGCAAACTCATATTCATCAGTGCTTTTGCAAGAGCATTTGAGATATTTTCTCTGGCGTTTTCCTCCACCTTATCAAGAGTAGAATTTATCGTGGTGATACTCGTGCAGAGCGCGCCTTTAAGCCCTTGTGCCATAGCCTTACGATAAAATTTCCCTTCCTGTGTGCTTTTGATTGCTGTGGCTATCTCACGCATAAAAGCTTCAATATTGTCAATCACGATGTTTATATTATTTGCCAAATGATGCAAATCCGCATCACCCTGTATGAAAAGCACTCTATCCTCAAACTCACCCTGTCTGTATTTTTCTGACACTTTGAGGATTCTTTGGATAAGCTTAGTGCGTAAGTTCATTTTGTATTGTGCCACGCCAAGCACGATGAGCAAAATCCCTACGACCACTATGCTTGGCGAAAAACCTTGCCACAAAACATCTAGCACAATACCCACTACACCTAAGACGATTGCTATCCACAGCAAAATTTTCATCGATACCCCCCTGTTTTGCCCTCTGCCTGTAAGGAAATCATAAGTTCATTCCAAGTTTTGTTGTGCTTTTTGAGAATCTCTGCGATGTAGTCTTGAGCAGCTTGCACGCTCTGGGAGGTTTCAAGCTCAAGGCATTTTTTGTAAATCGCACTAAGTGCCTCTACCCCTGCCTTACTCGCTCGCCGCCTCACAGAATAATACCCCACAATATTACCTTGGGCATCGTATGATGGCGTAATATTGGCAAAAACCCAGTAAGTATTGCCTTGTGCAGAGCGATTGCAAGCAAATCCAAAAAACTCCTCGCCACCTTTTACCGTGTCCCACAAAAGCTTGAAAGCCACTCGTGGCATTGATTCGTGGCGTATGAGATTATGGGGTTTGTTGATAAATTCCTTTTCGTCCTTGAAGCCACCAAAATAGCAAAAATCCTCGTTGCCATAAGTGATTTTGCCCTTTGTATCTGTTTTGGAAGTGATGAGCGTGTCATCTTGCAAAAATAACTCCATTATCCTGTCCTTATTGTGTGAAAGTATGAGAGTTATTATTATAGCAGGACTTGCCGCACAAAAAATCGTTTTTTTTTTTTTTGTCTTTTCCTTTGAAAAATCATTACATTTTTGCACATATTTATAACGCGTGCGCGCAAAATTATAAAAAAACTACACCAAAATCTTTCAAATGTGTGCAAGCGGTGTTAGAGAATCTGCCCTATGACTTCGGAGAGCACTTCTTGGCTTAGTTCTAAAAAAACCGGTGCGAAGTCTTGCATATTGGCTATTTCTTTTTGGCGCACGATAATGCCATTTTTTAGCAAACTCGCATCTTTAGCATTCAAAAGATCATAATGCACGCTAAGAGTGGCGTATTCTCCACCTTCTTTTTGGATAATAAGTATCTTGTCAATATGAAGTTTCAAAATCTTGCCCACCTTTACACTACCAAATGGTGGCTTGATGAGACTTAGTCCTCGCTCACTCATCATTCCTCCCAAAGTCGCGACAAGCATTTCTTTTGGCTTGCTTACCCATTGGGCATTTGGCAAAATGCGTGTGCGCAAAGTCTGGGAATCTAGCTTGTAAATATCCGTGCTATCATAAGGCATTGCCGCGCTTATAATCGTGCCATAGCTTTGTTTGGGATTTTTAAGAACCTTTTGTGTGTGCAAAGAAATATCATAAAAACTCACTTCTGGAATCTCTGTCTTAATATCCACACTCACACACCCTGCATACAATGCTACAATACAACCTATGAGTATATATTTTGTTTTCACACCTCACTCCTTACTTTTTTGATATTTGGATTATTACCTTTTTTATTCTTCGCTGACTTTCTTTTTGCCAAAAAGGCTATCATAGGGATTTCTATCGATTTTATCCATAAAATGTGTGGCTTTAGAGAAAAAATGATCAATTTGCAAAAGTGTGTCTTGGAGCTGCAAAAGACTAGGATTAAGAATAGCGCGCACATCGTATTGTCCATCTTGGAGATTGATGTCAATAGTTTTGGTGATAGAATCTAGTCGCTTGGTAATCTGTGCCATATCCTGGCTAATTTGTGAGAGATGCAAAAAAGTGTGTTGGATATTTTGGATAGTTTGAGGGTTGGTAAGCTCACTGATACCACCCATTACATCAAGGCTTTTATCGCCGATAGCCTCGACTTTTTGTAGCAAGACATCAAGCCCACCTTTTCTAAGCTCTATGATATGCGAGGTATTTGGCTGTGTGCTTTGTCCTTGATAAAACGCAAGATAATTCGCCCCAGCAAGCCCGCTTGAGGCAATGGTAAGATAAGAATCCTCGCGCACTTCTAGGTTAGAATCTATGGCGAGTGTGATTTTAACAAGTCCTTGTGCGAGATCCTCAAAACTCACATTGCTAATCTTACCCACTGCAATACCCTTAAACTTAACAGGCGTATTAACACCCACGGAGGAGGCTTCATCTTGTGTAAGAATATAGTAGGTGTTGTATTTGCTGGCATTAAAGTCAAAGCGTCCAAGCCACAGCACAAAAACACAAAACCCTATAATAATCCCAAGAAAAACAATACCAATGCTGACATATTTGACATTGCGCTCCATTAATTCCTACCTAAATGTTTTGCAAATAAAAAACCAATGATACCAAAAATTAATGTAATGCAGAAGTTTCAATGAAGATTACACCAAAATACGATCAAAGATGGCGTGCTCGGAGGGATTCAAACCCCCGACCTACAGGACCGCAACCTGTTGCTCTATTCAGCTGAGCTACGAGCACATCTTAGAATTTTGGAGGTGGCATTATATCGTGCTATTCCTTAATGTTTGTTTTAGATTTTTTGCCCTACAATGTCGATTTTATTTTACCAAAGAAAGTAGGTGATGAGTATGCCGGGTATAAAAGTGCGCGAAAATGAGAGCTTTGATGAAGCGTATAGAAAATTCAAAAAGCAAACTGATAGAAATCTCGTAGTTACCGAGACACGAGCCAGAAGGTTTTTTGAGCCGCAGACAGAGCGCCGCAAGAAGCAAAAGATAAATGCTAAGAAAAAACTTCTTAAACGTCTCTATATGCTTCGCCGCTACGAGTCCAAACTCTAGGCAAACATCGGTGTTTCCCCCGATAGGGGCGCACTACTCTTAATTCTTCTGACACTTAAGCAATAACCTAGATTTTCGTCTCTTGTGTATTATTTGAATGATTGACCACATTAAAAATATGGAATCAAGGTGGGTTTATAGAAAATATGTTTGCCCAAGCGGCGTTTATGAGGTGGCAACACCAAAATGTAATTTAGATTCTAAAAAATCAGCTGTATGATCGCGCAGCGGAGGGGCGAGAGGCTTTGCCTTGAAGCCCCGATACACAAGTTTTGCTACAGCAAAACTTGTATTAAATGAACGAGCCTAGTGCAAAAAATGCCTCGTATCGCTAAAATACATCGCTATACCAAACTCATCGCACGCCGCAATCACCTCATCATCGCGTATGCTCCCACCAGGTTGGATCACCGCTGCCACACCTACGCTATGTGCCATATCGATACTATCACGAAATGGAAAAAACGCCTCGGACGCCAACGCACACCCTCGCAAATCTAGCCCCATATCCTTAGCCTTGGCAATCGCTGCTTTTGAGGCATCGACCCGGCTTGTCATACCCATACCAATCGCCAGCAGCGCACCATCTTTAGCATACACAACACAATTTGATTTGGTGAGCGCAGCGACTTTATACGCAATCTCTAAATCCCTAAATTGCGCTGAATCTGCCGCCTTTTTGGTTACAAGCCTTGCTGTTTGCACCTCATCAAAACGCACATTATCGCTTTGCTGATACACAAACCCCCCTTGGATATGTTTAAAATCATAGCTATCGCGTGGCATATACAATGTGCTTTGCCCATCACGCGCACAAGTAAAAATCTTGGTACGTTTTTTGGATTCAAAGACCTTGAGTGCTGCATCACTAATCCCAGCACACACAATCACCTCGATAAAAATCTCGCTCATCTTGTGTGCTAATACCTCATCAACCACGCCATTTACTGCTACCACACCCCCATACGCACTCACACTATCACATTTGAGCGCATTTGTGTATGAATCTAGTAGAGTTTGCTTAATCGCAAAGCCACAAGGGTTGCCATGCTTGATGATACACACAGCAGGTGATTGACCAAAGGCAGTTGCGATAGTCATCGCCGCATTAATGTCTGTGAGGTTATTAAAGCTTGGCTCACCCTTTTTGATACACAAATACCGGCTAAAAAACTCGCCAAACTCATAGAGCGCACCTTTTTGGTGAGGATTTTCCCCATAACGCGTATCAAAGACTTTCTGTCCCACGACAAACTGCCTCTCCCCAAAGCCCTGCTTAAATCGTTTGTTCATATAGTTAGCAATCATCGCGTCATAGCTTGCAGTATGCTCATAAGCCTTTATCATTAGCTCTGTGCGAAACTCTAAAGTATTTTGCCCTGATTTGAGGGATTCTAACACACGCGCATAATCATTAGGATTTGTAACTATAAGCACACTTTGGAAGTTTTTGGCAGCTGAACGCACCATTGCCGGACCGCCTATGTCGATATTTTCTATAATCTCATCAAAATCCTCCGTGCGCTCAATAGTTTGTTTAAACGGATAGAGATTCACACACACGATGTCGATAGATTCTATTCCATACTCTTTAGCACTTTGGCGGTGAGAGGCGTTATCGCGGCGATACAAAATCCCACCATGGATTTTGGGGTGGAGTGTCTTGACCCTGCCATCAAACATTTCGGGGCTTTGTGTATGCTCACTCACTTCCTTCGCGCTCACGCCTGCTTGCTGCAATGCCCTAAGTGTGCCACCCGTGCTTAGAATCTTATAGCCTAGATTCACTAATTCCCTGCCAAACTCGACAATTCCCTCTTTATCGCTTACGCTAAGTAATGCATACATTTTGCTTCCTTTTATCCTGACTTTGCTACAATACAAAACTTGATTGTATCCTATATCGCGTATAAGGAGGCTTAAATGATTTGTGTCTTTGACATCGAGACAATCCCAGATACTCATCTACTTGCCCAAACTTTTGGCTTTAGTGGAAGTGAGATTGAGATTTGCACCCAAGCCTTTGACTACCAAGTCCAAAAAAACGGCTCGGAGTTTTTGCCTATCCCCTTTCATCGTATCATAAGCATCTCAAGTGTGCTATGCGATGAATTTGGGCATTTTATCAAAGTTGGTAACTTCGGGCTGAAGGCAAGTGAAAAGTTTGCACAAGAGAAAGGAGAGCTAGATTCACAAACTCTTGATAGCTTAGAATCTGGAATCCTCAAAGACTTTTGGGAATGGTTTAATGCCAAGCAACCAAACCTTGTAAGCTTCAATGGTAGGGGCTTTGATATGGTGGCACTTACCTTGCGTGCTATGCGCTATCATATCCAAGCCCACGCGTATTTTGAGACAGACAATCCGCAGTATAACAAAAACAAATGGGAAAACTACCGCCAACGTTATAGCGAACGATTCCATACAGATTTGCTTGATAGCTTAGGAGGATTTGGAGCGGTGCGCGGACTTAGCCTAGATTCTATATGCAAGATGTGTGGGATTGTGGGCAAATACGATATGAGTGGCTCGCAGGTGTATGAGGTGTTTTTTGACCCCGTATTTGGACGCAAAGAGGCATTAGACAAGATACAGGAGTATTGCCAAAGTGATGTGCTCAATACCTACTGGCTCTATCTCAAATATTTGCTACTAAAAGGCGAGTTGCTCCTAAGCGATTATGGAGCGATTTTGGAGGAATTTAGGGCAAAGATTCCAAAAAATCAGGGCTATTTTGAATCTTTTAACACACAAATCACACAAGAGTTAGCGAGGCTAGATTCTAAGGCAGGTGTGTAATGGACACTCCATACACAACCAAAAATGGCGAGATTACGACTAAAGGCGCGCTTATCCGTGAGATTGAGAATCTCCTAAACACCCTAAGTGTCAGCTCTCACACAACAAGCCTAAGTCCCGAAATTATGCACATATTAGAGGGTGAGGAGCTAGAATCTCTGCGCGATAGTTTATTGCAAAAAGATCATATTGCCCAGCATTCTGATTGGCTTAAGGGCTTGAGTGCCGAGGATTAAGGCAAAAATGCTACAATGCACACAAATCTAAGATGTAAGGACACACCTATGAAATCCACAATGCTTGTCGCACCCAGCTTGTTATCGGCGGATTTTCTAAATCTTGGGCAGGAAGTGGAGGCTATCTGCGCCACACAATGTGATTATTTGCATATTGATGTGATGGACGGACATTTCGTGCCAAATCTCACGATTGGACCACTTGTCGTGGAAAAAATCGCCAAAATCGCCACCAAACCACTTGACATTCACCTTATGACACGCAATAGTGAATTTTTTGTCAATCTCTTTGCACCGCTCAAACCTGCATTTTTGAGTGTGCATATAGAGGAAGTGTGTCATCTTGATAGACTGATAGAAGAGATTAAATCTCAAGGAATCAAAGCTGGTGTGGTGCTAAACCCACATACGAGCTTGGATTCTTTGCGCTATATTTTGCCAAAACTAGATTTGGTGCTGCTTATGAGTGTCAATCCGGGCTTTGGCGGACAAAAGTTTATCCCCTATAGTCTCCAAAAACTTCGAGACTTACGAGACTTACGAGACAATCTCAATCCTCAATGCCTCATAGAAATCGATGGTGGCATTAGCGCGGAGAATATCGCACTTATCAAAGAGAGTGGCGCGGATATGGTGGTAGCAGGAAGCTATATCTTTGGTGCTAAGGACTATGCCAAGGCAGTAGAAAGCCTAAAGATTTAAAAAGTTTTTACTCTAGACCTTGTTAGGTTCTATTATTTTATTGCAAGAGCTTCGCTCTTGTGTATCGCTCGCGGAGAGTGAATCTCCACTCGCTCCGCTTACGCGAACATATACAGAATCTAGTGCGAGATTCTAGAATCTTTTGGTGTCAGAGTGTCATTAACGCCACTTGGGGCTTGCACCTTTTTTATAAATCAAGCTAGATTCCATTATTTTATTGCAATTTGCCTGTGGCAAATTGGTATCGCTCGCGGAGAGTGAATCTCCACTCGCTCCGCTTACGCGACCATACAAAACCCGAACCTAAATCTTTGAGATTGTTGAGATTCTGCAGTGTCGCTGGTTGTTAGAGATTCTAAGCATCACGCCTTTTTATCACTTCCCCCTTGACTAACAAAAAAAAAAAAACGCTATAATCTTAATTCTAATTTTGCATATTTACGCATACAAGGAGATTCTATGGGTTGGCTCTTTGTCATCTTGGGCGGTATTATCGAGATTTTTTGGGTGAGTGGGCTTAAATATGCCGATACACTTTGGCTGTATTGCCTCACACTGCTTGGGATTCTCGCTTCTTTTGTGCTGATGATTTTAGCGACTAAGCGGCTTGAGGTGAGTGTCGCCTATGCGGTATTTGTGGGGATTGGGGCAGCGGGGATTGTCGTGGCTGAAATGCTCGTCTTTGGCGAGGAGGTGAATTTCGTGCGTCTCACATTGATTGCGACTTTGCTTATCGGCGTGGTGGGGCTAAAACTCACAAGTAAAAGTGAGAGTGAGCGTAAAATGGTGCGCGACATCTCCACAGAGCTTGGGCTTGATGAGCTTGATGAATTTATGGGAGAGGACAAGAGTGAGCGCAAAGACACAGGAGGGCTTATATGATAGAGAGTGCGTTTGCGCCGACATTAGCGTGGGTATGCTTGTTGTTAGCTGGGCTGGCAGAGATAGCAGGCGTGTTTAGTATGAAAAAATTTAGCGACACAAATAAAAAAATCTTTTTGCTTGCCATTGTTTTTGCCTTCCTTGTGAGCTTTGGACTTTTGAGTGTCGCTATGCGTGAGATTAGTATGTCTAGTGCCTATGCGATATGGACGGGCATTGGTGCGGGTGGTGGTGTGATTGTGGGTATCGTGCTTTTTAAAGAATCCAAATCCCCTCTTAAGCTCTTTTTTCTCCTGCTTGTCATTGGCTCGGCTATCGGACTAAAACTCGTGGGGTAGATTCTTTGTTTTCAAGGATTTTTTGGGGTATCTCGCATTTTTTTAAGCTCCACGCACGAAAAGGGATAGCCCTCTTGGCAGGCGAGAGTAAGATACCATTTGGCATTTTTCATATCGCCTAGCTTTTGGTAAGATATGCCGATTCTGTGATTGGCAAACATTGGTTGATAGGACTCATTGCTACCTTCTTCAAGGTTATCAAGGGCTTTTTTGAGATACCAAATCGCCTTTTCATACCGCTGCGCCCCAAAAAGCACAAAGCCTGTCTCCATACAATCCATATAGAAATTCTCGCGCCCTCTTGTTTGATTATCGCATTCTTTAAGGCTTAAAATCTCTGCTTCATACTCATCTACAACCGCCTTGCACGCCTTATCGTCATTATGCAGGCATTTAGAAATGGCACTGCCAACCTCACTCTCACTCATCGCGCTAAGAGATGTGAGATTCACAGCACAAAAACTCATAAGACAAAATAGCACAAAACGCATACTCGTTCTCCTTTGTTGATAAAATCAAGATTTTGCTTGCCCATCATCTATCTCCTCTTGGGTAAGCTCGCATTGTGTCTCTTCAAACCATTGCTTAAATACATCATCTCGGACATACACACGGCTCCACCCTAGTTCAGATTCTCTCAATACCTCTAGTATCATTTTTGTCTCTTTGGGAGCAAACTCTTGCGCGACTTCCTCAAAACTCATCTTGCTTAGTGATTTCATCATTTTCCTTTGGGGTTTATGCGTGAGATTATAGGTAATATCGCATAAAACATCTCTAAAAATAGGAGGTATTATAGGGGTGTTTGGTATAATACTCTAAATTAGCAAAGGAAATGCTATGGAAAAGGTTTTATGTATTTTTCTGCTACTTATGGGTATTAATCTAAAAGCTATGCAAAGCACAGAATACATAGTGCAATGCAAGAAATGTGTCATTGCTACGACATTAAGTGAGGCAGAGATGGAGCGACTGCGAGATGGCGAGGCTGATAATATCCCAAAAGATGCCCTTATAGAGCAAGAAATCACAGCGTATAAAGTCAGTATGGAGCTTTATGCAAAAGAGCTTGGTATCCCTGTTATTAGCGTGGATTCTAAATCTTTTCATACCTTGCGTTTCCCTGCAGATTCTCACAAAAAACCCTTAGAACTCCCAATCACGGGCTTTGGATTTTATCTCTACCAAGAGGGTAAGTCGCCACTAAAAATTGCTAAAGATATAACACAAAGCGATTTTAAGGCTTACTTTAGTAATGATACACTCACACAATGGAGAGACCTTGAGGAGTTTAAGCATACCGATATGCACTTTAGTGGCTATACGGACATCGGCGGACATAGCCCGATAAATTTTAATACCTATATCATCAAGATTGTGGATAATAAAGCGAGGGAGGCTAAAGATTCTATCCCGCTTACTTTTGAGCTTGAGAGAGTGATAAACGGGGGTAACCGCATACGAAGTTGGGGCAATAAAAAGGGTATATGCAGTGATGATGGCGATACGACTAAGCACAAAGCCCTCTATCCCACCATACTCTTAAAGCCAAGCAGTGAGCAAGAGGCGAGGCTTGTTTTTCCAGACTTTAAGGGCTGTGTGCTAGAGGTTACAAAGCTAGATTCTAATACCTTGCGAATTGAGGGGCTAGAAAATCCCAAATGTAGCTTTTTGCAGCAAAAATGCTTCTTTGATGTGGGCGAGGAAGTCTATATCGCTAAGGAGTATCGCAAGATAGAGGCGGGGTTTGATTGCGCTAAGGCACAGAGTGCAAGTGAGAGGGCTATTTGTGCTAATGCGGATTTGGCGTATTTGGATAGGGAAGTCAATGTGCTATATGAGGCTTTGCGTAAAAATGCCAAAGATATAGCCAAGGCAATGGGAGATTCTAGCGATAAGGCGGTGCTAGATTCCCAAAGGGCGTATCTCAAGCAACGCAACACTTGCTGGAATGACACGCAATGCCTGCAAAAGACTATGCAGGAGCGCATAGAAGCAATAGTAAAAGAGTTGGCAGAATATCAGTGATAACAATAAAAGCGTGTGTTACATCTGCTTAGAATCTGTTTAGGGAGATTTTGCAGTGGATTGTGTGGCTAGATTCTATGTATGTGGTTTCAAAGGCGGTTTTATGTTGGTGAAATTGCCGTGAGGGTAAGCTTACAAGGTATAGGCGAGGCTTGAGGCTATCTATTTACTGCCATAAGCCTACCCACCATAGCCAAGAGTGTGTAAAAACTCCTCTATTCTCTCTTTCTCATTGCTTTCTATCGTGCTTAGACGCAAAGAAAGCACCCTAAAACAAAGGCAGTTCTCTCATCATATTGCGTAGTTTTGTGGCAGCTCTAGGCAAATGTTCGGCGATTGTAAGTCCTACTAGTTCATAGTTTGCGTTAATAGCATTGATGAGATTTACCACTTCTTTGATTCTCAAGCCATTTTCTACCACGCCTACTGCCATCACTAACTCACTAGGATCTAGCACATCTAGGTCAAAATGCACCACCACCTTGCTTTTACCCGTGCTTTGTAGCCACTCTAAAAGCTTTGTAGGGTTTTTAGAATCTTGTGGGCTTAGATACTGCACACCAATCTCACTTAGCCTTTCTTTTTTACCCTCAAAGTCTCGCACTCCTACAAGGATAGAATCCTTTGGATTACAATGATAAGGCAAAAGCCTAGCAATACCCTCTTTATCGACAAGCCCAAAAGTTGCAGCTAAAGCCATAGCGTGATAGCCCTGATATGTATCGCCGGGTAGATTCAAATCCTTATGTGCATCAATCCACACTATTGCCACATCACCCTTATATCTATGTGCAAGGTAGGTAAAGGGAAGGACAGAGACGGAGCACTCCCCGCCTAGAGTTAGAATCTTAGCAGGATTTTCTATCTTTAGAATCTCTAAAGCCGCCTTAGTTTGCATAAAAATTTCATCATAATTTAGAATGCCCTTTTTAGATTCTCTTTTATATTCCATAGAGATAGGCACTCTAGCTACTTTGGTGCTTGTATCTTTGGGGGCTAAAAAGTCTAATAATTCCTCACCTAAGGCATAGCCAAGGCTTGAATCCTTTGCCTCTAGCTCTGGCACAAGGGCGGCTATATCGCCTCCTTGCCATTGCGGATAGAGTAGGCGTAGGGTTTTAGAATTTTTGTCTTTTTTTGAATCTTTTACTTGTTTTGATTTTGTAATGTTGTTAGCAGTGTTTGCTAAAGCCATAGATACTCCTAAAAGCAGCAATGAAAGTCTTTTTGGTATTATAGCATTTTATAAGATAGAAGATTCTGTATATTCTAGCTTTACAAAGAGAATCTAAAATCCCCTATGCCATAGTGATACATTGCCTTAAGCTTTAGCCACAAAGAAAGTTTTTCTTTGCTATCCTCCTCTAGCAGGACTTTTAGCATTAGGATTGTATGCGGGGTGGGCTTGGCAAAGAGTGTGCGTGTTTTTGGATTTTTGATGAGAGTGGATTCTGGGCTAAATTCTAAAGATTCTGATTTGAAGGCTTTAAAATATTTATATTCTAGCTGCAATGCCTCTAGCTGTGCTTGAGCGGTGGCGATAGCGTTTTGTAGCGTGAAAATCTCTTGTAGTTTTTGGTGGGATTTTTGGATAGTTTGCTTAGTGGTTTTGGTATCAAGATTTTGCGAGGTGGGATTTTTATGGGTGTTTGGGAATTGGGGATTTTGCTTTGCTATAAACTTTTCTTTATTTTCTTTGTTGCCTAGAGTCGCACACAAAGGTGTGAGATTATATTTGCTTAGTTTTTCATAGACATTGTGCGCGGCGGCGTTGTTGTTGGATAGCACAGCTATAGTTTTGCCACGATAGAGGAGATTAGCGATGAGGTTTAGGATAGTTTGGGTTTTGCCTGTGCCCGGTGGTCCCTCAATCACGCTTATTTGATGAGAGAGGGCATTTTGCAAGGCTTGGTATTGGGAGAGATTGAGTCCAAAGGGAGCAAGGATTGGGCTTGTTTGGTGGTGTTGTGTGGGCTTTGCTTGGGCGGTGTTATTTGAATCTTGCTTGGATTTAGCGGTGGCTTTGGGTGGATTGAGATAGTTAAAAAGTGTGCAATCTCTAGGGATATATGTGATTTTATCGTATTCTTTGGCGAGTTTGCTAGTGGTCTCATCGCTGTTTTTTTGCGGATAATTGGAGCGATTTGGCAGAAATACGCAAAGACTTTGGAGTTTTTAGCTTTTGGGAAAATGACGAAATTTGGCTTTGTATAGGTAAAAGTTTTAGGACTATTTTTGAATCGCACAAAAAGCTTATCATCTTTTAGAGTGCATTGGGCTATCTCATGGGTTTTATCTTTGTCTTTAAGAATAATGATATGTGATACGGCGAGATTTTGCATTGGGATTTTTTGGGTTTTTAGGGAGTTAAGCTCTCACTATTAAACCCATTATCGTTTAACCACGACCAATACCAAATAACACCCTCTCACCGCTCTACTTCCCAAATAATCTTTACAATTTCATAGAGGAGTTTGGAGCGTTCATTAAGGGCGGTTTTATCAAATTTTTCATAATGTTTAAAGCTTATTCTTTTATTATCAAACTCTTTTTCTTTAAATGTAAGAAAATCCTTGTTTGTTTTATGATAAAACTCTTCACACAATGAGTGTCCCCATACAAGACTATTACTATAAGTTTTGAGCTTATCTTGATATTCTTCATTCCCTGATGAGATATTAACTCTATCTTTTAAAAGCAATAAGCCACCTAGTTTATTACGCTCTCTCTCAAATTCCTCTTCATTCTCAAAATACTCTATATTTGTCGCATTACGCGATAGAATATGCTCAATATGATACCCTGTTTTATCACCTTTTTTTGTCGTAATATTATAGACATCATTTTGTGGCTTTTGATTGATGTTATCACACAAATATTTTTCAACTCGTGCAAATAAATAACGCAAAACACGAACATTCATATTGCTATAATTTCTTTCTAAGAAGCTAGAATATTCTAAAAGAGAATCTATCTTTTCTAAACCTCTTTTTACTTTAAGAGTTTCTTGCAATAAGCTATCAAAAATGCTTGTATAATCCTTTAATGCAGCTTTTTTTAGCCTATGATTAAGATTATAGGAAATCTCTTGAAACTCATTGCTATCATAGATTCCATTGAGATTTAAAAGCATCCATAATCTATCATACTCTTTTGCAATAATTTGTATTTTCTCATCTTCTTGCTCATCATGCACCTTACAAGCTGCAAGAATAATTTGATATTGCCCAGAAAGATAATTAATTTCATTGCTATACATTAAAAACTCATTCTCATTGCTCGTAATTGTTGCATATAGCTTTGCATAATAGCCAATATCTTTTTCTATAAAGTTCTTAATATGAGTTTTATGTTTTTCATAAGATTTTCCAAATCCCAAGCTTTTAGCTATTTCATTATCCTCAAAAATATACCGATGATAGCTGTTATTGATTGTTTTTTCAAGGTCAGAATTTCTCTTAAAAACAAATTTTGATTTTATTAAATCAACAAAAAAGTCGTCTTCCAACTCCCATTCCGATAATAAATTAAGTGCCTTATCCCATTTTTCACAAAATGCCTCTGTGTCATTTTTATCTAGTGCTCCAATAAGCTTACCTTTGAGAATCTCAAATGGCTTTAGAGCCTCTCCTCTATCATTTATAACTTCAAAAATCATAGGTGTGTCATTTTGGTCAATGACCAACTCTACAAGCACCAATCGTTTAAGAAAATATAAGATAAAGATATGAAGTTTTTTGGATTCCAGATCTTTAAATTTATTATCAAGATATTTTGATATATCTTGATAACGTTCTGCTAGGGTTTGTTCTGTTTTATTTTTAAATTCTTTAGGGTATGGTTTATTGTTAAATATGCAATCCATAATATTGTATCGTTTATCATTATCTATGTTAAAAACACTCTTAAATCCATTATGACTGAAAATACATTGTTTTACTATCTCTTGAAGCTCTTTTAATTCATGGTATTGTGATAATAAATGATAGAGTTTTGTAGCAATAAGCGTAAGTGTTGAGAGTCGTTGCTGTCCATCTACGATATATTTTGTTCCTTCAATTTTATTGGTAATATACACATTGAGGTAATACCAATTATATTGTTCCAAGATTTTTCCACTGATTTCACTCTCTTTGAATTGACTATAACTCAATTCAAAGGTATAAAAAATATCATCTAAGAGAGTAATTGCAGTCTCCTTAGACCATACATATTCTCTTTGATAAAAATCAACGGCATAGTTTTGCTTAAGGCAAGTTTCCACGCTCTGTTTATCCGGTTCTATTGTTTTTGACATATACTCTCCTTTTAAAAAATATAAAATTATAATCTAATTTCCCAATCAACACAAATCATCAAAAGTTTCCCCGCCACTCCACTCTAGCCCTTGCTCTAGCATGAATCCTTCGATGCTGAAAAGTGTCCCCAAGCTTGTGTTTGTCTTATTTGCCTTTGTATGGCGAAGTACCGCTCCATTATCTCGCACAGAGTATCGCTCATTTTATAACTGCATTCTTTGGTTTGGGTGAAGTCTATATCAGGGTTTGCTGGCATTATGATTCCTTTAAAAAGCAAGTTTTACATTATAGCGCATTCATTAAGCCATTTATACTTGCTAAAGTTGGAATCTAGCATACAAGATTCTAAGCTTCTTTGTGAAAAGAGATAGCGTCCATCGCAGATAAAGCCAAGCTCTTGCCAATCGACATTATTTAACTTTTCACATAGCTCTTTTAAGCCTTGAAAATCTACCTCAAACTTTGGAAAAATTGCTAAAATCGAGCCATCATAAGCCTTGCATGAGTGCAAGAAAAAAGGTCTTTTATTGCGTGTTTTGGTGTTGACATAGATTCTAGGCAAATCACTTTTATAATAATCCCTGCCCCATTCCCACCAATTATTTTCATCAAAGTTTTTTATTTTGCGTTTTAAAAGTTGCTCTTTATACCCTTGCAAATAGGCACAAGTTTTGCCATAGATTCCATATATCATCTTGCGTGTTTTGCCACTTTTGCAGGTATTTGAATACACAAAGTCCGTATTGCCATATTTTTCATTTGCGTAAATAGAATCTGCTCCGCTTACTGCTCCTACTTTGACAAAAAAGAGGCTAGAAAAAGGGATAGTGTAGGTATTTTTGGTAAAGAGAAGCTGTCCATTTATGCAGGAAAACTGCCTTAAGCACTTGGTATTGCGAGAGAAATTACCCCTTTCAAAACGCCATATTGCACAGTTTGGCTGTGCCTTGCTAAAAATCTTTTTATCTCCTAAGTCTACAAAGTCCGTAATGCTACCTTGAGAAAATAAAAACTCATTTAACCTAACACTAGCCGTGCTTTTTAAAAAATCCCTAGGCGTGATAAAGATAAGCTCACCACCCTCTTTTAAATGCAAAATGCTTTTGTAGATAAAAAAGAGATATAAATTACTTCGTTCATCAAAGATATTTTTAAATGATGAAAGCAAAATCTTAGTCTCATAGCCTATATCCTTATATTTTACATAAGGAGGATTGCCAATGACAACATCAAATTTTTCACTCACAGGATAGGCAAAAAAGTCAAGATTTAAAACCTTAGAATCTACTATCACCTTAGAATCTAACTCTATACCGATTGTATTTTTTGGCAAATGTTTCAAAAATGCCCCATCACCACAGCTTGGCTCTAAAAATCTTGGATTTTTTGCCTTAGTAGTATTTTGAATAAGCCCTAACATATCACTTACTATATGTTGCGGTGTGAAAACCTGCCCCAAATGCTCTACATTAAGATTCATAAAAATATTTCCTAAAGGAAAGATAGGCATCAGCCCTTAGTCTCAAAGACTCTTCAAAAGTGCATAAAATAAAATCTCTTGCTTGAGTGAAGTCCCTTTGTATAAAGTTGCGATTATTGTCCCATTTTGCTTGAAAGGGTAGATTGTTACCATTTGGATTAATAGATTCTAAGCCTTTAAGCGAGGTAGCAAAAACATCACTAGGATTATCTTTATTGATAATCAAAAAGTAGTAATCGGCATTATTTGTTTGTAAATTTTCACTTAGAGTTTTAAAATAATTCTCCCAAGACACACCATTATTAAAGGGTGGAATCTGCCCTGTGAGTGCGTAGTAGATTCCAAGTTTGCAGTTGAGATTATCGGCTGTTTTTGTCGTGCTGACCTTAATATTTACAGGGATAAAAACTTCATTTTGGGTAAAAGAAAAATCTACCCAATCCCGCATATTAGGGCGATTAATAGTGAAGTTTTGCTCTAAGAGCTTAAAAATCTCATCTTCGTTAAAAGCAGAATTTATCCGCCCATCACGACTTTGAGTGCTTAGATGTAGATTTTGCTTTTTCAAAAATTCCACCATTTCAAGCAGCATTTGTGGTAGCATTGTTTTCCCTTGTTGCTTTTTCAATCTCTCACAACTCCGTTTTTAGCACCGCGCCATTTGCGGCGTTGCTAACAAGCAAAGAGTAGCGTTTTAGCCACTTGCTTGTGATGTTTTTGCCACGCATAATTTGCTTTGCTATACCCTCACTTTGCCATTTTGCCCGCCTAGATTCTAAAACCTTAGAATCTACTAGCAGATTTAGCTCCCCCCTTGAGACGGAAATCTCTATCTCATCGCCATCCTCTATCAACGCAATTAAGCCCCCCTCTGCTGCCTCTGGGCTCACATGCCCGATACACGCCCCACGCGTCGCCCCGCTAAAGCGTCCATCGGTGATTAACGCCACACTCTCCCCTAGTCCCATACCCATAATGAGACTTGTAGGACTTAGCATTTCTTGCATTCCCGGACCCCCCTTTGGTCCCTCATAGCGGATAACCACGACATTACCCGCCTTTACCTTACCCCCAGCGATGCCCTTAATCGCCTCGCTTTGTGAGTTAAAGCAAAGTGCTTTGCCCCTAAATTCTTTCATAGATTCCGCCACTGCTGCAACCTTTAGCACTGCCCCCTCTTTAGCGAGATTCCCAAAGAGAATCTTTAGCCCACCCACAGGAGAATAGGCATTTTCGTTGGTGTGGATTATGGTTGTGTCTGTGATTTTAGAATCTTTAATCCTCTCGCCCAAAGTTTCGCCCGTGATTGTCAAAGCATCAAGATAGAGGATAGAATCAGAATTACTAGATTCTGTGCCACCATTTTCACAAATTCTAGTATTTGCGGTGTGGCTGT
This sequence comes from Candidatus Helicobacter avicola, assembly GCA_019112865.1. Taxonomy (GTDB): domain Bacteria; phylum Campylobacterota; class Campylobacteria; order Campylobacterales; family Helicobacteraceae; genus Helicobacter_F; species Helicobacter_F avicola. The sequence goes on from DXIN01000017.1 coordinate 19,360, forward strand.
GTAAGTTTTGAGAATTTTCTAAAGAAACTGCGTTTTGAGGGAGGTTAGCGGACTTGGCGTCCGTGCCTCTCGCAAAATTCTCAACCTTATCGCATTGCATACCCAAAGACGAATTACCCCTCTTAGCCACTTCATTCATTACGGCTGATACCCCGCCCGCTCTATTAATATCCTCCATATGCACACTACTTAACGCCGGGGCGATTTTAGCGATATGCGCGACTTTGGCAGCAATTGCGTTGATAGACTCCAAATCAAACTCCACGCCCGCCTCTTTGGCAATGGCAAGCATATGCAGCACGGTATTGGTGCTCCCACCCATTGCCATATCCACGACAAAGGCATTATGCACCGCCTTAGCATTTAAAATATTGCGGAATCTAAACCGCTCGCTTTCCCCAGAATCTAGCGCAATCTCCACAATCCGCCGTGCCGCCGCCCTCAATAACTCCTCTCTCTCCTTTGTGAGTGCGGGTATCGTGCCATTCCCCTCTAGTGCCACACCCATAGCCTCACACAGCGTATTCATCGAGTTTGCCGTAAACATTCCACTACAACTCCCACCACCCGGACAGGCATTGCACTCTATCTCGTGTAGCCGCTTCTCATCGATTTTGCCACTCTCATACGCCCCCACTGCTTCAAAGGCGGAGTTCAAATCCAGCACACTGCCATCATCTAGCCTCCCTGCCATCATCGGACCACCGCTTACAAAGATTGTTGGCACATTCACGCGCAACGCTCCCATCAGCATACCCGGCACGATTTTATCGCAATTAGGAATGCAAATCATCGCATCTAGGGAGTGCGCATTCATCACCGTCTCGATGCAATCGGCTATCAGCTCGCGGCTAGGCAGGGAGTAGAGCATACCATTATGCCCCATAGCGATGCCATCATCAACACCAATGGTGTTAAACTCAAATGGCACGCCGCCGGCTTTGCGTATCTCATCTTTGATGATAGCAGCGTATTTATTGAGGTAGAAATGCCCGGGGATAATGTCAATATAGCTATTTGCCACGCCAATAAAGGGCTTGCTAAAATCCTCATCTTTTAATCCCGTGGCGCGCAATAAACTCCTGTGCGGTGCTCTCTGGTAGCCTTTTTTAATCATATCACTTCGCATTACAAACTCCTTGTGGAATGAATGCGTATATTATAGCTTAAGAGGATACCAAATGCACCAAAATACCCTCCTTATACATTGTTTGTGAGAAGATTTTGCTCCCGCATTGCCTCATAAATCGCCTCATAGCCCGCTAACTCACGTTCTCCTACTTTCACCCACGCATTAAGCCCCTCCATTTGCATCATCTTAGCGATAAGCGGGTCGCTCTTTTTGTCATTTTGGCTTAAAAGCATAGTGCAAAATCGCTCTTTGCTTTGAGAATCTAAGCTAGGCAACACCGAAAAATTGCAATGACAATACCCCGGTGAAGCCCAAAAACTCTCCACTTCTGGATACTCGCCTTGGGTGAGAATCCTAATCCATGTGCTAGAACCGATACTTCCCGCATCAAGCTCACCTTTTTTAATCGCCTCAAGCACATCAAACTCGCTCACACCTGTGTCGCCATGCTTGCCTAAGTCTGTGTTGTAGCGAATGAGTGCGAGCGAATCCGCGCTCTTGCGTCCCTTTTGCACAAACTCCGCATAAGAGTTAAACATCTCAATACCTAGCCCACTCTCTCTTTGCAGATAGTAGATGCTCATAATCGCCGCTTGGGCTGAATCTAGGCTCCCCAGTCCAAAGACTTTGCCTTTCAAGTCGCTAAGTGTGCGGATTTTGTCGTTTTTGCGTGCCACAAAATGCGTGGTAAAGTCAATATCGCTATCACGCATAAGCAAAGCTTGTGCTTTGCCCTCTGTCGCGTGCAATGTGCGTATCCACGCGACATTGGTATTCCACGCGATGTCAATACTGCCCTTGAGTAGAGAATCCACCTGCCGCTCGTAGTTGCTAAAAAGCACATAGTCTAGTTTGCAACCAGAGGCATTGGCATAATCCCTGATGATGTCCCAAATGGGCACGACTTTTGCGTCATAAGCGACGGCTCCTAAGAGTAGTGTTTTCATTGTTTCTCTCCTTTTTGTTTTTGATTTTTTGAAAATGGCTCCTTGGGTATGCAATGCGATAAGATTGCGGATTTTTTGAAAGGCACGGACTAGGCGTATGTAACCAAGCGCCTCACGCAGAATCCTCGATTTATCGCAAAAAGCCAAGCCCTCTAACTCTAAGACACAACAGCGCTCCCTAGCCAACTTTTAAGCACATCAAGGCTTGGTGCCATCACCTGTGAAGCATACGCATCGCGGAAATATCGCTCTAGCGGTAAATGCTTGCTATACGCCTTGCCCCCACCTAGTCGCATAGCCAAAGAGGCTATGTCCATAACATTATGGATAGCATTAATCCGACATGCAAAAACTTTGAGCGGAGCATCAGCTTCTTTGGCATCAAGACTCCTCGCTGCCTCTGTGGTGAGGCTTAGTGAGGCTTGGACTTTGGTATAAATATCAGCCAAATGAATCTTCACTAGCTCAATGTCGCTCAAAGATCCACCACTTGTGTATTTTCTGCTTTTGGTATGCCCCAAAATGCACTCATACATCGCTTCACCCAGCCCACTATACACCGCGCCAAGCCCAGTGATAAAATACATTATCAACGCGCCTGAATGCGTCTCGCCATCGCCATCACTCCCGAGCAAAAATCTCTCTTCCACGCGCACATCGTTGTATTGCACGGGCTTAGAATTGTTCCCTCGCATACCAAGCCCATTCCAAGTGTTTTGCTCTGTTACAACACCCGGAAGTTTGCAATCCACAAGCCAAGTGTTGTATGTGCCTTGTTTTTTGCAAGAGTTGGTATAAGTGAGGTAGTAATCTGCATACTCTGCCGAGGTTACAAAGCTTTTGCGCCCCTTTAAGATTCTATATCCTCCCTCGCTACTTTCAGTAATATCAGGTGCGCCAAAGTGCGTCCCACTGCCACTTTCACTATATGCGAGGGCGAGGAGGATTTTGCCTTGTGCAATTTGTGGCAAAATCTCATCTTTAAGCTCCTCACTCCCAAAAAGGCTAATCGCTGATACGGCGGTATTGTGCATCATATAGCATAATGCCGTAGTGGCGCAAAATCGCCCAAGTTCATAGCACACCTTGATATGCTCGCTCGCCCCACCGCCTAGTCCGCCGTATTGCTTAGGCACGAGCAGGGCAGTAAAGCCCTCTTTTTTGAGCGCATCAAAGCTCTCTTTGGGGAATCTCCCCTCTTCATCGGTTTGTTTGGTGTAGGTGGCGATGTGTTTGCTCCCAAACTCCCTGCTGAATGTCGTGATATTGTCTAAAGTTAGCATAAGTGCTCCTTATATCGTAAAATGTCTCTAAATCACACGGATTTCTAAGATAGTTGGCTACCTTTTGAGAATCTTTCTTGTCCCTAGAGCCTCCTCTTTGTATCAATATAGGCAATATTTCTACTCCTCTAAGGACGCAAAAGACTCACAAAAGATACCCCTCACATAAAATTTGGCGTGTGTGCCTTGCTCAAATCCCACGCCAACCCCTCATCAATCCCGCATTCCCTAAGTCTTTTGGTGCGATTATGCTCCATTTTGTGCTTGAGGTTTTCCACCGCTTCAAAACCCCGCTTTATCTGTGCTACCTCATCGCCCCCGCCAGCATAGATGGCTAGAGATTCTAAGAGTAGGGTGGATTCAGAGCTAAACTCATCAAGATAATGTTTGCGTTTAAACACAATGTCTTTTAAAAAGGCGATTTTTTGCGGGCTGTGTGCTAGGGCGTTTTTGACATTGTTCATACCATAGGCGACATGACGTTTTTCGTCTTTGCGTGCTAGAGAGAGGAGCTTTTTAGTCGGCTCATCGGGTGCGTAATCCCCCAAAAACCCTAGCAAATCCACAAATGTCCCCTCGCCCATAATGTGTAGCAGGAAGCTTGCGGCAAAATAATCACGTTCTTTAAAAAGCGTATAGAGGCTTTGCTGTGTGGCGAGTGTGGAGTATTGTAGCCCTAGCCCCGTGGCTTTGGCGCGCTTGATAAAGACTTCGATATGCCGTGCCTCATCGCCGATGATAGAAGAGAGTAATAGCGGGACTTCGTGGAAATAAGGCGAGATTTGTGGGAGGAATTTGGAGGGGATATAGAGGGCGGAGAGTTCGTTTTCGACAAGATAGGTCATAATTTGGGCTATGCTAGATTCTAGGCTGGGCTTTAAACTCGGGATTTGCGCCCAATCAATATCGCGTGTGGCATTCCATTGGGCATTTTTAGAATCCTCATAGATTTTGCTCACATTTTCGCTCCATATTGCTTCCTTGCTACTTAGGGCGAAGTAGTAGTTGGGGCTACCCACTTGTGGCTTGCTCCCACGCGCACTTAGTCCAAATTCGCTAGGAGCTATGGAAAGTAAAGACTCTTGGCTGCTTGCTAAACTGCTATCACTTGTAAAATCACAAAAGCTTGTGGGTGAGCGTTTTTTGAGATAGTAAGCAAAGCCTAGCTTTAAGGTCTTGACATCGATAAATTCCTCGCCTTTGAATCTTGCATACGCTTTGAGCTCCGTGGCGAGATTGCCATAATCACTCAAAACCTCTATCACATCGCTAGATTCCATAAGCAAAAAGGCATTTTCAAGCCGCATAAAAAAGAGCTTACCCAAAGGAATATCGCCCATAATCAAAGAGTGTTTGTGCTGCATTGTGTTCTTTTATATTTATAAGATAAAGCAAGATCTTTTGACTAAATACGATGAAGATTCTAGCTTGTGTATCTCACACGGAGATTTTGGCTGTATGGTAAGTCAAAAAACCTTAGAGCGCACTAAAGTTTTAGATTTGGTGTGATCTTTGCCACAAAAGTGGCAAAAAAGTAATGTTTAAAGAGAATCTACTTCTTATGTGTATGTGGCATCGTGTGGGGCATACCCTTGCCGCCGATATGTGAGATATTGCCTTGCTCACTAATCTCATAGGCTTGTCCAAATCCCTTGACAAAGCGTCCCTGCCCAAAATGCACGCGCACAAGGTGAAAATCCAGCATACCCCGCACCGCAGAGACACCGCCGCCTTTGCCCACACGAGACTCAAAGCTATCATAGACTTTTTCAAAGAGCTCATCTCGTGGCAAAAACTCCACACTCACATCATAAGTTAGCCTCTTGCGCGCTAGGAGCATTTGGGCTTCTTTCTCATCTTGGATAAACATCACTTGGGCACTTTTAGGGTTTGCTTGGAGATTGGCAAAATGCTGGGCTACCTCGCTAATATAGAGATAATACGCCCCCTCATAGCGCAGCAAGGGTGAGTAGCTAAGATGCGGGAGATTCTGTGGTGAGAGTGAGGCAAGCAAAATGGAGTTAAAAGTGTCTTTAAAAGCCTCTATCTCTCGGGCTATCGCATCATCTTGTGCATTATCTTGCGTATCTAAATCCTTACAAAGCGCGATAATGGCGTTTTTATAGTCTGCTTCTTGCGTGGGGTTGGGGAATGGCACAAACACCTCTGTGTTGTCCGCAATGATAGTCAGCCCATTGACACTGATATTTGTGAGCTTTGCCTCTTTGGCTTGGAATCCACCATAGCGATTGACAAGTGATTTGAGTTCGCGTGTGTGATGGTCATTCATATGTGTCAAAATACTTTCGAGATTCATACTATGCTCCTTTTTGGTAATTTGTCAAGATAGTATTATAGCATAAAATAAAAATAATAAACATTCTTATTTTAATCTACTTAAAGAATACCAAAAATAACCCTAATACTAAGACACAGAATCTCATAAAATATATATTTATAAAAACTATTCCTATTTTTGTTTAAAGATGACTATCCACGCAATTGCTCCAATCGTTCGCGTTTAGAGCCTATATCTGTGATTTGTATCCCGAAGTTTCCATCGACTATTACTACTTCCCCACGTGCTATGACTTTGTCATCTACCAAAATCTCTAGCGGGTCGTTAGCGAGTTGGTTAAGCTCAATCACGCTTCCTATATCCATAGAAATCACATCTTTGAGGAGCATTCGTTTTTGTCCGATACGCACCTTAACATTGAGGCGGACATCTAAAATCATACTGATGTTTTTAAACTCCGTAGCCGAAAGAGAATGTGCCTCTGGAGCTTGAGAGCTAGGGTTAGCAGCGGCTTTTGGCTCAAAAAGCTGCACAAAAGATTCTGAAGTGAGGATAAGAAAATCCGCATTGATAGAATCCAAGACAAAATGAAAAATATAAGCCTTTTGGAATTTGCTCAAGTCAATGCTTTGCTGGACAAAATCCATCTGCGTGCAGGTGAAGCTTAGCTTGGGTAAATCTTTTTGCGAACCGAGATTGGTTGCAATCGCCCCAAAAATATTAGAAACAATCTCTTTGAGTGCGTCCAAATCATCACCGCTTAGCTCTTCTTTGGCTTCTCCCTCACCACCTAGCATCATATCTGCTAGCGCACTGCCCATATTTGCAGGGATTACCACCGCAAGTTCGCCACTGCCATCGCCACTAGCTGTAATATAGGCTATGCCATAGCTTACAGGAAGCATATCAAGACTTACATTATTATCACGCGTATGCTCCACACTCGCATTGCGTCCCATTAATCCCTCAATCGTAGCGGCTGTCTCGGTAATAACCAAATCAAGAAATTGCTTCATACACTCTCCTATTCACTCTCTTCTTCCTCGAGATCAATGACCTTATTTTTTCGTTGTGCTTCAAGCATTTCAAGCACTTCTTTGACATAATCTTTTTCTGTTTTGATCACTTCTTTGACGCAGATTGTTTTGCGATAACGTTGCAATCCTATCGTGGCGATGTATTTCTCTCTACCATCGATACACACACGCACCGTGTCATCAGCCACTGCATCAAGACGCACAATATCACCCACTTCCAAATCGAGCACTTCTCGCAAAGTGAGATCTGTCTCGCCAATATAAGCTGACACGATGACATTTGCACCTGCGACAAGGGCTTGAAGCTCTTTATTGCGAGATTTTTTGGAGCTAGTATCACTAAGCATTAAATCACGCGTTGCTAGGCGAGAGAGCACCGTCTCAAGCGCAATCACGGGATAGCAGATATTCATCATACCACTAGAGTGTCCGATGATAATCTCCATAACCACCATAATCACAATCTCATTTTGTGCCACGATTTGCACGACATTAGGGCTAGATTCTTTAGCATCAATACTTGGAAAAATATCTGTAATCGAGGACCACGCTTCTTTGAGGTTTTGCATCATTTGGCGCAAAATCGTATCAAGGAGATTGAGCTCTATATCACTAAATTCTCGTGCATTCTCGTATGGATCGCCCTTGCCGCCTAGGAGTCTATCGATCATTGGAAAGGCGATACTCGGATTTATCTCCAGCACCCCGCTACCTTCTAAGGGCTTCATTGAAAAGACATTAAAACTCGTGGGGCTAGGCAAACTCATCAAAAACTCCCCATAAGTCATCTGATCCACGCTATGGAGCTGAATCTCCACAATGGAGCGCATCACCGCAGAAATCTGTGAGGAGAGTGAGCGCGCCATTTTGTCGTGGATACTCTTGAATGCACGGAGTTGCTCCTTGCTAACGCGGTTTGGACGCTTGAAGTCATAGAGGGTTACTTGTTTTTGGTGGAGGACATCTTCTTTTTCTAAGCTCTCGGTATCACCACCATCATCGACAACCTCTAAGAGCGCGTCTATCTCTTCTTGACTTAAAATATCAGCCATTGACTTCTCCTAGAGCAAGGCGCACCTTTTTGATCACTTCTTTTGAGATTTGTGAGATTCTAGATTCTGTGATACCCAAAATCTCACTAATCTCTTTGAGGCTCAACTCCTCAAAGTAATACAGCTGGATAATCATTTGCTCTCTTTGGCTTAGTCCTTGTAAGATTTTAGAAATAATCTCAATAAGCTCCTCTTGCTGCAAGTCCTCTAGGATATTATCCCCAATAATGGCATTGTATTGTTCATCAATAGGCACAAGTGCATAGATATCACTTGCCATACGCGCTTCCTTGACTTTTGCTACATCTTCATTAAGCACTTTAGCAAGATACTCATCACTTGGCTCTTCTTGGTATTGGTTAAAGTATTTAGAGACTTCAATATCTATGCTTTTGACAAGCTTTCTATTAGAGCGCGAAAGCACATCTAGTGAGCGCAGATAGTCTAGCATAGCACCATTGACACGCGTTTTGGCAAAGCCCCAAAACGAGTCGTTTATCGAGCTATCATAACGTCTAGCAAGTTTTACGAGCTCCTCCGCCCCAATAGACACCAAATCCATTACATCAATAGAGCTTGGCAGACGCTCTTTGAGACGAAACGCCATTGCCTTCACAGCCGGCAGATACTGCGTAGCAAGCTCATCTTGTGCGTATTTGAGATTCTGATTATAGGCGTTTGCTTGTTTTGGCATACTTGCTACCTTTATGTGTTGTATTTTTGGTTTTAGGCATTAGCACCCTCTTCCTCGCGGTCAGATTCTATGCTTTTTAAGAATGTGCGAATCTTTGCCACCTCATGTTCTCGTTTATCAAACTCTAAGCGATAGTATTCTAGGTTTTGCTCTAGTTTGTCTTTTTTCACACTAGATTTGTCAAAATCCAAAAACCAAAAATACAACGCAATGGACACAGCGATAATGAGGTAGATTCCAATGGTAGTGATGATTGTCCAAATAACCATAAATGCCGGATCTTCAAACTTCACAATCGAAAACGCAAGTCCGATAAAAAATCCTGCAACAATGCCAAAACTCATATAATTATCTGGCTTCATCACTTCCCCACCTACAAATAGCCCAACATTCTTTTAAAAAAAGAGCCTAATGCGCTTTGGGATTGTAAAAGCATATTTTGTTCCACAGAAAAAAGTTTAGATTCTAAAGCAAAAACCTGTCTAAGAATCTCATCGAGCTGAATCTTTGGTGGCGAGAGAGGTTGGGCTTTGTAAAACAATTCTCGAGCGCGTGTAGCTTGAGAAACCACATTGCTTTGGGCGATAAATCCCAAATAATGCAAGCGCAATGATGGAATCTTCTCTAACGCCACACTATGTATGCGATCATAGATTGTTTTTGCTTCCTTAGCATTTTGTGCCATATTGATGATGAGGGCAATATCGTCTTTGGTTTTGGCGTTGAGTTTGATAGTCGCATACGCATCGGTGAGTGCGGAGGGATCGCGCATCGTAACGACTATGAGCATATCACTAGCGTCCAAAAATCGCTGTGTTATACCACCTATTCCCGCGCCGGTATCGATGATCATATACTCAATACAATCCAAAATATCACTCTCCTCTACAAACCGCTCCAAAACTCCGGTATTGGCGTATTTGAGAATCTCATCACCGCTATCACCAGGAATGAGATAGAGTCCCTGCTCAATGGTATGCACCACTTGGTTAAAGCTCACTTCACCACGCAAGGCGTGCAAGATATTATAGGGAGTTTTCACACCAAAGATAAGATCGAGGTTTGCTAGCCCAATATCTGCATCAAAAATCGCTACTTTTTTGCCCATTTTCCACAATGCATAGGCGAGATTAGCACTTATGGTAGATTTTCCCACACCGCCCTTGCCACTGGTAACTGCAATAAAACGCGTGGCACTATATTGTCGTTTAGAGCGAGATTGGACAAGTTCTTGTAGAGCACTGGCTTGGTGGGTTTGCATACCAAATCCTAGAAGTTTGGTTTATCTTGAGGCTTCCTAAAGCCCTCCAGCAAGCAATCTACGAGATAGTCGTTTGTGGCAACAAGCAGATCGTTTGGCACGCTCTGCCCGATAGAGAGATAGCTCACAGGCTTTTTGGTTTCATAGATGAGCGAAAACATATTGCCAAAATTCCTACTCTCATCAAGCTTGCTAAAAATCAGTGTATCAAGCTCCAAGCTCCCGCTAAATGCGCTATATGTATCGCGCAAATCCTCGTATTTGGCATTGAGTGCGAGCACAAGCGAGACATCAATCTTATAATCATTGTTGATGTAGCTTTTGAGCATTTCAAGCTTTTGCTTGTCGTGTTGGGAATGTCCAGCAGTATCAATGAGAATGTAATCACAATGTCTTAGTGAATCTATGGCTTTGCCAAATTCATCTGGCTCGACTACCGTGTCGATACTTAGCCGCATCATACGCGCATACGCCATAAGCTGATCCACTGCAGCCAAACGATAAGTATCAAGTGTGATAATGCCCACTTTATGTCGTTTTTCCATCATCAGTGAGTAACGTGCGGCGAGTTTGGCTAAAGTCGTGGTTTTGCCCACGCCCGTAGGACCCACAAACATCATTATGCGTTTTTGTCCTACTTGGAGATTCTCACTACGACAATAAATCATCTTGCGCAAGACTTCGCGAAAATATCGCTTAGTCATTGCAGAGTTTTCACGCATTTTTAGGGGCATTAGCTCAAGGCTTAGACGCATAATCATATCCAAATGTTCTTTATTCATACCGCTACCCTTAGCGATTCTATAAATCTCTGCAAACTCTTGGGGTATGTTTAATCCCTCTGGTGCGCGCTCCTCCCAAAACATATTTTGGATAATTTTCATTTTGTCATTAATTTTATCAAGCTCCTGACGAATCTCCCTAAGCTCACCGCGTTCGAGCTGGGCTTGGTTTATGCGAATGCGTTGCATATCTTCAATCTTAGAATCCACATTTCTTTGGGCGATATTCTCTTGAGCCACATTTTTGTAGGGGTTAGCATTGGGGAGGTTGTTTGTGAGTTTTTGTGGTGCTTTTGGCTGGGTAGTTGGGAGCTTGGTTGGGGCATTTACAATCTCTGAAATCTCACGCACCGCACTACTTAGCTGCACGCTTACTTCATCAAGTCCCTTTTCTTTTTCCTCGCGTTTTTTGGCAAGCTGTCGCTGGGCAATTTCTTCTAGCCTTTGTTGCACGCTATTTTGCACGATGTTTTGTGAATCTGGTATGTTTTGGGCATTTGCTTCGTCATCGACCATCACCGTCATTTCATACAAACCAGCTTGGTTGATTGTTTTTTTGCGCACTTCTTTTGTCTGCACGACTTGTGCGTCCTCTCCAAAGCTCTCTCTTGCTTTTTTCATCGCTTCCGCAGGAGTTTCCCCCATAAAAGTATGTAGTTTTTTTGCCATAACACCCCTTTACTCAAGCTTCATAAAACTCATTGGAATGCACACACTCTCTCTGTTTTGCCAGTGTGAATGTGGGATTGTAAGATAACCTCGCTTTAAAATCAATTTGTTAAAAAAAATTATGTCAATATCTAAGATTCTTGGAGCATTTTTAAACACACGTTTTTTAGGACGCCCAAAACGTCGCTCCAAGTAAAAAATAAGCGTATAAAGCTCGATGAGATTGTATGTAGTATGGAGCAAAAGTGTGGCATTTTCAAAAGGTGGTTGCTGGATAAATCCAAACGCAGGATTGTGTAAAATCGGGCTAGATTCTATGTAAAATATTTTTGGGTGGGTGCGTAAGATTCTAAAAAGATTTCTAAAAGCTCTAAGCGTGTGTGGTTTGTTGCCACCTATGCCTAGCAATACTTTATTATATGTTTTGGGATTCTTTCGTAGGGAAGTCTTGGGATAATAGCTAGTCGCGCTTAGTGTGAGATTCAAACCAAACCTTTGTGATTATTTGTAAAAAACAAATACAATTATAAACTAAAAAAGCAAGGAATGTGTATGAGACCTTTTAACAAAATCCTGTGTTTATTCGCTGTATGTGTGAATGTAGGCTTAGGTGCAAGTTTTGAAAACAAACTTACCGCTCTTATCAAGCAACGCACTTCTCAAGATGTCAAAGTCCTAAGCGTGCAAAACCTCAAAAGCTCTGAATCCCTCAAACTCGTCATCGTGCAGACAGGCGATCTCAAGGTCCCATTGTTTGCCACAAGCGATGCGAGCTTGGTATTTGGTGCGACAAATGTGTTTTTTTCTCAAGACCTCACAGATTCTGCTGATGTGGCAAATTTCATCAAGCAAGCCCAAGGCAATAATCAAAAAGCTGACAGCAAAGAGATAGCAAAGTTTTTTCAATCACTCAAGGACCACGAGGTGGTGATGCTACCTTCACCCAAACACTCCTCAAAAATCACCTATATCGTAGCAGATCCTAATTGCCCCTCCTGCCAAAAAGAAATGCAAAGTCTCCAAAATCGCCTTAAAGAGAGCAATGTGTATGTGGTGCTCGTAGGGTTTTTGGGCAAAGATTCTGCACTCAAATCCTCTATGTTGCGCCAACGACTAGCCACTCTACCTGACACACAAGCAAAAATTGCTCTACTCCAAGAAGTCTTTAAGCGAGGCTATGAATTACCTAAAAAATACCAAAATGATGATTTTAGCGACATTATGTCTCTAAGTGAGCGAGTAAGTGCAGCAGGTATAAACTCTGTGCCCTATGTCTATGAAAAACAACGATGAGATTAAAGCCTTTTTTACCTTAGGCAAGTTACAATTACGAGAAATTTATGCAAGGAGAGATTTATGAGATTAAAAGCCCAGCACGCCCCATATATAGCAAACAAAATTGGTTTAGATTTGGCAAATGCAGATTTTGTAACGCTTAGTGGCTCTTTAGAATCTCTTAATAGCATCGCCTTGCGTATTTTACAAGACAATATCCAAGCCGAACGTGCTATTGATGAGAGAGCGAGGGCTCTACTTGAGGAATACACCGATGAGATAGAAGTGTATCGAATGGACGAGGGCGATATGTTTAGAATGTTTAAACGTCAAATCGCCCAAGAGGAAAATTTTTCACTCCGATGGGACGAGCGTTGTAGCGATCTCTCACACCAGATTCTCACAAGCCTCCTAGAAAATGACGCAATTGATTTTAAAGTCTCTGACATCATTATCAAAAACATTATCCACAAGTCTATCAATGAGTATTCCAAAATCTATGAAAAAAGCGAAGAAGAAGTGCTGAAAAAACTTGAAAAATACAAGCGAAAACTCGTGTATGGAAGCGAAGAGTATGAAATCGTTTTTGCCAAACTTTACGAAGAGGAATTGCGCAAGAGAGGGCTTGCCTAATGCCAACATCAAAAGCCTCACAACCTAGCACTTCACACAATCTCCAAACAATCTCTCTGTATTTTGAAAATGGTGTGTTTTTGCAAGCCAAGAGTTTTGGTGCAGAAGGCACGGCAGTGGGAGAGGTGGTGTTTAACACTTCGCTAAGTGGCTATGAGGAAATCATCACCGATCCAAGCTATGCAGGGCAGTTTATCACATTTAGTATGCCAGAGATTGGCATTGTGGGTGTGAATCCTCAAGATGAAGAATCCCGACAAATATTTTGCAAGGGCGTGATTGTCGCAAATTATAATGACTTCTACTCAAACTTCCGGGCTACGCAGTCTCTAGGGGATTTTCTCAAAGCCCAAAATATCATTGGAATCTGTGGTGTTGATACGCGCGCGCTTATCAAAATGCTTACCAAACAAGGCTCTATGATGATGATAGCTAGCACACAGCTACACGATGCCCAAGCTCTTGCCGCGAAATTAGCAGCCACGCCACATATCCAAGACATCAACTACATTGAGCAGGTTTCTACGCCCACTTCCTATACACACCAAGATTCTGTCTTTAGCTTTGAGAGTTTTAGCTATGCCAAACCCCAATGGCACAAAAAAATTCTAGCTATCGATTTTGGTATCAAACGCAATATCTTAAACGAACTCAATGCCGTGGGGCTAGAAGTCGAAGTGATACCTCACACTTTCGATGCTAACGAAGTGCTTGAGAGATTTAAATGTAAAGAAATAGGTGGGGTGTTTCTCTCCAATGGTCCAGGCGACCCACTCGTGCTTAGTGAGCAAATCACACAGATAAAAAAACTCATAGATTCAGACATTCCTATTTTTGGTATTTGTTTGGGGCATCAGCTTTTGGCTATTGCACATGGTTTTGAGACATTTAAGCTTAAATTTGGGCATCATGGGGGCAACCACCCAGTAAAAAATCTCATCACGCAAGAAGTCGAGATTACCGCACAAAACCACAATTACTCCGTGCCAGATTCTATAGAATCTATCGCGCAAGTTACACATAGAAATCTCTTTGATGGCACGATTGAGGGGCTTAGATACTACAACAAGCCTATTTTTTCTGTCCAGCATCACCCAGAGGCGAGTCCGGGACCTAAAGAAGCACGTAGGCTTTTTGCAGAGTTTGCTGCAATGGTGCAAGAAAGCCGCTAAAGACCCTTTATGCAGACTTCCTCTCCCTAGCAAGTCGCTTTACATCTTGTTTTGCTACAAAATTACAATTTAACACACAGATTTTTGGTTTTTTTCTAAAAATTAATTCGTTTTTTTTTTTTTT
>DXIN01000018.1 GCA_019112865.1 Candidatus Helicobacter avicola
GATAAAAATATTTCTATTAAATGCGTAAAATCAAGCGATATAGTGGAAGCAGTTATTACTCCAAAATCCTCTATCAATGCAAAACTTAAAAGCATAGCTGATAACTTTTTCGAAAAAAGCGAAGGTGGAAATCGGGCACTCATTATGGAGGTATATGCGAAAGATATAGTTCGTATTGTAAGCAAAAATGAATCTTTGCGAGAAAATACACAAGCAGCCTATAAGGAAATTCGTAATACAGAGATTGAAGAAAATGCCTTTAACGATAATGTAAGAATCTACTTACATCAAAGAAGCACTGTGAATAAATCAATCAAAGAGACAGCCAAAGATGAAATAGAATCGACAAATTTCTTTCTATATAACAATGGCATCACAATTACTTGCGACAAAATTGATTATCAAGGCAAAAAAGATGTAAGTATTTCGCTTGAAAATATTCAAGTGGTTAATGGCGGACAAACTATTCATGCCATCAAAGAAGCACTTGATGAAAGTGAAAATGTTGAAAATGTCTCTGTTTTATGTAAAGTTTATCAAACTAGCAATAAAGACTTAAAAGCAAAAATTTCAGAATATACAAATAACCAGAATCCGGTTAAAAGTAGGGATATACGTTCTATCGATCCAATACAAATCAAACTTGAAAAAGAGTTTGAAGCTTTAGGTTATTTCTATGAAAGAAAGAAAAATCAATATAAAGACCAACCCAAGGACAAAAGATTAGATAGCGAAAAAATAGGGCAAATTTTATTTGCATACAACGGAGAACCAGCCAAAGCAAAAAATAATAAAAGTTTAATATTTTCTTCGGAATATGAAAATATTTTTAATGACAAAGTTAATGCACAAGATATTTTAGAAAAATACGAACTTTATCTATTTGTTGAGAAGAAAAAGAAAGAAAAAGAGAAAGAATATCCATTTTTAGTATATGCGACTTATTATATTTTATATTTCTATGCTTTACTTAAAGAAAAAAATGCGAAAAATACCAGCCAAGAAATTCTTTACGCAAAATGTCTTGAGGCAGTGGAATATATTGTTAAACAAGAAAAAGAAGCACAGGGTGAAAAATTTTTGGACAGCTTGTTATTTAAGGGAAATACTCCCAAAAACTATATTGAAAAAATTTATGAATTATGGAGAAATTCATAAAAATCCCACCTCCTTTTTCTCCTTTCCCTTTGAAAATGTGTTATAAATGATAATCAATATTAATATTAGTCTAAGACTATTCAGACTATAATTTAAAGGCATGCTATGACAATTGAGGGTTTAAAAGATGGCGAAAGTGCCGTTATTACAGGTTTAGATGTCGATGCACAACTAAAGGATAGATTCTTTAGTTTTGGCATTTCCAAATCCAAAAAAATGGATAAAAAAATCATCAAAATTGCTCTTGTAGGACAGCCCAATGTCGGTAAAAGTCTGCTAATAAACGCCCTATGCCATTCCAATATGAAAGTGGGAAATTTCACAGGTGTCACCATAGAAAAAGCCCAAGCAAAAACCACCCACAAAGACTATGAACTCCAAATCATCGATTTGCCCGGGACTTACTCGCTTTATGGCTATTCTGAAGAAGAGAGAATCGCTAAAGACTTCATTGATAATGGAGATTATGATTTGATTGTTAATGTTGTAGATTCTACCAATCTTGAACGCAATTTACTACTTACCACACAGCTTTTGGAGATTCAAAAAAAGATGATTCTAGCCCTCAATATGAGTGATGAAGCTGCCAAAGAAGGGGTGCAAATCAACGACAAAGAACTCGGAAATCTCCTAGGAATCCCTTGTCTTAAAATCTCTGCTAGAACAAAAGAGAATCTAAATTCGCTACTGGATTTGATTCTCCAAACTCACACCCACAGCACAACACCCAACAAACGCATTTATAGCAATGAAATTGAAGTAGAGATTCTAAAACTTGAAGAATTTTTAAATGCCAAAAAAGACAAAAATATAGAATCGCTTGCCCTCACGAATCGGCAAATTGCGATTCTACTCCTCAAGCAAGATGAAAATCTTTTTAAATTCCTGCATGAAAAGCCCATTTGGATGGAGATTTCCCCACTTTTGCAAGAATCGCTTAATAATCTCTACATCATCTATGACACAAAGTCAAGCAAGGATATTTTAGCGAGGATTTAAATGCCTTTGTCAGCGGCTTAGTCACTGAAACCCTCAAATACGAGGACAAAAGCCAACCTAACTACACAAAAAGAATCGACAAAATCCTCATTAACAAATACGCTGGAATCCCCATTTTCTTAATCCTTATGTGGCTACTTTTCCAGCTCACCTTCACACTAGGTGCGATTCCTATGGACTACATCGAAGCATTTTTTGCTTCCATTGGCGATAGCATTAAAGAAAATATTTCCAATGAACTCATCGCCTCACTACTTGCTGATGGAATCATTGCTTTAGTTGAGCAGGTTTTAGAATCTAAGGCAAAGGATTCTAATGCCGACACGAGTGAGTTAGAATCCAAAATTGATTCTTTAGTGTATAGATTGTATAATTTGACAGATGAGGAAATACAAATTATAGAAAAGAATAATTAGTATGGAGCATAATAACAATCAAATAGAGAATAACCAAAACAACGAACGCCAAAGAGCCTACGAACAATATGTTAAAGAGGTAAATGATAGAATAAAATCCAATCAAGAATCACAAGATAAAATGATTTTGACAATATCTGTTGGACTCTTTGGTATTTTGTCATTCTTTTTAGAAAAAATGCCAGCCACTTGTATTGCAAATTGCATGATTGTTTTTTTGCTCATTTTTAATACCTCAACACTCATCTCAACACTTTTGTCATTTTACTTTTGCCATAAAGGAAATAAAGCAGATATAGAATATGCAGAAAAATATTATTTAGAATCTAAAGAAGAATATTTTGATAAACAAAATTGCTGGACAAAATCAGGAGAAAAATGCAACTCTATCTCTTTAGTATTTTTTATTGTAACACTTATCTTTTACGCTATAATCATGGGATATTATTTTGTAAATAAACCCAATTAAGAAGGAATAAAATGAACCCCTTAAATAAAAACAGTAATGTGGAAACTACAAACATAACGGTATCACAAGAAGGATACACAAGTCCTTGTATGAAAAAAATAGTCAGTCTCGATTCAGAATCAACAAAAAAACAATCACCAAAACTAAGCCAACCACAGAATGAGGTTAAGCCTAAAACGAATGAAACTAAAGAACTTGAAGTTAAAAACTTAAATAATACTAATAATACTTGAGTTTGGATATTTAATGAAGCTTATTTTTTTATTAATGTAGTGTCTAAATTGCTACAAATCTAGAGTGCATATTTCCACAATAATAGCCTTACTAACACAAACGATTCAGAATCTCAAATGTATCGTCTACAACCTCACAGAATCCAAAATAATGCTATAATAGAGCTAGTTTTATACAAACATAACATCATAAATATCAATAGGATAAGGAAATAACTTTGCCAAATTTTACAGACACTGCTAAAGGATTTTTTGCCAATAGAGACAAGGCGCAAGAGGAGATTTGTAGCGTGCTTTTTCCTTTGTTTCCTGCTTCTAGTGAGAATCTAGCCCAGATACGACCCCGCATACACAATAGAAAATTTCTACGAAACGAGCAAATACCGCCAATCCTAGAGTTTGACATTATCCCCAATCGCCCCCTTGCACTCAATCTCTTAAGGCTATGGCGACTTGCCAAATACCATCTCTACTTTACCAATATACAAAATATTGCTATCAACACAATGCATTTGGATTTTGGTAATGACATACAAGATGAGAGATATGAGCGTAAAACTCTTGGCAAATTTACCTTTAGGGGCTGCACCTTTAAAGAAATATACACTATGGGGTTATGCGATTTTGAGGAATTACATTTTTATAACTGCGTTTTTAATGGCAAAGTGGATTTCCGAGACTGCCATTTCCAAAAGCTAGAATTTCAAAACTGCGTGTTTGAATCTAGCATTACTTTTGATAGGGCGACCTTTGAAAACAAGGCTTTTTTCACACACTCTACTTTTAAAGATAGCACAAGTTTTCGCCACTCTCAATGCACACAAGGAGTGAATTTTAGTGAATCTACCTTTATGCAAAAAACAGATTTTAGCCAGACAAGATTCCAAGATTTTGCTAATTTCACGCATACTATTTTCAACGACTACGCTGACTTTAGCCAATGCGAGTTTGAAAAAACTGCTAGTTTTTATGGAGCTATTTTCAAAAAAGCTCCTAATTTTTCACAAGTGCAATTTAAAGGGAGCTTGAATGCTGTGAATATGAAGTTAGACTTTGGCTTTGAAAATCTAAAAGAAATTATTAGTAGCGAGTTTAAAAAACACAACGATATCCTAGAAAGCCCAAAACAAAGCTTTTTGCATACAATCAAACAATGGATTAGCCCTAAAGGCAGAGAAAACACCAAGCAAAAGAGTGATATAGCACCCACGATTGCAAAACCTCTAGCCAACTTTGCCAACGACTTTCGCGACTCCTTCCGTGTCTTTAAAAATGCTTTGATAAAGGATAATAATATCCTTGATGCTTCCAACTTTCATAAACTAGAGCTTTACTGCAAGGAAATCGAGCTAGGAGAGAGTATCCACATAGGAGGTATCAGAGCAAAAAATGAAGAAGATGTGAGAAAAAACACAAAACCTTTTAAAGAATCTATAGATTGGTTTCTCTTGAAATTTTATAGAAAGCTAAGCGAGCATCACACGGATTTCTTGAGGGTTTTTAACAATCTTATATTGCTGATTGCTTTGTATGCTGGATTTTTCTATATTGGAAACTTTAAGACTAATGACTCTGTCAAAACCTCTCATATATCGCAACAATTATCGCAAAATATAGAATGCCTTAAAGATTCCATAAGAGAATCGCCTTTTATCCAAGAACATAGCTTATCCTTACAACTAGTGCTTATAATCCTTACAATATTGATTATGGCATTTGCAATAAAATACTCAATTTTTATATTTAAAGTTTCCACCAAACATACAAAACATCAACAAATTACTTTTAAGACTATTTTTAAAGGCATAAGGAAAGACTCTCTGCACCTTGTCAAAATATTGTGTATTGTTGTAGTGTTATTGTGTATAATTGCTCTCATTGTGTATAGATTTGAGGTAAATAATTTTTTATCTCTTTTTATTAATATTTTCGGATTCTGCTTATTTATCGTCTTGTATTTATGGTTAGTCTTTTTAGATTCTATCTTTTTGCGATATATTGTTGTGATTGTAGCCTATATCATAACTTATGTTATTTTAGGCAATAATATTGCTATTTTAAACCCTCTCATAGGAAAACTTATAGATAATACAATACAAATAGACGACTCCGCATTTAAAATCCTAACTTTTGCCTACACTATCCTTATGTTCTTAGTGCTTTTCTCTCTCCAAAAAACCGCACGTAAAAATTCCATCGTGCCAAGCTAGATTGCTAACTTTCCTTTTTAGAATCTACTCCCAATTCACCAAGATAGTTTTGAGCCTTGAGATAGTCTTGCGGGATACCGATGTCGATAAATCTCGCCTCATACACTTCCCCACTTGCGTGAATCTCCCTATAGTGTTGCGCGATAAAAGCCTCAAAGCTAAATGTTTCTAGCAGGCAAAACCCCTTAAAAATATCTCGCGACACCTTATACACCCCAGCATTGATGAGGGAGTGCGCAGAGTTAGAATCTGTGCTAAAGCGCGTGATAAAGCCCTCTGAATCTAGCTCTATACTCCCATAGCGCGTGTTTTTCATCGGAGTTAGGGCAAGTTTTAGTCGTGAGGGCGCGTGAGGTTTTGCCATAAAATCCCAAAAGTTTATTTCAAAAAATGTATCACCATTGAGCAGTAGCACATAGGGGGTTTGGGCAAGTTTTAGAGCTTGGAAAACCGCTCCACCTGTGCCTAGAGGGTTTTGCTCCCTCGCATAGAGAATCTCAACTCCCAAAAACCGCTCCCCAAAATATCGCATAATCACCTCTTGCTTATATCCCACTGACAAAATCACGCGCTTAAATCCCTCGCGTGCGCATTTGCTAAGGAGTATTTGCAAAAATGGTGTATCTCTTATGGGTGCCATAGGCTTTGGAATCTCCTCGCCGATATGGCTTCGTAGCCTCGTGCCTAACCCTCCGGCAAGGATTATGACATCTGGTGTGTTATCCATAGAGTTTCCACCCTAGCACGCCGTCTTTGACAAAGCTAAAAGGCACGCAATATCCCTCAAGTGCATTGAGGGCATTGATGAGAGACTTTCTGTATTGAGGCTCTACCATAAAAAACATAAATCCCCCACCACCAGCACCGCTTACTTTGCCACTATATGCGCCATTTTGAAGTGCTATGTTATAGATTGTGTCGATGTGTGTGTTGCTGATGTTGTGTGCGACTTTTTTCTTGTTTTCCCACGATTTGCCCAGCACTTTGGCAAACTCTCCTAGCTCACCTTTTAGCAGGTGTTCTTTCATCGTGATAGAATCTTGCTTGACTTTGTGCATCGCTTCGAGGCTTTTTTGTCGGTGCAAGATGTTTATTTTCTCCTCTTCGATAAGGCTTGCATTGCGCGTGATATTAGTAAAATACAGCACCATAGACTCTTCAAGTTCGTTGATGATAAATCGCTTGATACGCAAGGGATTGACGATGACTTTTTTATCCTCGTAAAACTCCATAAAGTTAAATCCACCAAAAGTCGCAGCGTATTGGTCCTGTGCGCCACCGACTATACCCACATCTTCGCGCTCTATCTCATAGGCAAGCCTAGCTATGTCGTATTCTCCCAATGGGAGATTGAGCCATTCACAAAATGCCTTGAGTATCGCTACCACAAGCGTAGAGCTCCCGCCAAGTCCGCTACCGCTAGGCACATCAGAGTAGGTATAGAGACTAAAGCTAAGTGCTGGCAGGGCAAACATCGTGCAAAGCTTGTTGTAAATTTGCTTATATAGGGCAAATGTATCGACTCCTTCCCGCAGAGCCTCTAGGTGTGTTGATGAGGGGAGCAAAAGGCTTTGTTTGGTGTCAGAGATTTCAAAGTAGATGTGTGAATCTGTGCGCTCTAATATTGTGCAATGCACATACAAAGAGATTGTGCTATTGAGCACCAATCCTCCATATCTCGCGCTGTATGCTTCTATGTCTGTGCCACCACCACATAGTCCTAGTCGTAATGGGGCTTTGGAGCGAATCTTTAGCATAATGTGTCCTTGTGGGTTGTTGGATTTGTGTGCTTCAATGCCTCTAGCAATACCGATCCATAGGCTTCCCAAGTGTAGTGGGCGCGCACAAGTGCCTTGGCATTGGCTTTTAGGGATTGATAGCTTTGTGGGTTGCGTGCTATATCGTGTATGTAGTAGGCGAACTCCTGTGCAGTGTGGGCGATGAGCAAATGTGTATCGTGCCTAGCTTCTCTAATAGGATTTGCTCCAAGGGGATTGGTAAGCACGATTTGCCCTAGTGCCATAGATTCTAGGATTTTGTTTTGTATGCCTGCACCGCTTTGCATAGGAGCGATGACACACAGGCACGAGCATAGAATCTCATAGGGATTTTCCACATAGCCTAAGATGTGTATGCGTGTGCTTTGGAGCTTTGTGAGCTCTCTAGTAGGATTTGCTCCAAGCACCATAAGCTCTATACGCTCATCAAGCAGGGGCATTACATTTTTGGCAAACCACTGCACTGCTTCGATATTGGGGCGATAGTCCATTTTGCCAAAAAAGCATATCGTGTGGTTGTAGCGCGTGGTATCGTATGTCATAGTAAAAAGCGCGGGATTTACTCCGTGTGGTGCGAGTAGAGCATTGCCGATGTGAGCATACATTTGCTGCTCTTTGTGATTAAAAAAGAGACTTGCCCCAAACTCCTGCACGCATTGAGATTCAAAACATTGCAGTCGCCTATACTCGATTTTGTATATTGCCTTCCATATGAGAGAGTGGGAGTTTGTGATAGCGTTTTGGTAATGATGTGCTAGTGAATCTGCCATATTGATGATTTTTGTCTGTATAGGCAGGGATTTGGCGTATTTGGCAGTGCGTATGAGGGCGCATAGGAGTTTTTGAATCTTGTGCGTGTGTGTAAGGGTGTGTAGATAGTGCTGCACATCGTGAAAATAATAATACCCCACTTGCAGAGGTTCTTTGCCAAAAAGCGCGAGAAGGCTTTGAAATGCCGAGCGGTATTTGGATTTGTGGAATACCTTGCAGACTTTGCAAAATGGCGTGATAGAATCTAGGGCTTGTTTCTCTAGCGGTGTGTGCGTAATCGCCACGAAATACACATCGTAGTGCTGTGAGAGGAATTGTAAAATATTGTAGCTTGTGATCCTATCTCCACCCACAAGCGGATAAGGGAAGCGCGAGACGATAAAAAGAATCTTCTCTCTCATGCTGCCCTCCCACAAGAGGATAGGGACGCACAAGACACACGCAAAGAGTAAGCACGACATAGCCTACCCCTTGGTATAATGACAGATAGAGATTCTAGTGCTGCCCCCCCCCCACTTAGGAGTCGCATATAGAGATCTTTTAGTGAATCTATCATCTTTTGCTTAGTGAAATGTGTCTGGAAATGTCGCAGGGCATTGGTAGAGTAAAACTCGTAGTTTTTGGCAATCTCTAGCACCGCGTGTGCTAGAGCCTCGGGATTTTTGGGAGGCACGACTATACCACTATATCCGTTTTGATTGACCCAATCCACGCCCGAACCCTCTATCGCACACGATACCACCGGCACTCCATAGCTCATCGCCTCTATTTGCACGAGTCCAAAGGCTTCGTTTTTGCTAATTGATGAGAGGATAAATATAGCACTTTGGGCGTAGAGGTTGGGCAAATCCTCATCAGCCACAAAGCCCAAAAAGCGCACCCTACTTTCAAGATTTAGCACGGATACGAGATTTTTTAGGGTAGATTCTAGCTCTCCCTTGCCACCGATACACAGATGATAGTCTTGGGGCAGGTGCTGCATCATTTTGATAGCATATTCAAAACCCTTGTAGCCCACAAGGCGTCCGAGTGCAAAGAGGAGCTTTGGGTTGCGCATTGGTAGCGTATGCAGGAGTCTTGGAGATCGCACACCAGAGGGTATGGCGACACATTTGTCTTGATAGGCTTGCAAAAATGGGGATTGTTTGAGGTATTTTGGGCTTGTGCCGATGATAACATCTGCGCGCTTTAGCAGCCATGATTGTAGAGGTTTATAGAGCTTTAGGAGATGTTTTTGTTTGATAATGTCTGAATGCCAATGTAAGATGACCTTTTTATCACGCAAGTTTGCGCACAAAAGCGCAAGGTTTGCCATAGGGTCAGGCAAGTGCAAATGGAGAATATCATAGGAGCGACCGAGATTTTTTAGACAATATATCATCTGCGGTGTGATAGAAGTGTTAGCAAATTTGCCATAGCTTTTGGTGCGGTAGATTCTAGCTTTAGAATCCAAAATATCGAGTTTGAAATATTTGCCCGAATTAGAGCATAGCACATCGCAGATAAGCCCGCTAGCATTGATACCTTCGCAAATATCTTGCATAGTGGTTTCTATACCTCCGGTTGTAGGAGGATAAAATTTGCCTACTTGGAGGACTTTGGGGAGTTGTTTCATACGGCGATCCTTGTGGTGTCGGGATAGAGAGAATGTATAAGAGAGCTAGGACAAACCCTGCGAGGTTGCGTGATGATTAGGGATAGAGAATCTGTTGTGGCAGGTGAATTTTGTCCATAAATACGAAGTGGGGAGAGAGGGGATTTGTAATAATGGAGTGGTAAATACATTTTTTCCAGAGAGCATAGCTCTTGGATTATGACAATACTATATCCCCCCCCCTTATTAGAATCTAAAAGGATTTTAGCAGCTTGCACAAACTCGCCCACGCCCTTATCCCAAAGCATTCTTGCAATGAGCAAGAATCTAAAATCTCGTGTGCTATGGGCGATTGCATTTGGAGTGATTGCGCTAGATTCTGTAATGTTGCTAGTGGCTGTGGAATGTGCAGAATCTAGTGCTTGGGTAGAGCTTGTGTGCGTTTTGTGCGTGCGATTGTGCGGACTAAAGTAGTGCGTATCCACACCCTCACTATCGAGTAAAAAGGCTTGGGCAGGCGTGATAAGCTTAGAATCTAAAAACTGCGCTTTGTCATCGGGGTTGAGAAACCACACTTGCTTGGTAGATTGAAGCGCGATTTTATACATCGCACACACAAGTGTGCGCAAGATTGCACGTTTGCACCCGCCATCGATAAACACATAGCCAAGTCCTGTGATAACCGCGATATTTGGGATACGCAGGGTATTTGCCACCAGTGAGCCATAGATAGCAGGTTTAATCGTGTAGTTAAACACCATAGCGGGCTTTAGGGTTTTTAATATCTTGTATAAATCTAGGGCGGTTTTGAAATCTTTGAGTGGATTGAGCCCTTTAGAATCTATCTCTATGTGGTGTGTGTAAAATCCACATTCGCGCAAGGCTAGGGCGTGAGAATCTATGGGTGCGATGATGTGAATCTCATAGCCTGCTTTATGCAGAGATTCTAGGACATTGCGCCGAAAGCATAGCATAGCAAATGCGGTGTTGGACACAAAGGCTAGGCGCGTATTTTGGGGCGTGCGGGGTAGAGTAGTGGAGAGTGAGGCGGTGGGAGCGTTCTCACAGGAAGTAATGGCTTCGTGGTAGGAGGCAATCACGCGTGTGATGTCAAAGCGCTCTATTGCATACTGCCTACCTATCTCGCCCATTTTGGCAAGCTGTGTGTGAGGGAGATTGACTAGGGTTTGCATCGCGTGTGCGAGTGCGGTAGGATTTTTGGGCGGTATGAGGATTCCGTTTTGTCCGATGAGGATTTCACCCTTTTGTGTGAGTGGTGGTTTGATACATTCTTTGCATCCGCTGACATCGGTTGTGATGATAGGTTTGCCCATACTCATTGCCTCAAGCAATACGCGTGGCACACCTTCTTTGTAGGAGCTAGGCAGCACCACGCACGAGCAGGATTGCAAGAATGCGCGCACATCACTAGATTCTCCTGCGTAGGTGATGAGACTTTGTGCTTCCCAATCTCTAAGTTGCTCGTGTGTGATCGCTGATGGGTTGGCACAATCACTCGCCCCAAGGAGGATAAAGCGTAGCATCACGCGCTCCTCCCATATATCAGTGGTAGAGAGTTAAGAGTATGGCTAGGGCGATATGCTAGAGTTTGATTTTGCCAAAGCTTAGGATATAGATGAGAATGCGCACATAGGTCAGAGAGCGATTCCAGAATTTTAGAGAATCTAGGCATATGCGCAGGTATGGCGACTTGCACCATTTGCCTTGCGGTAGAGATTTGTGTATTGCCCCCCCCCTTCGTGCCTACACAGCTATCAAAGCGAGATTCTAGGATAATCAATGCGCGGAGGTGCTCACTCAATGTATGGGCGATTGTATCTGCGTATGGGGCTTTGAGATTTTGGCTTAGTGTTTGTATGGTATGTATCACATCTTGCATATCAGATATTCTTTTTGCTTTTGCATTTGGATTGTGTGTGATAGAATGATGATTGAGGCAATACACATATAGCGGGGTTTTTAGGCTTATGTAGTGTTTGGCAAGGTTTGCAATGACAAAAAAAGTAACCATATCTGTGGCTTTATTTAGCGACGTGTGGATATGTTCAAAATAAGGCAGTATTTCTCTAAGCAATGAGGCTTTGTAGCATTTATCCCAAATAGTGAATTTCGGAAAATGCTTGCTTTTTAGGAAAAAGTTATACGCGATTTGAGAATCTCGCAAGGGTGCTTTGCTCCATTGATTTGGGAGGATATAACGTGCTTTGTGCGTGATATTAGCAAGTAGCGAGGCGTTTTTATCCCCTTGATAGAAGGCTTTGAAATGGATAATATCAGGATTTTTGGCTAGGTATGGATAGAGTGTCTCACAGGCATTTGGTATGAGATAATCATCGGCATCGACAAATAAGATATATGTGCCTCTCGCATACTTTACGCCCTCTAGGCGCGAATGCAGTGTGCCCAGGTTTCTTTTGTTATGGACTATGGAGATTCTAGAATCTTTTAGAGCGTAAGTTTGTGCTATACGCACAGAATCATCACTCCCGCAATCATCGACCACGATGATTTCTATATCGCCAAAGGTTTGGTTAATACAAGAATCTAAACATCGTGCAATGTAAGGTTCGACATTGTAAGTAGGGATAATGATAGAAAAAGTCGGCACTTCTCTCATAGATATTGCACTCCCACAAAGGATAATTCGGCGTATTATAGAAATTGTGGGCTTAGATTCTGCTAAGAGAATCTAGCACTCACAGGTCTTTAAGCAAGTTTATTGCTTTTGCGCCAAATTTTCATTTTTTGGGCTGCAGCGATGAGATCCTCACGGAAGTTGGGGTGCGCCACCGAGATGATTGCTTCACATTTGTGCCAAGTGGAAAGACCCTTGAGATTGACTTTGCCATACTCGGTTACGAGATAATGCACATTGGCGCGCGTGGCGGTTACGATACTCCCAGATTCTAAGGTTGGCAAAATGCGAGACTTGAGCGCGCCATCTTTGCCCACAAAGGTTGAGGTGCAACAGATAAAGCTCTTGCCGTTTTTAGCCAAATATGCCCCTAGCACGAAATCAAGCTGCCCGCCCGCACCGCTTATGTGCCTTGTGCCAGAAGATTCTGAATTTATTTGTCCAAAAAGATCAACATCTACGGCGTTGTTGATAGAGACGAAGTTCTCAAGCGATGAGATCGTGCGTATGTCGTTGGTATAATCCACGGGTGCGCTCATACACTCGGGATTGTCGTCCAAGAAGTCATAGAGTTTTTGGCTTCCCATAGCAAATGAGTAGGTTTGTCGCCCTCTGTCGATGTTTTTCTTGCTACCATTGATTTTGCCTGCTAGGCTCATCTCGACAAACGCATCGGCATACATCTCGGTATGCACGCCGAGATCTTTGAGATCGGATTTGGCGATATAAGAACCCACGATATTTGGCATACCACCGATTCCTAATTGGATACAGCTACCATTGCGAATCTCCTCTACGATGAGCTTGGCTATTTTGTCATCAGCATCGCTAGTTTTGGCTGGCGGGAGGGCGATGGGCTGCGGATTGTCGCCCTCGACGATGATATCCACTTGCGAGATATGCACATCTGCACCCATACCGCCTAGACAGCGCGGCATATTGGTATTGACCTCTACGATGACGATGTCTGCCATCTCTACACAGGCTTGCATATGGGAGGCTGAAGGACCGAAGTTAAAATATCCGTGTTTATCCATAGGTGCGACCTGCATAATCACGACATTTGGACGCGGCGCGTTGTCTCGATAGTAACGCGGTAGCTCTGAATAACGCATAGG
The DNA here is from genome assembly GCA_019112865.1 of Candidatus Helicobacter avicola. Taxonomy (GTDB): domain Bacteria; phylum Campylobacterota; class Campylobacteria; order Campylobacterales; family Helicobacteraceae; genus Helicobacter_F; species Helicobacter_F avicola. Next base: position 13,403 of record DXIN01000018.1, read on the forward strand.
CGCATAGAATCCAAGCCCCTGATCAATGAGTTTGCGTCCTATACCGCTTGCATGCCAAGTATGCCAACAGACATGAGGAGCGGGGTTTTCTATCTTGAAGACTTCTGGAATCTGCAGGAGTATGCCCCCTCGCAATTTCACATCTTGCAAGTCTTTGATACGCTCACTCAAAGCCTTATCGCATGCCACAGGCGTGGTAACTGCCCAACCATAATCCACCCAATCTCCGGATTTTATGACACTCACCGCCTCTTTGGCGGTTTTGAGTTTTTGTCGGTATATTTGCTTAAAGTCCATTACAGCCTCCTTATGTAAGCCTTATAAGCCCCAAGGGGCTATTTCCTAGAGTGCAAATAAATCACTAAACTCGTTAAATGGCATAGATTCTAATGCCGCTTGGTTAGCGCAGATTTCTTTAATCTTGGCGCATTTTTTAGGGCTAAGCTTGCGTGCGATATTGCGCTCAAACTTCGCTACAAGCACAGGGATACCCTCATCTCTGCGGCGGCGGTGTCCGATAGGATACTCTATCTCTACCTTTTGGCTCTTGGTGCCGTCTTTGTAAAAAATCTGCACGGCATTGGCGATAGAGCGCTTGTCAGATTCTAAATATTCTTTGGTGTAGCGGTTATCGACTTCTACCACCATTTTATCGCGCAATGCGTCAATGCGTGGATCGTTTGCCACACTATCCTCATAATCATCGGCAGTCAATCGTCCAAAGATAAGCGGCACAGCCACCATATACTGAATGCAGTGGTCTCTATCCGCTGGATTAGCGAGTGGTCCTACTTTATTAATGATCCTATGTCCGGATTCTTGGGTGGTGATGATTATTTTCTCAACAGAGTCTAGCTTGTCTTTGACTTCATTATGAAGCTTTAGGGCGCACTCAACCGCAGTTTGTGCGTGGAACTCCGCTGGGAAGCTGATTTTAAACAGCACATTTTCCATTACATAGCTACCAAATTCTTGTGGGATAGTGAGCTTGCTCCCTCGCATTTTCACATCTTCAAATCCCCAAAATTTGGCACTCAAAGCACTCGGATAGCCCATTTCGCCGCTTAACGCCTTAAGAGCGAGATTCACACCGCGAGAGCTTGCATCGCCCGCTGCCCAGCTTTTGCGACTGCCTGTATTTGGTGCATGGCGATAGGTCCGTAGCGCTCCACCATCGATAAACGCGTGGCTTACAGCGTTGCGCACTTCTTCAAAGCTCCCGCCAAGCATCGCACATGCCACCGCCGTAGAAGCGATACGCACAAGTAGCACATGATCAAGCCCGACTTTATTAAAGCAATTATCAAGTGCTAACACACCTTGAATCTCATGGGCTTTAATCATTGCGCTAAGCGCGTCTTTTACCGTCAAAGGAGCTTTGCCTGCAGCGATATTTTTGCGACTGATGTAGTCTGCTACCGCCCAAATCGCCCCTAAGTTATCGCTTGGGTGTCCCCACTCTGCTGCTAGCCAAGTGTCATTAAAGTCAAGCCATCTAACCATAGCCCCGACATTAAAGGCTGCTCGCTCTGGCTCTAGCTGGTAGCTAGTCCCAGGGATCTTTGCTCCCAAAGGGCGAAACTCCGCGCCCTCCACCACAGGTCCTAAAAGCTTGGTGCAAGCTGGAAATTCTAATGCCAAAAGCCCGCACCCAATCGTATCCATAAGACAATAGCGCGCTGTTTCATACGCGAGTTTAGAATCTATCTTATACTCTAGCGCATACTTCGCAATTTTTGTCAGCAACTCATCAAACTCCGGTCGTTTTGTGTCTAATATGCCCATATCAGTGCTCATTGTATTCTCCTTGTTAGTAGATTTAGTTTTGTTAAGGCATTCGGCTTTGAGCGATAAATGCGGGAGCAACGCAAAAGACCGCGGGTCATTACCGCTTAAGGTAACTCCCCTTGTCTTTTGCTTGCAACCCACATTTTTCATCTCAAATCCTAGAATGCCCGGCAAGCCTTGCGCAGAATCTAGGGTAGATTCAAAAGTTCAGAATCTAAAGCCATTTCGTCAGAATCTCATCAAGGCTTTGCCAGAAATTCTAGTATCTTGTGTAAGATTTAAATGTTGTGCAAAGCGAGGCGCAGGGAGCTACCTAAGCGGTAGTGACCAAGCCGAGATGCTGCACTCATTTAAAGATTGCACAAGAGACGAATTTCTTAAATTCTAGCGATCTTCGATTTTCACATACGCCCTATTCTCCGGTCCCGTATATTCCGAGCTTGGGCGTATGAGTTTATTATCAGCGCGTTGTTCATACACATGCGCAAGCCAACCACTTGTGCGACTCATAATGAAAATCGGCGTGAAATACGAGGTCGGAATCCCCATAAAGTGATACGCAGACGCACTATAAAAATCAAGATTTGGGAAAAGCTTTTTCTCGTCCCACATAATTTTTTCTATCGCTTCGCTAATAGGATAGAGGAGTTTGGTATCGCCCACATCATCACCAAGCTTCTTGCTCCATTCTTTGATGACGACATTGCGCGGGTCTGCCTTGACATACACACGATGTCCAAAGCCCATAATCTTTGCTTTGTTGGCAAGCTTTTCATAGATACCTTTTGTAGCTTCTTCTACGCTTTTAAACTCCTCTAAAAGCTCCATTGCCGCTTCGTTAGCTCCACCATGAAGTGGTCCGCGCAACGCTCCAATCGCCGCAGTGATTGCCGAATACACATCAGAGAGTGTCGCACTCACCACACGCGCGGTGAATGTCGAGGCGTTAAACTCATGCTCGGCATAGAGGATTAGGCTCACATGCATAGCACGCACCCATAGCTCTTTAGGCTCTTTGTTGTGGAGTTTCTCTAAGAAATACCCACCGATAGAATCTTGCTTAGATTCTGTATCCATCTCTGTGCCGCTTTTGTGCCAATGATGCCAAAATAGTAGAATGGAGGGGAATATCCCAAGCAAACGAATACCGATTTTGAGCTGATCTGGGAAGCTCATTTTTGCTACGCTCAAGTGCTCTTGCTCCAAACAGCCCAAAATCGAGCAGCCCGTCCTCATCACATCCATTGGATGTGCGTCTTTGGGCAAAAGCTTGAGTGCTTCGCGCATTTCTTTAGGCAGTGCGCGCGCTTTGATAAGCTCGGCTTTGAAATCCGCCAATTCTGCCTTGGTCGGCAACGCGCCCTTAAGTAGCAAGTAAGCTACTTCCTCAAATTCTGCGTGTTTTGCTAGATCATAAATATCATACCCGCGGTAGTTTAGCCCATGTCCTGTGCCAACGGTGCAGATCGCGGATTTCCCAGCGATCACACCTGCTAGTCCGCCAACTTTTCCTTTTGCTGCTTCTCCCATAGTTTCTCCTTTGTGTTATTTTTTAAACAACGCATCGAGCTTTTGCTCATAGGCGTGGTAACCTAGCATTTCATAGAGCTCATCGCGTGTTTGCATTTTCTCAATACTTGCTTTTTGTGAGCCGTTTTTGAGAATGTCATTAAAGACTTCAAGCGCGGCTTTGTTCATCGCACGAGCCGCACTTAGAGGGTAGAGCACCATAGAGATACCGACATTCTTTAGCTCTTCAGTAGTGAAATATGGTGTCTTGCCAAACTCCGTGATATTTGCTAATACCGGGACTTTGATAACATCTGTGAATTGCTTGTATTCCTCAAGTGTGTGAATCGCCTCGGCAAAGATCATATCTGCACCCGCTTCTACATAGGCTAGTGCGCGCTCTATCGCAGCTTGCTGCCCTTCACTCGCGTGTGCATCGGTGCGTGCCATCACGACAAATTCAGAATCTATCTTGCCATCGATGGCGGCTTTGATCCTATCGCACATTTCGTCTTTGCTCACAAGCTCTTTGTTTGGGCGGTGTCCGCAGCGCTTTTGAGCGACTTGGTCCTCTATGTGACAGCCAGCAGCGCCTGAACGCGTGAGGTCTTTTATCGTGCGTGCGATGTTAAACGCTCCACCCCAGCCCGTATCGGCATCGACAAGCAGTGGTAAATCACTCACAGCAGTGATTCTTCGCACATCAATACACACATCTTCGAGCGAGCTAATACCAAGGTCTGGCACGCCCAAACTCATAGCAGCCAACGCTCCACCGCTTAGGTATAATGCCTTAGCACCACTTTTTTGTGCTTGTATGGCAGAATACGCATTAATCACACCCAGAATCTGCAAGGGGTGATTGTTTTTGACGGCTTCCCGAAATTTTTTTCCAGCACTCATTTTTGCTCCTTTGCTTCCCAAATTTGAGATTACTTAATCGTAACCTGCTTTTATTGTAGGCAAAAAGTTATAAATAGACTAGGGGTTGTGTCTAATTTTTACACAAAAAAAATTTAACTTTTTGGAATCTGTCTTTGTATAGAGGGAGAATTTCCCTTAAAATAGGGAGATTTATTATGTTACATTAAGAAACATTTATTGTGATGCAAGTTTTGTGCAACAAAACTTGCTATCTCGGCAAAGGGAGCAAAGCCCCCATTGCCTTCGCTGTGCGAGCATACACTTTTTTTGGCGAGATTCTGTGGTTTTTGGTGTCAATGTGTCATTAACGCCACTTGGGCTTGCATTTTTTCTATCAATCAGGCTAGATTCTATTATTTCATTGCAATTTGCTTGTGGCAAATTGGTATCGCTCGTGGAGAGTGAATCTCCACTCGTCTGCGCTTCGCGACTTTTGCATTGTCAGAATCTAAGGCTTTAGATTTTTTAGATTCTGCAATATCGCTGTTTGCTTTAGATTCTATAAAATGCGTTTTGGTAGCACGAGATTCTAAGTGAGTGCTTAGGGCTTACATTCCTAGCATTCCGGCAAAGTCATTAGGCACGTCCATAATGTCCAAAATCGCAGCAATCTGTCCGCGGTGGTGGATACCATGGTTTAGCATACCTAGGAAATACTGCGCTATGGGCTTTTCAAAGCTTACACCCGGAAAGGATAGAATCTTGATTTCACTAAAATCCGCGATTCTATCGACAAGCTCAATGATTGCTCTATCGGCTTCTTGACGCAAGGCAATGAGGGATTCAAAACTTTTATTTTGCAAACCACTTGCTAGAGCATCTTGTAGATACTTGACATCTAGGGGATTTGGTGCGTATGAGTTGATAATACCTAGCAAAATTGCTATGTCGCCCTCTAAAATATGGGCAAAAGTGCCTGAAATAGAGGTGTAATACACACCGACATCTTTTTGGAGATCGCTAGGGCTTAGGGTTTGCAAAACCGCTAGCATATTGTTGTTAGCAAATTGATTGTATCGTGCTTGTAGTCGCAACATTTCCCGCATAAAAACTCCTTTGGTTCAAAGTTGTAGTTTGGATTCACAATGTGCATTGTAGCACAAAATCCTAAAGTAATGCGAGATTACTAAATACTCCCCAGCCGCCATAGCCAACCATACATAGTCCCGCAAGTGTGTTAAAGAATGCGGGTTTTAGCACACGCATAAGACTTGAGGCAAAGAGTGCGAAAGCATACATTACAAGCGCACTCGCCGCTCCAAAAATCCCCATTATCATAACTCCCCCCATCGCACTTCCGCTTGCCACCGCACTAATGAGAAAATAATACACAATGCCACAGGGCAAAATGCCATTTAGCATACCGAGTAGGAAAAATGAAGCCATAGAACGCGAATGTAGCAGATAAGTAAAAAGCTCAAATACTTTCTCAAACACGCGTTTTGAGAGAGATTGGTGTCGTGTGGATTCTCCGGTGTGCTGTGAGGCTGTGGGGAGGATTGATAACTCAAAGATTCTCAAGAGATTTGGAAAAAGCAGATAGGCAAACCCAAAAATCAGCAAAAACACACTTACACATACACCCATAATCGCTTTTATGTGCATATCTTGAGTAAATATCGCACCAAAACTTCCAAATATTGCTCCCAACACCATATACATACAAACTCGCCCACAGACATAAAGGAGGTGCGAGAAGGCATTGCGTGCAAAAGCGTGGGGGTTGTGAATCTTAGTGCGTGTGTAGGCAATCACTATCCCACCACACATACCCACACAATGCCCTAATGATGCGACAAAAGCAATGCTAAAAATGCTGATACAATCAAAATATTCCATAGATATATTTCCTTTTAGAAGTAATTATAGTAGATTTATCATATAATGTGGCGGATTGTGGTCTGAATTTTGTATTTTTGGAGTAAGTAATGTCTGAAGGCAAAAGGCTATATGTAATCTCAATGGTGTTTATGGGAATTGCTATTGGGGTGTATTATGTCTTTGTTGTGAGAGTTAAAAATCAGTGGTTGGGGCTATATCCTATGAGTTTTTCTGTATGGGATATAGTGTGGATTGCGTGTGGTATATGCGCATCACTAGGTATTTTGTGGGTTTTTTTGGTATTTTTGCCACGAGAGCAAGTATCTAGTCCATATGTTCGCTTTTTTGCTGATAGCTTTGATGTATCGCATATGGCTGTCTTTTTCTTGATAAATGCTATTGCAGAGGAATTGCTCTTTCGTGGGGTTTTGCAGTATTATGTGGGTGTGGTGTTGGCAAGTGTGATTTTTACATTTGTGCATATTGCTTACTACACAAAGCCTTGGATTTTGATAGAAGTTTTTATACAAGGACTAGTATTGGGTGTTTTGTATGAGATAAGTGAGTCTTTATGGGTTTGTATTATCTGCCATACAAGCTTTAATTGCTGTGTAGTGTGGCTGATTAGGAAGCGATACATTTCTTAAGTAGGCTTATGAGGTAGGTTTAAAAAAATTTAATATTTTTTTTGCTACAATTTTGGGTTCAAATCACTTATGAAAAGGTTGCAAAGATGAAAAAAGGTATCCACCCAGAATATGTGCCATGCAAGGTAACTTGTGTAACAAGCGGCAAAGAAATTGAGGTATTAAGCACCAAACCACAACTTCGCATTGATATTTCAAGCTTTTGCCACCCTTTTTACACAGGGAGCGACAAGATAGCTGATGCAACAGGTCGAGTAGAGAAATTCCGCCAAAAATACAATCTCAAATAATTTTGTGTCGTGCTTACGCTCCTTCCAGCTCCTATTGGCAATCTTTTAGATATTAGCCTTAGGAGTTTGCAGGTTCTTTCACAAGCACAGGTGGTGCTGTGTGAGGATACGCGCGTAGCCAAGAAGCTCTACACACTTCTTTTAGAACGTTCGCTCTTTGGGACACTGCTAGATTCTGTTTCACTCTCTCAAAAACATTTTATTGCTCTGCATTCTCACAACGAAGAAGAAGTCATTGCGACATTTGATGAAAAGTTTTTCACGCAAAATGTCGTGTATCTTAGTGATGCGGGTATGCCCACTATCAGTGATCCGGGTGCTAAGCTTGTGCAGTGGTGTATCACACATGATATACCATATGATGTCCTGCCGGGTGCGAGTGCGCTTAATGTATGCTTTGCTTCAAGCGGTATAGAATCCCAAAGTTTTTTCTTTGGTGGTTTTTTGCCCCATAAACAATCTCAAAGACAGCAGATTCTCTCTCGATACGCTATGCTCGGTGTGCCTTGTATTTGGTATGAGAGCCCACACAGAATCTCTCAAAGTCTCCAAGATATAGCTTTGATACTTCCAAATGCGTATTTATGCGTATGTAAAGAGCTTAGCAAGATTCATCAAACGCGATTTTTTGGGAGTGCTAAAGAAATTTTGCACCAGTTAGAATCCACAAAAATTTGTGGTGAATGGGTGCTATGCCTCATCGACAACACAAGACAAGAGCCAAGCCTAAGTATAAGTGAGGTAAAAGCCCTTGATATAGCCCCAAAGGCGAAGGCGAAGATTCTCTCGCTTATGACCCAAAAAAGCGTGAAAGAATGCTACCAAGAACTCATACAATCCCAAACCACTAGCGACAAGGTGCGTCTGTGATAATCTTTGGTAAGCAGCCTGTGGATTATGCGCTCACACATCATCAAGATAAAATCAAGGAGATTTATATCGCCAAAGAGCTAGCAAAAGAGCAGTTTGCGCGTCTAAAGCGGACGAAAAAGCCTCTGAATGTGTTAGATTTTAAAAAAGCTCAAGCTCTCGCACATGGACGCAATCACCAAGGAGTATTGCTAGAGGTCAATTATAATCCACTCCAAGATGTGCGTGATATGCTAGATCTTGATACACTTGTGGTATTATGTGGGCTTAGCGATGTGGGCAATATAGGTGCAATCGTGCGCAGTGCATATGCTTTAGGAGCTGGTGGCGTGCTGCTCACAGATGTAAAGCTCCAAGCAAGTGCTATGGAGGGAATTATGCGTGCAAGTGCTGGCACGCTTTTGGATATGCCATTTTGTGTATTTCCACGCACCCTTGATATTATAAACGAGTTAAAAATGGCAGATTTTACGCTTTTTGGTGCTGATATGGCTGGGGAGAATATCCATAATTTTGTGCAAAGATTGGCGCAAACACAATCTTTATCCCAAGAATCGTCAAATTCGCAAAAACACGCTATAATAAACCCCCTAAGATTACGATATAGAAAATGGGTATTGTTTGTGGGGAGTGAGGGAGAGGGTCTCTCTACTAAAATCTGTAAAAAATTAGACACAATACTAAGTGTTCCTATGGCAAACTCGTGTGATTCGCTCAATGTGGCACACGCGTGTGTCATTTTGCTACATAGATTATTAGAAATTAGGGGTTAGTGATGAAAGAAAAAACATTAGATGAGCAACTTGAGTATCTCAAAGGACTTGGGGTCAAGGAGATTAACAAAGCTACAAAGCTTGCAACAAACAAAATTGAGGATATTTTGCAAAAGCATTTCGATAAAATCGATAATGTTCGCGCCAAAGGTTTTATCACTATGTTGGAGCGTGAGTATGGGCTAGATTTGTCTCTTTGGCTCAAAGAATATGCGCTCTATCATAATAAAATCCCCCAACCATCAGAGGATATAGAGTCCAAAGTGGGTTCTGTGGCAGATATTGACATTAAGCAAAAAGCACAGGCTCCCAAGGTTTCTAAAGAAATTTCAACAGCTATCCAAGCCCTAAAGCTCCCAGAAAAAAACCAACAAGAAAAGCCGACATATACTCATACGACAAATGATGTGCAAAGAAATAATGTCATAAATATTGTATTTTTTGTGTTTTTGTGTGCTATTGTGGTGGCGTGTGTGGGGTATTTTGGCTATAAAATATTTGGTGGGCAGACAACATCATCTATCACTACGACATACAAACCCGATACCCCTAAATCTCAAGCCCCAGAGATTGTTGTAGCGCAAGATCAAGAGATTGCACAACCCCAAGATGCTTCAGCCTCACAAGATTCACAGGTATTAGAAACAGAAGGGGAGCTAGAGAGTGTCCCTACAGAATCTAATGCTACTAACTCCCAAGATTTGCCACAGCAGGCTTCTACTAATGCACAGACTGATTATGATGGAATCTACATCGACTTTAATGCACTACCACAAAATCCCCAAGCCCAAGTGAGCGAATCTCCACTGCCACAACAAGAGGTTTTGCAGGCACCACAGGCACTACCACAGCATCTCCCAAGACTAACAATTATCCCAAATAGCACACTTTGGATAGGTGTCGTGGATTTGCAGAGCAAAAAAACTTCACAGCTTAATATTAGCGCGCCTTATGATATTGAACTTGATAGACGTTATGTTTTTGTGTTTGGACATAGTGATTTTGAAAGCACGATAGATAACCAAACATTTCCACACAAAACAAAAAATTTCGTGCGCTTTTATTTCGATGGCAAGGAGCTCAAAGAAATAGGCTATGGGACATATAGACAGCTCAATCCTCAAGATAATTGGCAATAGATACAAAAAAGGAAATGTATGAAGAAATATCTTGCGATTATTTTGTGTGTGCAGGCACTTTTAGGCGATGTGCTTGATGAAAAGATTAAAAACCTCATTGGTGAGAGAAATTATCAAGTGAATGCGAATTTTATCCAAAACATCTTTCGTGATAGAAATTTGTTTTATGCCAATGGTGGTATCAATATGAAAAATGTTGTGCAAGCACTCAAAAACAATGGTTTGCTTATACTCAAGTTTCCTTCTCCTCTTGAGGTGCAGCTTACCTTTGTCGCACGCACTAGCCCTATATTGCTCAATCGCACAATAAACGACATACTCTCTACAATGGGCTATGCGTTTTTTAATGTCCAAAAGGCTGATTATAATAATGGCATCACCACGCTTAGCTTTGTGTTTGTTACCGAGCATACACCAGATCTTGGGATTATTATGAGTGAGTTAGAAAAACGTGGGATAAGCTGTATTGACATCAAGCACCAAAGTGCGCAAAATTGGGAATATCTCTTGGAGATTAATAATCCACAGATTCCAAACGCACGTTTGCTGCTAGCCAACCAACCTCTTGCTCTACGTGATGTGTCGGGGCAGTATTGGCTAAGTTTGCAAACACAGGGTAAAATCAAGATTTCTACACAATCCAAGTGGTATCCGCGTATTGTCCTTTATGACAGACATTTGAGAATCTTAGATTCTATACTAAGTCAAGATTCTAAAACAAATGTCAGTATCAAGATCCCACAAGGCGTGAGTTTCGTGATGATTACTGATAGCAACAACCCAGCTAATCTTAGGAATGGTATCAATGTGCAGTTTGACTAAACACGCATAATGTAAGGAGCAGAGAATGTTTGATGAAATTGAATTTGAAAAAATAAAACGTTTGCCAAAGTATGTATTTGCTGCAATCAATGAGATTAAGCTCCAAATGCGCCAAAATGGCGAAGATGTGATTGATTTTTCTATGGGCAATCCCGATGGTGCGACTCCACAGCATATTGTTGATAAGCTTTGTGAAGCTGCTAGGAAACCAAAAAATCATGGTTATTCTGTGAGCAAGGGGATTTATAAACTCCGCCTAGCCATTTGTAATTGGTATAAACGCACATATAATGTCAATCTTGACCCAGAGCTTGAGGCATGCGTAACAATGGGAAGCAAAGAGGGCTATGCACACCTTATCCAAGCAATCACAAATCCCGGCGATACCGCCATAGTTGCCGAGCCAGCATATCCTATTCACTCGTATGCGTTTATTCTAAATGGTGCAAATGTGCATAATTTCCCTATCAAGTGGAATGAAAATATGGAGCTTGATGAGGAGGAGTTTTTTGCCTCTTTGACACAAACACTCTGTGAAAATGTGCCAAAACCTAAGTTTGTAGTGGTAAATTTCCCACACAATCCAACAACAACGATTGTGTATAAAAGATTCTATGAACGTCTCGTGGCACTTGCCAAAAAAGAGAGATTTTATATTATTTCAGATATTGCGTATGCCGAGCTATGCTTTGGGGAGTATAAGACACCGAGTATTTTGGAGGTTGAGGGCGCAAAAGATGTCGCGGTAGAGACCTATACGCTTAGCAAAACTTATAATATGGCAGGGTGGCGTGTGGGGTTTGTCGTGGGCAATCCCAAAATTGTGCAAGCCTTGCAAAAAATCAAAAGTTGGCTTGATTATGGAATCTACACGCCTATGCAAATAGCCGCTACAATCGCGCTTGATGGCGATCAAGGCTGTATTGAGGAGATTAAAAACAAATACCAAACGCGTATGGAAGTGCTTATAAGTTCTTTTAAGGACGCGGGGTGGGAGATTCAAAAACCAAAGGCGAGTATGTTTATTTGGGCAAAAATTCCTGAAAGTGTGGAACATTTGGGAAGTATGGAGTTTTGTAAGCGACTTTTGCAAGAGGCAAAAATCGCATTAAGCCCGGGCGTGGGATTTGGGCGACATGGTGAGGGCTATGTGCGTATTGCGCTTATCGAAAATGAGAAGCGAATCCGCCAAGCCGCACGCAATCTCAAGGCATTTTTGAAGCAATTTAAGCAAGAGCCCAAAATCCAAGATAACAAGTAGGAAAATATGCGAACGCTTAATATCGGAATCATCGGTGTTGGGGTTGTGGGAAGTGCGGTTGTTAAGATTTTGGAGCAAAACAAAAGCCTCATTAGTGCGCGTGCGGGGGCGGAGTTTTGCCTCAAAAAAGGCGTTGTGCGCGATGTTGCCAAGGCTAGAGAGCGACTAGGGGAGTTTGCCATACCCCTTAGCACCAATATTGATGATGTGCTAGAAGATGAGAGTATTGATGTGGTGCTAGAGCTAATGGGTGGTATTGAGCAGGCATACCAAGTCGCCAAAAAAACGCTCCAAAAGGGCAAGGCTCTCATCACTGCCAATAAGGCAATGCTTGCCTATCATCGCTTCGAGCTTGAGCAGATTGCTCAAGGTATCCCCATAGGCTTTGAGGCAAGTGTAGGCGGTGGGATACCCATTATCCGCACGCTCAAGGACGGATTAGGGTCAAACCACATCTTAGCTTTGCGCGCGATATTAAATGGCACGAGCAACTATATCCTCACTCAAATGTTTGAACACAACAAGAGCTTTGCGCAAGCACTTCAAGAAGCACAGAATCTAGGCTATGCCGAGGCTGACCCAACACTAGATATTAATGGCTATGATGCCGGGGCGAAGCTCCTTATCCTCGCATCTTTGGCATATGGTATCAATGCAGTGCCTGAAGATATTTTGATTGAAGGGATTGAGGAGATTATAAGTGATGATATGGAGTTTGCCAAGGAGTTTGGCTATGTGATAAAGCTTCTAGGGATTGCTAAACGTCATAAGGATACGCTTGAGCTACGCGTGCATCCTACGCTTATTAGTCAAGATTCTATGATTGGCAAAGTTAGTGGCGTGATGAATGGTATCAGCGTGCTTGGGGATTGTGTGGGTGAGAGTATGTATTATGGAGCGGGAGCGGGAGGCGAAGCTACTGCAAGCTCTGTGATTTCTGACCTTATTGAGATTGCGCGTGATACGCACTCAAGTATGCTTGGCTTTTCAGAATCTATCCAAACCTCTCTGACACTCAAATCTCGTGAGGAGATTCTCTCTAAGCACTATATCCGCCTCTATACGCAGGATAAGCCCGGGGTGCTAAGCCAAATAGCGCAGATTCTAGGGGATAATCATATCTCGATAAAGGCATTTTTGCAAAAAGAACATGAGCAAAAAGGCGTGGCAAAGCTGTTGTTTTCCACACATACCAGCGCGGAATCTGACATCGCGAATGCGCTTAAGGATTTTCATTCTCTCCCGAGTGTTCTTACACAGCCTTATAGGATTCGGATTGAGGATTAGGCAAGGGGCTATAATGATGAGGGGAAGCAAATGAGTAGGTCAAAGGGCGTGCAAGCCGAAAGTGAAGCTTGTGCATATCTTGAAAGATTGGGGTTTGAGATTGTGGAGCGCAATTTTTTTGCGCGTTATGGTGAGATTGACATCGTTGCGAGGCGAGCCAATCTCTTGCATTTTATTGAAGTTAAGAGTGGAGCGGGATTTGACCCAATTTTTAATATCACCCCAAGCAAGATTGAAAAACTCCAAAAAGCTCTGCGACTTTACCTCGCCAAACACCCCTCTAAGCTTCCTTATTGTCTTGACGCACTTATCATACGCTATGGTGGCGAGCGCACGGAATTTGAATTGTTAGAAAACATCACGCAAGGCTAGATATGCAAAGACGCGGTGGGATTTTGGGTGCATTTAGCGCGGTGTTTAAGCCAAAGACGGACTTTATCCCACTGCCTTATGTCAAAAATCTCCATACACTCGCACAATGCACGCAATGCGAGGGAGTGTGCGCTACAAGCTGTCCCGAGCAAATCATTATCAAAGACAAAGAAAGTGTGCCATATCTCAATTTTATGATTGCTGGTTGCACATTTTGTGAGGAATGTGCGCGTGTTTGTCAAAAATTGTGGGGTGAGGACGCGCCACTAGAGAGGAAAGATTCTGATACGATTGCTGCAAGAGTTTCTATCGACCCACTCTCCTGTCTTGCGTGGCAAAAAACCACTTGTGTGAGCTGCAAGGACGCGTGCGGGGAGAATGCCATTATCTTTAGTGCGAGCTTGTATCCCGAGATAGATTCACAAAAGTGCAATGCCTGTGGTTTGTGCTACGCACGATGTCCAAGTTTTAGTATCAATATCAAAAGCGTGCTTGTGGGTTAGCCTGACAAAATCAAACATAGAATCCAAAGCCACCAACGACACCACCAATCTAAACAATCTCAAAGCCTTAGATTCAGGCTTTGTATGTGTGTGAGGCGGAGGCTGGATTCACTCCAGCCCAGCGATAGACAAGTTTTGCTGTAGCAAAGCTTGCATTGAAATTAGTCAAAGATTCACTAGAATTTCTTTTTCTCCACATCTTCTAGGATTTCTGTGGCGATGGTATTGACTTTGTGTGTGATGTCATTTGTCGTATGGGCTATGCCGACATTTTGCTGTGTTTGGGACTCTAGCTGTGAGATAGATTCATTAATCTGTCGCAAGCCATTGGTTTGCTCCTGTATAGATTCACTCATTTCATTAGCTGATTGCACGAGGATATTGACATTTGCCTCAATCTCACCTAGGCTTTTTGTGGTTTTTTCTGCAAGCTTACGCACTTCATCAGCCACGACTGCAAAGCCTCGCCCATGCTCACCTGCCCGTGCAGCTTCGATAGCGGCATTGAGGGCTAGGAGGTTTGTTTGGTCGGCTATGTCTTTTATCACGCCTACGATATTTTTGATGTCCTCGGCTTGTCTTGTTGTCTCTGTGGTCTTATCACTCACATTTTGCATTGATGAGCTTATCTGCTCCACTGCGGCAGCAGACTGCTCCAATGCACTTGCTTGGGATTGGCTACCATCGACAAGCTGTTGCATAGAATCTTGCAGTTCCTCTGCCTTGCTGCTTAAATCCTTTGCGTGGTCGGCAGAGACGCGTAACATCGCGCTAATGACTTCAGCGAGGTTATTGACACTTGTTTGCATACCGATAGCATCGGGGATTCTATGTGAGAAATCATTGGATTCAAAGGCAGCAAAGATTTTTTTCGCCTCATCAAGGTCTGCACCAAGTAGATTACGCAAAGTCTCCACCATTTCATTCAGAGAATCGCGCAAGCGGTTTGTCTGTGGATTGGTGCTTGAGAGGGCGATAACTTTACCAAATTTCCCAAGTTTAGCGTCTTCAACTATGCCCACAGCTTCATTAACAAGCTCTTTATCACGCGCTAGAGATTCTGTGATGTTTGTGATTTCGTGATTTATCACGCTCGCCATTTTGCCAAATTCATCTTTAGACTTGATAGTGATAGGTGTGGCGTGATCGCTTTTGTAATCAAGAAAGCTAAAGAACTGCACCAAGCCCTCTGTAATGGGGGTGAGAGGCTTGAGAAAATAGCGCACGATAAAGCCCAAAACCGCCATAATCACAATCATAAACACAAAGGAAAAAAGCACTTGGTGTGCGATAAGCATACCCAAAATCTCACTATAATCATCAGTGGAATTTGCCGTGCATATCAGCCAACCCCCCTCACTACTGCGCATACATAGCCCTACACGTTCATCGCCTTTTAGGACATATTGCATAAGGTCGGTGGGTTGCCCCTTGCTTTTTTCAGCTAGGGCAGAGTATCGCTCGATAATGCCCTTTAGCTCGGGTTCATCAGACATTATCAAGTCTGGATTGGAGTGTGAGACGATATGGTTATTTTTGTCTGTGAGAAAAAAGGTCGTGCTAGGCGTAGTCCTAAGTGCGCCCATTTCTTCTTGGAGTTGGTCTAGGAATATATTGCCTCCTATGACTGCTATAAGTTTGCCATTGATGATTACAGGTGCATAGGCGGTTGTGATAAGCTTGCCAGTAGTTACATCATTATATGGGGTGGAGATTCCAGATTTACCACTTGCCTTTGCTTCCTTAAACCAAGCTCTTGTGCGTGAGTCAAAGTTGCCCTTGGTGGGTGAGAGAATCCATGGCGTGTTGTGAGAGAGATCATCAGTCTTGATAAGCAGCCCGTCCTCCTCATAGCCGATAAAAAGCGCGTCTATTTGCGTATAAGTAAAAGCCTCTTTTAGCATAGTGCGGATATGCTCCACAGAGGTATCCCCGCTTTTTGCCACTTCATTAGCAAAAATCTCCACAGCCCTAACCCTCATATTAAAAAACTCATGGACGAAGTTTTCGGCGTTGCGGATAGATTCTTGCTTACCGGTGGTAATGCTTCTTAGAATATCTTTTTTGGAAGTGTTGTAATTGAGAGTGATAAATATCCCAAAACCTACAACGATAAAAATAAATATAGAAGAGATGATTTTCTTGGTTATGCTCATTACTTAGCTCCTTTTGGTATCACTTTTGCCGAAGTATAACAAGAATTTTGTAAAAATCAAGGACTTTGCCCCAAGACACAAACAAAAAAAAAAAAAACGAACTTTTGTAACATCATTTGTGGCTTTTGCGGAGTTGTGTGAAAATTTTTGTTGCCCGATTAATGAGAGGCTCTCTCATATTTGGCAGTTTTTGCTCTATCACTTCGTCTAAAAGCTGTTGCAGGATTTTGCCTATGATCTTGCCATCGATATTTTTGTCTAGTGCCTTGAGCGTGTCGCCACTAATTTGCATGGTTTTTAGCTCGTAGCACGCATTTTTTGCAAGAGTGCGCACTCGTTGTGGCAATGTCCCCAAATCCCCACATCGCAACGTCCAAATCCCTAAGGTATCACACACGCATTGCGCACCAAAGCGCGCAAGAAGTTTGAGGATCGCGACATCATCGTGTGGAGGCGTGAGAGAGAGGAGTGTGAGAAGTGCGAGAATCTGCTTTTTGTGTGTGTTGCTAAAATGTAGATTCTCTATGAGGGTAGCTCCCATCTCTTTGTCAAATCCACTCAAAATCCACGCATAGCGGATAGGCAAGAGTGAATCTAGCCTATCTATATGCTGTGCGTTATCAAGAAATGTGGAAGATAAACGAGCATAAGATTCTCGTGGTTGGTTGGCAAAGTGTGCAAAAAGCTGCGCAAAAAGCTGCGCAAATTCTCTAAGCACTTTGCCTGCATAAGCACCCACTAGGATTTTATCAAGCTCTAGGCGCACACGCTCACATGGCAAGGTTGTGATGAGGTCGCTAAGCCCTAGTAATGTGTCCTTAGTCTGTGAATCTATCTCAAAATCCAAAGTTGCTCTAAATCGCACAGCACGCAAGATTCTAAGGGCATCTTCGCTAAATCGTATCTGGGGATCGCCTACACACACGAGATGTCTGTGGTGCAGATCACACACACCATTGACATAATCCAGCACGCCATCACATTCGCTGTATGCAAGGGCGTTTATACTAAAATCTCGCCGCGCAATGTCTTGTGCAAGGTCTGCTACGAACTGCACACAACCGGGGTGGCGTGCGTCTTTGTAGATTCCATCGCTACGAAATGTCGTGATTTCATAGCAGGTTTTACCCACACATACGCCTATTGTGCCGTATTTGGAGCCTGTGCGTATGAGTTTGAGGTTTTTATCGTGCATAAATAATGCACAAACCACATCGGGGTGAGCGTTTGTAGCGATGTCCCAGTCCTTTGGGGTTATGCCAAGTAGGCTATCACGCACACAACCTCCGATGATGTATGCACGATAGCCATGAGATTCTATCGTGTTTAGAATCTTGCGCAAATCTTGTGGCAAAGTGATATGATGAGGATAGATGATTGGAGTATCGCGCATTTAGGCTCCTAAAGTTATGTTTGTGCAAGTTTTGCTTATGAGTGAATCTAAATCCATATCTAACCACATTAGAATCTCAATTTTTAAAAAAGCGCATTATACATAAACTCAAAAAAATTACGATTTAATCTTGTTTGCTGTGCTTTTTAGCTACAATAACGCACGAATTAATGTTGTCTATCTAGGAGTTGATAATGAATAACATAAGGGCTGTGCTCATATGGCTGGCTTTTGCGCTGTGTGCATCCGGAGTTGCCTATGCTCAACATTACAATGACGCTATACAAGATATGATAAATGGTAACTACAAAAGAGCCTTGCAAACTTTTGAGAATCTTTGTATAAATGGGGATTCTGGTGCGTGTTATCAATTAGGTATTTTGTATAGTGATGGCGAGAGTGTGCCAAGAAATTTTCATAAAAGTGTAGCATTTTATGACCAAGCTTGTAATGCAGATGTGTTGGCTGCGTGCAATAACCTAGGCGTGATGTTTTATCGTGGTGAGGGTGTGCGTCAAGATTATCAAAGAAGTCTTGAGCTGTATGATAAGGCGTGCAAAGGAGGCAATGCCGATGCGTGCAATAACCTAGGCGTGATGTTTGAAAATGGCTATGGTGTGGGTAATAGAGATTATGTGCAGGCGGGATTGTATTATACTGATGCGTGTATGGGCAAAAGTGCCAAGGGTTGCTATAATCTTGCTGTGTTGGTGTATGAGGGTAATGGCATAAAAAAAGACAGAGCAATGGCAAAAGAATATTATGGGCTTAGCTGTGATTTTGGTTTGCAAGCAGGTTGCGACCAGTTTAAAAAACTTAATCTCGAGCGATAGGGGTTAGAATGAAATTATTATATGGTTTGTGTGTGGTATTTTGGGTTTTGGGGGTTGGTTGTAGCGAAAAGATAATACAAAAAACCTCTCAACTTGCTGATGATAGCTCTATTGCCCACGAATCGCCACAATTCTCTCAAAATGCCAAAATCCTCAAAAGCTCTTGTGCAAGCGGTGATAGCGTGGATTGTTATAGGCTTGGGGCATTGTATGCTAAGGGCGAGGGCAATGTGCAGTGGTATACCCAAGCCGCTCAATTTTACAAAATAGCGTGTGAAGCTGGTGTGCTCAAAGCCTGCAACAATCTTGGCGCGCTTTATGAAGAGGGGCTTGGCACAAGACAAAGTTACCAAGTCGCCTTTCGATACTATCAGGCAGCGTGTTCTCGGGGAGAAGCTGATTCGTGCAATAATCTTGCGCGTATGACAGAAAAGGGGATATTGGTTACCAAAGATGCTGCCTATGCTGCCCTTTTGTATGAAAAGGCGTGTATTGGCGGAAGTGCGGTGGCATGCCTAAATACCGGTAGAATGTATCTCTATGGTAAAGGTGTGGATAAAAACAAGCAAAGTGCTAAAAGCTTCTTTGGGCAAGCTTGCGATTTATCACTCCAAGAGGGCTGTGAGGCATACAAGTCGCTTTTGTGATGATATAAGCAACTTGTATCGGGCACTCACACCAACGGAAATACTTCCTTAGCAATATATTCTAGCTCCTCTTGCATATTCGCACATTGCACGATGAGGAGATCTAGCCCTGCCTCTTTGTAAGCACGGATTTTCTCTGCCACTTGCTTAGGTGTGCCCACAAGCTGTGGGCGCAACCCCCGATTTGACACACTATAATCGTATTTAGAAATCTCTACATCAAGGTTTGAATTGCCTGTAAAGTCCTTATAGGAGTTTTCATACTCCGCATAGTTTTTGATAGTCGTGATGCGCTCTAGCTCCTCTCTCGCCTCCTGCTCACTTTGGCGCACTATCATATACACCGCCATACCAAAGCCCCCAAATGGTGGTAATCCCGCTCTTTGTTTGCGCGCTTTCATATCTGCGATTTTCTCACGCACTTCCTCTAGTGTGCCTCCGTGCATAAGGTATTTGTCCGCAAAGTGTGTGATAGCCTCTCTGCCTACCTCACTCTCGCCTCCTGCATACACAAGTGGCATTTTTTGGGGCTTTGGCTCGTTGTAAGAGTTTGCAAACTCAAAATACTTGCCCTTGTAGCTAAAGGGGCTTTGCTCCCAAAATCCCCGCAAAACCTCTGTGTATTCGCGCGTGAGTGTGTATCTATCATCGTGTCCATCGAAATTTATGCCATATTGGCGCGCTTCCTCCTCCCACCACGCCGATACCATATTGATACTAAAGCGTCCGCCACAAATCTGACTGATTGTGGCGATTTGCTTTGCAGTGAGGGCGACTTGGTGGTATTGCGGACGCAAGGCAGCGAGAATCTCTAGTCTTTGCGTAACTGCTGCCAAGCCATTTGCCACCGCCCACGCATCGAGTGCAGGGGCTTTGTGTCCCTTGATGTCATTGAGGTAGAGTTCAGGCACGAGGGTTAGGACATAGCCTAAGCGTTCTGCCCTTAATGCTAATTCCTTGCAATACGTCCAAGTGCCTTGTGTGCTATCCTCATCGACATTGCGTAGCCAACTCCCAAAAACCGGTGTCCAATAGCCAAATTTCATTGTTTGCTCCTTTGTATTTTGTCTAATTGTGCGCACAAAAATTCCACGATTCTATCTGCTGCTGCCTGTTTGCCTTGCGCCCTTAGGGTAGATTCTACCTTAGCGTTGTAGTTTGTGTTGGTATTGATGTCATACACGACTATCTCACCCTCAAGACTTTCTATAAACTCCACGCCTGCCACCTCTATCTTGTGGGCTTGCAAAAACCGCTCAAGCTCCTGCACGATAGGTGTGCGTGAATCTATGTCTGTGCGCAGAGAGAATTTATCCGCTCCACCTACATCACACGCCCCACCAGCAAGCTTAGGCAAGGCTTGCGTGCGCTCTATCTCGCACGCATCGGCAGGGCAGAGTTCAAATGCCCCATCGCTTGTATCCACGCGCACAGCATAGTGGAATCTCCCGCCGATAAACTCAAGGCGCGTTATAAAAAACTCCTTTGCCCTAATGTATTCTTGCAAAAGCATAATCCCATCAATTGGCGGCTCAAACGCGCTAGATTCTATGTATGCCCTAAATTCCTCAAGATTCTCAAACCGCTGCACGCCTAAGCCCTTGCCACCTTGATTGTGCTTAGTGATAAAGGGCGTAGCCATCTGCTTGGCGCATTCTAGTAAGTCCTCTTTGCCAAAGACGGCGCGCGTTTTGGGAGTGCGGAATCCTGCTTTGTTAAGAGCTAGGTATTGCCGCACCTTGCTGACTTCTAGCTCTAGCACACTGCTACCATTTATCACGCGCCGCCCATGCGATTCTAACCACGCCAATATCGCACGCCCGTAGTCTTTAGAGAGAGAGTGAGCGCGCGTATGACTCGAAGCAGAGAGCCTACTCCAAAACACGCCTTCTGGTGGGGGAGAATCTATATCGATACTTCCCTGTGTCAGATAGATTTCACCAAAGCCCACTCCAGCGCGTCCAAAAGCCTTTGCAAAGGGCGGAATCCATTCTTTGTTTTCGTGGATAATATACACGCCTGTTGTAAGAGTATTATATAACATATTCCATATCCTTCTTTTTTGGTTGTCTCCTGCCGGTGCCGGCATAGTCGTTAATCGTTGATTTCGCACCATTTACCCTATATCGTGAGGCGATATGCTCATGTCCTAGCCTATCGCCTTTGCCAAAGAGTTTGTGGCGCAAACTCCCCTCGGTATAGGCTTCCTTATACGCACCGCGCCGCTGCAACTCGGGCACGATAAACTCCACGACATCAGCAAAGCTCCCCGGAGTCGTGGCATAGGCGAGATTGAATCCATCGGCATCGGAATAGGCGATGAAATCCTCTAGCATATCTGCTACTTGGGTAGGAGAGCCGATAAACTTAGGTCCTTGGCAGCCTATACCTGTGAGCTTGATTAAATCCCGCAAGGTCCAAGCCTTGCCCTCATTGGTCGTGGAGTTGCTTAGGGCTTCGACTTGGGCTAACATCGCATTGGATTTGATATTGCTTAGTGGGTCATCAAGCTCATAGCGGCTCAAATCTATGCCCAGCCACCCAGAGTTTAGCACTAGCGCGCCCTCACTGCTTGCATAAGAGAGCAAGTCTTTGTATTTTGCCTGTGCTAAATCCTCATTAGAATCTGTGATGATGGTCGCAAGGCAGTAGATTTTGGCACTATGTGGGTCGCGCCCAGCGGCTATGAGAGCGTCTCGCACCTGCTTAACAGCGACTTTGGCGTATTCTTTAGTCGGTGGTGCGATAAATATCGCCTCGGCGTGTGTAGCGGCAAATTTGCGCCCACGCGCGGAGTTTCCTGCTTGGAAAAGCACGGGGGTGCGTTGGATACTTGGCTCACACACATGGATACCGGGCACATCAAAATATTTGCCATGATGCCCTATGTGGTGAATCTTGTTAGGGTCAGCAAACACCCCATTTTTAGAATCTAACACCACTGCGTCCTCTTCCCAGCTTCCCTCTAGGAGTTTATAAATCACTTCCATATACTCATCGGCAAGCTCATATCGCTCATCGTGGGGTAGCTCGCTACCACCCATATTTTTGTTGGCACTTGGCAGGTAGCCTGTTACGATATTCCAGCCTATGCGTCCTTTGGTAAGGTGGTCTAATGTGCTAAGACGTCGTGCAAAAGGGAAGGGGTGCTCAAATGGCACACCAGCGGTTACCCCAAAGCCTATGTGCTTGGTTACACCCGCACCGATTATGGCAAGCTGCATAGGGTCATTGACAGGCACTTGTAGAGCGGTTTTTAGCGCGCCTAAGTCGTTGCCGCCATAGACATCATACACGCCCAGCACATCAGCGATAAACACCGCATCAAAGAGCCCTTTTTCGGCGATTTGTGCGATTTCCTGCCAATACTGCATATCCTTGTAGCATAGGGCTTTGTCATTTGGGTAACGCCACAATCCAGGGCTTAAATGCGCCACACAATTCATCTCAAAGGCATTGAAGGAAATGGGTTTTGTCCTTTTACTCATCATCACTCCTTTTGTTTAAGAAATTTTTAAAACAAGGTTCATTATAACGCATTTTTTTAAAAACACAATATGTGTTTTTAATTTTTTGTATGATTTTGTAAAAATGTTACTTTTTAGGTTATGCTTAATTTTATATAAAAAAAAGTTTTTTGGTTTTTGCACTGCTTAACGAGCATTAAGAGATATAATATACCACATATAGATGATAGGATCTATATAATATACGAGTTGTTTAGGAGGGCGTGCTATGAGAAAAATAGCAATGGTGTGTGCTATGCTATGTGGCATAATGAGTGCTGCAGAGTATGCTACCGAAGTGAAGAATCTCTATGTAGATTCTCAAGGATCAAAAGTGGTAGGGAAGTTGTTGCCGACAACGCAGGTGCAGATTCTCAAAAAAGAAAATGGCAAGGTGTTGTTGGCTGTGGAGGGCTATGCGGAGGCTGGTTCGGATTTGGCAGTGTATTTTGCACCGGGTAAGAGAATCTTGAGCGTAGGGCTCACAAAAGATTCAGGGATTGCCTTGCAGAAAATTTCTTCTACACAGGCTAATGGCAAGACTTATGACAAAGTCAAGATGCAAGCATGGAGTGAAGAAGGGGCTTTGAGCGCAGATATTAATGGGCTTATGGCGCAGGCAAAGGATATGTATGAGCAAAATTGCTCTATGTGTCATGGATTGCACTCTGTGAAAGAATATACTGCAAACCAATGGCCTAGTATGTTTAAATCAATGGCGGGACGCACAGCGATTGATAAAAAAGATTATCAGCTCGTGATTGAGTATCTCCAAAAAAACGCTAAAGATATGAAATAACCTAAGAGGAGGGTATTATGAAAAACATAACCAAACAAAATATGGGTGAAGTGAGGAATACAGATTCTATTGATAGTAGCAGAAGGAGTGCATTGCGCACAATCGGGCTTTTTAGCACGGTGCCATTTATCGGTGGTGCGTGGATTGGGTGTGGTGACTCTTCATCGTCTTCTGCTACTGCTGAAGCACCAACTATGAGTAGCTTTAGCACAGATTTGGTGCTTGATGGCGATGTTTATACAGCTGCACACTGGGGTGCTCTCAAAGTGAGTGTCAAGGGTGGCAAAATCGTAAAAAGCCAAAACGCCTTTAGTGGATTGGAGGCAAATCCACTCCAAGCAGTAACTGCGGATTTAGTCGATGGTAAATACACAAACAGAATCAAAGCACCTATGGTAAGAAAAAGCTATCTTGAAAAACAAGCAGGAAACAACAAACTACGAGGTGCTGATGAGTGGGTTGAAGTAAGCTATGAAGAAGCTATCAAGATTGTGAGTGATGAAATCAAACGCGTGCGCTCTAGCAAGGGTCCAACAGCAATTTATGGTGGCTCTTATGGCTGGAAATCAAGCGGAAATATGCACAATGCACGCACATTGCTTCATAGATTCTTAAATCTTGGTGGTGGCTTTGTAGGAGGCTTGGGAGATTATTCTACTGGTGCTGCACAGGTGATTATGCCCCATGTGCTTGGGACACTGGAAGTGTATGAGCAACAAACTGCTTGGCCCCTAGTATTGGAGCATTCTCAAGTTGTGGTTATCTGGGGTGCAAATCCTGCTGATACACTTAGAATCGCTTGGTCATCAAACGATAATCAAGGTCTTGAGTATCTCAAAAAACTTCGCGATAGTGGCAAAAAAATTATTTGTATAGATC
Source organism: Candidatus Helicobacter avicola (assembly GCA_019112865.1). GTDB lineage: Bacteria > Campylobacterota > Campylobacteria > Campylobacterales > Helicobacteraceae > Helicobacter_F > Helicobacter_F avicola. The sequence goes on from DXIN01000018.1 coordinate 37,622, forward strand.
CTGCAAAAAGCTCAACCGTGCAGTTTTTTGGCTCTAAAGCAGAGCATATCGTAGTCGTGCCAAACACCGATGTGGCATTTATGCTGGGTATCATACATACAATGCTTACAAGTGGCAATTACGACAAAGATTTCATCGCAAATTATACAGAGGGCTTTGATAAGTTCCAAGACTATGTCGTAGGCAAAACTGATGGAGTTGCCAAAGATGCTCAATGGGCTTCGAGCATTTGTGGTGTGAGTGAAGAAAAAATCAAAGAGCTTGCGGAAGTGTTCTTTGGAAATCGCACAATGATTATGGGTGGCTGGAATATGCAGCGACAGCACCATGGTGAGCAAGCGCACTGGATGCTCGTGGTGCTAGCCTCTATGATTGGGCAAATCGGCTTACCTGGTGGAGGCTTTGGCTTTAGCTATCATTATAGCAATGGCGGTGCGCCTACGACAAACGCACCTGTGGTCGGTGGTATCTCCGTGGGTAAAGCTACTAGCGGTGGTGCAGAGTGGTTGAGTGATGGTTCAGCTGTCTCAATCCCTGTGGCACGCGTTACCGATATGCTTGCAAATCCGGGCAAAACTATCCAACACAATGGCAAGGCAATCAAGTATCCTGAAATTGATTTCGTGTATTGGGCTGGAGGCAATCCATTTGTCCATCATCAAGACACAAATACGCTTTTGGCAGCGTGGAGAAAGCCTACGACGGTGGTTGTGCATGATATGTATTGGACACCTACGGCAAAAATGGCAGATGTTGTATTCCCTATCACGACACCTTATGAGCGCAATGACATCACAATGAGCGGGGATTATTCAAATATGAATATCAATCCTATGAAGCAGGTGGTGGCACCGCTTGAAAAAGCAAAAAGTGATTACCAAGTGTTTTCGGATTTGGCAGAGGCTTGCGGGTTTGGTGCGCAATACACAGAAGGCAAAAGTGATATGGATTGGATTGAGGAATTTTACAATGCTGCTTATGACAATGCACAAAAAGCTGGTGTGGTGATGGCTGATGGCAATGCAATGCCGGATTTCAAGACTTTTTGGGGTGCTAATAAACCGCTTGTCTTTGATGCGACACCAGAGGGATTAGAGTTTGTGCGATATGCAGATTTTAGGGAAGATCCTATCCTCAATCCTCTAGGCACACCTAGTGGTAAGATTGAGATTTACTCTAAAACCATAGAAAAAATGAATTACAAAGATTGTAAGGCATTCCCACAATGGTTTGAACCAGCAGAGTGGAAAGGTATGAAAGAAAAAAGTGCAGAGTTTGCGCTCATCAGCCCACACCCAAGCTTGAGACTGCACTCACAGCTTGCCAATACAAGCTTGAGAGATGAGTATGCAGTCTCTGACAGGGAGCCTATTTGGATTAATCCTGCTGATGCCGAGGCAAAGGGAATCAAAAATGGCGATGTTGTGCGGGCATTTAACAAGCGCGGACAGATTCTCGTAGGTGCCGTGGTGAGCGACATCGTGCCTCAAGGTGTAGTGAGAATCTATGAGGGTGCTTGGTATGATCCAGAGGACGCCGCTCAAGCAAATACGCTCTGTAAAAATGGTAATGCTAATGTGCTCACTATGGATATACCAACTTCCGAGCTTGCAAATGGCAATAGCGCTTGCACCGCGATGATTAATATCGAAAAATACACAGGCACAGCACCTAAAAATACAGCATTCTTGCCACCAAAAGGTGCGTAAGATGTCTTAAGCAAGCTTGCCCCTCTTCTGGGGGTAACTTGCACCAATAAGTAGCAAGACCGCTATCTATTGGTCTGTATCATTTATCCTTTGAGAATCTTGGGTGGCTTTTGGATTCTAATTATTTTATTGCAAGAACTGCGTTCTTGTTATCGCTCGTGGAGAGTGAATCCAGCCTCACTCCGCTTACGCGCACATACATTATCTTTTTTTGAATCTCAAGATTACTTAGATTCTGTAATGTCGTTGGTTGCTTTAGATTCTATCATTCCGCTATGATAGTATTTACCTGTGCGATAAGTGTCTCATCACTACTAGGATCAAAAAATCTAAATTCATGACCACTTTGTTTCACACCACTTAGCAAATCCCCACTACTGCGATTTTTGAGGTCTAGCTCGGCAATTTCAAAGCCACTAAGTGTCTTGGCAAATGCCACAAGACGCGCGGTATCCTTAGCGGTAGTATAGAGAAAACAATAACCCTTAAGCCCATTGCGACTTACCCTGCCTCGAAGTTGGTGCAAGGTCGCTAACCCCAAGCGCTCGGGTGCGACAATCACTATCGTGCTAAGTTTAGGAAGTGAGATTCCTACCTCTACTACGGTGGTAGCGAGCAAGAGATTGCCTTTTGAAGCGAACTCTTCAAGCACTTTTTGTTTTTGTTTGTCTTTGCCAGAGGTTACATACACACCCTCAAAATGTTTAAACCAAAACTCCTGTCCTTGTGAAAGCGAGAGATAGTCGATATGCTCGCTTTCCTCCACCAATGGGTAGATGATAATGGCTTGATGTCCTTGTGCGAACTCCTTGTGTAAGTGTGCCAAAAGTTTGGAGAAATCCGCTTTGCCTACGATGTGGGTTTGTATGTCTTTTTGAAATGGTAAATCTTTGATAATGCTGTGTTTGATATAGTGTGCATTCATCATAGCAAAGGTGCGTGGGATTGGCGTGGCAGAGAATTGCAGGGCGTGGGGCTTGGTATCTGTGGCACTAGAGAACATTTTTTCGAGTTTGTGTCGTTGGTTGGTGCCAAAGCGATGCTGCTCATCACTCATCACAAGTGCGAATTTGCTGTAATCAAAATCCCTATACAAAATCGCCTGTGTGCCGATAACAAAATCAAAATCACAAGAATCTATCTCTTGAGAGAAAGTCCAATCCCCCACCTCCTCTTGTGTAAAAAGTGTGGGTTTCGTGGTTTGCAACGCATTTGTTTCTTGTGTGTGATTCTTGGATACATTGGGGAGGTTTTTGGTCTGTGCGGTAATGAGCTTTAGCCTCACAAATGGTGGGAGAAATCGCTTCGCCTCCTCATAGAGCTGCTTGGCTAAAATGCTTGTGGGAGCCATTAGGATAGATTTATGTGGATATGCCATCATCACTGCGCTTAAAATCACAATGGTTTTGCCACAACCCACATCACCCATAATAAGTCGCCGTGCTGCGACTTCGGAGGAAAGATCGGTAGCGATAGATTCTATAGCTTCGCTCTGTCCTTGCGTGAGGGCAAATGGCAATGAATCTATAAAGCTTTTGTAGTCGCCATTGCACACAAAGTTTGCTTTGAAGTGCAGGTTTTTGGTGCGTAGTCGCAGGATATGGTGCAAAATTTCGGCAAACTTCAAGGCTTCCAAATATACTCCAAAGTAGCCACTATGAGCCAAAAACGCATTGACAAACTCTTGGGTGGGGTGGAATATCTCATAGAGCGCGTTTATATAAGGCTGGATAATACCACACGCCCGTAATGTGTCGTGCGTAATGAATGTGTTTAGGGTGTTTAGAATCTTGTTTTTGGCAGGAGTTGTTTTAAAATCCAAGGTGATAGCACCAAAATCGCTTATGGCTTTTGGCTGGGTTATGTGCCAAAACACGCCTTTTTGCTCAATTTTGCCATACACCACGCATTGCGCTCCCTCGCTAAAATTTTTATACATAAAAGGTTTTGGGTGAAAAAGTGTCATAGAGATTTCTTGGTCAAAATCTAGGGCATATGCGAGAATCTTGAGATATGTTTTTTTGCCAAATCCCGCTTTGGTGCATTGCGAGATTTCCACACGCACCGCACCAGTGGCATTGTGTGTGAGTGTGGGAAGCAAGGTCTTGTTTTGGTAGGCTTTTGGCGGATTGAGGAGGATATCAAAAAGTGTTTGTAATCCCATATCGTGGAGTTTATCAAGATTGATAGTGTTTTTTAGCGCGTGAGATTGTGTCGCATTGTCCTTAGATTCTATGAGGTTAATGATATGCTGGAGTTTGGCTTGCTGCAAAATATCCAAGCTAAGTCCTTGTGCCTAGCGTGTGATATAGCGCGCCATATCTAAGATTCTGTTTGCGTAACCGCATTCGTTATCATACCATGCCATAACCTTAGCCATACCGCCTTCAAGCACAAATGTGAGGTCGCGAGCCACAATCGCACTATGCGTATCGCCAATAAAATCACTGCTCACTCTAAAGCTCTCATCAATTGCCAAAATTCCTGATAACTCCGATTTTGAGGCTTCTTCTAGGGCTTGATTTATAGAATCTGCGCTTGGATTTTTTCGGAGTTTGAGGCTAAAATCCACCATTGAGACATCTGCTACTGGCACACGCACGCTATGCCCATGTAGCTTACCTTTGAGTTGTGGGAGGACTTTGTAGAGGGCTTTTGCCGCACCGGTGCTCGTGGGGATTATGTTTTGTGCAGCGGCTCTTGCGCGTCTTTTATCACTCCTGTGTGCGTTATCAAGGAGGTTTTGGTCATAAGTATAGCTGTGAATCGTGCTCAAAACCCCAGATTCTATCCCAAAGACGCAATCTAGCACCTTAGCGATGGGGGCTAGGGCGTTACTCGTGCAGGAGGCATTAGAGATGATAGCCTCGCTCTTGTATTGCATGTGATTAACTCCTAGCACGAAAGTAGGCGTGTCATCGGTCGCAGGAGCAGAGATGATGACTTTTTTCACTCCTTTTTGTAAATGTGTGTCCATACTCGCGCTATCAAGGAATTTACCGCTAGATTCTATCACAACATCAGCGGCACTAAAGTCTAAAGCTTCTCGTGCTATGTTAGTAAAAAGTGTGGTGGTGTAAGATTTCCCATCGTGGGTAAATGATAAAGTGCCTTGTGTAGGAGTGTGTGGTGTGTAGCAGACATCACGTAGAGGGCTAGTATGCACGCTATCATACTCAAGCAAATGCGCTATCATCGCACCTTCGCTAATATCATGTGCTAGGATCACTTCCACATCACCACGCAAAACGCATGCACGAAAGATACTCCTACCCAATCGCCCAAGCCCATTTATTGCTATCTTTATCATTGCTTCCTCACTTTTGTAAAGTCTAGGCAAAATTTTAGCATATTTACTTTTCAAAGTCGTCCATCACATTTGCTGCTTCCATAAGCCGTTGTTTGTCAAAATGCGTGTAGATTCTGCTTGTGTTGAGATTGGCGTGTCCTAGGGCTTCTTGCACCAGCACCAAATCGTGTTTTTTGCTATAAAGCATCGTGGCAAAGGTGTGGCGGAGCATATGCGCACCCATCTTTTCTTTTTTGATACCAGCGTATTTGAGAATCTCACCCAAAACCTGATACACACGCGCTTGTGTGAGCTTACCACCTTTGTTGTTGCAAAAGATGAGATTGTCTTCGATATTTTTATGTAGTGCGATTTCGCTACGTTCTTGCATCCAAATGTGCATAAGAGAATCTATCTTTTCTTTTTTGATCATTGCAATACGCATTTTGTTGCCTTTACCGCGTATTTGAAACATCCAAATGTCATCTTGAGGGATAAGATCTTTGGTGCGTAGGTTGAGTGCCTCACTCACGCGCATACCGGTGTAGATGATGACTTTGATGATGAGTTTATCACGTGCCATACGGCTTGGGGGGAGTGGCGTGGTGTCGATAGATTCTAAAAATCGCTCAAGCTCACTTTCATCAAGATATGTAGGGAGTTTCTGTCCGCTGGCTTGACTGATAAGGTGTCTTATAGCAAGTTTTATCCCAAACACAAACGAACCTTTGTTGTAGGAATTATGCCTATCAATATAGCCAAAAAATCCAATAAGCACGATACGATAGTTTTTTTTGCTCGCATCACTAAGTTTGGAGGTATAGACACTCAAAAAATCGATGATAAGCTCCTCATCAATGCGCGTGAGTGAATCCAAATGAAGTGTGGCAAGGTATTCATAGAGCTTGCGTAATGGTGTGCTAAAGAGATTGATGCCCACCAGCCCGACACTGCGCACTTTTTTGCACAAGTCAAGGAGGTCGTGTATGCTTTTGGGCGGGGTATTGAGAGCTTGGAGACATTGGAGAATGACTTCTTGATCACGCACTTGATGATTAGAGAGTGTGTTTATTTTCCAGCGGACAAAACGCCCCATCCAGCAGAGGAGATTTTGTTCAAAAGAGGGGTAAGATTCTAAAGGATATTGCATAAGATTTACGCCTATTGATATGAGATTTTGGCAGATTCTAGCACATTTGATACCATAATTTAGCTACATCTTGCTATAATCGCACTTTCATTCAGACTTTTTAGGACTATGTATGCAAGAGGTATTGCAAGATTTTGAGCAGTTTTTTGCAAAGTTATGTAAGCATATGGGCGAAGATAGTAATCGTGAGGGGCTAAAAGACACACCAAAACGGATTATAGAATCTTTCCAAACGCTTTTTGGGGGCTATGTGCAAAACCCAAAAGAATTGCTAGGTGCGACTTTTGAAGAGGGATTATGCGATGAGATGGTGATTGCAAAGAATATTGAGTTTTATTCAATGTGTGAGCATCATCTGCTACCTTTTTTTGGGCATATTAGTATCGGCTATATTCCAGATAAACATCTTGCGGGGATTAGCTCATTGGTGCGATTGGTGGAGAGCTTTGCGCGAAGACTGCAGATTCAAGAAAGACTAACCGAGCAAATCGCACAATGTCTCTTAGAAGTCTTGCAACCAAAAGGTGTTATCGTGGTGTGTGAAGCCCAGCATTTGTGTATGAGTATGCGTGGCGTGCGTAAAAATCCGCAGATTATCACAAGTGCATTGCGAGGGTTGTTTAAGCGAGATCCTAAGACACGCGCAGAGTTTATGCAGCTTATTCAATAATATTTTAGATTTAAGTTATAGATTTTTGGAGGAGAGAATGGCGCAAAAGAATGTCAATATGGGCAAAGATTCAATCTATCGCTTGTTTTTTTATTTTTTCATACCGAATCTGTGCGCGATGATAGCACTTTCGACTTATTCGATGGTCGATGGGATTTTTGTGGGTAAGGCATTAGGACGGGAAGCATTGGCTGCTATTGGGGTGTGTTGGCCTGTATTTCCGGTAATGATTGCTTTTGAATTGCTCTTTGGTATGGGAGCGGCGAGTATCGCGTCATTTTATCTGGGTAGAGGGCAGGAGCATCGCGCACGGATTATGTTTAGCTCGGTGTGTTATTTCGCTGGGAGCAGTAGCCTTATTTTTGGTGTAGTGTTGTTTTGCAATACTGAATCTATTGCCTATGAGTTGGGAGCAAATAGCGAGATTCTTACCTATGTGGTGGAGTATTTGCAAGTAATCTTTTTGGGTTCGTTTATCGTGGTGCTTCACCCTTTGCTTGATATTTTTGCGATTAATGACAAGCGTCCGGTATTAGCAATGGTGGCAATGATTGTGGGTGCAGCAAGCAATATCGTGCTTAATTATTTCTTTTTATTTGTGTTAGAGCTTGGGATTGCTGGATCTGCTTTGGCGACAATACTTGGGCATGGTATTGGTATGTGTATTTTGCTCACACATTTTGTGCTAAAGAGGGGCAAGATTTATTTTGTGAGAATCTTTAAGATTCGCTCGGTGTTTGCTTCTATGCGTAATGGACTTCCTCAAAGTTTTGCAGAGATTAGTGTGAGTGCTGTGATGCTGCTTTTTAATCGCACACTCAAAGAGATTGGTGGGACAGACGCGCTCTCGGTATATAGTATTTTGATGTATAGTGGTATGGTGGTTTTTACCGTGGTGCTTTCTTGTGCGCAGGGAGTGCAGCCTATCGCGAGCTTTAATTATGGAGCGCGAGAGTATATGCGTGTGAAAAAAATCTATTTTTTCGTGCTTGGTTTTGCCACAATAAGCGGTCTTGTGCTGTATCTTGCCTCAAAGCTTTTTGATAATGCGCTTGTTAGCCTCTTTTTGCGTCCTGATACCCAGCACCTTTTGGAACCTACCACACACGCGTTGCATATTTACTTTGTGGGCTTTGTCTTTTTGGGCTTTAATCTTGTGAGTTCGATTTTTTTGCAATCTATCCAAAGACCGCTAAGTTCTTTTGTGGTAACGATTGCGACCAATCTTGTATTTGTCGTGATTTTGCTTGAAATTTTGAGCAGGATTTGGGGACTTGATGGCGTGTGGTGGAGCTATCCACTTTCGTTTATGTGTGCGAGTTTGGTAACACTTGGTGTTATGGTGTATGAATTTAGGCGAGGGACATTAAGAAATGCAAGCAATTATACTCTTTGATCTTGATGGCACACTTATAGATTCTACCAAAGCTATTTATGCTAGTTTTTGTGAGGCAATGGAAGCATTTGGGTATCCTAAGCCAAATTTAGATTCAGTAAAAGCAACGATTGGACACACGCTAGAGGATATGTTTCTAGCACACCAGATTCCAGAGGGTAGGGTAGGGGAATTTGTGCAGAGTTATAGAAATGCCTATCATGCAAAAATGGAGGCAGGCACAACTCTACTTCCAAACGCCGCAGAGGCGATTAGACTAGCAGCTAGTTTTGCGGATTTGGGCGTGGTAACGACAAAACGTGGAGATTATAGCACGAGGTTGCTACACGCTCTTGGTGTGGGTGAGTATTTTGGCTGTGTGGTAGGGGTAGAATCTATCTCGCGTCCCAAGCCAGATTCTGAACCAATCCTCAAAGCCCTAGAGAGTTTTTCTAATGCTGCAGTAGCACAAAAATATATGGTGGGAGATACGACACTTGATTTAGAATCCGCCAAAAGGGCGGGAATATCGGCTGTGGGTGTGTTGTGTGGATATGGCAAAGAGGAGGCATTGCGAGCGTATAATGTGCCTATATGTGTCGATGCTTTGGCAGCAGTGCGTGAGATAGAGAGAAGTTTAAGGATTTAATGGCAGTTTTAGGCTATTGTGCTATGATTGTAAGAAAAATTTTGGAGTAGAATCTATGACGAAAGAGCCAATGACGGAGTATGGTTACCAAAAGCTTCGCACGGAATTAAAAGATTTGCAAGAAGTGCAACGTCCTGAAATTATCAAAGAAATTGATATAGCGCGTTCGCACGGAGATCTCAAAGAAAATGCCGAATACCACGCAGCAAGGGAAAAACAAGCATTTATAGAATCACGCATTGCCGAGATTAGTAGTATGCTTGCCAATGCCCAGGTTATCGATCCTAGCACTTTAGAGCATAAAAAAGTGAGTTTTGGGTCGTGTGTGAAAATCCTTGATGTTGAGATGGACAAAGAACTAAACTATACGCTTGTGGGTATTCCAGAGAGCGATCCACAAAATGGCTTTATCTCTGTCTCCTCGCCCATAGGTCGTGCGCTCATAGGTAAAGAAGTGGGCGATGAAATACTTGTCAATCTCCCTAGAGGCGAGAGTGAGTTTGAGATTTTAGAAATCAGCTATAAGCCTCTAAATTTTAAAAGCTAGGGTATTGTATGCGCATTAATATCAAAAAGCTCCACCCAAATGCTATTATTCCACAATATCAGACTGCTTTTAGCGCGGGTTTTGACTTGCATAGTCTGGATTCATATATTTTGCGGGCTGGGGAGCGTGCATTAATCCCCACGGGTTTAGCCTTTGAAATAGAATCTCACTATGAGGTGCAGGTGCGTCCTCGGAGTGGTCTAGCTCTCAAAAATGGTATAAGTGTGCTCAATACTCCCGGCACGATAGATAGTGATTATCGTGGGGAAATCAAAGTTTTGCTCATCAATCATTCTAGCGAGGATTTTGTCATAGAATCTGGAGATAGGATTGCCCAAGGTGTGGTGTGCAAGGTATATCAAGCAGAGTTTGAAGAGGTAGAAGTGCTTTCAGATTCACAACGTGGAGAAGGAGGCTTTGGCTCTAGTGGTGTGAGGGAGAAGGGAAATTATCAATAAATCAATCAATAAAGGATAGATATGAGCGTTAAAAATGACTTGACACAAATCAAGAATGAATTTAACAAAGATGGACAGATTTTGGAGAGTGCTTTTAGGTTTGAGATTTTGCTAAGGCGGTATAGAAAATCTCTTATTGCTCTTTTGGTGCTTGTGATTGCAGGTGTGGTGTATATAGGAGTGAGTGGCTACCTCACACAGCAACGACACACAAGGGCTAATGAGGCATACAAGGAGATTTTAAAGGGTGAAACCCCAGAACTTTTAGAGAGTTTGAGGCAAAATAGCCCAACGCTTTATGACTTTTATCTCTACACACACAACCCTAGTGAGGAAACACTCCAAAACCTTATGCGCTCTCAAAACGAACTAATTGCGCAGATTGCCACCTATCAGAGTATCCAGCATACGCTAGATTCTCTATTGGGTGGGATAGAATCTGATAAATCGCAAAATATCGCGGAAGTCTTTGCATCTCTACCATCGCTCAAAGATAAGACTTTGCAGCAATGGCTTATTTTGCAAGAAGCTACTATTTTGCTCCAAAAAGGACACACACAAGAAGCCAAAGACAAACTTATGCTTTTAGATGAAAACTCACAATTTGCACGCGTTGGCAATAGTTTGCGTCATTACCAACGATAGGTTATGGAATGAAGCGTTCTTGCATTGTCGTATTTGTCGCTGTGGTTGTTGGTGTTTTTGGAGGTTGTAGTCAAAAGAAATATTTTGAGCCAAAAGATGTGAATCTCCAAGCCGAATTTTCCCACACACTTCCAGCGTCTATTATACACACTTCTAGAGCGGGGGCGTTGCTCAAAAACTATGAGGTTTTGGATACATCGGGCAAGACAAATATTGAGATTGCAAAAGGGCAGAGATTTTTAGGCAAGGAAGGTGCGTATTATCTCGTGCAAAATGGCTGTGATGCACTTTTGCTCATTGATAGTGCTACAAAGACACAAAGCGAGTTAGCATTCAACAAATGCGTTGTGAGTGCAACCATAGCACCACAAACCCACCTATCGCAATCAAATATGTTTCTAGCATTAGTGAGCGCAGATAATAGCGTGATTGTGTATGATGTGGCGCACAAGCGCGAGAGATTCTCACAAAAACTTGCTAATATTACAGCAATCAATACTCTTGCGGCAGCACCGGTGTTTGTGGATAATAAAATTATTTTTCCTACACTTGATGGCAAAATTGTGATTTTTGATAGGGCGAGCAATACCCTTATGCGTGATATTTTGATTCAAAGTGATAAATTTTTTAACAACATCATCTATCTTGTAGTCAAAAATGACCTTATCATTGCAGCGACTCCCAAGCGTATAAGCACGATTGTAGGCAATAGTAAGACATTTAATTATGATGGGGATTTTAGGGATTTGCTTCTTTATAAAAACAAAATCTATGTATTGAGCAACGATGGCACAATCTTGGAGCTTGATAACACACTCAAACTCTTACGCAAAGCGCATTTTGAGTATGCACGCTTGCATGGCATAGTGATACAAAACAATACTCTCTACACATTGGAGAGCCATAAATACCTCATAGAGCTTAGTTTGGAGAATTTTTTGCCAGTGATTTATAAAGTCGCTCTCCCAAGCAAGAAATCTATTTTTTACACACACGATAGTTTGTTTTATGATAAATTTTACAAGAGGTTTTGATGGTATTTTGTGATATAGGCAATACATTTTTGCATTTTTTTTACAAGGGGAGAATCTGGAAAGAGCGTCCAAATGAAATCTCACCCAAGAGACAAGATGTTGAAATTTTTTACATCAGTGTCAATCCAAAATCAGAAAAAAAACTTCTTGCCTCTCACGATGTGTGTGTGAATCTTGCACCATATTTCAGGCTTAATACTGCTTATCGTGGTATGGGGATTGATAGAGTAGCAGCGTGTGTGGGTGTGGGAGATGGGATCATAGTCGATGCTGGGAGTGCTATCACGGTGGATATTATGCAGCATGGCGTGCATCTAGGAGGCTATATCTTGCCCGGTCTAGGAGCCTTTAAGCAGCTTTATAGAAATATTGCGCCGGTGTTGGCTAGGGACTTTGATCTCGCGGTGGATATAGATAGACTTCCACAAAACACCAAATCAGCCCTTAGCTATGGTGCTATCAAGAGTATTTTGCTTATGATTGATGATAGTGCAAAGGGTAAGCAAATCATATTTACGGGTGGTGATGGGAAGTTTTTTAGTAGATTTTTATCCCAAGAGCATAATTGCGTATTTGATGAAACGGTTGTATTTAAGGGTATGCAACAGGCATATAGCAATTATCTTTTGGCACATAAAGGGAGAGTATGATAACGATTGCATTACCAAAGGGACGTATCGCTAAAGAAAGCCTAGAACTTTTTTCGAAAGTGTTTGGGGAGGATTTTGCATTTGAGGATAGGAAGCTGATTTTGGAGCAGGGGGAGTTTAGGTTTTTGCTTGTGCGAAGTCAAGATGTGCTAACTTATGTGCATTATCAGGCTGCAGATGTAGGAGTCGTGGGACTTGATGTGATTGAGGAATACCAGCTCAACGATGCCATAAAGCTTCTAAACCTTCATATTGGCAAATGCAAGGTCGTGATAGGGTCAGAGATGGGCAAAGAGATAGACTACCAAAAACCACAAATAAAAATTGCCACCAAAATGCCCACAATCACTTATAAACACTTTTCTAAAAAAGCTATTCCTATTGAGATTATTAAGCTTTATGGAAGCATTGAGCTAGCGCCTCTTGTGGGGCTGTGTGATGGGATTGTGGATATAGTAGAAACGGGCACGACAATGCAGCAAAACAATCTTAAAATTGATGAGGTGATTATGGAATCTTCAGCTTATCTTATCGCTAATGCCCTAAGTTTTTATCAAAAACACAAAGAAATTTTGGATTTGACAAGAAAAATTGGTGCGGTTATAAGGCGATGAGATATGAGATATATTGTGCTTATATGGCAGCTCTTTATGGGAGTAGGGCTTGCTGAATGGATAATGTTTAGCGATGGGATTGACACCTATATCTACAACAATCAAAGCGGCGAGATTTTTATCCGTCATCATTTGGGGAAACAAAACTATGAAGATGTGTTTGTCAAAATGCCGCGTGGGGTGTTGCCCAATGAGCTCAAATCTCCCCAAAAATCCCCAAACCAAAATCCACCCCCAAATCCCACTGATGAGAATCTTGAACAGCGCAAACTTGATGCGCTCAAAAAATCTCAAGAGGTCCTAAACAATGCGCTTGAATTTTAGAATCTTTGTGTGTGCTTGTGTCTGTGTGCTTGCTCATGCACAAGGGAGTGCCTCCCAAATCTTGCAAGATTCTGTGATGATGCATTGGGGGTCTGCAGAGACAAATTTCCGCCTCAATGGAGATTCTCCGGGATACAATTCTGATGTGTGGGCAAATCTCATTGTCGGTAGTGCGAGTTTTACTTCTTTATCGCAAAGTCTTTTTGGATTTCATAGTGGGATTGATACAAAGGTCGCCAAACACCTGCTTTTGGGCATTGGGTTTGGCTATGTGCGTGGGAGTGATGATGTGAGAAAGGCTACCTACAACAACACACATCAGCTTCTTGGCAGTCTTTATGGGAGAGTGTTTGGCGCACATAATGAGCTGGATTTTGTCGTGTATGGTAATATGATGTTTAAGGAGATGATGGATTCATCACAAAGTATCCAAACCAATGTAAATCCCTATGCAATCGGTGGCAAGACATCGTATGGCTATGTGTTTAGATTTGCTCGAGCTTCTTTTAAGCCTACAATATCGTATAACGCATATTACTCCCAGCAACCGAGCTTTTTATACAATACCACTTCTATAAATGCCCAAGGGCTTTTTTATCAGACATTAGAGCTTGGGCTAGAGTATAGAGTGAGGAGTGTGAGTGGGAGCTATGTGTATATCAAGCCTTCTTATGAGTTTTTGCTCTCATCACATCACAATGTCTATGCGCTAGATTCTGTGTCATCTTGGAGTGATTTTACTGCACCGCGAGGATTTGTGAATGTATTTGTAGGTGGCGAGATTGCGTATAGTGAGGCGATGGCTTTTTCACTCAATGCCTCCTACAAGCAAGCCATAGGTGCGAGAGATAGCCAGCTTGGAAGTATTGATATGAGTATGTTTAACTTTTGGTGTGGTGTGCGATTTGGGTTTTAAGTTTTTTAGAGATAGTTTTTAGTTTGCGTTTTATCCTTGCTATTAGCGGGAGTTTTAGGCTTTTGTTGAATGCATAGATTCTCTGTAGTGCGAGCGTGGGGACTTTGATTTCTTGTGGATAAGCAATGGGAAATTTTGTGTTTATGGTTTTTGAGTTAAAGACTTCTTCGGAGCTACTGCAGTGTATTCCACTACCATCTAAGCCGATTTGGTGGATATATGAGGTGCTAGGGGTGAGGCTTATGGCTTTGTGCTTGTAAGCAAGGCAGTAAAAAAAGATAGCCCAAGTTTTTATCTTGCCGCTTTTGTTGAGGAGTATTTGTTGCCACGCATTGTAGGAGTTGTTGAGATTGATGTCTCTAATCTCTTGCTTGCTAAAGTTATCGATAAAGTATTGTGTGTCGCGTCTAAAATGCTGCCACCTATCGCGCCAAGTGCCCCAACCCCAAGGATCAGGAAAATACCAAAAATAACAATCCCCTAAGCCTTGTGGATCTATGGGGTGCGTGTGTGCATTGATTGCCCAGACATTGCTTTGTCGCTCATAGCGTGAGAGGGCGTCATTCATATAGTCTAAAAACACAGGCGATACGAGTATATCATCTTCTAAGACGATGATTTTGCCATATTGCTCGATGATGTGTGTAACACCATCGATGATAGAATCTGCCAAGCCAAAGTTGCGCTCTCGCTCGAATATAGTGATACTTTGGAATGCCTGTGTATATCGTGTCTTGAAAGCACGGAGGTATTGCCTCGTGCGAGTAACTTTGTGCCTAGCTTTAGAATCTTTTGGCGCATCAGAATAAATAAACAAATCGCTTTGTTGTGTTAGGGCATTTCGCATAAGGCTTTTGAGGGTTCTTGCGGTGTGTGTCGGTCTATTGTAAGTAAATAAGACAATGGGTGCTAGCATTTACTTCCTTTTTTGAGTTTTTTTAAGAATCTGTTTTATCCTCCATAAGCCGTAAAAAAGCCTTGGGGCATAGCAGGCTAAAATCACTTTGGGCGCGCACAGAGATCGCAAAAGACTTCTGGCATTGTTTGGGTCGATTTTTTCGCGCATTATAGGGATAGCAATAAGCGTGGCTGATGAGAGGATTTCTCTAAGCCCTCTGTAGAGCTCTTGGAGTATATTTGCTTGAGAAGTTGGTAGGGTTTGATAGATTTGGGCGAAATGGAGGAGTTCGCTTGCCATACGCAAAGATGAGTAATGCGTGTGGTAGAGGTAGGCATTGTAGGGGGATTTGAATAATTTGGCTAGGGGTTGTTGGTATTTTGGCAATGATGAAATATCTGTATTATCCTCCCTAAAACGCATTGTTGAGTTTTCTCTCTCAAAGACTACATAGAGCATTTCTGGTATGTAGGCGACTTTTTTGACAAGGGCAAAAAACACAAAATAACTTAGCACATCTTCAAAGATCACCCCCTCTAAAAATCTTGCATAAGGGTTGTAAAAAAGCTTTATGTCATAGAGGCTATTGCACACAAACCCCGCCACTCCTCTTTTGCGTTTGGCAAAAAATGTCGCAACCTCCATAGGTGTGTAGCAGTGTGCGTCCTCTAGGGCTAGGAATTTTTTGAAAAACATTTGGTTGCGTATTTGTCCAGATTCATTGATACAATACCAATCGTGTATGAGGACATCGACTTGGTAGGTTTGTATGGATTTGAGGCATATCTCTAGGCATTCTTTAGTGATACTATCATCAGAATCTACAAATTTTATGTATTGGCATTGTGGGATAGATTCAAAATGCGTGTAAATTGTGATATTTGGGAGAAAAAGTGTGTTTATAGCCCCTTTGTGTGTAAAAAATTTTAGCGCGGCGTTGCGAACGCTGGCTTGTCCAGCGTTCGCAACGCTATCAAGCACCACGATTCTTTTATCAAGCCCATAGTATGTAAAGCAAATATCACGACTACAATCCGTGCTTGCGTCATTGACAAGGACAATCACAAAATCTTGGTAACTTTGAGCGAGGATAGAATCTAAGCATTTTGCTAGATACTTTTCTACATTATACACAGGGACTATGAGACCTATGCGCATTGATAAGCCTCTATGGAGAGATGAGAAATACTATAAATTCGTGTAAGGGAAGTGTGTGGGTTGGCAGGAGGGGTGAGGAGGGCGACTACTCTATCTTCTGCCCCCCCCCCTAGTGGATACTATGCGTTTAGTATTTTTAATAAAAGTAGTATCCATACCAAAGACTTGCGATTGTAGCTTATAAGGTAGGATATGTGTTGTTTTTGGATAGATAAGAATCATCACAAGCCTCTTTTTTGTTTGGCGTTATTGTATCATATTTTGCCCTCCTTTGCGGTGCGTAATCGGAAGTAAAACCCACAAAAATGTATGTCTATGTCTCTATGAAATGGTAAGGTAATACTATCAAAGGGATCGTCCCACATATCGACTAGCTCATAGCCTAAATTAATAAAGTGCTGTATAAATTCGGCTTTGTTAAAAATATGATAGGGAGTAAAGAAGCTATTATGCACATTTTGCAAGCTTACAAATGTGGGCTTAGTGGTTTGCATAGGAAGTCGCGTAAGCAAAACATACTCTTGCCCCCCCCCTAGCAGATTTTTTAACATTCCTAAAAGATCTTCTATATACTGAAAAGCACCAGAGGATACCAAGATATTGCATTGATGTGAAGCGGATATGTCGGAGGTAAAGAAGAGATTTTTGCCCTTTATTTCCTCTTTTAATACCTCATTTGCTACCTCTACCTTGTGCGGTAGCTCACAAACTATCCATTGTGGGTTTGTGTGCGTAGCAGCGGCATAGTGGAAATAATGTCCCCCATATCCTCCGCCAAAGTCAAACACGCGATAGTGTTGGTTTTTGCTTAGTAATGTATGTAACCAAAAAAAGAATGGATACTCCATATTTGTGATTTGTGTCGTGAAAATGCTTTGTGTGTTTTTCTCCACTATCTCATCACTATATGTTTGGCTTTTGCGATTTGGCGAACTCGCTTGAGCCTCTTTAAAATCCCTAAATATACCTCGATAAGCAATATAAGCCTTTGGAAAGCAGTAATAGCTCCTGATGTCTTTGAGCAGATTCACAAAATTTTTTAGAATCTTGATAATGATTTGTTGCATAAGCACTCCTTGTTTATGATTTGGTTACATTGGTAGTGAGTTTGAAGTAAAACCCACAAAAATGTATGTCTATGTCTCTATGAAATGGCAAAGTAATACTATCAAATGGATCGTCCCACATATCGACTAACTCGTATCCCAAAGCGGTAAAATAGCCCACAAATTCATCTTTATGAAAAATATACATTGGGGTAAAAAAGTCATTGCAAACATTTTGTAATGTGGTGAATGTAGGGATAGTCGTCTGCATAGGAAGTCGTGCGAGCAAAATGTGTGCTGCCCCCCCCCCTAGTAGCTTTTGTAGAATCTCTGGGAGATTTTCTATATACTGGAAAGCAGAAGAAGAGAGCAAAATATCGCATTTGTGTGCCACAGACATATCAGAAGTAAAAGATAGGTGTTTGGTATCAAGATTTTTAAACATCGCCTTTGCCGCTTCTACCTTGTTGGGTAGCTCACAGACTATCCATTCTAAATCGCTCTTAGTAGCGGTAGTGTAGTGGAAATAATGCCTAGCAAACCCACCGCCAAAATCGCACACGCAATAATTTGGATTTTTGCCCATAAGCGTGTGCAGCCAAAAAAAGAATGGATACTCTGTATTGGCTATCTGTGTTGTATGCACATTTTCTATATTTTTTTCTAAGCTCTCATCACTATATGTTTGACTTTTGTGATTTGGCGAGCTTTTTTGGGCTTGCGCGAAATCCTTAAACACGCCTCGATAAGCTATGTAAGCTCGTGGGAATCTATAATAGTTTCTGATGTCTTTGAGTAGATTCAAAAAGCCTTTTAGAATCTTGATGATTGTTTGTTGCATAGGAACTCCTTTTTGTGGTTTTGTGTAAATATATTGTGATACCAAATGATTGTATCTCGCAACGAATCTTCAAACGAATAGGTTTGTTGCCAACCCAAAGTGGCACTTATTTTTGATGAATCAATCCCATAGCGTCTGTCATGTCCCAATCTATCCTGCACGAAAGTGATTTGGTCTGCATATTTGCCATCTCTCTTAGGGGCTATGTCATCAAGAATGGCGCAAATTTTTTGTGCGATTTGTATGTTGGTGTATTCGTTGTTGCCACCGATGTTGTAGGTTTCCCCATAAGTTTTTGAGTGAAATACCCTATCGATTGCCTCACAATGATCCAAGACATAGAGCCAATCTCGCACATTGCCTCCATCGCCATAGATGGGTATTGCGTTGCCAGATAGTGCATTGTTGATTATGGTTGGTATCAGTTTTTCGTGATGTTGTCTTGGACCATAGTTGTTTGAGCAATTAGTGATAAAAGTCTTTAAGCCATAGGTATGATGAAAACTTCGCACGAGCATATCACTTGATGCCTTGGAAGCTGCATAGGGCGAATTTGGCGCATATGGGGTAGATTCGCTAAAAAGCCCGCTACTCCCTAGTGAGCCATACACTTCATCGGTGCTGATATGATGAAAAATCCCAAATGGTGTCTTGTGCTCTAGTCCCGTATCTAGCCAAGATTCTTTTGCGATTTCTAAAAGTGCAAATGTGCCTACGATATTTGATTGGATAAAAGATTGCGGAGATCTTATGGAATTATCGACATGGGATTGTGCAGCGAAATGTATCACAGAATCTATATTGTATGTCCTAAATATATGTCTTAAGAGTTGCTTATCGCATATATCGCCTTGGATAAAAGTGTAGTTTGCTCTCTCTCGCACGGCTTTTAGATTCTCTAAATTCCCCGCGTATGTCAGCATATCAAGATTGATGATTGTGTAATGTGGGTATTTGTCCATAAAAAACTCTATAAAATTACTTCCAATGAAGCCAGCTCCCCCTGTGATTAATACATTTCTCATTGTTGTGCTATCCTTAAGAGGTATTGTCCATATTGGTTTTTGCTCATTTGCTCTCCTAGTTGTATAAGTTGTTGGCGTGAGATGAATTGCATTTTGTAGGCTATTTCTTCAAGACAGGCTATTTTTAGCCCTTGTCGTTTTTCGATAATCTCAATAAAGTTTCCGGCTTCTAAAAGGCTTTGGTGTGTGCCTGTATCAAGCCACGCATATCCTCTGCCTAGTATTTCTGCATTGAGACGCTTTTCTTGGAGGTAGAGTTGATTTATGGAGGTAATCTCTAATTCACCTCGGTGAGAGGGGGAGATTTGCGTGGCTTTTGTAAGCACATCATTTGGGTAAAAATACAAGCCAATCGCCGCATAATTACTCTTTGGCGCACTTGGCTTTTCCTCGATAGATACCACCTCAAAGCCCTCATCTGATTTGACAAACTCTATCACGCCATAATGTTGTGGATTTTGCACATAGTAGCCAAAGATCATCGCCTTTTTGGTTTGTGCGACATTTTGTGTGCTTTGGTGCAAGATTCTTGTCAAACCCTCTCCATAGATGAGGTTATCTCCCAAAATAAGACACACATCATCATCGCCCACAAATTCTTTGCCTATCAAAAACGCTTCAGCCAAGCCATTTGGCTGCTCCTGAATAGCGTAGTCAATCTCTAGCCCCAAATGCGCTCCATTGCCAAACATCTCCTCAAATCGTGGTAAGTCCTTGGGCGTGGAGATGATGAGAATCTCTCGAATATTGCCCAGCATAAGCACCGATAGGGGATAATAAATCATAGGCTTGTCGTATATGGGCAAAAGCTGCTTGACAATGCTCTGTGTGAGGGGCAAAAGTCTGCTCCCGCTTCCCCCTGCTAAGATAATGCCTTTCATTGCTTGCTCCTTTGGGATTTGCTAGATTCTGTATGAGAGTGTGCGTAGGTATTGAGCGTGTTGGCGACATAGGCAATCTCTTCTTTGGTATGAAAAAGTGCTATGGGGAGGCTTAGCGTCGTGGCGTGTATTTCCTCGCTAATGGGATAGAATCCAGACAGATAGGCTCTCATACCTTCTTGCTTGTGTGGGGGCAGCGGATAGTGAATCTCGCTCTGTATCCCCGCTGCTTGCAGGTAGGCTTTTAGCTCATCGCGTTTGGGGTGGCGGATATTAAAGATATGATACACATCAAAATACTGCTCTTCTACCTTGGGGCATATAAACGCCCTCGTATCAAGCTCTTTTAGGTAAATGTCGGCTAGTATTCTTTTGTGCTGTGTGATTTGTGGTAAATGGCTTAGCTTTTTGCGCAAAAAATAGGCTTGAATCTCATCAAGCCTAGAGTTGTAGCCGCAATATTTGTTGATGTATTTGATATGTGAGCCGTAGTTTCGCAAGGCTTGTAGTTTTTCATAGAGGTTTGGATCATTTGTCGTGATAGCTCCCGCATCGCCGAGTGCTCCTAAGTTTTTTGTGGGATAAAAGCTAAAGCACCCTATTCCAAAGCTCCCCACACTTTTGCCCTCAAACTTTGCTCCATGGGCTTGCGCGCAGTCCTCAATAAGATGTAGATTGTATTCTTTGCACAACATAGTGAGTGAATCCATCTCACAAGGCTTACCATAGAGATGGACGACTAGCATAGCTTTTGTTTTGGAGGTTATGTGCTGCTTGATGTTGTGCGGATTGATATTGTAGGTTTGTATGTCTGGCTCCACCATAACGGGCTTTAAGCCATTTCTTATAATAGCGATAATGGTAGCGATATAGGTGTTTGATGGCACGAGAATCTCACTGCCTTTTGGCAAGTCTAGCGCGTCTATGGCGAGGATAAGCGCATCAAGCCCAGAAGCCACACCCACACAATGTGCAACGCCTACAAAGTCGGCAAATTCTTGCTCAAAAGCTTGGACATTTTCTCCAAGCACAAACCACCCTTTTTCCAAAAAGGCTCGGAAGTCTCGCTGATAGCTATCAAAAAATATCTGATTGCTTTTGGCTAGATTCTCGTATTCTATTATTGTATTGCAATTTGTCTTTGACAAATTGCTATCGCTCGTGCGGAGTAAATCCGCCCTCGCTCCGCTACGCGCACATACACTGCGTTTTTTAGAATCTAAAACCTCATTTGGTGTCAGCGCGTCAGGAACGCGATGTGGCAATGGCGCGGATTCTATACACCCGCCTTTTATCTTTGGCAAATTGCAATCGGCAATGTGAGCAAAGCCCTCATTGCCTCCGCTGCGCGTGCATACATTGCACTTTTTA
The DNA here is from genome assembly GCA_019112865.1 of Candidatus Helicobacter avicola. Classification (GTDB taxonomy): domain Bacteria; phylum Campylobacterota; class Campylobacteria; order Campylobacterales; family Helicobacteraceae; genus Helicobacter_F; species Helicobacter_F avicola. The sequence goes on from DXIN01000018.1 coordinate 58,872, forward strand.
GAATCTAAGTCGCGTTTTAGTGCCGCCACCTCATGAACGCCACTTAGGCTAGCACCTTTTGTATAAACCAAACTAGGGCTTATCATTTCATCGCAATTTACTTGTGGCAAATTGCTATTGCTTATGGGGGAGTAATCCCCTATGTTTGCGCCATTCGAGCATACATTACCTTTTACAGAATCTAAAGATTGTTTAGATTCTGTAGTGTCATTTGTCGTATTAGATTTTGTATTTCTACTCATCTGGAATCTCCGTAATATAGTCATTTTCATCATACACTTCAGAGGCGAGTGCCAAGAGAGTGGCGTTTTGTGAAAACTCTTGCATTGTGTGATAGTCTTTTGGCTCTAGGATTAGGCATTTTGTCGGATTATCGAGTTTGTATGTTTGTGTTTGTTTCTTGGTTTTAATCGTGATTTCACACGAGCCACCAAGGCAGATTAAGCAAAGTTTTGTTTTGTGGTGAGCATGCCCACCGCGAGAGCCAAGCACATCATAGATATAAAAAACTCTTTTGATAGCAAAGCCTATTTCGCCCTCAAGGACACTTAAACTACCACGATTGTCGGTTATGGTTTTTGCAGTGATGAGTTTTGCCATTTATACCTCGCTTGTAAAATATTTGAGTTTAAATACATTGTAATTGCCACGCAACTTGCGCTTAAAGTATCTTAGAGGGGTTTTCCAGCTTTTTGGCTTTCTTGCGTCAAAATTGTGTGGCATATATTGCACTCTTAGTGCAAGGAGGTATGTGATGTAGGGCTTGTAGATATTGCTAATCGTGGGCTTTGGTAATTTGTAGCTTCCAAGATCCACACAATCTTCATCAACAAAACTTAGATTATGAAAATGATAAAATATAGGGCGTAAGGCAGGGAATTGCTGAACATTCCAAGGGGCAATCCCACATCGCTCATTTTGCAAGACATACACGCCCTCAAAACGAGTAGTCCAATCATCAAGATATTTTTGGTCGCCAAATTTATTATCCTCAAACCTAGCAAAGCACCATTCTATACATTTTTGCTTCCACCACAGCAGTGCCTTTAGCCCATTTGTATCGGCTTTAAAGCTCATAAACTGCACGCAGTAGATTCCGCTTGTGGTGGTTTGGTCGTATTGCGGAGTGTAGTTGTGCTTTGTAAGTGAGATGGAGCTATGCCCCATCTCATCAATGAGAATGTTTGGATTGTCAAAAAAGTAAAGATCTGCATCGACATAGGTGCAAGAGGGCAGTGCAAAATGCGTAATGCAATAGTATATGAGTGCTGGTGTGCATGTCCAGCAGTATTCTCCTAGACTTCGCGTGGGTTTGCAGGCAAGCAGCTCTTTGTCCTCGAACTCATCAAGCGTGATAAGGATTGTGTGAGGGATTTTGCGCTCATCTAGGATTTTGTAGGTAATATCATCAAAACATAAGACATAGATTTGATACTCTGTGGTGTGTTTGGCGAGGCTCTCTAGCATTGCAATGCCTCTTGTGAGGTAGTTGGTGTTGAAGAGGGTGCAGTAGTGATACATCACGCCACCTCACAATCTAGGAATTCGTCTCTTGCACAATCTTTAAATGATTTCTGCGGCTCGGCTCGCTCACTTACGCCTAGTAAGCTCCCTTCGCCTCGCCTTGAAAAACATTTAAATCTTGCACAAGATACTAGAATTCCCGGCGAGCTTGGTGTGAAGTTTGATGGTAATACAGAATCTAGTGCCACTACAGAATCTAGAGAATCTAAATAGGTTTTAGATTCTAAGTTTGCATTAGATTCTGGTTTGCTTGCTTGACATTCTAAGATTTGCGATGATAAATCGTGGTTGTGTAGATTGGAGGCGAGGGAGTTAGCTAAGCGGTAATACCCAAAGCCAACAAGCAAGCCCCACGATTTGTCGTGAGAGAGTAAGTGGATTCTATAATCTAGTTTCTGTGCTGCCCCCCCCCCCTATTAGAAGTCTATAAGATTCTCTGTATTGTTTAGCTATAAGATGGTGTGAAAATCTCTGTGTAACGCTTGTGCGGGCATTTTGGGCGAGAGTGGCGTAAGATTGTGAATCTAGCCCCAAAATCCATTCTATTCCGCGCGCGAGGTCGGCACTATCACTAGGTTTGGCAAGGTAGCCATTGTGTTTGTGGGTGAGCATATCGCCATTGCCCCCGATGTCAAAGGCTACTACCGGTGTGCCACAGGAGAGAGATTCCATAATGGCATTGCTAAGGTTTTCGGCGAGTGAGGGTGTTACAAAGACATCACAGGCGTTGTAAGCGAGATTTAGAGTAGTATCATCATGAAGCATTCCTAGGAAGTGGGCTTGTATCCCAGCGATTTCTTGCTGTTGCGCGGATTTGCCAAATACGATGATGTGTGTTTGGGTTTTGAGTGAGGAGGGAAGCATAGAGAGAGCTTTTGTGAGGTAGGCAAACCCCTTGCGCTCCACCGCATCGCCCCCAATCGCCCCAAACCCAATAATATAGTAGGAATGAGTAGCAAAAAGCAGCTTGGCTAGGCGTGCGTGTGCTGCCCCCCCCCCTAATAGCTTCTTATAGGCTTTAGCGTAGTCCCTAGCGACTTTTGTGCTCTCAAAATTTTGCACGACACTTGCCCTTGCGTTTTGCGCGATAAGTGTGTAATCCTCTGAATCCAAGTCCAAAACCCACCTAATCCCCTCTTTAAGATCGTTGGTATCAAAGGCTTTGGCGAGGTAGCCATTGTGCTTGTGCGTGATGATGTCCTTTAGCCCTGTGGTGTCAAAAGCCACTACCGGTGTGCCACAAGCAAGGGATTCACTAGCGGTTTGCCCAAAAGATTCCGCGTGGCTAGGCACAATCATCACATCACAAGCACTATATACGAGGCGCAAGGACATATCATCGTGCAAAAATCCTAAGAAGTGTGTTTCAATCCCTGCGATTTGCTCACCTTCACTCGCGCCAAAGACAAGCAAAAGCAAAGATTGCTTATCGGGCATAGAATCTAGCGCAGCCCTTAGTTCCTCATAGCCCTTGCGTGGCACGGAAGTAGCACCAATCGCCCCAAAGGCGATGAGTTTTTTTGGCTTATACAGACGCAACAACTCACGCGCAAGAGGTTTTGATAATGGCGTGTAGATGTCTGTGTCGATAGGATTAGGGAGATTGATGATAGGCTTACCTCCTAAAAGCACACTATTTTTGGCACAATCTGCAATCCAGCGACTAAGCCCATTAATCGTGAGATTATGGATATGTTTATACGCATTTTGTTTATGCTTAAAGGTAAAAAAACTAATATCATAGGGAATCTTAGCGTGCAGGAGCGGACATTTTTTGCAAGCGACGCCAACCCCTACACAGGCGGCTGCCACTATGTGGCAG
>DXIN01000019.1 GCA_019112865.1 Candidatus Helicobacter avicola
CAATTCAAGGTAGGGCAAACAATCCGTGCATTGCTCAAATTCGTGAGCATAGGGAGAAGTGGCATACGACTTGAGCTTAGTCGCACCGCACCAAAATTCCTAGAGGAGCTACTCACACTAGAAGTCCCAGAGCTCAAAGACGAAGAGATTCATATACACAAAAGTGCGAGGATTCCCGGTGAGCGCGCTAAAATCGCGATTTTTACCAACAACGCTCGTATCGACCCCATAGGTTGTTGTGTAGGCGTAAAGGGTGTGCGTATCAATGCCGTAAGCAGTGAGCTAAATGGCGAAAACATCGACTGCATAGAATATGTCCAAACGCCCGAAATATTCCTCGCCAAAGCCCTAGCACCTGCACAAGTGATGAGTGTCAAGCTCCAGCCTCAAGATGAGGGCAGTGAGCAGAAATTTTCTCACAAAGCCATCGTGCAAATCCGCCCAGACCAAAAAAGCAAAGCCATCGGCAAAAATGGTATCAATATCCGCCTTGCGAGTATGCTCTGTGATTGTGAGATAGAGCTCATCGAAGTAGGAGCTGTGTCAAATGATGAGGCAACCACACAAGGCACAGCAGAATCTAAAGTCGAAAAAACCGGTATTGATGCCTTGCAATCACTCTTTAAAAATTAAAGCAAAGGAGCTAGTATGTTACTTTTTACCCCCGGTCCAACCCCTGTGCTAGAATCTATCCGCAATGCGATGAGTGAGCCTACACTTCACCATCGCACACCCGAGTTTGAAGCGATTTTCGCACGCGTGAGAGAGCAACTCAAAGCATTGCTAAACCTCCCTGAAGTGCTGATGCTTGCTAGCAGTGGCAGTGGTGCTATGGAAGCGTGTGTGCGGACATTTACTAAAAACAAAGTGCTTGTGGTAAATAGCGGTAAGTTTGGGCAGAGATTTGCCAAAATCGCACAAGCCTACGACATTCCCTACACGCAGATTGAGCACAGCTGGGATACGCCCGTGAGTGTAGAGGAGGTGCTAGAGGCATTTAGGGCTGATAGCACGCTAGATTGTCTATGTGTGCAGATGTGTGAATCTGCAGGGGGACTGCGCCACCCAGTCGAGCAAATCGCTAAGGAACTTAAAAATCTCAAGCCCAATGTGATGATTGTAGTAGATTCTATCACTGCTATGGGCGTAGAGCCTATCGACACCACGCACATTGACGCGCTTATCGGTGGTTCGCAAAAAGCCTTTATGCTTCCACCCGGACTAAGTATCATTGCCCTTTCACAAAATGCCATAGATATGGCAAATGAGCGCGATGTGGGATTTTATTTTAACCTCAAAACCGAGCTAAAAAACCAAGTCAAAAATACGACTGCTTGGACTGCACCCACGACTATTATCCAAGGACTTGGTAAGTATTTCGAGCTCGTAGAGGAGCTAGGTGGGATTGATAGAATCTACGCGCAGACAAGAGCGCGTGCGCTAGCGAGCAATGAAGCAATGCGTGCTTTAGGGCTATACATCTACCCCAAAACCCCTGCATTGGCGATGAGCACGATTTATGACGAGGCAAATGCCAGCACCCTGCGTAAGATTCTAAAAACTGATTTCGCGCTAAACGCTGCCGGTGGGCAGGACCACCTCAAAACAAGTATTATTCGATTTAATCATATGGGGCTTATTCCTGTGTATGAAAGCGCGTGGGTGCTTAATGCGCTTGAGCTCGCACTCCAAAAAGCTGGATTGAGAGCCTTTGATGGCACGGGCAATGCAGTGTTTTTGCAAAAATACTATGAGTTACTGCAGTAGATTCTATGCAGATTTTTGCACTCATCGGAGCAAGTGGGAGTGGCAAAAGCGCGCTAGGACTAGAGCTCGCCTCGCGTTATGATGGCGAGATTTTTTCGCTAGATTCACTAAGTATATACCGACATATCGACATCGCCTCTGCCAAACCCAGCCAAGAGGAGCGCGCGCGTATCACGCATTATGGGATTGATGAGCTAGAGCCAAATGAGCCTTGTAATGCGATGACTTTTTGGCGAAGTTTAGAATCTGCCCTAACACAAGCACGCGCTAAGGGCAAAAAAACATTTTTTATCGTGGGGGGTTCGAGTTTTTATCTCAAAAGTATGATTGATGGGCTAAGTCCTATGCCCCAACTCTCGCAAGAGGCACTCCAAGCGATACAAAATCGTGTGCATAATATACAAAATCCCTATGAGTTTTTATGCCACATTGACACACCCTATGCCAACACCCTAAAATCCACAGACACTTACAGAATCCACAAAGCCCTTGAGATATATTTCGCCACACACACCGCTCCAAGCGTGTATTTCGCCACACACCCCAAGCAAAGACTTGAATCTCTGCACAATATGCCTATCCTCGTGCTTGATGTGCCGCGAGAGGTTTTGCGTGAGAGGATAGTCGCGCGCACAGATACAATGCTAGCACGGGGACTGCTTGATGAGGTGCGGTTTTTGCGTGATACTTATCCACCAAACTCTCAAAGTCTCAAAGCCATAGGCATCAAAGAGAGCCTAGAATTTCTCGCCACAGGTAGCAAGGATACCACCACGCTTTGTGAGCTTATCAGCATACATACCGCACAGCTTGCCAAGCGGCAAAGCACCTTTAACCGCACACAATTTCGCAATGCTCTTGTGCTAGATTCACACCAAATCCGCACATATATCGCATCACAAATAAATTCACTCTAATGAGAGCTGATAAGACATCTTGCGACATTGTGTGTAGCTCGCAGGATGGCAAATCCCCACTCACTCCACCTCAATGCTTGTGTATCGCAAAACCATCGTATGTGCCATATCCAAATCCTCTGGTGAATCTATATCAAGACTAGAAGTGCTATCCATCACATAGTAGCTTGTATGAGGTTGTAGGAAGCTTGGATTGTCCAAAAATGCGTGTGTCTGCACGATGTAAATCGCTCCATTGCTTTTATAAGTCTTTGGGAGTTTTTGGCGGGGCATAAAGGGATAGGTGTCATTGCAGATTCCGCGCAGATACCCTCTCTCATCAAGTACAAAGGCTTTGAGGATTGCATTATCGTATTCTGCTACACTAATGAGCGCATCACTACCCTCTTTGGAGAATCTCTCAAAGGCTTCATCAATATGTCTAGCCCTCCTAAGTGGCGAGGTGGGAGTGCAATCAGAAGTCCCCTCTATTCGCTAATATTTCTTGTGTGTTTTTGTTGCTTAAAATGTCATTTGCTATATTTTTTTCATTACCAATTGTGGTGCTTACTTTTGTCAAAACCTCTTGTATATGAGACTCATAGATAACAACCATTGCACACTCATCAATAAATATTAAATCACCCGGAGTAATGGTAACGCCTTCTATTACAACAGGCTTGTTTATAGAATCCAGTGTGGCTCTCCCACGCACATCTGCGGCATTGTAACTTTTGGCAAAGACAGGAAACCCAAGTTGTTTAGTAGCTGCTAAATCTCTTGTGGCTCCATTGATGATAGCTCCACACGCTCCGGCCCTAATCGCCATTCTTGCGTTGAGATCCCCAAAGTATGCAAATTCACTCATTTCATTTTCTACCACGATAATATCATTAGCACAAACTTGCTCATAAGATCCTAAGGCATTATAAATACCTCTGAAATCCTCATTGTCTTTTAAAGCCCTTAATCTCAAAGTGCTTGCGCGTCCCAAGAGTTTAATGTTGTCTATATTTTGAATCCACCCATTTAGAACTGCTCCGCATTCGCACCCATTCTGTTTTTTAAGATCATCTAAGCAGTCTGAAATCATAGGCGAGGTAATGAGGTGTTTTAGAAGTGTTAATTGCTTGTTTTCTTGTTCTTTTAGTCCTTGTGCGTAGGTTTGTGCAAAAGCTAAGTCTTGTGGATTGTTGATGTCTATAAGTTCCTCTAATTCACCAAAAATTAACAATGGATTTTCCCCATAGCGTCTATTTGTGGATAATGCACTTTGTTTGGTGGAGATGTAAAGACCCATAGATTCTGTAAGAGTATAAGGCAAATCTCTGCTATTTGGAATGTGATTTTTATTGTAACTTGGCGAGTCGTTTTCCCAAAGATAAACTTTCTCTTTTTTCATTAAAATGGCACTATCGTAGTGCTTTTGTTTGATTTGCAAAATGGCATTATCAATTGTTTGGGGCTTAATAAAAGGAGAAGTGCAGAGTAATTGCACATAAATATCTGCCTGTGGAAATGACCTAACCTCATTCATAAACAGCTGGTGTCCATCGGTTTGGTTATTTGCTAGAGATTTATTGCGTTTCATAAATTCGATGGGCAGATAATCTATAAGATTATACATTGCTTCAGAATCTGTATCTAAAAATACTTTATCAATTTCTTTGCATTTTAGGAGTGTTTTTAAGGCTTTTACAAAAAGCCTCTCTCCTTGCAAAATTGACATATTTTTGTTTTGTATCCGTTGGCTTGTGCTTTTTGCCGGAACAAATGCATAGACAAGCATAGTAAGACTCTCCATATTGATGTTAGAAATTTATAAAAAGATTGAAAATGGTAATTTTCATACAATCTTAAACTTGCTAATCCCCGTATTGTAGTGTTTTTTTCTTAAAAGTTATTTAAAAATTGTGCTACTTTTTGTAAATCATAAAACAGCAAATCCCTAAAAATAGGGGTTTTTACATTTATGAAAATTACCATTTACAATCTTGCAAAATATGAAATAAAGCTTTTTGAAAGGGTAAGTGATGTATGTAGCAATTATCCCGGTGCGTGAAGGCTCACAGCGCGTAAAAAATAAAAATATCAAACCCTTTGCTAGCAGCTCTCTGCTTGAAATAAAGATACGCCAAATGCTACGTATCAAAGCACTTGGGTGTATTGATGAGGTTATTGTCAATTCGGATTCTAAGGCTATGCTAGAGCTAGCAGCCAAACTCGGAGCGACACCCATAGAGCGCGAGAAATACTACGCAAGCAGCGAAGTGCCTATCAACGAAGCATTGCATAACTTCGCGAGTAATGCACAGGGCGAGTATATACTGCTGTGCAATGCCACAAGTCCGCTCATCACAGACAAAAGCATTATCGCGTGCATACAGATATTTAAGAAAAATCTTTTAGCTTATGACTCACTTGCTACGACAAATCTCTGCAAAGAATTCCTCTATCTCAATGGCAAAGCTCTCAATTACGATCCCACACACAAGCCACGCTCACAAGATTTGCCAGATATTTTGGTGCTCAATAGCGCACTTTATATCATTTCGCGCTCACTTATGATTGCCAAACGCGATGTCGTGGGAGATAAGCCATATTTTTTTACCATTAGTCAGCTTGAGAGCGTGGATATAGACAGCGAGCTAGACTTCCAAATCGCGGAATTTCTGTATAAGAATCATATAGGGGGGGGGCAGGAGATAAATGCTCGCTAAAGACTACGCAAATCTCACAATCTGCTTGGGAATCTTGGCGGCTTACATTTGGAGATTGTATAGCAGCGCACACATTAGATTCTGTATTTGCCCCTATATCCTTAGATTCTACGCGATTTGCGCAAGAGGTGGCATGATGAAAGTGGTCGCCTTTGTCCCTATTAAACTTCATAACGAAAGAACACCCGGAAAGAATCTAAAAACATTCTATGATGGAACTCCTCTTGTGCATTTTGTGCAAAAAACCCTACTTCAGTGCAAGGATATTGATGAGCGATATATCTTTTGCAGTAGCGAATCCATAAAACCCTACATACTAGATGGTATAAAGTTTCTTAAGCGAAGTGAAAATCTCGATAGCAAGGAAACACTTTGTGGAGATTTGATACGAGCGTTTATAAATGCGGTAGATTCAGATATTTACATTATGGCACACGCCACACTGCCATTTGTGAGAGTTGAAACTTATGAGAATTGTATCAAAGTAGTAAAAGATGGACTCTACACCTCATCAATGCCAGCACTTAAGATTCAAAATCTCATTTGGTTTAGAAATGCACCACTTAATTTCAAACTTGATAAGCCTCCTAGAACACAAGACTTAGAGCCCATCTTTTCCGAAGTAGCTTCACCTTGTGTATTTTATAAAGATGTATTTTTCAAATATGGCAACAGAAGTGGTGATAAGCATTTTTTCTATGAAGTCAATCACATAGAAGCTATAGATATTGACTATCCACAAGATTTCGAATTTGCAAACCTTGTCTATAAGAATCTTCTAAATGGGGGGGGGGCAGTAGATGTCTAGCATACTTTTTGCAATCCTCACATTGTATTTTGCCACATCGTGCGCAAGAGGTGGCATGATGAAAGTAGTTGCCTATATCCCAATCAAGCTCAACAACGAGCGACTACCAAATAAAAATATCAAAACCTTTTTTGACAAAACACCACTCATACACTTTGTGCAAAAAACACTTTTGCAAATCCCTGATATTAGCCAAATCTATGTGTATTGCAGTGATGAAGCCATAAAGCCCTATCTGCTTGAAAGCGTGCAGTTTTTGCAACGCTCAAAGTCCCTAGACACTCAACAAACGCTATGCGGGGATATCATAGATTCGTTTATCAATACAATCAAATCTGATATTTATGTCCTAGCACATGCTACTGCGCCATTTGTCAATGCACAAACCTACATCAAATGTATAGAATCTGTCAAGTCCGGTATGTTTGATTCTGCATTTGGAGCAAGAAAATACCAAAATTTTGTGTGGTATCGCAATAAGCCTCTAAATTTTTCTCTCGATAGGGCGTTACGCACACAGGATATGTCCCCCGTATATCACGAGGTTTCCTCGCCCTATGTCTTTACACAGCAAACCTTTGAAACATACCGAGGAAGGACAGGTGCAAATCCCTATATATGTGAGTGTAGCGAGATTGAAAGCATAGACATTGATTACCCACAAGACTTTGAACTCGCAAATATGGTGTATCAAAATATTATCAAAGGAAAAAAATGAAACACACAAAAATACTTGACTGCACCCTAAGAGATGGAGCATATCTAGTCGATAAGACTTTTGGAGAAAACACACAACGAGGCATTATAAACAACCTTATCAACGCAGGAATTGATATTGTTGAGCTTGGGTTTTTACAAAATGAGGGTTTTGGCGAGGGCAAAAGCGTCTTTAAGACTCCCAAAGAAGCTGCTAAATATATCCCTAAAGATACAAAATCTACAGAATTTGCACTGATGGCTGACTTTAGTCGCTATGATTTTGCAAACCTAGGAAACCATAATCCAAGTGATAAAATTCAAAACATTCGACTTTGTTTTTTCAAACACGAGAGATTTGAGAGTCTAAAACTCATTCAAGAAATCCAAACAAAAGGCTACAAACTTTTTATCCAACCCGTGGATATTTTAGGGTATAGCGATATGGAAATTTTGCAACTCATAGAAATTGTTAATAAAGCTATGCCATTTGCTTTTAGCATTGTGGATACTTTTGGCTCAATGTATATCGAGGACTTGCGCAGAATCTGGACGCTGATTAATCATAATCTACACAAAGACATACAAATAGGCTTCCATTCACACAATAACTTACAGCTTTCAAGTGCGCTTGCCCAAGAGTTTGTGCGTCTTAGTCAAAACAAACGCAGTGTCGTGATAGATGCTACACTCAATGGTATGGGGCGTGGAGCAGGGAATACCTGCACGGAACTTGTGGCTTTGTATATGAATGAAAAATTTACCTATGATTATGGCTTAGATAAAATCTTAGATTCTATTGATATTTATCTCAACCCTCTTAAAAAACAATGCACTTGGGGATATAGCATACCTTACTACATCACAGGTATGTGTAGCGCACATACAAATAATATCACCTATCTTTTGGAAAAAAACAATATCGCTTCAAAAGATCTTATGGCGATACTAGATAAGGTGGATTCACAGACAAGGAAGCGATACGATTATGATTTGTTAGAATCTACATATCTTGCATACATTACACAAGAGATTGATGATAGTGTCGCTTTTAGTGCGCTAGAAAATGTATTAACACACAAAAATGTTTTGATATTAGCACCGGGCAAATCGCTTTTTACACACAAGCAAAAAATACAAACCTTTATACAAGAAACCAAGAATCTCATCGTAATCAGTGTCAATTTTTATCATCAAGATTTTAGCAATGACTTTATGTTTTTAAGTAATGTAAAGCGGTATCAGTTTTGGCAAAACGATACGGGATTTGCGCAGATTCCTAAAATTTTGCTTTCAAATATTAAGCCTGATACATCGACAAATAACTATATCCTAAACCTAAAAAGAGTGATAAAAAAAGGCTGGGAGAATTTGGATAACTCTATGATTTTACTTTTGCGAATACTTGATAGCTTTGTTTTAGATTCTATCCATATCGCTGGATTTGATGGCTATGGGTTGATAGAGGAAAATTATTTTGATGAGGAGCTGGAGCGAAGTCTCACCCCAAGTGAAACAACGCATATCAACGCACAAATAGCCTCTATGCTAAAAGAATACATCAAAACACGCACGCATACCACCAAAATCACTTGTCTTACAGAATCTAGATTTGCAAAGTATTTGTCCGATGTATGCGATATGTTATAATCTACAATTATGAAAGTATAATAAAAACAAAAAGGAGAAGCGATGAAATGCTATCTATGTGGGAGTGAAAATCACTTCAAAAGAGAAGGAAAGGTGCGAGAGGACCACAGCATAAATATCCTAGAATGCAAGGATTGTGGCTTGGTATTTTTGGATAAGCAAAACACCGGCGATGTATTTTATGAAAACAACAATATGATTGATGAAAAGTTCTTTGAAACCACAAAACGAGGAGGTGAAAATCTCGATGCAAAAATGCGCGAATTTTATATCCACAACGCTGTGTTTGTGCAAAAGCGATTTGAGCTAGTGAAGCAATCACTCGTAGGCAAGAATATTTTGGACTTTGGTAGCGGCAGGGCGCAATTCCTCATCAAAGCAAAAGAGTTGGCAAACCAAGTGGCAGGAGTGGAGCTAGAATCTCGTGTCAAAGATATTTATAGAGACAACAACATTCCTTTATTTAGTCATTTAAACGAAATTGGGGGGGGGGTGAGATACGACCTCATCACTGCCTTTCATGTGATGGAGCATTTGGAGGATCCTATTGCGATTTTGCGACAGCTTGCCGAGTTGCTTAGAGACGATGGCAAGATAATCATCGAAGTGCCAAATGGCAACGAAGCACTTTTGAGTATTTATAAAAACAAAGCATATTCAGAATTCATCTACACTAATGTGCATTTGTATTGTTTCACACCACATACCTTGAGACTTTTGGGAGAAAAAGCAGGGCTTAAGGTAGAATTTGTCAAATGTATCCAGCGCTACCCAATCTCAAATCATCTCTATTGGTTGGCTCACAACACGCCAAATGGGCAAAAACAATGGGGAAGTTTCATCGACAATCCGCTTTTGCAAAATGCCTATGAGCAAACCCTCGCATCACTTGGTGCGACCGACACACTCATCGCACAATTTAGCAAACAATAAAATCACATAGGGCTATTCCCCCCTAGTGATCCAAAAACTTGTATTTTATCTACTTTAAATCCCCTCTATAACTACACTAATTAAGTATTTATGAAAATTACCATTTTCAATCTTTTTTGGCACTTAGATGTATTGTATAAGGAAGATTCTATGGAGATAACGGCTGTTGTGGTAGCACGCAAGGGTTCAGTAAGGATAAAGTCCAAATCTATGCTAGAACTTGGTGGTCGAAGTCTCATAGAGCGCAAGATACTTCAACTAAAAGCTACTAGGCAGATTCATAGGGTGGTCTTTGGGTCAGATTGTGGGCAAATGCGCTCCATTGCACGAGCTGCAGGAGCAGAGGTCGTGGAACGCGGGGCGTATTTTTGTGATGAAAGTAGAGCGAGTGCCAATGAAATGATAGGGGAGATGATGTCTCTTATCCGCACCGATGTCGTTGTGTGGGCGCATTGCACCAATCCTCTCATTAGCGCGCACACATACGATGCTGCTATCAGCGCGTTTTTGTCCAATATCCCAAGATACGACAGCTTGTGCTCGGTAGTCGAGCTTAGAGAGCATCTCTGGTGTGGCGACAAACACACACCGCTAAATTACAATCCATACGCGTCCCGCCACACTCCAGCCAAAGCCCTGCCACCGCTATATATGCAAGATGGTGGGATTTTTATACAGTCTTATGCGCAAATGAAGGCGAATAGTTATTTTTTTGGCAAAAAGCCGTATTTGTTTGAAATACCAAAAGAGGAGTTTCTAGACATCAATGAAATGCGTGATTATCTCTTAGCAAGGGCGATTATAGAATCTTATGCCACCAGCGGTATGCAAGAGCGTGGCTCTCGTGATAATAGAATAGAATCTAGCGTTGCCAACGACATTATAGAATCCAAAAAATCCCAAAGTAATGACAAATCCACTTTCGGGGGGGGGGCAAATAGATATAGCTTATTTAGCCGCCTAAAAGAGATTTCCCCTACCAATTCTTGCTTTAAGACACATTCCACCTTGGGCGCGCTCGTCTTAGATGTCCCTACCAAAAGGGTGGCGTAATGAAAATCGTGAGTGTTATGCCTATAAAAATACATAGCAAAAGACTTCCAAACAAGAATCTCCTAAAGCTTGGCGACACATTTTTGCTCAATCACAATCTCAAAACTCTCCTTTCTCTAGATATGCTAGATGATATTTATGTGTATTGCAGCCAAGAAAGCATTATGGAGTATGTCCCAAAGGGAGTGAAGTTTCTCCAAAGAGATGTGAGGCTGGATAGTGATGAGAGTAATTTCACTCAAATTTTTGAAGCTTTTAGTGCTGTGGTTTGCGCGGATATTTATGTCTATACACATGCTACTGCGCCGTTTTTATCCCAAAAATCTCTGCAGGCGTGTATCAATAGTGTGCTCAAAGAGGGCTATGACTCGGCATTTAGCGCGACTAGGATTCAAGATTTTTTATGGACAAAGGACTTTGTGCCACTAAACTTTGATGCGCATAATGTCCCAAGAAGCCAGGATTTGGAAGTGATATATCGGGAAACATCGGGTGTGTATGTGTTTAAAAATGAGGTTTTTAGGGAGTTACGCAGGAGGATTGGCAACAATCCCAAAGCCATAGAAGTGAGCTTCAAGGAAGCAATCGACATTAATACCAAAGAAGATTTTGAACTCGCAGAGATTATCCAATCCCACGATAGATTCAATGTATGTGTGTCAGTATGTAATGATGGCGGAGTGAGGGTGGATTCACTCCACACGAGCGATACACAAGAACGAAGTTCTTGCATTGAAATAATAAAAGGAGACCAAATGCCAAAGATACTTGATTGCACCTTGCGAGATGGAGGCTATGTAGTCGATTGGGAGTTTGGGGAGCAAAATATTATACAAATGATTGATGGGCTTTGTGCGGCGCATATAGACTTTATAGAATGTGGGTATCTCAACTCCCAGATTCACGCACCCAATAAAAGCATATTTACTAGCATTGAACGCATTGCGGAGGTTTTGCCCACAGATAGAGGGGTAAGTAAGTTTTTGGCGATGGCTGATGTAACGCAATTTCGCCCTCAAGATATCACAAATCGTAGTGGCAAGTCGATTGATGGCTTAAGAATTGTGTTTTATAAGCACCAGATACAAGAGGCGTTAGCACTTTGCCAACAAAGTATCCAATGCGGCTATGAGACTTTTATGCAACCAATGGTAACCATAGACTATACTTTGCAAGAATACGAGAATCTAATCCAAGAGTTATGCAAGCTTGATATACAATGTATTTCGATTGTGGATAGTTTTGGCTATATGACTAAGCGAGATATTCGGCGGTATTTTGATGTGATAGATTCTCTTGCGCCTAAGCAGATGATGATAGGTTTTCACTCGCACAACAATATGGATTTAGCCTTTAACTGCGCCCAAGATATTTTAGAATACGACACCAAAAGGACGCTTGTCATAGATGCTTCCTTAGAGGGTATGGGACGTGGTGCTGGCAACCTCTACACCGAGCTTATCACACAATACTACAATGCGATGCTCACTCCAAAATATGATATTCAAAAAATCTTAGACTTGATAAGTGCCTACATTGAACCTATCAAAAAGCATAAACAATGGGGATATAGCCCATATTTTTTCATCACAGCTTTGTATGGGTGCCACCCAAACTTTGCTACCTATCTGCTAGAGATAGAGCCTAGTATTAGTGTATCGGAGTTTAAGGAATTTGTGCGCCTCATACCCGCAGATATGAGAACAAAGTGCAAAAAGCCCTATGTGGAGGAGCTATATAGGATATTTAGCTCTCGGGGGGGGGGGGCAATTTAGTAGCCCTTATGGGCAGTTATGGAGCAGCAAAGCTCGCGCCTATAGAATCACAACTTTTGCGTGCGAGTCGCCTAATGCAAAAGTGCAGTATATGTGTGGATAAGGTCGCTTGATGCGTATCGCACTTCTTGATTGCACCTTGCGCGATGGTGGGTATATCAACAAATGGGCGTTTAAAGAAAGCCATATCGCAAAAATTATTCATGCTTTGTTAGATTCCAAGGTAGAAATTATCGAGTGTGGGTATCTTAGCGATAAGGGCTTGGAGCGTGATAGCACACTTTTTAGAGACATCGCTACGATAGATAGGCTGCTAGATTCTATAATTTCTAGCAATATTGCAGAATCTACAAATCCCCAACTTTTAAGTTTGGATACCCACACTCACACGTGCAGCGGAGCGAGTGGAGATTCACTCTCCACGAGTGATAGCAATTTGCCACAAGCAAATTGCGATAAACCAATGTTTGTCGCAATGATAAATCTTGGAGATTTTAATCTCTCGTATTTGAAGCCAGCAGAGGATTCTCACATTACAGGTTTGCGTTTGGCATTTCATAAGGAGCATATCTCCAAAGCACTTGCTCAAGCTAAGATTTTGCAAGATCTCGGCTACAAGGTGTTTTTCCAGCCTATGGTTACCAAGCGATATAGCGATATTGAGTTTCTCACTATGTTAGAGTCGCTCAATGCCCTGCGCCCACACGCGTTTTATATCGTCGATAGCTTTGGGTCGATGACACTGCGTGAGTTTGGGCGATACTTACTGCTTAGTGATAGCAATCTGGATTCACAAATCGCACTAGGCTATCACTCGCATAATAATATGCAGCTAGCCTTTGCCAATGCTATCAACCTCACCCAAAGCAATCTCAAGCGTGAGGTGATTTTGGACGCTAGTATTTATGGCATAGGCAGGGGTGCGGGCAATCTCAATACCGAGCTTATTGCGGATTTTCTTAATAAAGAAATGGCAAAGCACTATCACATCACACCGCTACTTGAAGTGATAGATTCTCTGCTAGAATCTCTTATGGCAAGGCATTCATGGGGATTTTCTCCGGCACAATACCTCTCGGCATCGCTTGAGATTCACCCAAATTATGCCAACTTCCTCACACGCAAAAACAACAACCACATCGCCACGATTCAAAAAGTCCTCCAAAAAATCCCAGAATCTAGTCGCTCAAATTTTGACAAGGAACTTATAGAAAAGCTCTACATCGACACACTTTTAGAATCTAAGCTTCCAGCACATGGTGCATTGCTAAGCGATAAAAAATTTTTGCTACTTGCTCCGGGTGCAAGCGTGCTAGAGTATAGCCAATGTATAGAATCTATGATAAAAACGCAAGATTACACAACCATAGCTATAAACCATAAATCAGAGCTTGCGTGCGATTATTATTTTTTTGCCAACCAAAAGCGTTATGATGAGTTTGCATCCACCCTGCCTTGTGAGAAAATCATCATCACCAATAATATCAAAACCACCAAAACACCGCCTATTGTCCTAGAGTATCGTGATTTGGTGTTTATTGATGGAGAGTTTTTCACCAATGCTGCGGTGCTTTTGCTACATTATCTCGCACAGCAGGGCGTGGAGAGTGTGGAAATCGCGGGGCTTGATGGCTACCGCGTGGGTGAGCAGAACTATGCGTATGATGAGTGTGATATACAAGCCTATGATGAGGCGATGAGAGAGCAAAATACCATTTTACAACGCGCCCTTGGGAGATTGAAAGATAGGATAGGCTTTAGGTTTCTGACACCAAGTATTTTTGAGGAGTGCGTATGAGTATAAATGTCTTTTTGCCTTGCAGGAAGGGTAGTGAGCGCGTGCCACGCAAAAATACTAAGCCTATTGGGAGATTTGCAAATGGGCTTTTAGAGCTTAAGCTCTCCCAGCTTTTGGACACGCGCGAGATTGATAGGATTTTTGTGAGCTCTAATGATGATGAGGTGCTAGGCTTTGCCCAAAGCCTCAAGAGTGCCAAAATCATCACACACAAACGCGATGAGAATCTCTGTGCTAGCTCTACAAGCACAGATTCACTCATCGCTTATGCTCATGAGCTTGTGGGTGAGGGGGAGATCCTCTGGACACATGTAACTTCGCCGTTTTTTGGAAGTAAGCAATACAGCGAGGTTATAGCGCAATATCGTGCGTGCTTGGAGCAAGGATATGATTCACTTATGAGTGTCAATGCGCTTTATGGATTTTTGTGGGATAGTAGTAAGCCTTTAAATTATGATAGGGCTAAGGTCAAATGGCCCCAGACACAGAATCTCACGCCGATATTTGAAGTCAATAGTGCGTGTTTTTTGGCAAATGCGCAAGTCTATCGCACACAAGAAGATAGGATAGGACAAAAGCCGTATTTGTATATCACAGACAAAATCACGGGCTTTGATGTGGATTGGCAAGAGGATTTTGCCATCGCTCAAGCACTTTTAGAATCCACACAGAGCCAAAGAGCGAATGTGTTAGGTTTGTCATCTTTCGGGGGGGGGGTAATTGCCTATAAGAGAAATACACAATCCTTTCATTTATACCACACCAACACTCCAAAATCAAATAATCCATTGATACTAAACGACACTTTAGATTCTAGAGAATCTATTGTATGTTCGCACAGCAGGAGCAATGGGGGCTTAGCTCACATTGCCGATAGCAATTTGCCACAGAATCTAGCGTATAGAAAAGATGTTTGCCTAGAACGCCTTGATGACGCTCCGACACCAAGCAGGGCTTTAGATTCTAAAAAATTTCTTGTATGCACGCGAAGCGGAGCGAGTGGCAATTCACTTGCCACGAGCGATAACAAGTTTGCAGAGCAAACTTGCAATAAAATAATGGAGTGTGTGGCGTGATGAAAAATATAGTTTGTGTGATTCCTGCTAGGTATGCCTCTAGTAGATTCCCAGGCAAGCCTTTGGCGGATATTTGTGGGAAACCTATGGTATGGTGGGTGTATCAAGAAGCCAAGAAGCTTGCAGATGTCTGTGGAGTGTATGTCGCTACCGAGAGTCCCTTGCTAATGCGTGAGTGTCAAGAAATGGGCTTAGATGTGATTCTCACTGCTGATACACACGCGAGTGGCACGGATAGGGTTGCTGAAGTTGCACGCAGACTTGATGCGGATTGGTATCTCGTGTGGATGGGAGATGAGCCACTTATCAAAGCCCAAGAGATTGCACAGCTTTTGTCTCAAGCGCGCACAAAGATAGGTTATGAAGCCTATATGCTTGCAAAAACTTTTGACAATCCCGTAGATGTAGTGAATCCCACGACTATCAAACTTGCGCTCAACAAACATCAAGAGCTTGTGTTTATGTCGCGCTCTTGCATACCATTCCCCAAATCCGCATTGCATTATAACTACTACAAAAATATAGGTGCATACTTGATGAGTGCGGAGGTTTTGGAGTTTTTTGCACAGACAGAAGTTGGGGATTTGGAGCATATTGAGGAAATTGAACTTTTGCGACTTTTGGAAAATCATAAAAAAATCTTTGTTTGCTTACTTGAGGATTCTCTATCTATGTCAGTGGATACGCCCAAAGATTTACAACGCGTTGTGCAGCTCATAGAATCTGGTGCTAATGGTGATGTTGCAGAATCTAAAGCGCGATGTAAGCATAAATTTTTATCTTTCGGGGGGGGGGTAAATAGATATACCCTTACAAGACAAAAGTTAGAATCTAAGGGAGATTCACTCTCCACGAGTGATAGCAATTTGCCAGAGAATCTAGCGTATAGAAAAGATATTTACCTAGAACGTCTTGATGACGCACTGACACCAAAGATTTTAGAATCTCGCAAAGATTGCAGTGTATGTGCGCGCAGCGGAGGCAATGGGGGCTTAGCTCCCATTGGTGATACCAAGTTTTGCTATCGCAAAACTTGCAATAAAGCAATGGAGCGTGTGGCATGAGAATAATAGGTGTCATTCCCGCACGCTTTGCTTCTAGTAGGTTTCCGGGCAAACCTTTAGCTCTTATCAATGGTGTGCCGATGATCAAGCACACTTATACCCAAGCTCTAGGTGCGAAATCGCTTGATACACTTATAGTCGCCACAGATAGCGAGGAGATTGAGTGCTATTGCCACTCCCAAGCCATACCAGTAATGATGACAAGCCCCACTCATCTCACGGGAACAGATAGAGTCGCAGAAGTTGCCACAAGGCTTCCAGCGGATTTGTATATCAATATACAGGGCGATGAGCCACTGATACAGCCTCAAAGTATCGAGGAGGTCATAGCGGAGTTTGCAAGTTATGGGGATAGCTATATGGCGTATAATCTCTACAAAAGCGCAGATTCTAAAGAAGCCCAAAGCCCTCATACTATCAAAGTCATCACTAATACTCAAGATGAGCTTTTGTATATGTCTAGGACACTTATCCCTCATAGTAAGCAGGGCAAAGAGGTGATGTATAAAAAGCAGGTGTGCGTATATGGCTTCAGTCCGCAAGCTCTTAAAATTTTTGCAAGGCACAAAAAGACTTACAATGAGAGTTATGAAGATATTGAAATTTTGCGATTTTTGGAGCTGGGCTTTAAAGTCAAGATGAAAGAGACACAATATAGTTCTATTTCTGTGGATACGCCAAGTGATGTAGCAAGGGTGAAGGAGGCTCTACGCACCGCAAGTAGCAAACCCAATTTCGGGGGGGGGGGTAATTGCCTATAAGTCAAAATTAGAATCTAGTTTTAACAATTTAGATTCAAATTCAGAATCTAGCTCCTTAGATTCACATTCTCACGGATATTATTTGGTTTCACAAAATCGCTTGTTTTCGCAAAAGAAAAAGGGGTTTCCCCTCTCCCCGCTCTCCCCAGCCCCGAAAAAGATAAAGCGCCGCTTTTCTTTTTCGGCAATCGGGGAAAGTGCCTCGCTACTTCCGCTTCTAGCGCAATCGTTGCGGAGGGCACTACTGCCTCCTTTTTCCAACGATTGCGCACCACGAAGCGGGCGAGGGGTGGTTGGTGCTATCGCACCTACACATTGTAATGGGGCAAAGCCAAACGCGGAGTTTAGAGAAAACATAGAATCTCGTGTGGGCTTAGAATCAAGCTTGGTTTATAGAGAATCTGCCAGCCCAAATCGCGTTCCTGACGCGCTGACACCAAAGATTTTAGAATCTCGCAAAGATTGCAGTATATGTGCGCGCAGCGGAGCGAGGGTGGATTTACTCCAGCCGAGTGATAGCAATTTGCCAGAGACAAATTGCATAAGCATAATGGAGCGTGTGGCATGATGTTTGGCACAGAAAAGCTCCTATACACCCAGCTATGCAAGCTCAAAAATGAGTATGGACTGCAAGGCATCAAGGCTGAATTTGAGGCAGAAGGGGCGAGTTTTCGCGATATTATGCGACTTAGGCGACTTACTTCGAGTGCGGGTGTGAAGCTACATATAAAAATCGGTGGTGTAGAAGCCCTGCGGGATATAAAAGACGCGATAGAAATCGGCGTAGATGGTGTCATCGCACCTATGGTAGAGAGCGTGTTTGGTGCCAAAAAGTTTTATGAGGGTATTAAGAAATTTTATAAAGACACTCCTATCCACACCACACTCAATATCGAAACCAAAACTGCCATAGATAATTTAAGCGAGATCTTGGCATATGCCAGCGGTAAATTTAGCAACATCAACATCGGGCGTTCGGATTTGAGTGCTTCGTTTTTAAAGCCAGAAATCACACCAGAGAGTGAGCAAATTTATACTATTCTCTCTGATGTGATTTGCCAAATGCGAGAGTATGCTCTCACACTTGGTATCGGCGGAGGCTTAAGCCGCACAAGTATTCAAAACCTAAACACCACCTATGCTTCTCTCAAGCCTCACATAAACCAGCTTGAAACGCGCAAGGTCATACTACCAACACAGAGTTTTTGTGAGAGAGTAGAGGCGATTAAAGAGGCTTTGAAGTTTGAGGAGCTCTATATCCTATCCAAAAAAGAATTTAGCGATTTGCATATAGATTCTGAAATCGCGCGCTTACCAGAGTTAAAAAGGAGAATGTCATGAGTTTTTGTGTGATTATCCCTGCTCAAGATTCCAATCGTTACCACAGAGATGGCGATCTCGCCCCATTTGGCGATACGACACTGCTAGAGTGGAAAATCGCTCAATGCAAAGAGTTCGCCCCAAAGTCTCAAATCTACATCAGCTCCCAAAGCTCAAAAATACGCGATATAGCATTGCGCGAGGGTGTGGAGTTCGTGCCACGTGATGGCACAAAAAGCTATATGCAAAACATTCAAGAACTACTTGATTGTCTTAGGTTTGAGGATATTGTCTATACGCATTGCACCACGCCATTTATCAGTGCTAGTGTGTATCAAAGTATGTATGAGGAATTTGTGAGGGCAGGGCATAGTGCGCTTGTTTCGGTCAAAGAACTTCATGAATTTATTTTCTACCAAGGCAAGAGGCTCAATGTAGAAAATGCCTTTGCTTTGCGCACGCAAACCGAGCCGGTGCTGTTAGTAGTCAATGGGTGTTATATCTTTAAGCGCGCTAAGGCTAAGCAGACACAAAATTTTATCTTTGCAGATTCTACATTTTTTAAGCTTGAGAATCTCGCGAGTATCGAGATTAAAGACATAGAGGATTATACGATAGCCAGAGAGCTTATCACGATGTATTTTGCTAAGGAGGTTGGAAATGAGCATAGGCATTAGCGCGATTATCCCTGTGCGAGAGGGTTCAAAGAGATTGAAGCACAAAAATATCTTACCCTTTGGGGATAGTAATCTCCTCATACACAAGATTCGTCAGCTTAAAAAAGTCGATGGGATAAGCGAGATTATCGTCTCATCAGATAGTAAGACAATGCTAGAAATGGCGCGTAGTGAGGGAGTAGCCACACACAAGCGAAAGAGAGAGTTTGCCGATGAACGCACCAAAAGTTTTAGTGAGCTTATCGAGCATTTAGCTAGTGATGTGGGGAGTGGAGAGCATATTTTATACGCGCCTTGTGTGTGTCCGCTGTGTGATGAAAAAGACTTGGCAAATGCCATAGAGGTGTATGGGCATAAGGTGATTGAATCTAGGGAGTTTGATAGTGTGATTTCTGTGCGGAGCTTTAAAGAATATCTTTGGGATAGTTTTAAACCCATAAACTACCGCACAGGCATACATCATACACCCTCACAGAATCTCCCAGAATACTTTGTGGTAGTCAATGGATTTTACCTTGCTGCGCGTGAGAATATGCGCAAATGGCGGTATTTTTTTGGCACACGACCCTATCAGGTGCATTTGCCACAAGCCCACGCTATAGACATTGATACAGAGTTTGATTATATCTGTGCTAAAGCATGGTATGCGCAGACACAAGCTCATTCTCGGGGGGGGGGCAATTTAGTAGCCCTTATAGGCAGTTATGGAGGACTAAGCCCACGATTGTCATCTTCACACGCGAGGGTAGCGTGATGAAGATTCTTATCACTGGTGGAGCAGGGTTTATCGGCACGGCATTAGCGCGCAAGCTCACAGATTTAGCTTATGAAGTGAGTTTGCTTGATTTGCCCCAAAGGTTTAAGCCCTATCACAAAGAGTATGAATGCTATGAGGTGGATATACGACAGAGTGAGGATTTCAAAGTATTAGAACACAAGCAATTTAGTCATATATTCCATTTGGCTGCTCAAACCTCCGGGGCTATCTCGCAAGAAAATCCGACCTTAGATGTTGATACCAATGTCAAAGGCACGCTCAATGTATGCAATTTCGCACGCGCTTGTGGGGCGCAAAAGATTATCTTTAGCTCCTCTATGGCGACATATGGCAACCAAGAGGGCAATATCTCTGAATCTACCCCACTCACTCCTCTCTCAAACTATGGCGTCTCCAAGCTCTGTGGCGAAGCCTATATCAAAAGCTTTGGGCAATTTGATATACAATGGAGTATTTTTAGGCTTTTTAATGTTTATGGACCTGGGCAGGATATGCACAACCTTAAGCAAGGTATGGCAAGTATCTTTATGGCGCAAGCCCTTACATCAGATTGTATTCGCGTAACCGGCTCACTGCAACGATATAGGGATTTTGTGTATATTGATGATGTGGTGCAAGCCTTGCTTTTGGGCTTAGAGGGTAGGACAGATTCACAGGTCTATAATGTCGGGAGTGCGCGTGCTACGCGTGTGAGAGAGCTTATAGAGTGTATTTTATCACTCTGCCATAGAGAATCCCTTGAAGTGTGCAATGTCGGAGGGCATGAGGGCGATACATTTGGCTCACTTGCAGATATTACCAAACTCCAAAGCCTTGGCTGGAGTCCCAAAGTCTCGCTCACAGAGGGACTAAGTAAAATGTATGCTTATGCGCGAGGTGTGTTATGAAAGTCGCGGCATTACTCACAGGCAGGGGTAATAACACATTGCCAGATAAAAATATCCTCCCGCTTCTTGGTGCGCCACTCCTAAGCTATCCAGCGAGGGCGGCATTGGCAGTGGAGAGTATCGGTAGATTTTTTGTCAGCAGTGATGATGAGAAGATTCTGTGCATCGCACAGGATTTGGGCTTCACGCCGATTAAACGCCCACAGGAGCTAGCCTTGCCCACCTCCCAGCACATTGATGCGATTTTGCACGCACTTACTTATATGGATTCACATTTTGATTTTATGCCCGATGTGCTCGTGGTGCTACTCGCAAACTCTGCAACTATCAAAAGCGAGTGGATAGCACAAGCTATTGCGATGATAGGACAAGATTCTAGCATTAGTGCAGTCGTGCCGGTGCAAAATGACCAAGACCACCACCCCTATCGTGCTAAGCGGCTAAATGCGCAGGGAAGCCTCGAGCCGTTTTTTGAGTTTGGCGATATGGAGGTCTCAACTAATCGGCAGGATTTAGAATCTTGCTATTTTTTGTGCCACAACTTTTGGGTGCTCAATCTCGCAAAGTCTCTGTATGCCAAAGGTGGGCAAAAGCCTTGGGTATTTTTGGGTAATAATATCAAGCCTATTATCACACAAGGCTGTTTTGATGTGCATACGCTTGAGGACTTGGCTAAAAGTGAGGAGTGGCTAAGGGCTCAAATACGCTCTCGGGGGGGGGGGTAAATAGATATTTCCCTAAAAGAAATTCGTCTTTGGCGCAATCTTTTAGAGATTCACAAACAAAATTCCTAGATTCTCACAAGATTTGCACTTTTAGCATAGCTAGAGTGGCATCGGCGGTGTGCTATGCTTGAGGATTTGGCAGTGGTAATCCCCGTGCGTTTGGGGAGCTCTAGGATTAGGCACAAAGCCCTGCTACCTTTTGGCAATATGAATCTTTTGGAGTGGAAAATACATCAGATTCTAGAGATTATGCCACCAAGCAATGTGTTTGTAAGCACCGAGAGCGAGGAGCTATCAGCAATCGCCAAAAAATGTGGTGTGCGCGTGCATCGCAGGGATAGATACCTCGCCATAGGGCATAAGGCGAGCTTTAGTGAAGTGATAGTGGGGATAGTGAGAGATATAGAGTTTGCGCATATCGCGTGGGTTACAGCCGTAGTGCCACTGATGAAGCCTAGAGAATACCAAGAGGCTTTTAGAATCTATGCCAAGTGTGTGGTGGGGGAGCAGCGATACGATTCGCTTTTTAGCGCGAATTTGCTCAAAGAGTATTTTTGGGATAGCACCAAACCCATAAACTACCAAGCCAACAGACATCACACGATTAGCCAAGAGCTACCTGATATATTTCGTGTAACCAATGGGTTGTATATGAGAGATAGAGAATCTATCCTAAAAGATGGCTATTTTTTGGGCAAAAACCCTTATAGATTCTGTGTCTCAAAGCTCGCTGGAATTGACATCGATGAATATGAGGATTATGAAATAGCACGGACACTTCTAAGCTTGTATCGTGGCTAGAGTCGCTATAATGGCGATTTAGAATCTAGAGCTAGATTCTATAATTTTTCTAAGGAGCGCAAAATGCGAAATATCATTATATTTGGTGCAGGTAGTAGTGCGAAAATCCTCGCGCAAGAGTTGCTAGGACAGGAGGATACTCTCATCTCGGGGGGGGGGGAAATATACTCTTCTTTGTAGATAATGATTCCAAAAAGTGGCATACACAATTAGAATTTCGTGTAGCTAATCAATCCTTTACTTTCAGTGTGCAGCCCCCAGAACAGATTCTAAAAACCCAGTTTGATAAAATTATCCTTGCGACAATGGTAGGCTATGACGATGTGCTAGCCCAGCTAAAATCCTATGGCGTGCCGATGGAGAAGATCGAGCATATTCATCTTAGGGTAAAATTAGAGGCGCGTATAAATTTCCTCAAAAGCTTTGCGAGGGAGTGCAAGGATAAGGGCATAGAGGGCGATGTGGCAGAGGTAGGCGTGTTTCAGGGGGATTTTGCCAAACATATGAATGCGTTGTTTGCTGATAAAACTCTCTATCTCTTTGATACCTTTGAAGGCTTTGATAAGCGGGATTTAGATTCTGAATCTCGTGATGTTACAGAATACTTTAGCGAGGGGCATTTGGGCGATACCTCAATAGAACTTGTGATGAGCAAAATGCCAAATCCAAGCAAAGTGATTATCAAAAAGGGGTATTTCCCAGAGACTGCAGCGGGGCTAGAGAATGAGCGATTTTGCTTTGTCAATCTCGATCCGGATTTGTATGAGCCCATTTTGGCAGGATTGGAGTTTTTTTATCCTAGACTTTCGCGTGGGGGTGTAATCCTCATACACGATTATTTTAACTCCGCGTATCCTGGCTCTAAAAGGGCAGTCGATGAGTTTTGCACCAAGCATAACATCTTTGCCATACCCATAGGCGATGACATCAGTATCGCAGTTTGCAAGGCATAGGTAGCTTGTTGTGGTATAATGCATAGATAAATTTACCACAAGGAGTTTGTATGCAATGCTATCTGTGCGGAAGTGAGAGGTATTTTAGACGTGAGGGTAAGGTGCGTGATAACCCTAGTATCGAGATTTTGGAGTGTGAAACTTGTGGCTTGGTGTTTTTGAGTGAGCAAAACACAAATGATGAGTTTTATACACAAGGTGGTATGCACAACCAGCAGCAAGTCTATGAGCTCACAGGACGCAGAGATCTCATCAATGATATGTATAGATTCAATCGCTCAAGGCTAGAGTTTGTGCTAGATTCACTCATTGGCAAGGATATCGTGGATTTTGGTAGCGGGTATGGGGGATTTCTTATCCAGGCTAAACCTTTTGCCAAAAGTGTGCTAGGCATTGAGCTAGAATCTCAAGTGAGAGCGGTGTATGAGCAATATGACATACCACTAGCTTCTAGTTTAGAGCAAGCACTTGCGATTTCACAATCACTCACGACAAAAGCCACCTCCGACCAAAAACAGCTCTCGGGGGGGGGGAATTATGACCTTTTAACAGCCTTTCATGTAATCGAGCATTTGGCAGACCCTATCGGGATTTTGCGCCAGCTCGCCTCACTACTTAAAGACAACGGCAAGATGATTATCGAAGTGCCAAACGCCAATGACGCGCTTTTGAGTATTTATAAAAACAAAGCTTTTAGCGAATTTACCTATTGGAGTCCGCATTTGTATCTCTACAATCCCCATACTTTGCGCAAGCTTGGTGAGAAGGCAGGGCTAGTAGTGGATTTTGTCAAATGTATCCAGCGATACCCGCTCTCAAACACTCTATATTGGCTTAGTAATGGCTTGCCAGCAGGGCAAAAGATATGGGGAGGATTTTTAGATTCTAAAATCCTGCAAGAATCCTATGAATCTGCTTTAGCCTCTGTGGGCGCGACTGACACACTCATCGCGCAGTTTAGGAAGCGATAATAGGTTTTGGTGCTTTGGTTTAGAAACTTTAAGATTCTTTAAGGTTTTTTGGTTACAATCAGAGCCTTTTATTTTAGATTCTAAGGGGTTTGTGATGCAGAGATTTAAGCCTAACTTCGGGGGGGGGGCAATTTAGTAAAAATCCTTCCCCTTATACACTTACTACCAAGCGACTTCCCACGCGTCGATCTGTTATCTGGCTCGGGCAGACTTGCAATCTTAGCTGTTATTTTTGTTACTTCGCTTCAAGGATTGCTGATAGGACACACCCAGAACACCCATTTTTCACATTAGAAAAAGCCAAGGCAATGTGCAAGATTTTTGTAGAAGAATATGGGTGTAATAGTATCGATATTCAGGGTGGTGAGCCTACGATTTACCCGCATATTTTTGAGCTTATTGAGTATTGTGGGAGTATTGGGCTTAAACCCACGCTTATTACCAATCTCATCGCCCTAAGCAAGTTTGAGTATGCCAAAAAGTTCAAAGAAGCTGGGATTTATGATTTTTTGGTGTCTTTGCATGGTGTGGGAGAGAATTATGACAAGATAGTGGGCAAAAAGGGAGCTTTTGAAAAGCAAATGCAAGCTCTGCATAATCTCAAGGATTTAAGAGTCCCTATCCGCATAAACGCTGTGCTAAGTAATGAAGTGATTGAGGATTTGGAGGCTCTCACAGATATTGCCATAGAGTTTGGGGCTAGAGCGGTGAATTTCCTTGGCTACAACAACTCGGGTGATCAAAAGCGACTTCGTGATATGCACAAAATCCCTTATTATGACATCATCGCCCAAAGGCTTATGCCTTGTATCGATAGGCTGGAGGCAAATGGCATAGAAGTGAATCTGCGATTTTTGCCATTTTGTGTGGTTGATGAAAAATATCGCAAAAACATCTACAATGGCTTGCAGAGTGTGTATGACATACACGAGTGGGAGCATAGTCTGCGATTATGGACAGATAGAGCAGCCCAAAGGCAGGCAAAAGCACAGATAGAGCCACGATCTACGCGTTACTACCTCACGCGTATCAAATTAGGACGCGCCTTTAGGCTTAAAAGCCTTATGTGGCTTCAAAGGGCGATTATGCCATTTGTGAAATTCGCACCAAAATACGCACCCATCGAACATTACCAAGACAAGATTTTGCAAAAGATTAGATTTTACACGCCTTTTTGTGAGTTTGACCCAAATCTAAGCAAACTAGAGCATTTTTATAAAGAACAACACAGGGTTTTTAGAGACCTCACACACGAAAAGATTCACACTAAAAAATGTCAAGAATGCAGTATAAAGGCAATTTGTGATGGATTTCATTGTGATTTTATCGAGGAGTTTGGGAGCGCGAGCGTCAAGCCAATCAAGCTTGATATGGAGGTAAAAGATCCTAAATTTTATTCCAAACACCAACTAAAAGTTATCGAATCACAGGAGTGGGAGTGGTATTTCACTCCTAAAGAGATTGAGGAGATAGAGAATCGGCAATGAATGCACAACCGCAAGTAGAGGTCATCATCTCTTTATACAATTATCAAGATTATATTGTGCAGTGCGTGGATTCTGTCTTGAAGCAAAGCTATGCAAATATCATAATAAGCATCATTGATGATGGGAGCAGTGATAAGAGCGTGGAGGTATTGGAGCGTGCATTCCCTCCCTCTCCGCGCCTAAGGCTTATCACCCAAGCTAATCAAGGACAGCTAGGCGCGTTTAACACAGGCTTTGAGAATCTTGATAGCAAGAGTGAGATTGTGCTATTTTTGGACGCTGATGATTATATGCAGCCCGAGTATGTGGCGCACATCGTGGAGCAATTCCAAACACAACAATGCGATTATATCTTTTCTAATCCAAAGATTTTGTATATGGGCTTAGAATCTTATGCCGCCAACGACATTACAGAATCTAAAGAATCTAAGCTACTAGATTCAGGAAGTGTATGTGCGCGAAGCGGAGTGAGGCTGGATTCACTCCAGCCGAGCGATAACCAAGAGCCTAGCTCTTGCAATAAAATAATAGAATCTTATGCCGCCAACGACATTACAGAATCTAAAGAACCCAAAGCCTTAGATTCAAAACTAGCCAATAGCTCTTGTGGTAAGGTAATACCCTCACGAGAGCCTGCAATGGGAAGTTTGTCGTTTGGGATTTTTCGCACCTATTATTTGCTCACATACTTTGGCACGAGCACCTCATGTATTGCTATCACGCGCGAGACTTTAGCCAAGATTTTGCCACTTAGGAGTATAGAATCTAAGTGGCGGATTCGGGCTGATGATTGTATCATCTATGGAGCCGCGCTGGTGGGGGCTAAGATGTATCATACTTCGTATGAGGGCATCGTGTATCGGGTGCATACAACTAACAACTATTGTGGCAGGAGTTTTAGCCCAAGCTATGAGTTTGGTAGGACTTTGGCTGTGCAGGAGCTTTTTGCCACGATTATGGAGAAAAATGGTATTTTACTCACATATAGGGTGTTTATGCAGGAGTTTCTCCTCGCACCCAAGTCTAAAAAACGTGATTATCTCAAGATTTTATGTTTGTGTGATTTCACACTAAGCCAAAAAATCTGGGCATTTTTTAAGATTGTGTTGCATTAGTCTAAAGAAATATTGTATTTTTTGGCGTAATCTGTAATGTTGTTGTAGCCTTTTAGATCTTTTTTGATTTCCTCTTTAAAAGTTAGAATACACTTTTTAATAAAATCACGATTATCATCTGATAGTTCTTTATCCAAATGCCCTTTGACTACATACTTGCAATACAAGTCTAGTGTCACAAGAAATTGTATTTTAGCGTTTTGTCGATATTTATCACTTGTATTATTATGCATTATGCTCATATACTCTTTATAGGCATTAAGAATAGAAATTTCTACTTGAAGAGTGGTTGTCTTTCGAAAAGATACTCTTGAGAGGCGGATACTTCCAATTGCTGCACATGCACTCACAGCTGCTATAAAGACAGCTATAAGAGATATAATAAATTCACTATTTTGCAGTATTACTTGTGTTATTTCCGTCATTTTTTGCACTTTGTGCTTGGTTTTGTTTGGTTGCCAGCGTTTGTAGAGTTTTGAGTCCAGCGTTAAAACTACCAGTAAGCTTTTTTGGGGTTGCATTTGTTTTAGTATTGGCGGTCTTCTGTAGGGCAGGAAGTCCGGCACTAAAACTTTCATTTGAGAGCGTTTTATCCATAGCGAAACTCCTTAGCTATTAATCTTGACTGGATTGTAACTCAAGAAACTTAATCTAAATTTATGCTACTATTGTGGGATTTTTTCACAAAGGAGCATAATGCCACGATGTATTATTTGGGATTTTGATGGCGTGATACTCGATAGTCTCGCGGTGCGGGATTATGGGTTTAGGGAGATTTTGCGCGGGTTTGATAGTGCGCACATAGAGGAGCTTATCGCCTATCATCAGCGCAATGGCGGACTTTCGCGGTTTCATAAAATCGCCTATTTTTTTGATGAAATCTTGCACCAACCTATCAGTAGTGATGAGGTAGCGCGCTATGCGGCGAGATTTAGCGAGATTATGCGCCATGAGCTTAGCAATCCAAAATATCTCATACACGATAGCTTAGAGTTTATCAAACAAAACCATAGAGCAATGCGCTTTTTTATCGCGTCAGGTTCGGAGCATAACGAACTAAATTTTTTGTGTCAAAATCTCGGTATAGCGCAGTATTTTCACTCCATATATGGCTCACCTACGCCCAAGACTGATTTGCTCGCGCAGATTCTCTCACAAAACTCCTATGAGCCTAGAGACTGCCTCCTTGTCGGCGATAGTATCAATGACTACGAGGCAGCGAGGGCTAATGCTATTGCGTTTTATGGGTATAATAACCCGTCATTGCGCGGTTTTGGCGCGGAGTATATAGAGAGCTTTAGGGATTTTGTGCTGGGGTAAGGAGTGAGAGCCTATGTGGTTTTATGGCTATAACTCCGCACGAAGTTTTCAAAATCCTCGCGTATGTCGAGGTTGCCATAGTAGCGAATCTGTGCAGGAGTGAGCATATCGGCAGGTAGCACCTCGATAATCCCACGCAAGCCGTCATTGCGCCGATAAGATTCTAAGCGCAAAAGCGCGCTGAAAGTCTCGCCAATGAGGTGGAGATCTTGCTTGCTCTGTGGGTGGAGATTGGGCAGATCAAAGGTCTGGGCGAATTTACAATCAAGATTAAAAAGGTAGTATTTTATCGTGGTGTAGGAGTTTTGCGCGATAAACACATCATCGATATTAAGCCCAAACAAAAATTCCTTATCTTCGCCAAAATGCACCGATTCTCGAAACTCTGTGAAGTTTTTCGCCTCGCCATCGCTGTGTTTGTGCTCAAGGTTTAGAAGCATATTAAGGAGTTCATCGATTTGTGTGCCAAAATGTTGTGCGTTAGATTCAATTTGTGCGATGAGCGTGTCTTTTTGTTTGATAGTCTGTAAGAGCGCGGCATTGCGGGATTCTAACTCATTGATATAGTTGCTTAGTGAGGTGAGTTCTAAATCTTTTTGTGTGAGATTTTGTGTAAGTGTCTCGATAGTCTTTTGGAGATTCTCACACTCTGTGCGCAAAGATTGAATCTCACCTTTTTGCTGCTGGGCGATTTGGGCGGCGAAGTCAAACTTATCCATGCACGCTTACCAAATACTTCAATGCGTTGATATAGCTCTGTAGGTTAAGCTCCTTAGCCTTGTAGGCTTTGTCAAATGCCACGCCATGATCTACGGAAGCTCGCAATATGGGGAGATTGAGTGTTACATTGATACTTTCTTCAAAATACAGAGCCTTGAGTGGAGCTAGACCCACATCATGATACATACTCACATAGTGCTTAAAGCGCGCGCGATTGTGCGGGCTAAAGGCTGAATCTGGCGGTAATGCTCCAACAAAAGTTGCTTTACCCAAAGATTTGTTAGCCTCTGTAATGGCTTGTGTGATGAGGGCATCTTCCTCACCCATCAGCCCACCATCGCCACAATGGGGATTTAGTCCTAGCACCGCGCATTCATTCATCGTAGGTAGGCATCGCGCGAGGTTTAGCAAAAATTCTCTAAGTTTGTGCGTCTGGATATACGCACTGACTTCTTTTAACGCGATATGATCACTAAAGAGCGCGACAAACAAAGATTCGCAGCCTAGCATCATAATCCCCTCACTCCCATAGCGACTTTTAAGCGCGTCTGTATGCCCTATGTGGGGGATACCGGCTTGTTTCCATGCGAGCTTGTGGATCGGGAGGGTGAGCACCCCCACGCATTCCCCACGATCTACCAAATCACACGCGTGGGTAAAGCTCGCATGGCTATATGCCCCACTTAGCAAATCTAGCGCACCGGGCGTGATAGCAGGGATCTCGTGTGTGGGTGGAGGACAGAGGGAGTGTGCGGGCAATCTCGGCAGGGCTTGGGTAGATTCTGTGGTGTTAGATTCTAAAAGCGCGTAGGCTTGCGCCAGAATCTCATCATGCACGCAATATATCGGCGTGGCGTATTGGCTGATGTGCGCGTGTGCTCTGATGGCAATCTCTAAGCCTATGCCATTGACATCGCCGATACTTATCGCCACTTTCTTTTTTTGCATATCAAATCCTATTGAGTGCTATGGTGTGCGTTTGCAGAGATCTAGCATATCGACTATAGCACGTTCTAGCCCCACAAATACCGCGCGTGCGATGATAGAATGCCCGATATTAAGTTCGCTAATCTCATTGATAGCAAGGATAGGCGTGAGATTTTGGTAGTTTAGTCCATGCCCAGCAAAGCACTCTAGCTCCATATCGCGCGCATATTTCGCGCTTGTAGCAAGTAGGGTGAGTTCAGAATCTAGCAGAGATTCTAGCTCTTTGGCAGGTAGGGCAAACTCTTTGAGGCTGTGGTGAGTTTTGGGGAGATTGGTAGTGCGCATAAGATGGAGATTGGCGTATCTACCCGTGTGGAGTTCGACGCAGTGTGCGCCCAGATCCTTGGCAAGTGCGATGTTTTCGAGGGTTGGATCGATAAAGAGTGCGGTGTCGATGCCATGAGCGGTGTATCGCTCAATGGTGCGCGCGATAGAATCTTGGTGGGCTTTGAGGTCTAAGCCTCCTTCAGTCGTTACTTCTTGACGTTTTTCGGGCACGAGGGTTATGCGATGTGGGGCAAGATCGCAGAGAATCTCTGTGATAGATTCCATAAGGGCGCATTCGACATTGACAGGTAGCGGGGATTGGGCGATGATGGAGCGCACATCACTATCGTGGATATGGCGTCTGTCCTCGCGCAGGTGGATTGTGATTTGGTGCGCACCAGCGTTTTTGGCGATGAATACCGCTTCTAGCGGGTTTGGGTCATTGATAGCACGTGCCTCACGCAAGGTCGCGATATGATCGATATTGACACCAAGTTTCATCTATCTAGCGCTCTATGGCGACGACGCCACTTCGGATAATTTCTTTGGGTTTGTATTGCTCTAGAGCAGAGAGAAAGCTATCAATGCGTGTGGGCTCATCTGTGGCAGTGATGATGATATGCTTATCGGTCGCATCGGCGATGAGTCCGTTGTAGGATTCACACAGGGCTTTAATGTCGGCGAGAGGCTGCTTGATAGGGAGTTTGATAAGCACCATTTCTTTTTGCAAAAGCGTATCACTCTCCACGACACTAAGCACGGGTATGAGCTTGTGAAGCTGCTTGACGATCTGCTCAAATACCTTGTCATTGCCCTTGGTAGTGATGGTGATGTAGGAGAGATCGGTATTTGGCAGGGGCGCGACACACAGAGATTCTATATTGTATCCTCTGCCGGCAAAAAGCCCTGATATACGCGCTAGTACGCTATGTTCGTTGATGACTGTTACGCAAATTGTTCGTTTAGATTCCATCATTTCGCCTTTTTAAACAAGATCATTTCATTGAGTGCGCCACCCACAGGCACCATAGGGAGTACATCTTCGTATCTATCGATAATCACTTCCAAAAAGCACACTTTTTGAGAATCTATGCAATCCTGCAGTGCTTTAGCAAAGTCGGCTTTGTCCTTGACAATCACGCCATAGCCACCAAAAGATTCGATGAGTTTGATAAAATCTGGTTGCAAGCTCAAATCCGTATGTGAGAATCTATGGTCATAAAAAAAGCTCTGCCACTGGCGCACCATACCTAGGTAGTTGTTGTTCAAAATGATATTTATCACAGGGATTTTGGATTCTACACAAGTCATAAGCTCTTGGATATTCATCAAAATACTGCCATCGCCGCTGATATTGAGAACATATTGAGGTGCGAGGTTTTTCTCACGCATAGCACAATACGCGCCCATCGCTGCAGGCAACCCAAAGCCCATCGTCCCAAGCCCACCGCTTGTGAGGAATTGGCGCGGGAAACTGAAGGGGTAAAACTGCGCTACCCACATCTGATGTTGTCCCACATCGGTGGCTATGATCGCCTTATCTCCTAGTATTTCGCCAAGCTTTTGGATAGCCCATTGGGGCTTGATCACTTCATCACTATCTTCGTAGAGAAGTGGGTTTTCTTGCGCACAGAGGGCAAGTTTTTCCTTCCAAGATTCGATCTTGGTGGTATCATACGATTGCAAGGTGGCGATGAGCTCCTCTAGGACATTTTTCACATCACCCACTATGGGGAAATCTACATCGACGATTTTGCCAATAGAGCTGGGATCTATATCGATATGCGCGATTTTAGCGTTTTTGGCAAAGGCACTAAGCCTACCTGTCACGCGGTCATCAAAACGCACACCGATACCAATGAGCAGGTCGCATTCACTCATCGCAATATTTGCTGCATATGTGCCATGCATTCCCACCATACCGAGCAAAAATGGATTATCATAGCCCAAAATCCCGCGTGCCATAAGGGTCTCTACCGATGGAATCTGAGTCTTAGCTACCAGCGTGCGCACAAGGCTGCTTGCATCGCTTAGCACCGCACCCCCGCCAAGGTAAAATAGTGGCTTTTTGGCGTTATGAATGGCTTGGACAAGCTTAGTGATTTGGCGTGCATTGCCTTTAGTCGTGGGCTTGTATGTGCGCAAAGTGATAGAATCTGGATAAACAAATTCCCCTAAGGTCCCACTAATGTCTTTAGGCAGATCGATAAGCACGGGTCCGGGACGCCCCGTGCGTGCGATGTAGAAAGCTTCTTTTAAGATTCTAGGGAGCTCTTTGATGTCTTTGACGAGGTAGTTGTGCTTGGTGCAGGGGCGCGAGATCCCAACGGCATCGATTTCTTGGAAGGCGTCTGTGCCAATTTGCGTAATGGGGACCTGTCCGCTGATGACTACTAAAGGGATAGAATCCATATAAGCCGTAGCAATGCCTGTGATGGCGTTGGTAAAGCCCGGACCGCTCGTGATGATTGCTACACCAACCTCACCGCTAGCGCGTGCATAGCCATCGGCGGCGTGGATAGCAGCTTGCTCGTGGCGTGTGAGGATATGGCGAAAATAGGTTTGCTTATAAATTTCATCATAGACATGGAGCACCGCTCCGCCCGGATAGCCAAAAATCACCTTCACACCCTCAAGTGCCAAGGCTTCTATCAGCATTTGCGAACCTGTAAGTCTTTTGCTCATCGTGTTGATTCCTTGATTTGATTTGGTAGCACGCTAGATTATAGCAAAGATAGAGTAAATTTCTACTATTTTGTTGTCCCTCATCATCGAAGAAGGAGCAAAATTTAGAGAGGAGCTACACGGTAGATTCTCTATAAAGCCCACTTAGAATCTAGCAAGCAATCATAGAATCTAAAGCCACCAGCAGTATGAGAGAATCTAACGAATTTAACAAGCCTCATTGTGGGATTCTATCTAGGTTTTGAAAAACCTCTATGATAAGGGGCAAATCTGTGTAGCCTTCAGACTCCATAAAATGTCCGCCTGTGGGTGTTTGGATAAACTCTGCATTGAGAGATTTGGCGAGCTTTTGACTTAATCTTGTAGGCACAAGAGTGTCGTTTTTGGCTGAAATCACTATACGATCTTTGATGATACTTTGCAAGAGTTGGTAGTTTGGCTTTTTGTCCGTAAAGCTCCCAAAGATAGGCAAAACCTTTAGTTCCTCATCAAATGGGGCGACCAATACCACCCCTCCGACTTGGAAATGTTGGTTTGTGGCAGTGCCTTTGCCTTTTGTGGATCGAGAATCCTTGTGAATCTTGTGTGTCGCAAATGTCGAACTCAAAAAATGTAAAGTCGCCACACCACCTAATGAATGCGTGATAAAATATGTGTCGCTATCAATATGTGTGATGTCTTTTTGCATAGCTTCTAGCCACTCTTTAAGCGTGGGTTTATCTGCATTTGGGAGGTTTAGCACTACCACTTTGTGCCCTTGCTTTTTCAGATTTTCTGCCACGGAGTTAAACCACCCATATTTGCTATCGCTTTTGTAGCCATGAATGATATAAATGTCCTTGCCCCAGACACTCCCTGCCAAGACAAGCACGCACACTAACACCACACAGGATTTTTGTATCATAGTCCGTATTCCACTTACTATCATTTTTGCTCCTAAGTTTATCTTGTAGTTGGAATTTTACAATAAATTGCTAATGTATAGAACTTCTTTGGCAACCTATTTTTGTTTTATGATTCTAAAATGACTTTTGTATTTCCTCCTACTATTTCCTCCTCCACCCTTTGCTTTGCAGCTCTTAAAAGCTCCTTGCTTTTAGCTCTTAACTTAAAGCTTTTTTGTAAATGCCTTGCAATAGATTCTTGGGTGTTAGAATCTATTTTTGGGATAAGGATATTTTGCAATTCCTCTTTTGAAATGGCACTTAAGATTGTTCCACTTGGAAATTTCTTTAAATACTCTTGAAAAAACCGACTTTTAAACAAAACAAGCAAAGTTTCGCTGTTGATATCCTTAGCTTTTAGGACATAAAATCCTGTTGAGACAAGGCAAGAATCAAATTCTTTTGTTATCAAAGCACAAGAGTTTAAACTGCCCTCAATACTCGAAATTATCAAATCACCCTCTTTTACCATGCGTCTAGCCCTTGTGGGTAGATTCTTACCTAAATCTTGCGTAGGTGTGGAAATATTGCCATTACCGCCGATATTGGCAAGCTCTATATAGCGGTATTGTCTTTCTTGCTCTGGAGTGAAATTGCTATCTTTTATCTCTGTAAGCTCTAATCTCACATAGCCACCACGATAATTTTTAATGAAAATTTCTATATCCTCATATTTTGCTTGATAGTATTCAGCATCAAGTCGCCCTGTTTTTAAGAAAGATTCTTTAAGGGTGGCTATGGTGTAGTTTGCTTGTATATGCTTTGTGTTTTGGATTGCTTCGGCTTCGTCTCGCAATAACAGAGTGGAGTCGTCATTGCGAGACTTGCCCTGCAAGTCGTGGCAATCTAGGAATTTGGATTCTAGGATACAAGGATTTTTAGAATCTAACCCTAAAGATTCATTCTGATAGGTATTTAACAAAAAGCATGCTTAAATATAATCTTTATAATCACTGCCATTCATTGTGTCTCTAAAACTATCACAAGCTTTTAAAACCACTGTGTTTATAGTTGATTGTGTTGTTTTTTTGCATTAGTTCTCTCTTTTCAAAATATTTTGAAAAATAGCTTTTATACAGGCTTTCACAGCTTGTTATAAAAACTCTTCGCACATTTTTCTTGGCAAAAATCTTTTGATTTTATTCTAAAATATGCCTTGCAATCGCCATAAGAACACACATAAACAATAGAATTGGCAAATATTCTTATTTTACCTGTGAGTTTTGCCAATTTTTGTATTTAAAAAGTTACATTAGCCCTCTACCTCATCAATAATTGCTTGTATACTGCTCTTTTTGTATCTCCCAAAGCCCTCGTGCCTTGTTTTATTATAATAAAAAAGATAGATTTCTATCTTTTTGCCTCTATATGAAAAGCTCTTATCCTTAAAGATAGCCTCAAAGCCTTGTATCTTATCTCTAGCATTTGCCTCTCTTGTAAGCCCTTTTGGATCTATGAAAATGATTGTATATTCTTCATTTTCCTTGTCTTTTAGCCAAAAGATGAAGTCTGGATAAAATTTTCGCTCACTTTGTGCTTCATTATCAAAATACGGAATATAAATACTATCGATATTTTCTACAAGCTTAGAAAAGCACCATTCATATTTCCTAAGCTCTTTAGAATCTAAAAAGTCCTCTAAGTCTTGTAAAAACTCCCTTTCACTCTCCTCATTTATTGCAAAATTTATCCTAGAATCTCTATCGCTTTTATTATACACAATAAGCGGATTGTAGTAATGCTCTCTTAGTTTTGTGCTGATTTCATAAGAATCAACAACATCACTTTGTTTTTTAGCCTCATCTTTTAAAATAGCTTTTATATACTGCTCTGGCACACCCTCTTTTTGCAAATCCTCTCTTGTTTTTAAGGTTTTATGTGCATTGAGAGTTTTTATAATCCCATTTATCTCATTTGCGAAACTTTCTCCCAAAGTGGTTTTAAAACTTTGATAATGATTGATTTCATCGCTTAAATCTACAAATTCTTTAAGCTCTTTGTTTCTAACATTTAAGATTCTATGAATATGGCTAAAAGTCTTATTTTTATCAAATTCTTGAAAATCCCCGTATTGGATAATTCTCTCGCTTTTATCGTCTAAAAAATCTTTAATTTCCCTTAGCGTGTCATAGCTACATTCTTTATGTATCACGCATTTGCTAAGAGTTAAGACATCTTCATCAAAGCTTTGCATATATGCCCTTAAGCTCTCTTCTTCTTTTTTACCAATTTTATATCTTCTCTCTTTAGATTCTGTATTTTTATACTTTGGAGCAGGAAGAGGGCTTAAGATGTTTGTCTTTTTAAAGCCTTTTAGTGGATATTGAGTGATGAAGCTTTCAATCTCTTCTAAAATATATTTAATAGCCTCATTATCACTTGCTAGGATAAACAAAGTCTCTAGCCCACAAGCAAGAGGGCTTAGAATCTGCTTTGTGCTATACTCGTGTATATCACAATATCGCATTCTCTTTCGCACATTAGCAAAAGGCTCGATTCTCACACCCCTACCGATAGTTTGCAAAACATATTTTTTCGCATTTTTGTTGCCAATGTTGATAAAATAGATAAGATTCACGCGGTTGCTATCCCAGCCTTCGCTAAAGACTTTACTTCCAAGCATAATATTAATGCTAGAATCATTATTATTAATGTTTTTAAAATAACTCTTTTGCAAATCCTTAAAGCTCTCTACTCCAAGCTCTAATAAATGCTCTTTCTCCCATTTTTTAGCCTCTGCGATATTAAGTAGCATAAAAGGCTCATTGGCATTCTTGCTTTTAAAAGCTAACTCTTTATCATTTGCTCTAAAGCACTCTAGGTGTGATGGCTCACTCGCATAAAAGATATTTTCTCGCACACTTTTAGAATCTGTATTTTTCACATATTCTAAAAACTCATCGCTTAGATTACTTTTGGCAAAATACAGCTCTTGATTTTTTAGTTTTTCATACAGATTTTTGGCTATCTCTTGTATATCTTTATCTTCTTTTAGAATCTGCAATATCGCTTTAAAATACAGCTTTATCCCAGCATCTTGCGTATTGACCTTATCGGATACGGCGATGATTAAAGGATTATGGTATTGTATATTTGAGATACCAAAGTCCCTAGCCTTACGCAATAACTCCTTTTTACTTTGCTTCATAGCACTAAAAAGTATAAAACCCTCGATGATTCGTATTATCCTTTCACTCTCATCACTCTCTTTACTAAAAGATTTGAGATTGGAATCTAGCACAGCGATATTTTTGCCATATCCATCATTGTTGAATTTTTCTAAATTATAATTAAAGGCACAAGTAAAAAAATCTAGCTCATCGCTAAAAGTCGCTGAAAAATTAAAAATAAAGCCCTTAGGGTATCCCTCATAGTCCTTAAGTCTATCCCCGCAAGCTATTTCATTGATATAGTATTTTCTAATAGATTCTTTGCTATCTCCCCTATGAGCTTCATCTAGCAAGATATACCAACCCTCATTATTGCAGTAATTTTTATAATCAAGTCTTTTGGCACTTTTATCTTTGCCCACATTTTGTGCGCAATCTAGCAAATCGCTCCTTGCGATAAAAACAGTAGTCTCTCCAAACAAACCACCCTGTGTTGCACTCTCATATTCTCTAAGCTCTTTGAGGGTGATGAAATCTGTATTGTGATTATTGTATTTTGCTACATTGTCTTTAAATTGTGCTAAAATCGTATCATTTGGAGCAAGTAGCATTATGGGCTTATTTGGAATCTTTTTCTCTCTCACTGCCTTACCCAAGAGTGAAAGTAGCTTTATCATCACTATGCTTTTGCCACTGCCTGTCGCCATCCAAAAGGACGCACGGTTAATCTCCTCTTTTTCTAGCTTACAATCTTTGTATTGTTCTTTATAGATTCTATAAAGCTTTTCGCCTCTAGTTTTTATATAATCAGAATCTTTATAGCACATATATAAGTCTAAGGCTATAAGGGCATTTTGCAAACTTGCTATTTGATAATCTTGTAAGGAAATATCCGCACTAAAGCTTTTTAAATCATATTTTTCATAGCTTTCTTTATATTGCACTCTTTTGTTGTTGCATATTTCACTTAAAAGCAAATATTTTTTTATGCTTGTGTGCTTTGGCATTATCTATCCTTTAGGGCCTTGTAGGTTTTTTCTAGCATTTTTTCATCTTCTAAATCAGCTTTGATTCTTGTTTCTTCTTTTCTCTTTTTATCAAAGATTTCATATCTTTGCCTTACGACTTGCTCCATTTTTTCATTGGAAATGCCACCATTGCCCTTTAATATATCCTTGCCTTGAAAGGTAAGCAAACTATCTACATTTTCTTTCCAAAAATCCATAGTCAAAACTTTATTGTCCCTTACTCTAAGCTCTGCTGATTCCAAAAAGACATTGACAAGCCTATTTAAATTATCTAACTCATCTTTAGAAAGATAGTTTTTAGCGATGATAATATCGTCTTTTCGCACCTTAGTCCCTTTCCAAGAAGTAAGCCCCATATTTAGCTTATTAGGATTAGCCCTATTGTAGATAATTTCAGCCGCA
The DNA here is from genome assembly GCA_019112865.1 of Candidatus Helicobacter avicola. Classification (GTDB taxonomy): domain Bacteria; phylum Campylobacterota; class Campylobacteria; order Campylobacterales; family Helicobacteraceae; genus Helicobacter_F; species Helicobacter_F avicola. Next base: position 38,175 of record DXIN01000019.1, read on the forward strand.
GTTTGTTTGGTAATGGCATATAAAAGCTTGTTTTGCGTGTTTGCAAAAAACATTTGTGTAGCCTTATCACTAGAATCATAATCTACACACAAAGCAAATAAATCTCTTATCTTTTGATAAAACCTTTTCTCACTAGCTCGTATATCTCGTATTTGCTCTAACAGCTCATCAAAATAATCCGTTCTGCCATTTGGATTTTTAAGCCTATCGCTATCTATTAAAAAGCCTTTTTGTAAATAGCTCTTTAAGTGTTCATTAGCCCAGATTCTAAACTGCACTCCCCTTTTGCTTCGCACTCTAAAGCCAATGGCTAAAATCATCTCTAAAGAATAAAATTTTACTTTATATCGTTTGTTATCTTTAGCAGTTGTCAAGTATTCCTTGACAACTGAATCTGCATTTAATTCGCCTTCTTTAAGGATATTTGCGATATGCAAACTTACATTTTGCTTTGAGGTGTCAAAAAGTTTTGCGATTAAATCCTGTGTGAGATACACGCTCTCGCCAAACTCATATAACTCAACTTTAATTTTTTTATCTTGCGTGGTGTAGAGGATTAGGTTATTTTGCATAGAATGCACACTCACTCAAATAAATCTTGTATAGTGGATTTATCATCGCTATATTCTGCCCTTTTTGCAGAATCCTTTAATTTTTGTATTTTTCTTTGTTTATCTTGTGATAAGTTCCGATTAATGGGCAATAATTCACAGAATCTATAAAAATGCTGTGCCAAATTTCCACAAAAAGAATTTTGCATTATCCATTTTTCTAATTCATAGGATTCATAGATATACCCTTGCTTTGCATTCCATATTTTCGCCACTCTTACTAATCGTCTTAAGGTTTGATTGTTACTTAATGCTCCGTCTAAACCATTTGGATTTGTTGTAGTCCATTCATCAAATTGATAAAAATCATTTGACTTTCTTTTTCTAGGAATCTTATAGGAATTCCAATCATCAATGATAGCAGGGACTAAATCAAATTTGATATGGTTAAGCTCTAGCACTATTGTAGGGAAGTCTTGGCGTCTTAAAGAGGTTGGATACTTGTTTTCTGCAAAGTCTTTAAGATAGTTAAGATAGGTTTTTGGGCTTTTAGGTTGTGTATTGCGTGGCTCAAAAGAGTAAAATCCCTCAAATTTTTTACCAAAAACAACCATAATATCCACATCTGAATTATCATCAAACTCCCTTGATAACATAGTCCTTCTTTTGTAAGAACCAAAAATTAGAGTATCTCCAATTTGATATTTATTTTCATCATAGCTTTTTAGTCTTTGCGTTATTGTGTTTATTGACCTTTGTATGCCCTCTTTTTCATCATCTCTCACAATAGCTCTTCGTGCTAAGTCATTTAAATAACTATTTACGATCATTTTTTATTCCTTATCTACTTTGTATTGTGTATTTTTATCAATTTCAATTTGCTTTTTTGCATTTTTATATGCACGCTCACTAATAGGCAAAGAAGTCTTATTAAGACTACTCCTCTTAGAATCTAGTTTTTTTATAGTCTGCATTTGTATTTCTATATTCATTGCTTTAGATTCTATTTCTAAAAAGATTCTTGTTTTATTCCTAAGAGTAAGGAATCTATTGCCACTATTATAATGTGAAAGATATTTTTCTTGAGGATTTAAAAAGACAAGTAACATTGTAGCAATCCCAGAGCTTATCGCTATAATTCCACTCCAAAATTTATCCAAATTACCATACACAAAAACCAAACTCCCACAAACAGAAACGATAGAGGCAATCATCAAAACATAATTACAATATCTCCAATGTTTCGCATTCTCAAAATGTCCTTTTGCTGAATATTCGCAATCTTCTAGTATCTTTTCTGCTTCTTTTTTTATATTTATAGTTATTCTCTCACTTTCCACTTCTCACTTCTCCCACCAAATAAGATTTGTTAGCTTTGGATATTTGCATAAATCTACATTATTACTAGAGACTCTATCGCCATTGTCAAATTCTACGCATTCTATGCCTTTAGAATCTAAAAAGAGTCTTTGTATCTTTAGCCCTAAAACATTTGCCATAGTATGCAGTATATCAAAATTTTCTCTATACCCGCTCATATCTAGGCTTATAGTCTCGCCTTTTTTGATTCCTTTTATGAGTTTTCTAGATTTGCGATAATCGATGATTGAATCTTTATCTAGCACATACTCGCAGTTACTTAAACTTTCCTCATAAGATTCTAACTCATAATATCTAAAAGCAATAGATATGGGATTTACTTGTTTAGCATTTTTTAACTCCCCATTTTTCCATTCACTACTAAAGGCTACTTTTTTAATGCGGGGAATAATCACATTATAAAAATGCTCTCCCATTTCTACAAGCACAAATTTGCGATTACTCCCCTCTCGGTTTAGCTCTAGCACAGCGTGGGCAGTCGTCCCACTCCCACCAAAAAAATCCAAGATAGTAGAATCCTCTTTACTTGCTAAGTAGATAGAATCTTTTACTGTATGAATAGACTTTGGATAATCAAAATTATTGTTGGGGAGAATATTATTTAAAATCTGCACACCGTAATTATTGGCTGAATATTTGCTATCTGTCCAGCAGGTTTTAGGTCTAAAAAGGTTTTTATTTCGCTTAATATCCCAAATTCCACGATTTTTTACAAAACTAGCAAATAATTCATCTTGTATGGATTCTATACTTTGTCTTGCAAATCTCCATTTTCTTTCTATGCCTTGTGGGTCTATTGGATAAACCTCAATCACGCCATCATCCCTTAGCACATTTACCTGTGGGTGAAAATCCTCTTTACATACCTCACCAAAACCAATGATTTTAGAATCTTTCACATAAATAGGATAAAAGCAATTTTTAGCCGCTGTTCTAACAGATTCTACCCCTGTAACATCTCTAAGATTTCTGACATCATTTTCATTTCTTGAGATTTCATTCACAATATTTTTTATATTTGGATAGATAAAATAAGCATATTCGTGAGAATAAGAAAAATTATCGCCCTGTATGCCACTTGGATTATGCACGACACTCACGCAAGTTTTCTCATACTCATAAAAAATATCGCTTAAAAGTAACCCTAGATTCTCCTGCTCATTTTCATCAATAGCACAGCTTAAAATTCCTCGTTCACTCAAAAATCCCTTTGCTAAGTCCAAACGATTTGCCATCATAGCAAGCCAAGTAGAATCTTTGAAATTATTTTTATAAATAATTTCACTTGCTGGGGCATTATATGGTGGGTCGATATAGATTAAATCTACCTTGTTTTGATACTTTGGCAGCAAGGTATTGAGAGCTTGGAAATTATCGCTTTTTATCAGCTCACCATTGAGGGTAGATTCTATATCCTTAAAAGAGCTTAGAATCTTGTATTTTGTTGTTTTACTAAAATGCTTGGTATCAAGGGGTAGAAATTTATACTTTTCATCACTAATATTTTTGATTTCAAAATATTCCTCCACTAGCTTTAGCTCCTGCCATTCTTTGATTTGTGCCTTAAAACCCTCATCGTTGATGACAGAATCTAATAAGGCAGAATCTATCCTATCAAGGCTAAAGACATACTCCACTTTCTTAGCAAACTTTGGCTTACACCAAATCGCTTTTAGCTCATCTTCAAAATCCGCTATCAAGTCGATGATTGCAAAGGCTATTTTTTTGAGTTGATTTAGCTCATCAATCTTTTCTTTACTCCAATCTGTAATATCATCTACTACATATTTAAACATCCATAGATTAAACTGATCTTGCAAAAAGGCTCTTGCGTTTTTGTGGATAAAAAAGTCAATTTCATTTTGCTTTTTGTAAGAGCTTAGAATCTTTTTTATTTCTTCTTCTTTTATCTTTATTTCTGCATTTTTTAGAGCTTTGAGAAAATCATCGCTTAATTCAGCACTATTTTGCTTAAAGATATTAGGGAGATCTTGTAGCTCTTCTTTATTGTTTAGCACATAGATTCTTATATTTTCCTCTATTGTAAATTTAAAAATAGCCTTGTTTTTAGCATTATCGGCATTTGGGATAAAATGGCTTGTGTCAAAGATGAAGGTATATTTGGAATCTTGGCTTGTAATCTCTGCATCGTGATAAAGTGTGTCGGATTTCACATAGTAGAGATTCTGTGTTTTATAAAAAAGGCTTGTGTCTTTTGAATTAGTATAGACTTTGGCATAGATGTTTTTATGCATCGGTGTATCGTAGAAAAAGGGTGTGCCTGTCTCGTTGAGATAGCTTGAAAAGAAATTATACAGCTTAGTATAGATTGAATGGTTTAGCTTTTCTTTCTCTAAAAGAGTTTTGATATGCTGAAAATATTTTGATTTCATTTGCAATAAATTGATAAAGCCACTCTTTTTGAGGGCTTCCTTTGATAGTGAATCTTGCGAGAACAAATCTTTTGAATCTTGTATCTGCACGCCAAGATAGCTATTTTCTAGCTGTGATAAAAAGGCTTGTTTGTAGTCCATATCCTTACTTCCTTAATAGTTTTGCTTACATTATTGTTTTTGCCTATGCAATTTTTACATTTTTTAGCTTTTTTTGCGCTTTTTTGCTAGATTCTAGATTCTGTAAATACGTCATATTGAGCGAAGCGAAATATCTAAGGATTCTAGAATCTCTAAAGAGTCTTCATATAGTCATTGCAAACTTTGCTATGTAAAGTTTAGAATCTCATTTCACTTCCTGCCGTCCTCTAGCACTTTAGAATCTCCATTAGAATCAACTAAATATTATAACATAGGATAAATTTGCTATTTATTTTTTATACTCATTTAAATGTAGCAATTATGATATATAAGTGATGATTTTGTATTCCACATCATTTTCCTCTAAAAATTTCTTTACGCCATAGTCAAGATTCTCACAGCTTGTTATAAACACCCGCCTTACATTCTTTTTAGCAAATATTTTTTGGTTTTTTTCTAAATACGCTGCACAATCGCCCATAAAGATTCGTAAATGCTCCTGCTTTACCTGTTTATACTCCCAATTTTTACATTGAATCAAAAGTGCCTCACTCCCCTTATATGCTACCAAATCAATACCACCATCAGCCTTTCCTTTTATGAATCCTTGTGGATAGACCTTATAGCCTTGTTTTTTATAATATCTTAGAATCTGCAGTTCGTATTTATCGCCTTTTTCTTTGTTGGTTTCCCATTCGCTTTGGAATGTGAGATTATGTTGTTTATTCTTTTTAATTTTTTGGTTTTTGTAGCGATAATATTTGCGCCTCCAATACAGATACCTTAAGGCAACAAAAATCCCTATACTAAATAATATAAGCTCCATTGTAGGTGCCTCATTTCATTCTTGCCACTCATTTCTTGTTATTTCACTTTCTCCCGTCCTCTAGCACTTTGGAATCTCCATTAGAATCTATTTCAAGCACGACATAAGGCAAACCTTGCTTATTAAGTTCTTGCATAAAAGGATCTGGGTCGTTTTGCTCCATATTCCACACACCACTTCCATTGTTAGAATCAATCCCTTGATACTCCCCACCTTGAGGCATATCGGCATTCAAGGCAAGTCGCTCTTGTGTGTAACTAGATTCTGCAAATTCCGTAAGAGATTGCTGTGTTTTAGAATCCACACCACTATTTTGGCATTCTAAGATTTTAGATGAGAAATCGTTGTTATCAAGCGAGGGGTGCAGGGAGTTACCTTGAGGGTAATGACCAAGCCCCGAGCGTAGATTCAACGATTTATCGCTAAAAGCTGAATGCCCCCCCAAAGACGAATTTTTAGACGCACCTACGCCCCACTTGCCCTCACATATCAGCTTCGCTCCTATCATCGCTGGCACTCCTGTGGTATAGCTAACTCCTTGAGCACTCACTTCTTTAAAGCATTTTTCATGTTCGCAAATGTTATAAATATAAATAGTCCTTTCTTTGCCCTCTTTCACGCCCTTTATGTAGCAGCCTATGTGTGTTTGTCCTTTGGTGCGGGGCGCTAAAGAGGCTGGGTCTGGCAAAAGTGTCTTTAGCACTTGGATAGGCACGATTTTTTGTCCATTATGCTCCACCTCATCAACACGCAAAAGCCCGACATTTTCTAGGCATTTCATATGCGTTAAATAACTCTCACCAAAGGTCATAAAAAAGCGAATTCGCTTCAAGCCCTTGATATTGCGGATTAGGGATTCTAGCTCCTCGTGATATAAAAGATAGCTATTTTTCACGCCAACTTCAGGATACTCCCATTCTTTCATGAGGGCAAGAGGTGCGACATCTCGCCACTGCCCACCTACATAGTGCGTTGTCTTGTCGCGACTTTTGAGGGAGTCAGCACACTCAGCTTGGTCATTACCCTCAAGGTAACTCCCTTCGCCTCGTGCTTGACAACCCTCAAAATTCATCGACAATCCTGCCGCACCACCTTTATCATCTGCTTTTACTAGTCTTGCTAATCTCTCTCTTTCTTTTTGTGCGACTTCCGCTTCCCAATGCTTTTCTTCACGCTCAAATTTGCGATAAATGGCGTCCTTTTTTAAGTCTTGATTTAATGCCAATTTATCATCTTTTGTCCAAAATCTTGCCTTTGAGCTAACTTCTCTCAAATTTATCTCTGGATTAAAATTCGTAGCAAAGGCATATCCGTGATCTCCCGCATTACAATCCAAAATATCGATAGTATGTATCTCATCAAAATAATGCTTTTGTGCATAGGCACAAAAGACATTGGTTACGCCCGGATCAAATCCGCTGCCAAGTAGTGCAAAAATACCCGCCTCTTTATAAGCCTTATCATAAGCCCACTGCTCTTTATACTCAAAATGCGCAGAATCTGGATGCTCGTAGTTTGCGGTATCAAGATAATGCGTCTTTGTCTCTAAGCAAGCTTGCATAATGCTTAAATCCTGATAAGGCAGGGCTACATTTATTACCAAAAAGGGTTTATACTTTTCTATCAAAGCTATTATTTCATCGACATTATCCGCATCAACCCTATCTATCTCTATCTCGCCTAGCCCCTTAGAGCGGATAGAATCTGCTATCGCCGCACACTTAGCGATATTACGCGAAGCTAAAACAATGCGTGAAAACACCTCTTTATTCATAGCCATTTTGTGTGCCACCACACCGCCAACACCACCTGCACCGATTTGCAAAACACAAGCCATAAAGCCTCCTAAAATATTCAATTTGTTTTAATAATCTCTCTTTAGCACAATTCTTTGTTATCAAAACAAAGAGAGCTTGCGCACGATTCTATCATAACAGAGTTGAGAATCCACAAAGGCAGTTTAAGAAATAAGGGCTTAGATTCTCTATTTGGAAGTCAGTCTATTTCCTTACTTTGCCCTTGTATTCAAAAACACCGCAAAGAGGATAAGCACAAAGCCTGCAATATCAAGCCAAGAATACTTCGTGCCAAGCAAGACACAGGTCATCACCGCTGCTGCCACAGGCTCAATGCAGGCTATCATACTTGCTCGTAGCGCACCCACTCTCTCAAGCCCCTTTAAATAGAGACTAAAGGCAAGGATAGTGCCCACAAAGATAATACCAAGCATTGTGCCATAATCAATGAGATTAAAGGCATAGCTTGGAATCTCCCCGCCAACAAGCACCCACAGCACTCCGGTATCGACTAAAGAAGCCCACGCCAAGACAAAAACCACGCCATATTTTTGGATAATCCCCCTTGCCCCCAAAGAATAATACACCACACCAAAAGCCCCAAGTATCCCCCAAAAAAAGCCCCAAAAATTAAGCTTCTCTAATGAAAACTCGCCTTTAAAAGCCAAGAAAAACAGCGCCACAACAAGCAAAATAAGGGCAAAAATATCAATCTTCCTAGGCAGGATTTTATTTCTTACGCACAAAAAGAGCATAATAAAAAGTGGAGCGGAATACTGAATCATCGTAGCCGTCCCAGCATCAATATAAAATATGGCTTTGAAATATGCAAATTGCGCTAGAAGCAAACCAAAGACACTAAAGCATAACAAAGAGAAAAATTCTTTCATATTGGTAAAAAGCTGTATTTTCTTAGGAGAAAAGGACAAGAATGCGAGGAAAAGTCCGCTAAAAAGGAGGCGATAGAGATTGACCCACTCGACACTATAACTTTTTTTAAACAAAGATTCTGCCATAACACCAGAACTCGCCCAAGACAAAGCCCCCAAAACAACTAGTAAAACCCCAATGTTGTGGTCTTTCATTCCAAACCTTTTTAAGAGTTACGTTCCAAAATTACATCTATGATTAAAGCCACTACCTAAAAGAGCGAAAATCCCTACTTCTTTGACATCGCGCGTTATTATAACAAAATTTGAGCGGGCAATGGGTGCTTTTGGCTTAACACTTAAAGCCCCCACAAGCCCTATTGTTTTTAAGCATGTATGGTTTATAATACGCAAAATTTCGCGCTTGGAGTTAGGCATTATGGAATCCACACACAAATCCACAAAAACCAAATACATCTTTGTAACCGGTGGCGTCTTAAGCTCCCTTGGCAAAGGTATCACTTCCTCTTCTATCGCCACGCTTTTGCAGCACAGCGGGTTTAATGTCAGTATCCTCAAAATCGACCCCTATATCAATGTCGATCCGGGCACGATGAGTCCGCTAGAGCATGGTGAGGTATTTGTAACAAGTGATGGTGCCGAGACAGACCTCGACATCGGGCATTATGAGCGTTTTCTCAATAAAGATTTCCACAAAACAAACAACTTCACAACCGGGCAGATTTATCTCTCTGTCATTGACAAAGAGCGTAGGGGCGAGTATTTGGGTAAAACCATTCAGATTGTCCCCCATATCGTTGATGAAATCAAACACAGAATCCACCTTGCTAGCGCGCAGAGCGATTTTCTCATTGTCGAGCTTGGTGGCACGGTGGGCGATATGGAGGGTATGCCCTACTTGGAGGCTATGCGTCAGCTTAAGCACGAGTTAGGCTCTAAGCAAGTTATTAGCGTGCATGTTACACTTATCCCACTTATCCGCGCTGCAGGAGAGTTAAAGACCAAGCCAACCCAGCATAGTGTCCAAGAACTGCGCCGCATAGGGATTTCCCCACAGATTCTCGTGGCACGATGTGAGCGTATGCTTGATAAGGAGCTTAAGAAAAAGTTAGCATTAAGCTGTGATGTTGATGATGACAGCGTGATTGTGGCAAAAGATTCACAGAGTATCTACAAATGCCCTCTGGATTTTTTGCAAGAAGGGATCTTGGTGCCTATTGCGCGCCGCTTCGAGCTAGGTGAGCTAAGTCCCAATATGGACGAGTGGGATATGCTTGTCAAAAAAATTATCTCACCCAAGGATAATATCACCATTGGCTTTGTGGGCAAATATCTCTCACTCAAAGAATCCTATAAATCCCTCACAGAAGCACTTATCCACGCTGGCGCGCATATCAACACACGCGTGGAGATTTTGTGGATAGATAGTGAGAGTCTTCAAGAGGGTGTGCAAGAGGAGGGCAGATGCGCGCTTGATGAGGTGGATTCAATCCTAATCCCGGGTGGATTTGGCGAGCGCGGGATTGAGGGCAAACTTCAAGCGATTAAATATGCGCGCACAAAAAATATCCCATTGCTTGGAATCTGCCTTGGTATGCAACTAGCTATCATCGAGTATGCACGCAATGTCCTAGGTATAGTTGAGGCGAACTCCACGGAGTTTGATAAAGATGCCAAAGAGCCTATCATCTATCTCATCGAGGATTTTATAGATTCACAAGGCAAAAAGCAGGTGCGCACGCACAGCTCCCCTATGGGTGGCACAATGCGTCTAGGAGAATACGCGTGTGCAATCAAAAAGGGTAGCAAGCTCTATGAAGCCTATAAGCAAGATTGCATCAAAGAGCGACATCGTCATCGCTATGAGGTCAATCCCGCCTATAAGCAGAGATTGCAAGAGGGTGGTATGCTCATCAGTGGTGAATCTAATGGACTTATCGAAGCTATTGAGCTTGTCAGTCACCCATGGTTTGTCGCGGTGCAGTTTCACCCAGAATTTACCTCAAGGCTCAAAAACCCAAACCCCATTATCCTAGAATTTTTACGCCAAAGTTTAGCACACAAGAGGGTGCATTGAAATATCTTAGCAAATCCCAAATACGAGAGATTCTCTCAAAGCGCGATTTAGAGTGTGGCGTAGCGGGGTTAAAAGACTTGCCACTGCCTCATATGCTAAAAGGCGTGCCAGAGGCTGCAAAGCTCATCGCTGCACATATGCGACAAGATTCAAAGATCCTCATCGTGGGGGATTATGATGCCGATGGTGTGAATGCAAGTGCGATTATGCAGGGGTTTTTTGAAGCCTTGGGGTATGAGCGTTTTGAGGTGGTTTTGCCCAATCGCTTTAGTGATGGCTATGGGCTTAGCACTAAGCTTTTGGAGCGACTTGAAGCCCCTAAGCACTACGCGCTTGTTATCACCGTGGATAATGGTGTGAGTGCCTTTGAGGCGGGAGAGTTTTGCAAAGCACACAATCTCGCGCTCATCATCACTGACCACCACACTCCCCAAGATTCATTGCCTATTTGTGATGTGCTTATTAATCCCAAGCAAGAGAGTTGTGGCTTTCCCTTTAAAGATATTTGTGGAGCAATGGTGGCGTGGTATCTGTGTGCTGGAGTGAAGCAAGAGTGCGATGCGCGCATTGATATGAGCGTGTTTTTGCCCTTTGTGGGTTTAGCGACACTTGGCGATGTGATGCCTCTAGTTGGGATTAATAGAATCATAGTCAAAAAAGCCCTGCAGATTCTGCGCACCACCGATGCGCCATTTGCACAGGTATTGCGTCAAAAGCTAGGAGTAATAAGCGCGCAAGCACTAAGTTTTAGTATCATTCCCTTGCTAAATTGTGCTGGGCGTGTGAGTGATGCGCGGATAGCATTTGAGTTTCTCACGCTCAAGAGCTTGCCACAAGCCTTGCAGATTTATGCGCAGCTGCAATCCCTAAACAATGAGCGTAAATCTCTCCAAGCCCAAACCCTGCAAAAAGCCCAAGATTCACTCACACAAACTGATGTTTTTGTGTATGCCATAGGAGAGTGGCATATCGGTGTGGTGGGGATTGTGTGTGCCAAGCTCGCACAGACTTACCAAAAATCTGCCTTTGTGCTAAGTGATGAAGGTGATGGGGTGCTCAAAGGCTCGGGACGCGCTTATGATGGGGTAAATCTCATAAAGTCCCTGCAAAAAGCCCAAGAGTTAAAGCCACTTTTGCTTGAGTTTGGCGGACATCAGGGTGCGGTGGGACTGCAGATTCACAAAGACAATTTGAGTGAGTTTATGGAGATTCTAAGCAGTTGCGTGCAGAGAGAGACAGAGAGTGAATCTCGTGATGTGCTAGGCTATGTAAGTGCGCATGATATTGATATGGAGCTTTTTTCTATTTTAGAGGAGTTTGAGCCTTTTGGGGCGCACAACCCTCAACCTTGCTTTATATGTGATGATCTCACATTGATAGATTCAAAACCTATGGGTAAAAACAAAGAGCATTTGCGCCTAGATTTTTGCGCTCCTAGTGGCAAGAGGCTCTATGGTGTGGAGTTTTTTGCCAGTGAGGTTTCTCGGCAGGAGTGGCGGTTTGCCCTCACTTATGATAGGTATTTTAAACGCCTGTGTTTGCAGATAGAGGGCTAGTGTATGCCTTTTGTGCGTGAGGAATACACCATAGAGCAGCCGCTTAGAGCATTTGTGTTTTTGGTGCGCACATTGGGGCTTAGCCCAAATGCTGCCCAAAGACTCATTGATAAGGGTAGAATGACACAAAATGGCGTGAAAGTGGGCAAGGCAGAGGAGTTGCAGGGCAAGGTAGAAATCGCGCACTTTGTGCCGCAGGATTTGGGATTAAAACCGCTTTTTGTGCATAAGGATTTTTGCGTATATGACAAGCCACATCATCTTTTAACCCACCCAAAGGGCTTGTTTGCACATTTTAGCCTTAATGACGCGCTAAAAAGCACTTTTGGAGTGCAGGCAAATCCAGTCCATAGGCTAGATTCACTAACAAGCGGACTTGTGGTGTGTGCGCGCCACAGGCATAGTGAGCAAGCACTAAAAAGTCTTTTTTTGCACCAAAAGGTGCAAAAGACTTATACGGCGGTTGTGCGGGGGATTATGGAGGAAGAAGAGCGTGTTATTTGCGCACCGATTTTGGCACAAAACAATGGTAGAGACTTGAGCATACGGAGCGCAATCTCGCCTTTAGGTAAGGTTGCAAAGACACACATTAGGGTGCTAGATCGTGATTTTGCGCGCAAACTTACACTGATAGAGGCACGACCGCTCACGGGGCGCACACACCAAATCCGCGTGCATTTAGATTCTATCAAGCACCCTATTGTGGGAGATTGTCTCTATGGTGTGAGCGATGAAATCTCACGATTTTTTTTAGAATCTCACGCACAGCAGGAGGATTTCGTGCGACTTTTGGGTGTGCCACATCTGATGCTCAATGCCTCAAGACTCGTCTTTAGCTACGATGGTAAGGAGTTTTGTGTGGATTCTGTGCTGCGAGAGCATTTGCTTACATTTTTTTATAATGCACCAAGTGAGAGCGTATGCCACTAAATGCTTTATCGTTCCATACTCTAGAGCGCAAGATTCTCCCGCGTCGGTATGGTATCACTCCGGGCAAAAGCTTTTTGTATGGTCCGCCGCGTTCGGGCAAAACCTCTCTAGCCTTGCAGTTTGCGCTTGGATTCAAAAAGCCTATTTATATTGATTTAGCTCGGATACAGAGTGAGGAGGTGCAGGGCTATCTGCTCAAGATGCACTTAGAGAAAAATGTCGATGTGCTTGTGCTAGATAATTACCACAGCTCTATTGCGCTACCAAATATCCCAAATATCGTGCTTATAGGGGATAGGCAGCACTGCCCACCGGATTTTAGGAGCAAGCGCATTTTGCCGCTGTGCTTTGAGGAGTTTGTGAGCTTTGATACCAAAAATCTTTCGCTCAAAGCACTTTTTAACGCATTTCTTAAAAATGGCAATCTCCCAGAGATTCAGGAGTTTGGGGCGTATAAGCGGCTTGAGCGGCTCTATGAGGTCGTGTGTGTAGCCTTTGGTGGGGATAGAGAGATGTTTTTGGCACTCTTGGCGTTTCAATCCCAAAATGCCACGCCACATAGAATCTACACCCAGCTAAAGCACACAATGAAGCTCTCAAAAGATAGAATCTACACTAAGCTCACACATTGGCAGGAGAATGGCGTGCTGTTTTTTCTCCCACACTGCCGCAAGCCTAATGCCAAAAAACTCTATTTCGCGGACTTTAGCCTCTCGCATTTGATTGATCACAGCCTTGCTGCACAGCTAGAAAATATGCTTTTTTTAGAGCTGCTAAAGCTTAGTGATCGGAGCGGAGAATCTATCTCCTATGGCGATAGCGGGGAGCTGCTGTATCAAAATCGCGCGTTTGTGAGTATCCCGTTTGCCACGCAAGAGCTCATCACGCATAAGATTCACAAGATCCAAAGCCAAGAGATTTCTATCATTACCCTAAGTTTTGAGGGAGAGGGTAGAGTAGGGCAAAAGCACTGGCGCGCGATGGATTTTATTGATTTTGCGCTTGGGGAGGAGTGAGCTATCGGTATTTACCCTTGACACCAGCGAGGATTACTTTTACTTGCGGGTCAGAAAATGCCTGTGTTTGCATATTGCCTCGTGCATCACTTCCTTCATTCCAAGTCAGAAGTGGCAAATCCTCGCCATCTTTGAGGAATTTTTGTGCCTTGATAAACTCATAGAGATAATAAGGGAAACTAATGGCATTTATGTGATCACTCTCAATAATGTGTTGGATATGCTCACGGATTTGTAGGGCTTTAGAATCCAAATCTGTCTTAGAATAATATGACACATAATAACTTGTGAAGAATCCTGCTTGCTTGAAAATGCCTAGTTGTTCGTAATTAGGACTTTCAATGATGAAGTTTGCTGGTGGATAGCCATAAGTTTTGGCGAGGTTTTGGAGTGTGTGCAGGGCATTGGTAGCATTGGTAGAATCTAGGTTTTTAAAATCAAGCCAGATTCTGCTCTGTATCCCTAAGTGAGAATCTCTGACACGGAGAATCTCTAGCATAGATTCTAGTGTGAGATGTATGCTATCCTTTGCCCCATCATGCCCAACATCAAAATACCAGCCCCTCTCATCGCGCAAAAAATGCACATCAATTTCAAAATTTGCAAAGGTGGATAAAAAATCCTTAAGCTTTTGTGTATCATCAGTCCTATGGAGCCAGATTTTATCGGGTGTGTCGAATGGATAGGGAGTGCGCAATTCTTTGTCATAATCATAAGAACCATTTACAAGTCTTGTCCTTTGGGTGTTGAAATTTTTGTCAAATAGGCTTCTTTGTGGATTAGAATCTAATGTGGTAATACCTATAATATCTAAAAATGCGTGGATAAAGTCATCGCTCATAAATGGTAAATGCTGTGCTTTGCGGATTTTGTCAATCATATCTGGATCTTTTTGCGCAAGTTTTGGGCTTACAAAAATCATAAAGGGGATTTCAAGCATATATTTAGAAATCATACTTAAGCCATGCCCTGCAAAATCCCTCATCTCATAGACTTCTTCGCCATGATCACTTAGATAAAAGATGATTGCCTCATCATCAGCAAAGTATTCAATGATTTTTGAGACGATAAAATCGTTATATGCGATTGCGTTGAGGTATTGGGCGCGGATAGTGGATTGCTTGGATTCAAGTGGCGTGGAATCTTGCCTAGTGTTTTGGTGGGTGTGGGCAAGTGTTTGATGAGTAAAAATCTCAAAATTCTTTGGGTAGCGGTTATTGTAAGCAGAGTGTGTGCCCATAAGATGTAGGATATAAAAACTGGGATCTTGTGGTGATAGTGCCGCAAGAAGTGGGAAAATCTGCTCATCAAGAGTAAAGCCTGTGTAAGAATCTGTGATAGAGGTGTATTTCAAGACATCTGATCGCTGGGCGATGACCTGCGGGGCATTGCCATAGATAGAAATTGCCTCTTGATTGCTTACCCAATAAGTCTTGTATCCTGCCATTTTCATTATATCAAGAAGATTTGGTTGATAAAACCAAGGTGTTTGGGAGTTTTCATAATGGCTAAATGTGAGTAGTCTTGCCAACACACTATCGGTATAGGCATATGGTGCTATGACATCTGTGAAAACAAAGAGGTTTGTGTCTTGAGCAAGTGCCTCTAAGTGTGGTGTCGTTGGTAGTGGATACCCATAGAGACTCATATAATTTCTTTGGGTAGATTCGCCGATGATGAGGATAATCTTAGGAATCTCTTTATGCCCAGAGATTATATATTCCCCCCCCCCCTAATTGCCATCATTGTATTTTGTGTCTTTGCAAGAATTGCGTTGAGTTCTTTGTATTGAGCGATCATATGAGATTGTCCAAGGATCGCGTTATAAAACACATCAAAGGTGCGCAAAAATTCGTTTTTGTTGGTAATAACACTTAGTGAGTAATTGCTCGCACGATACACATACACACAGAGCGTCAATGCACTGCATAAGGCTAAGCCTATGGCAAATTTTGCATTAAGATAGAGAGATTTTTTAACAACCACAAAGGCAATGCTACCAATGATAAAAACAAGAAGTGCTAGAAAAGTTTTGGTATCAAAATAAAACTGCATAAATTCTTTTGATTCGTTGATGTTGGTGCCAAGGATAATGCCTACTATGGCAGTATTGAGTAGGCTATTAAAGTGTATAAGCAAAAAAATAGACACACAACCTAGACATAAACCCACAAAGACTAAGAGATTTTGTAAGCCTACAAGGAGTTTGTAGTGAATCTTGAGTGCTACAAAACAAAGGATATAAAAAAACGAAAAATTCAATGCGACTAAACCTATGATGGATTTAAATCCTTGGAAAGAGGGCATTTGATAGTGTATAGCGATGAGATAATAAAAAATGCTATTGACAAAGACGATGTAAAAAAACTTTGTGTTTAATACCAAGCTTTGATTGATTTGACGCATTACCAACTCCTAGATTGTGAAAAATGTTTGTAAATTCTTAGGTTTTATAAGCCACTTCCCAAAGGGAGAGTGGGAAAAGATTTAGGCGAGTTCTGCCTCAAGCTCTTTCTTGGCGTTTGAGAGCATAAGCTTGATACGATTTTCTTGATTTACCCTTGTTGCACTTGGGTCGTAATCAATGGAGACAATGTTGCTTTGGGGGTTTTTTTCTTTGATGATTTTCATCATACCGCGTCCCACGATGTGATTTGGCAAACACCCAAATGGCTGTGTGCAGACGACATTATTCACACCCTGCTCGATGAGTTCTAGCATTTCTGCAGTGAGTAGCCAGCCCTCACCCATATTCATCGCTTCACTCACATAGCCATCAGCCAAGGTTTTGGTGTGCTTGAAAGGCGATGGTGCGCGGAATACGCCGTGTTTTTGGATCATTTTTATCATATCTTTTTGCTTTTTGCAGAAATATTCAAACACAAGCTTGTAGATGAGGCGCGTGCTTAGCTTGCCACCATACATTTTGTTTTCCACGATACTATCATTGATGCAATAGAGGCAAAAATCTAAAAAGCCTGGGATCACAACCTCGCAATTTTCGCTAAGCAAGAAATCCTCAAGGTTATTGTTGCCAAGCGGTGAAAACTTGATATAAATCTCACCCACAATCCCTACCTGCACCTTTTTGTCGCGCTTCATCGGAATAGAGGCAAAATCCTTGAGAATCTCTACCATATCGCGTTTTTGAGCCTTATAGCTAGTGAGCCCAGCATTGCTACCCGGTGTGGTGATACGCTCCACCCATTTGCTGACCATCGCCTCCGTATCGCCCTTATTGAGCTCATAGGCTTTGCATTGGTTAGAAATATGCATAAGCAAATCACCATAAATGATTGCTGATAGGAAGTTTTGGAGCATTGGACGCGTAACGCTAAAGCCCTGCCCTGTCTCTAGCCCACTGAAGTTGAGCGAAATCACGGGGATCTCCCCAAACCCTGCCTTATTGAGGGCTTTACGCAAAAGATGAATGTAGTTGCTAGCCCTACACCCACCACCAGTCTGTGTGATAAGCAATGCGACTTTGCTTAGGTCCCATTTGCCACTTTTGAGCGCGTCAATCATCTGCCCAATCACGAGCAATGCAGGATAGCAGGTATCATTATGCACATTGCGCAATCCTTCATTGACCACGCCTGCACCCTCATTGTGCAAAAGCTCTGCCTTATAGCCATGCAAATGCAAAATATTCACTAAGAAGCGGAAGTGTATGGGCAGCATCATAGGCACTAAAATCGTGTGTGTGTCTTTCATCTCCTTTGTAAAAGGCACTTTGATAATCTCACGCTCACCTTTTAGCACCGCGTCATTGCTACTAATACCCACATTCCATTTTTTCACATTTGGTAGATTAGAATCCCCCATACTCGGGCTTTTGAAATTCACAAACTCACCGCTAAATTCGCTTTTGGGCATAGAAATTTTTTGTGTCATTTTCTCTCCTTTGTTTAGTTAGTAAATGCCATCATTTTGCGCATTTCTCTTTGTGTGTTGTTGTAGAACAAAATGCTCGTGAGGGCATTGTGTTTCTTGCCAGATAGTTTCTCCTCCATAGCACCAAGCAATGAGCGGATTCGGATTTTGACCGCGCCTAGGTTGCTTATCTCATCAATTTTGATTTGTGTGTAGAATCTCCCTCTGGATTCTAAAATCGTGCGCACTTCATCGGTCGTGATAGAATCTATCCCACACCCAAAACTCACGAGTTGCACAAGCTCAATGTTTGGATTCTCGCACACAAACTCTGCGGCGTTATACAGCCGTGAATGGTAGCTCCATTGATTGAGTATTTGCAAATCTTTTGCCTCCGCGAGATGCGAGACGCTATCCTCGCTCAACACCACAAGCCCTAGGGAATTAATCAGCTTATCAATCCCATGATTTATCTCTGGGTCTATGTGGTAAGGGCGCCCACTTAGCACGATGGCTTTGAGATTATTTTTCTTGATATGCTCTAGCACTTTTTCGCCCTCGCGCTGGATATCATCTAGCCACTGCTCCCTAAAGGCATAGGCTCTCTCAAGTGCTTTGGCATAGTCTTTTTTAGATACTTTGAGCTCTTTGGTGAAAAAATCTAGCGATTTTTTATAAAACTCATCTTTTTTATGCAAACCCACATACGGATACAAAAACCGCACCTCACGCAATCTATCGACATTGGCATTGAGTAATTCCGGATAATACGCCACCACGGGGCAGTTGTAGTTATTTGTGCTAGTGTCTTTGTGCTTGTCATCGGACTGGAAGTTATAGCTCATACAAGGGTAGAAAATCATCTCCACGCCCTTGTCCATAAGATTCTCGATATGCCCGTGCTGGAGTTTTGCGGGGTAGCACACCGTATCACTAGGGATAGAATACTGCCCCTTGGCAAATGTTTTGCGCGTTGTCATATCCGAGACTACTACTTCATAGCCTAGCTCACTTAGGAGCGTGTGCCAAAAGGGTAGATTCTCATACATATTTAGCCCCAAAGGGATTCCGATCTTGCCCTTAGAGGAGAATTTCACGACACTACCCTCTTTATCAAAGTCTTTATACGCAAATAAATCTTGGAGTTTTTGGAGCTTATAGTCATACATATTGGGCAAATGCACGATTTTTTTAAACCCCAGGGGCTTATCACAGCGATTGCCAGAGATAAATTTTTTAGACCCATAGGTGTCGCTAAATCTATTGATTGTGAGATTGCAGTTATTACCACAGATTTTGCAAACGGTGGCTTTTGCGATGTGGTTGAAGTTTTGCAGTGCCTCTTTGGTGATGATTGCCGAGCTTTGCAGATTGAGCCCTTTAGCATAGAGTGCCGCACCAAATGCCCCCATAAGCCCACTGATTTTAGGACGGATTACATTGCGTCCGATTTCTTTCTCAAAGCTTCTAAGCACTGCGTTATTGAGGAATGTCCCACCCTGCACCACGATTTGTTTGCCTAAATCATCAGCATCACGCGCGCGGATAACCTTGTAGATAGCATTTTTAACCACGCTCATAGAAAGCCCCGCAGAAATATCCTCGATACTCGCACCCTCTTTTTGCGCCTCTTTAACCGAGCTATTCATAAACACCGTGCAGCGACTACCAAGCTCCACAGGGTGCTTAGAATCTAATCCAAATTGCGAGAATGTCTGCACATCATAGCCCATAGACCTAGCAAAAGTCTCGATAAAGCTCCCACACCCGCTTGAGCATGCTTCATTGAGCATAATAGAATCTATGGTTTTGTTTTTGATATAAAAACACTTCATATCCTGCCCACCAATATCGATGATAAAATCCACTTGTGGGTTGAAATGCTGTGCGGCTTTGAGGTGTGCGATAGTCTCTACAAGTCCAGCATCGAGGTTAAATCCAGCCTTGATGAGCTCCTCGCCATAGCCCGTTACTGCGCTGCCTTTGATGTGAATCTTATCACCAAAATTCTCATAAATGTATTGGAGCTGCTCATGTATTACGCTTGCGGGATTGCCTTGGTTGGAGTTGTAGAATTGATAGAGGATTCTATTAAACTCATCAATAATCACGAGCTTTGTCGTTGTCGAGCCACAATCCACACCAATAAATGCATCAATTTTGCGGAATCCATTGCGTTCAAAGGCTTCGTTTATATCAATCTCATCGACTTTGGCATCATCATGGCGCGCGAGAAACTCTTGGTATTCTTCATCATTAGCAAAAAGTGGCTCGAGGTATTTGTTGCTTGAAGCGACATGTGTGGATTCTTCGAGTTTAGCAAGCAGCGAGTCGCAAGTGAAACTTCGGGAATTAAGCCTCGCACACAATGCCACGCCAATAGCCACCGAGTATTGCGCATATTCTGGGAATATCGCGTGTTCATCATCAAGCTTCAAGCTCTCTTGAAACCGCTTTTGCAAGCCTTTGTAAAAAAACAGCGGTCCGCCCAAAAACATCACCTTGCCCTTTATCTTACGCCCTTGTGCCAAACCGCTGATAGTCTGATCTACGACAGCTTGGAAAATACTTGCGGTGATGTCCTCTTTATTCACACCTTGGTTGAGTAGAGGCTGCACATCGGTTTTGGCAAACACCCCACAGCGACTTGCCACAGGATAAATTTTGTTGTGCTTTAGTGAAATCTCATCAAAAGTCTTGGCGTCAATGGCAAGAAGTGTTACCATCTGATCGATAAATGCTCCCGTGCCACCAGCACACGAGCCATTCATACGCTCTTCCGTCCCACCGCTTAAAAATAAAATTTTCGCATCTTCCCCACCAAGCTCAATCACCACATCAGTATCGGGTTCTAAAAATTTGATAGCTTCAGCCGTGGCAAACACTTCTTGGGCAAAATCTATCCCCACTGCCTTGCAGATTCCAAACCCAGCCGATCCAGAAATAGAGACCTTAAACTCCCTATCGCCGATAATCTCTTTTAAGCTCTTAACAATCTCTATACTCTTTTCACGCACCTTTGAATAGTGCCGCTCATAATGGCGATAGATAATCTCATCATTTTCCATTAACGCAATTTTGGCAGTCGTGCTACCGATGTCTATACCTAGTGTCAAACTCATTAGGAAACCCCCTCACAAAAGTCAATGTAGTCGTTGATTTGGTGCAATATAACGATATAGATTGTGAAAACTAAGCCTTGATTATACAAAAAAAAATTAATGACATTATGTGTTTTTGTGAAATTCTAGGCAAGATTGTTTGCGTTTGTTTCTAATCACCATAATATCGCTTAAACCCATAAAACACCCCAAACATTAGCAAAAGCCCCACGACATATCCCCACAATACAGAATCTAGCCCACCAGCCACGCCAAAACTCACTAGCGCGATTAAAGCCACCACACTCACATAGGGCAGCTGCGTGATAAAGTGGCTTTGCACCGAGCAGCCAGCCCCTGTGGCAGAGAGGATTGTCGTATCCGAGATAGGTGAGGCGTGGTCGCCATATACCGCTCCTGATAGCACTGCGGAGATGACAAGCACCAAATCTATGCCATTAGCCTGTGCGAGACTTGAAGCGATGGGTATCATAATGGCAAAAGTCGCCCAGCTCGTCCCTGTGCAAAAAGCGATAAATCCAGAAATCCCAAAGCTCACTACCACGATAGTTATATGGGGATTTAGCGCACTAGATTCTAAAAATTCCTTACTCAAATCCGCCAAATACACGCCCGTGCTTAAATCCTCTTTGATAATAGGTCCTATCGCCCACGCTAGCACGAGTATGAGGCACGCAGGCAGCATAGAGGCAATGCCTGTTTTTAGGATAGGCGCGTAGTTGGGTAGGGTGATATGACGCACAGAGAGGGCAAGGCTAAGTAGCAATGCGCCTAGTCCGCCAAAAAAGAGTGAAAACCCCGTGTCTGTGTGTCCAAGCATTCCTAAGAAGCTAAGCTCTCCGCTCTCTAAATACCCTGTATAAAAGATAAGCCCCGCCACAAAGCCAAGCAGAGCAAGTATGGGGATTATGAGAAGCCACACGCTAGCCCCCGTGTGTGGTGTGAGGTCTAGGTGCTCACTCACGCCGACATTTTGGTTTTGACGCATAGCAGGGAGGTTTATCTGCCACAAAATCGTAAAAAACACTGCCAGAAGCGCGAACCACGCATAGTAATTCCCCCAAATACTAGAAAAAAGCAGCACAAAGCTATCAGTCTCAAAGTTTTTGTTAAACTGCATAATGATATACGCACCCCAGCTAGAAATAGGCATCAAAATGCAAATAGGCGCGGAGGTAGAATCTATAATATAGGCTAGACGCTCACGCGTGGAGTGATTAGCATCATTGAGCGACTTGCTCACCTGCCCCACGGTGAGGGCATTGAAATAATCATCGACAAAGACTACAATCCCAGCGATAAAGGCAAAAAACTCCGAGCCCCTCTGTGTGCGCACGCGTTTGCGCGCCCACTGCACAAACGCCGCGATCCCACCCGAGTAGCTCATAATCTGTGTGAGAATGCCTAGCATAAACAAAAAGCCAAAGACATAGAGGCTTTGAGCGTTTATCACCACACCACTTGAGGTGGATTCATAAAACACCGAGGCTATGCGCTTATAGACATATATCAGGGCATCTAAGGGGTGCTGATAATGGAGCATAATGCTTGCTAGCACTATGCCTAAAAAGAGCGAAAGCACCACGCGGCGCGTGAAAAACACCAGCGCGATAGTAACCACCGGCACGACAAGACTAAGAGCAGAATGGGCATACATATCGGAATACATATTAGAATCCATGGGGGATTGTAACCTTTGATGTGGAGTAAATTTGGGGGCAATTGTAGTCAAACTGCGCTTAAATTTTGGGCAAACACCTTGTAGAAACTATGGATTCTTAATAATTTTATTGATGTGGTTGTGCTATGGATTGTGTTGTTCGCGTAAGGATTGCAGGTATGTGGTGATGTTGTCTTTGGTAAGTTCTATGCCAAAACCCACACTCACATCTTTGTTGCCAGAGTTATCATTAAAGATTCTAGCTAAGATGAGATTGCCCACCTTGGGCTTGAAATGCCACGCGTAGTCATCGAAATTATCCCTATGGCGCGTGATAGAGTTATTCCCATAGAAGCTAAAGACACGCGCGTTGGTGTTTTTTACTAGAATCTCTATGGCGCGAAAATAGGGTTCTTGCACCCCATAGCGTGCAAAAAGCTCATAATAATACGCGTATTTGGGAAAAATGATAAAGATGTCTTTAGAATCCCCTAAACTTGCGAGTTCTAGGATTTTAGTTTCGTCAATATCATAGTGGGCAAAACGCGCACCCCTATACTCGGGATCTGGCTTGAGAAAATTTTTCTCTTCTATCTCCTTATGCGTGTTTGTCTCTCCTGCACGCAAATCCTCGTGTGTGAAATACCAATCATTTGGGCGTGTGAGAATCTTATTTTTGAACATACGCAAGAGTGCTTGTGTCGTGCGGGGATTGAGCGCAAAATCTATGGCATTAGTTTGTGAATCTTTGGAAAACTCCTCATACAATCGATTGGGCGATATGCGCGCGGTGCTTAGGGCAAAGGCATCAAATCCAGCGATGAAATGCCCACCATTGCTCTTAAGCGTGCGGAGCAGTAGTAGGCTCTCACTAAGGCTTTGGGACGCCATACCTACGCGTATGATATGCGCTTTGAGGTAGCGTGAGAGACGCGGTAGGCTAAGATACCAAGTGCGTGATGATCCTACGAGGTAGTAGGGGGCTTTTTGGGCGATTTTGGTGGGATACATATAGGAAAACTCGGCTTTGGAGAGATTGTAGAAATCCTTGCTCTCCACACTCCTAAGCCCAAATGGGTCAAAGTAGTGGTTTGTCAGTGCGAGTGAGATACTGCCCACAAAGGTAGCGAGAAAAAATCCTATGCTCCAAGCTTTTGGATTGTGTTTCATCATATCCTCCTATCGTGCAAGATTAGAAATTGAAATACAAAAATTCGGTCGTAGTGTGCATACCGAGCGTAAAAAGTGCGGTATAAAAAAGTAGTATGCTAAAGATTAGGGTCATAAGCCTAGGTGTGAAAGTGCGTAAAACCTCTATGCTATTTTTGCACACAAGGCATAGCAGGAGCGCGCCAAGGACGCTGGGCATTACCACCATTGAGCTAGATTGTATCGCCTCCGCCCACTTCCCAAAACTCACAGCCACACCATTTATCTGCGTCAAGCCTAAAAATCCTAGTTTAGATTCTAAAAAGCTAGGCAACACCACCGCTCCCCCAAACATTCCTTGTAAAAGATGGATTGCTCCTT
>DXIN01000020.1 GCA_019112865.1 Candidatus Helicobacter avicola
TCTAGATTTGACAGAGCCACAAGATGAAGCAATACAAAACACACAAGAAGTAAGCGAACTTGATGAACAAATTGAGCAAATAGATGAGCTAGAGGCACTAGATTCACAAGAGGGAGAGGAAGTAGGGGAGCTTGCAGAGGAAGCTAGTGATATGGATACAGAGGGGGATACTGATGACTCACAGATGCAAATCCAAGAAGTGCAGCTACCCGATACTCAAAATACAGAGGATACAGAGGAAGATACACAGGATTTCCAATCACTTGATGAACAGGAGATATTGCGTGCAGTAGGTGAGGAAGCGATGCCAACAGAGCCATTGGCGCAAGAGGATATAGCACCCACATCAGCAGCCCCCGCCACTCCCCCAGAATCTCTACAAGATGGAGATTCTAATAAGGACATAGAAGTGGTAACCAATGCCTTAAGTCAGTCGATACAGGATTCTATCAAGCATTTACAAAGCTCGGAAGTTACAGCATTGCTCGATGGTATGGAAGTAACAATTAATATTAGCTTCAAGGACACACACAAATGAGCCAAATGAGCAAAGGTGCGGTGCTTATTATCTCTGGACCTAGCGGTTGTGGTAAAAGCACCTTGACAAAAGAGCTTTTGCGCGTGATCCCTAATCTGTATTTTTCTATTTCCACTACCACGCGTTCTATGCGAGAAGGAGAGCAAGATGGTGTGCATTATCATTTTGTGAGCGAGCAGGAGTTTCTTACTCAAGTGCAAGAAGGGAGGTTTTTGGAATGGGCGCAGGTGCATAATAACTACTATGGCACTTCCCTAGAGCCTATCACCCATGCATTAGAGCAAGATAAACTTGTGCTTTTTGATGTTGATGTGCAGGGACATAGGGACATTAAAGCGCATTTTGGGGACTTTGCCCAGTCGGTGTTTATCACGACTAAAAATAAAGAGATTCTAAAGAGTAGGCTACAAAGTCGCCAGACTGATGATGAGCATACCATAGAGTTTCGGCTTATCCAAGCCTATGAGGAAATGCAGCATTTACACACTTTTGATTACTTGCTTGTTAATGACGACATTACACAGGCAAGAGAAGCTATTACTGCGATTGCGAAGAGCTTACTATATCGCAATACACGGCAAAACGAGGAGCTTTTACAAAATTGGAATAAACTTTAAGGGCATTTTTGTTATAATGCCCCATTTAGACTACTAAAGGAGAGATTATGGGAACAGGAAGTATTTGGCATTGGGTGATTGTGCTGTTGGTCATCGTGCTACTTTTTGGTGCGAAGAAGATTCCAGAGTTAGCCAAAGGTTTGGGGAGTGGAGTAAAAAATTTCAAAAAAGCCATTAAAGAGGACGATGAGGAGCAAGAAAAAATCGCCCAAACCACAGAATCTAAGACGGAAAATACCAAGATCCAAACCACACAATCTACCCCAGAGCAAAAAAGTTAGTTTTTGCTCTTTACATCACCGCATTTTTAGGTATCTCTAGTATGTATCATCACATTAAAAATCTTTTAGAAAACATCATAAATACACGCATTCTCCCCAACGGCATAAAACCTCTCCAAGTTCCCCTAGAGCGACCCAAACAAAAAGAATTTGGACATTTTGCCACACCCATAGCCTTTGTGCTTGCTAAATCTCTCAAGAAAGCTCCAAATCTCATCGCCCAAGAGCTTAGCACGTTTTTACAGGGTTGTGAGGAGTTTGCCAAAATCGAGCCGGTAAATGGCTACATTAACCTCACGCTCTCACACACATTTTTGGATTCGCTCTGTGATAAAGCCCTAAATGGCGAGTATTTTATCCCCCAAGATTTTGGGAAGCAAGAGAGAATCTTGCTAGAGTTTGTGAGTGCTAATCCCACGGGACCGCTCCATATAGGGCATGCGCGTGGTGCGATATATGGCGATAGCTTGAAACGTATTGGGCAGTTTTTGGGTTATGAGATTACTAGCGAATACTATATCAACGATGCAGGGAGCCAAATCTACACTCTAGGGCTCTCTGTATATTTGAGTGGCAGGGAGATTCTAGGCGAGGCGGTAACCTATCCACAGGAATATTACAAGGGTGCGTATATCATAGATATTGCCAAAGCAGCCATAGCACATTTTGGTAAGGAGATTTTTTCTCAAGATTCACACATTCCTACTCTTAGTAATTTTGCCAAAGATTTGATGCTTGAGGAAATCCGCGCCAATCTCAAAAGCCTTGATATAGAGTTTGATTGCTATGTGAGTGAGAAAGAACTTTTTGGGAGGTGGGCGCAGACTTTAGAGGCACTCAAAGCTCATAATGGCGTGGAAGAAAAGGAAGGTAAGCTCTGGTTATGCTCCACCCAAAAGGGCGACCAAAAAGATCGCGTGATTGTGCGCGAAAATGGTGAGCCTACTTATCTAGCTGGCGATATTATCTATCATCAGGATAAGTTTATGCGCACTTTTGACCGCTATATCAATATTTGGGGTGCGGATCATCATGGCTATATCGCGCGTGTCAAAGCAGCCATAGAATTTTTGGGCTATGATAGTCAGAAACTAGAGATTTTACTCTCCCAAATGGTGGCACTCTCCCAAGGTGGGCAAAACTACAAGATGAGCAAACGTGCGGGGAATTTCATACTTTTACGCGATGTGGTTGCTGATATTGGAAGTGATGCTTTGCGTTTTGTGTTTTTGACCAAACGCGTGGATACGCATTTAGAGTTTGATATTGATATGCTTTCGCATCAAGATTCATCAAATCCGATTTTTTACATCAATTATGCCAACGCTAGAATCCACACGCTCCTAGAGAAATCCTCTCTTTCGCGCGATCAAGTGGCTAGTGTGCATTTATTAGGTGATGAGACACCACTATGGCAGGATCTTTACGCACTGATTTTTCACGCATTGAGCATTCATCAAGTGTTGTATTCTAGCTTTTGCGAACGTGAGATTCAAAAAGTGTGTGAATACCTAAAAAACCTTGCGAGTGATTTTCATAGCTTTTATAACGCACATAAGATTTTACAATCCCCCTATCAAGCGGAGATTCTCAAAGCTTTATTAGTGGTGAGTGAAAGTATCACTTTGGGTTTGCGTCTGATTGGGATAGAAGCAAAGACAAAGATGTAACTATCTGGTGTTTGTCGCAAAGCAATGTTTGCTATTTTGTGTTTTTTGGTCTGTATCATTAGCCTAAAATTCGCAAAAGTGAGGAATTTATGGTTTTGATAATACTTTTTTTGTGTGCGTATATCGTGCCTAGCATCGTGCTAAATTTCTTGCAAATCACACATATCAAATCAGCCCTTAAGACTAAAGCCATACTTTTGGATTCTCTTGACTACAAAAAGGCTGGAAATTATGCCTTAGAAAACCTTATGCTTGATACGATTCAAAAATGCGTAGAATTTGGGCTTTTTGTGTTTTGGGTGGTTTTTGGGCTTTCGTTTTTTTGGCAATGGCTACAGGAGATTGGGTTAAATGGAGCTTGGCACCATATCGCCTTTTTACTCCTTTTGCTCCTCATTCCACTACTTGTTACTCTCCCTCTAAGCTTCTATCAGACCTTTAGCATTGATAAACGTTATGGATTTTGCAAACAAAGCGTAGGTTTGTTTTTTATTGATTTACTCAAAACAAGCCTACTTAGCATCATTCTTGGTGGTGTGATTTTTTATGTGTTATTGTGGGTGATGGATAGTTTTAGTTTTTGGTGGCTTGGGGGGTTTGTGTTGATGTTTGGTGTGGTAGTGGTGGCAAATGCTATCTATCCCACTCTCATTGCTCCACTTTTTAATAAATTTACCCCGCTTGAAGATACAGAGTTGAAATCCCGCATAGAAGAGCTTTTGGATAAAGTTGGGTTTAAAAGTAATGGGATTTTTGTGATGGACGCGAGCAAGCGCGATGGACGGCTTAATGCGTATTTTGGCGGTATTGGTAGGACAAAACGCGTTGTGCTTTTTGATACATTGCTAGAAAAGATTAGCAAAGATGGGCTTTTGGCGATTTTGGGACACGAACTAGGGCACTTTAAGCACAAAGATATTCTCAAAAACCTTGCCACAACTGGTGTGTTTTTGTTTGCACTCTTTTTTCTTGCAGCGCACTTGCCAGAGAGTTTTTTTGCCCAAGCTTCCTTACCTCAAGAAAGCACCACGACCTTAGCACTCATTTTTTTGCTCTCTTCTGTGATTTCGTTTTGGTTTTTGCCACTTGTAGGGTATTTTTCACGCAAGGCAGAATATCGCGCCGATGCTTTTGGGGCGACACTCTCCTCCAAGCAATGCCTTGCTAATGCGCTTGTGCGCCTTATTAATGAAAACAAATCTTTTCCAAGTTCGCATTGGCTGTATATATGTTTTTATTACTCGCACCCACCGCTTTTAGAGCGGCTTAGGGCGTTGGACTATGAGATTTAGCGCGCACTCTGCCTTAGAATCTGCGCATAAGATTCTAAGTGCAAGTCCGCTTAAATCCACCCAACCAAATCTCCGCATAGGGTTAGAGTCCCAAATCCTCCTTGCTCACCATTTGCAGACAGATCGCGTATTTCTCCACACACACCCTGATGTATTGCTCACACCCACACAAGAGAGACATTTTTTTGAATCTATCCAAAAACGCGCATTGGGTTATCCGATAGAATACCTCACGCACAAAGTAAGTTTTTATGCGCGCGAGTTTAGCATAGATTCACACACATTAATTCCGCGTCCAGAGACTGAAATCCTCATTGATAAGATACAAGAAATCTTACAAACACACGATTGTCGGAGAATTGCGGAGGTAGGCACGGGTTCGGGGGTGATTGCCATCACATTGGCATTGCAAAACCCACATCTCCATATCTATGCCACTGATATTAATCCCCACGCACTTTCTCTTGCATGCAAAAATGCCAAACATTTTGGGGTGGGAGAGCGCATCACATTTTTGCACACCTCACTCCTTGATGGGCTAGAGGGCGCACACATTGATATGCTTATCTCAAATCCCCCATATATTCGAGATTCTTATCCTCTTCCGCTTAGTGTTACTTATGAGCCAAAGGAAGCATTGTTTGGGGGAGAAAGAGGTAGTGAAGTCTTGCATATGCTTATTAGGCTTGCTACAATGTCGCGTATCCGCTTTGTGTGTTGTGAAATGGGCTATGATCAAAAAGCCCATATACGCGATTTTGTGCGTGAAGTTCCTCACAAATCTTTAGAGTTTTACAAGGATTTAAGCGGTTTTGATAGGGGATTTATCCTACAATTCTTTTAAAGTTTTTCGCAAGGTGAGAGAATGAATGTCGCAATACTAAACTATAACATAGGCAATCTCGCAAGTGTCAAAAATGCTATGATCTACGCAGGCAAAGGATTGAGCAATATAACTATCACCATAGAATCTAATCCAAGTAACCTTATGCGTTATGATAAGATTCTTTTGCCCGGTGTGGGGGCTTTTGGTGATGCGATGGAGCATTTACGCACAAGTGGTATGCAAGAAGCTATCAAGGAATTTGCTAAAAGTGGCAAATATATGCTTGGGATTTGCCTTGGTATGCAACTGCTTTTTGAAGAAAGCACAGAGTTTGGCATACACAAAGGACTTGGGTTAATGGGTGGCAAGATAGAATCTTTTGATCGTGCTGCGTTAAATGGACTTAAAATCCCCCATGTCGGTTGGAATAAATGCCTCCTCACCGATAAGGGTAAGCAGAGTATGCTCTTTGCGGGATTGCCACGGGAGTTTTATCTCTATTTTGTGCATAGCTTTCATAATAGGGATTGTGAGGATACGCTCGCACAATGCGAATATGGCTATAGTTTTAATGCGATTGTGGGACATAATAATATCTTTGGGATTCAGCCCCACCCCGAGAAAAGCCACGAGGTGGGCTTGGGGATTCTCACAAATTTTTTAAAATTATAGAGCTTAGATTCACAGATTCTATCGCCCTTCTACTTCAAAAAACTTGGTAGTCTTAACCAACACAAGCATTAGCAGATAGATAATTGCACTTAACACAAAAAATGCGCTAATGATTGGCTCAAACACAATGACAAAATCCCACAAAACATACGCACTAATAATCCAATGGATAAGAAAAAGCGAGGTCGCTAGTCCAAAGAGTGAATGATACTCGCGTTTGAGCATAGATCTCATACTAAAGCCTAATGTGCTCTTGGTGTAGTTGCGGAAGCTTGGAACAAATGCTGGGGTGTTTTGCGCCCACTGCACATACGCATCACCAAATTTCTGGGTCAAAAAACTCTCCTCTGCATAGATAATACGTTCATAATACAGCCAAAATGCCAGTGTGAAGCATAGCACAAAGAGCCAGTTCCCTAGCAGCAACACGGGGGAGAGCATCATCAAAAAATTCCCTAAATATAGGGGATTGCGACAGATCGAATACATACCTGTGGTGTTGAGAACCTCCGCTTTTTGAGCTTTGGTGTTGCGTCCAGAAGTGTCGCGTGGGACATATCCAGCTACCAAGATTCTGACAAATTGCCCTAGCAATCCCACGATAAGCGCACAAATTACTAATGGCGTGTTGTAGGCGAAATTTAATTCTGCACCTGTCCCCACAAAGACATTTAAGAAAAAAACTTCTTGCATTTGAATGCGTGGCAAAAGCAGATTTTGTGGGAAACTTAGCAGACAGAGCACAAAAAATGGAATAACCACTAGAGGCAAGTAGCTTCTGTATCGAAATAAAAAATCGCCTTCTTTTTTGAAATTATCCTTTAGCACCATAAGACAATCCTTAAATAAAATACGCAATTCTAGCATAAGAATTTGTGTCTTTGGTGTATGAGTTTGGTTTGTGCAAAAAATTTTGAAATGTAACCAAGTGTTTAGCCTATAAAGATACTCTTTGTAAATCTCAAAAATACAAAGGATACATAATGCTACAACATATCAATACACAACAATACCAAGAAAATATCAAAAATGGCTCTAGTGTCGTGATACTCGGGGCTTCTTGGTGTCCAGATTGCCGTAGAATCGAGCCAATTTTAGATGTTTTGGCAAAGGAATATGAAGGCAAGGTGGAGTTTTATCATATCTCCATAGATTCAGAAGGATCGCTCAAGGACACACTAGGTGTGCGTGCAATCCCTACGCTTATAGGTTATAAAAATGGCGAGGAGGTCGGTGAGCGTCTCGTTGAGCCAGATTCAAAACCAGTGATAGAGACTCTTGTCAAGCAAACATTGTGATAAGCAGGTTTGCTTATCGCTTGTGTGGGCAATAATTTACCTTTGGAGTATTTTAGATTCAAAGAGGTGGCGTGATGTTTCTTACAGAACACAACAAGCTTTTATTGTTCTTATAAATTAATATATATTTAAAAAAACATAGTGTAAAATCACCCATCTCAAAACAAAAGGAGCTTTTATGTTATTACGTGTTGTTTTAGTTTGTGGGCTATTTGTTAGTAGTGCAATCGCGGAAAAAATCCAAGTTTTAGCGGCTGCAAGCCTTAAGTTTGTCCTAGAAGACATTAAAAGTGAATTTTTGCAAACTCGCAAAAATGATAGCATTGAGATTAGCTACATTTCTTCAGGTAAGGCGTATGCGCAGATTCAGAATGGTTCGCCAGCAGAACTTTTTATCGCTGCAGATACCGAGTATCCCCAAAAGCTCTATCAAGAAAAATTGGGAGCAGACAAGCCAAAAAACTATGTGCGTGGCAAACTTGTGGTTTTTAGTGCCAATAAGGATTTTGATGCGAGCACCCCAGAGATTCTCAAAAACCCCACTATTAAGCATATTGCTATCCCTAATGCCAAACTTGCTCCCTATGGTGTGGCTGCAGAGGCTTATATCAAGAGTGCAAAACTAGGCAAGGTGGTCAATCCTAAGCTTGTGCTTGGTGAATCTATTGGGCAAGCGACTACTTATGTGCTTGAGGGCTCGGCAGAAGTGGGCTTTAGCGCGCTTTCTATGGTGATTAAAGAGGCGCAAAAAAAGGGCAGCACTATCACCTATGCTATTATTGATGAAAAACTCTATAAGCCCATCGTGCAGTCTCTCATCATCACAAAAGCGGGCAAAGATTCTAAACTAGCCAAGGATTTTGCGCAGTATGTGTTAGATTCTAAAGCACAGGCGATTTTTAAGTCTTATGGCTATGATGCGCCATAATCACATCTAAGAATGGCGATGAATACGCTTCCTGCATACCTAAAGAGTATCGAGTATGATGAGAATCTAAGTCTCGTGAGTCTTGATACTTCCATAGGCACGCTTTGGGTGCTTTTGCTCGCCACACAGGATATGCGTCAGGATATGTCTGTGGGTGCAGAATTGTGTGCGATTTTTAAACCCACACAGGTTTTGCTTACCGCCCAAAACCCTGCCCCTTATGTGCAAAACTGCTTTGCCTCGCGTATCACACATATCCAAAAAGACGCAATTCTAAGCCTCGTAAGTCTTGAGGGTGGCATTGATGCATTAGTTCCTACGCGTGGCATTGACAATCTCGGTGAGGGGGATCACTGCTTTTGGTATGTAAATCCCAGCGATGTTTTATTAGAATCCTAGTTTTCTCGTAAGTTTTGTCAAGATTCTTAAGGAGATTTTAGATCTAAGACTGCTTGTGAATCTTATGTGACTTGTTGCTGCGAGTGTTAGCGAAAGCCAAGTGTCCTAATGTGCTAGAGATAGGCACAACACAAATTTTAAGGAACCCTATGAATTTTTTAGATTCTGAATTTTTGCAAACGATGCTCCTTACTTTCAAACTTGCCTTTTATACAACTTTGCTCTTGCTTCCCATAGGTATAGCTCTTGCTGTGCTCTTAGATTCTCTACATTCAAGGCTTGGCATTATCTTGCAGGCATTCATTTGGATGCCCCTGATACTCCCGCCATCTGTGCTTGGATTCTATCTGCTTGTGTTTTTTAATCGCAACAATCCCCTTGGGGTATTTTTGCTAGAGCATTTTTCCCTTCAGCTTGCCTTTAGTTTTGCTGGGTTAGTAGTGGCGAGTGTGATTTTTTCTCTGCCATTTATGGTAAATCCTATCAAAAACGCGCTCTCTTCGCTCCCTCCTTCACTCAAAGAAGCCAGCTACACATTAGGCAAGGGTAGAATCTCGACATTTATATTTGTGCTTTTGCCCAATATCAAATCTTCGATTTTGCTAGGGTGTGTTACGAGTTTTGCGCATACCATAGGCGAGTTTGGTGTGGTGATGATGATAGGAGGCTCTCGCGCAGGCGAGACAAAAGTCGCAAGTATTGCGATTTATGAGCAAGTCGAGACGCTCAATTACACACTCGCACATCAATACGCACTCACGCTCTTTGTGGTGAGTTTTGTGAGTTTGTGTGTGATTTTTGCTCTTGCGCACCGATATGCTAAAGCACATATTTTGTAAAAGAGGCTCATTATGGATATTGTCTTTGAATGCACCAAAACACTGCATACACCTGCCTCACACACTTCTTTTAGGCTTGAGGTTTCACAAACCCTGAATTTTGGGGATTTTCTCGCACTTTTTGGTAAAAGTGGTGCGGGTAAAACCACATTGCTTAGGATTCTAGCTGGACTTACTCCGCCTGATAGTGGTTACATTAAGGTTGGCGATGAGGTGTGGCAAGATGGGAGGTTTTCGCTTCCACCACAAAAACGTAGTATAGGATTTATGTTTCAAGATTACGCGCTTTTTCCGCATTTAAATGTTGAGCAAAATATCACCTTTGGGCTTATGGATAAAACAAACCTTGATTTTGTGCATTGGCTCATAGAGATTATGGAGCTTGAGCCTATTCTCAAACGCCACACGCACCAAATCTCTGGCGGACAAGCCCAAAGAGTAGCCCTCGCACGCGCTTTGGTGCGTAAGCCAAAGATGTTGTTGCTTGATGAGCCGCTTAGTGCGTTAGATTCTGTAATGCGCCTTAGCCTGCAAAATCTCTTAGTCAAGCTTCATCAACAGCTAGGACTTAGCACGATTCTTATTAGCCACGAGATTACAGAGATTATGCGTCTTAGCACGAAAGTTTGGTGTGTGGAGGAGGGTAAAATCGCTAGAAGTGGTAGCGTAGATGAGATTTTTGGAGCTAAGCTTAGTGGCAAGGTGCAGCTAAGTGGCGAAATACTGCGCAAAACTCCACAGGGTGTAGCAGAAATCATCGATATTGTGTGTGCTTCACAAGTGGTGCGTGTGCTTTATCCTGCTGATGACGCGAGGGAGTTTGAAGTGGGCGATAAGGTGCTTATTGTCTCAAAAGCCTTTAATCCATTGCTTTTTAAGATTCCCCTTTAAGCCAAGAGCAACACAAAACTTGCTACAATCGCCAAAAACAAAAGGCATTGTGTGAAAAATATCATTTTGTGTGTGTTGCTAGTGTGTGGGATTTTGGGTGCGGATTCGTTTATCTTAGAGATTGAGCAAAATTTTAGAGAATCCTATCACAAAGCCAAGATTCAGAGCAAAGGCAGCCAAAAGCCAAAGCTTGTCATTATTATGGACGATATTCAAAATCTCGCTCAATACAATGCGTTGCGCAGTATTAAGCTCCCCATCACGCCTTCGCTTTTTCCTAAAACTCCTTATAGCCCAGATACGCCTAAAATCGCTGCCAATGCCAAAGAATATATGATACATCTGCCCCTAGAAGCGCTAAACTTTTACCAAAAAGAGCTTGAGCCTATTGCGGTAGGCACTAGTCGCGATTCACTGCTAGCGTATATGCGCGCACTCAAAGCCGATTTTCCTCATCTCAAATACCTAAACAACCACACTGGCAGTAAATTTACCGCAAGCTATGAAGATATGCAAAACCTCCTAAGTGTCCTTGATGAGCTAGATTTGCGGTTTATTGATAGTGTTACTAATACCGATGTTGTGAGTCCCAAAATCGCTAAAGAGCAGGGGAGACTCATTATGCAACGCGATATATTCTTAGACACCATAGCCCAGAGGGAGCATACCGAGCGTCAGATTGAGCTTGCAATCCAAAAAGCCAAAGACAAGGGCTATGCCATAGCGATTTGCCACCCATTCCCAAGCACCTTACAATCCTTGCAAAATACTCGCAATAAGCTTTTGCAAGAAGTTGATCTCATAAGCCCCGCGCAGTTAGAATCTTATCTCAATGCCCAGCACATCACCTCTTATAATCGCTCCAAATTTCACTTTGCCCAAAGTCGCTAATGCTAGATTCACATCTTTGCCAAAACCCTATGCCAAAGCTTTTAGATTCTATTCCCACTTCGCTTTTGGGATTGCCCAACCCACCTAAGAGATTGTTTTATTGCGGCGATACAAGCCTTCTGTGCGCACCTATCAAAATTGCCATTGTAGGCACTAGGCGTCCCAATCCTTATACCAAGCAGTTTTGTGCGATTCTCTCTGCACAAATTGCTAAAGCTGGTGGTGTAGTTGTGAGCGGTGGTGCCTTGGGTGTGGATATTATCGCACACTCTGCGGCATTGCCTCGCACGATTATGGTTTCTCCATCAAGCCTTGAGATTATCTACCCAAAGGCAAACAAAGCTATTATCCAAGCTATGATGACTCAAAGTCTAGTGTTGAGCGAGTATGAGCGGGATTATATGCCACAAGCGTATAGTTTTTTAGAGCGCAATCGCCTCGTGGTAGGGCTTAGTGATATTGTCATAATCCCCCAAGCTGATCTTGAGAGCGGCTCGATGCAGAGCGCACGCCTAAGTAAGCAATCCCACAAGCCACTTTTTGTGCTACCTCATAGGATAAATGAAAGCCTAGGCACACAAAGCCTCCTAGCACGGCAACAAGCGCAATGTATCTATGATGTGCAGGAGTTTATCGCACAAATTTTTGGCACACAAAAAGAGGTGTGTGATGAGGTTTTAGAGTTTTGCAAGCACGCGCCGCGCTATGAAGAGGCGGTGCAAAAATTTGGTGAAAGAATCTTCCAATACGAGATTGAGGGAAAAATCGTGCGTGAAAATGGAGTAGTGCGGATATGTTAGATTCTAAATCCCCTAGCACAGAATCTAATATCCTCGCGTGTGATGTGGGGCTTAAACGCATAGGATTAGCACAATACACGCAAGGTATCGTATTGCCACTCCCGGCGATTTTGCGCAAAAATCGCAATCAAGCAAGTCAAGATCTTCGCGCTATACTCGCCCAAAAGCATATTGATACATTAGTGGTGGGTCTCCCAAGCGGTGGGCAGGCAAATCATCAAGATACAATCACTCGCATTAAACATTTTGTGGGGCTTGTGGCATTTGGTGGAGAAATCGTATATGTCAATGAGGATTATACTTCACAAGAGGCGTTAGAAAATCTGAACTATTTGGGGCGACAATCTCGTGCATTAGCCCAAAAGGACGGGCGACTTGATAGTCTTAGCGCGTGTCATATCCTAGATCGGTATTTGCAGTCTTTGTAATTTAAAGAAACGAAGTTTGGTTACACAATATGCCTTTGGCATATTGTGTAGAATCAAGTTATTTGGTAACAGGAGCTTCAAAAGCAATGCCAACTTGCGACCAAGTTATACCCTCATGCAAGTCATACACGGCTTTTTGTAGATTTGCTCTTGCCTCATTGAGTTTAAACTCGCTTAGATCAAGCACGCCACTTGCCTTTAGCACACCATTTGTGATTTTGTATTCCATAGGCACTTTATTTGTTTTGCCATTCATTTTGACAGAAGCGAGAATCGTGCCTTGGTCTTTGCCTTCTACCACATCACGAAGCGTTACTTTAATCTCTTTTTTACTAAATTTTGAGAAGAAAAAATCGCGCAAGTTTGCATTTTTTACATCGTCATTGAGATTGACTTTCATCGGATCGATAGTCGCACTTGCACCCTCAAGTGTGGAAGCGATAGAATCTCGCTTCTTACCAAATTTAAAGTTTATATCTTTGAAAGTTCCGCTTACTGCAGCTTTTGCAGGAGTTTTGTATGCGGTCCATACGACATTGACTTTGTTTGTATCAATGCTCGCAGCATTGAGTCCAACTACACCTAGTATGCTTATGGCTAATAGTTTTAGCTTCATTATGAATCCTTTGTTTTGAAGTTACACATAATTGTGCATAAAACGTATTATAAAACAAAAAAGTAACCTACAAAAACCACTGCCAATACGCAAGCCCAAAGAGTGTGGTAAGCACAATCCCACACATACTCAAAATCGCACCAAATCGAAACATCTCCATAGGCTTGATATTGCCCTTGTTTGCCACGATAGCATTGGGCGGCGTGGAGAAAGGAAGCAAAAATGAAAACCCTATACAAATCGTGGCGATAAGCATAATGAGGCTTTGGTAGCTTGGCTCTAAAAACTCCTTAGTCGAGGCATATAGCACAGAGAGCAAAATCGCACTTAGAGCCGTGGAGCTAATAAACATCGTGAGAAATAGCACAAACACGCACACACATAGCACAAAGAGCAAAAGTGGCAATGTGCTAAAGTAGCTAAACACAGGGGCAAACGCCTGCCCTAACTCAATCTTAGAAATCGCCATCGCCACGCAAAACCCCGCCCCAAAGAGGAAGTTTATCTCATAAGGAATCGAGCGTGAATCCTCCCAAGTGAGAAAGCCTACTTTTGGGATAAACATCATAAGTCCAAAGCTTAAGAGGATAATGTTTTCATTTAAGCCAAGCCCGGGATAAATAGGCTTAATGGGCGAGTTGAGCAGCAGTAGCACCAAAAGCGCAGCGATATAGCACAAGAGTTTTTTATGCTCAAAGGTGAGTGTGATAGATTCAAAAGAGCTGATAGGGATTTCCTCGTTATTATCTAGCCCATAAGAGAGAATGATAATCATCGCATACAGCATACTTAGGCTCAAAGGCAGCATAAGCATCATCCAGCCCACAAAGCTAATGCTCCCAAGCCCTGTGGTCTCTAGGAATCCCAAGAATATGAGGTTTGGCGGTGTGCCTATGGGCGTGGTAATCCCGCTGATACTTGCGCCAAATGCCACAGCAAGCAAAAAGCGAGTTTTTAATACAGAATCTTGCGTGATAGAAAGCGCGATAGGCACAAGCAGCAAAGCCACCGTGGAGTTTGAGAGTGCGCTCCCTAGCACCACGCTTGCCGCTCCAAAGGCAGTGATTATGCCCTTTGGCGTTTTGGGGAAACGCGCTAAAAGCACTTTAGCGATGATTTTGTGTAGCCCGATTTTCTCCACTGCAGTAGCAAGCATAAAACCCCCAAGAAAGAGGAAAATAATGGGATTGGCGTAATTGCTTGTGGCGGATTTGACATCTAAGATTCCAAAGGCAGGGAAAAGCACGATAGGTAGGAGTGAAACCATACCAAGCGGCAGCGCACCATTAGTCCAAAGCACGATAAGAAAGGCTAAAACCCCCAAAAACGCGCTCACCTGAAAACTTGCATCATAATAAAAAATACTCAAGCCCCACACAAGTGCCGATACACCCGCAGCGACACTTAAGCCCACTAGCACTTCATCTTTGGTCTTTGTCCGTAGTCTTTTGCGCATTGTGCTTCTAAACAAACGCGCCCTTGCTTTTAATGGCATATTTCACTCTTTCTAGCTGTGTTTGGATATTTGTAGAATCTGGCATCTTTTGAGCCAAAAACAGCGACACGATAGCATAAGATTATGTAAAGATTGATTAAATATCATCACAAATAAGAGTTTTTTAGAGAGTTTGGAGGGGGAATTGATAACTTTAGATTCTCTAAAAGCTTTTGAGAAATAAAAACTTTGACTTGGTGTGTTGGTGCTAACGGATAATTTCTCTCACGCCCTTAGCGTTGCGCTTAGAGAGGAAACCCTCTTTTTCGAGCTGTTCGACATAGTTTGTGGCGCGGTTAAAGCCGATACTAAATCGCCTTTGCACACTGCTTGATGAGGTGTTGCCACTCTCAAGCATAAAGCGCTTGATTTGCTCAAGCATATCATCTTCGCCCTCATCTCTTAAATCCTCTCCTGCCAAAATATGTTCTTTGTCATCAAGCAAGAAGCTTTTGTCATATTGGGGTTCTCTTTGGGCTTTGATAAAATCTACGACAGATTCTATTTCCTCTTCGGTGCTAAATGGCGCGTGCAGGCGCATAATCGTATCAGAGATTTTAAAGAGCATATCGCCTCTGCCCAGCAGACTTGCCGCACCCACATCATCAAGGATTACTTTTGAATCCACCTTGCTACCGACTTTGTAGCTTATGCGTGAGGGGAGGTTGCCTTTAAGCGTGCCGGTAACGACATCGACACTTGGGCGTTGAGTAGCGATGATGAGGTGCATACCACACGCGCGCCCCATTTGGGCGATACGGCTTAGTGGAGCTTCGGCTTCGCGCCCAGAAGTTTGCATCAAATCGGCAAGCTCATCGATGACGATCACAAAATACTGCATTTCCTCTTCGCCCTCTTCGCGCGCCTTTTTGTTATAGCCCTCGATGTCTTTGACACGCATATCTTTCATTTTTTCGTATCGTCTATCCATTTCATGCATTGCATTGACAAGTCCTACAATCGCCTTTTTGGGGTCTGTGATGATGGGCGTGATGAGGTGGGGTATGTCGCTATATAGCGAAAATTCTACGCGTTTGGGGTCAATCATCATCAACCTTAGTGTATCGGGTGAGTTTCGATACAGCAAAGAGAGTATCATCGCATTAAGCCCCACGCTTTTGCCACTGCCCGTGGTTCCGGCGATGAGTAAGTGCGGGAGTTTGCGCAGATCTTGGACAAATGAATTGCCCACGATGTCTTTGCCAAAGGCGAGTGCAAGGGGGGATTGTGTGCTTTTGAAAAGATCAGATTCTAAGACTTCGCGCAGAAATATCGTCTCTATGGTGTTGTTTGGGATTTCTATACCCACCACATCTTTGCCCGGCACGGGAGCTTGGATTCTGATAGATTTTGCCGAGAGGGCGAGGGCGATATCGTCTTCGAGGTTTAGGATTCTAGAGACTTTGACATTGGGTGCAGGACGAAACTCAAAGGTAGTAACGATAGGACCTGTGTAGGTGCGCACGACATCGCCATCGATTTTGAAAGTCTTGAGCTTGGCGAGTAAAATTTCGCTTTTGGTATCGATTTCTACCTCATCAATCTCATTTTTTTGGTAATCGGGCTGGTTTAGGAGGCTCGTGGGCGGGAGCTTGAAGTTTAGCGGGGCGGTGCGCTTGCCAAAATCAAGGTTTTTGAGCAATGCGGTATTTTCCTCAAGCTCACGCACAATGGGGGCTTTGGGGGATTTGTGAGGTTGCGATATGGGTGGGTTTATGGGTTTTGGCGGTGTGGAATCTTGTGTGTTGGATTGTATGCTGGATTCTTCTGTGGATTCTAATGTGTCAATCCCCTTAGGTTGTGCCATAGATTCTGAATCTTGGGGGATTTCTTGAATATTAAGACTTGCGATAATATCGGTGGTATTTAGTGTTTTTTGTGTTGGTTGAGGAGTTTGGATTGGTGTGGTTTGTGGGCTTTGAGTGGTTTGCTTATCTTGGGAGAATCTTTGTGGCTTTGGAGCCTTTGTGAAATTTGCTTGGTGGGAATTGCTAATAATGGCTTGTATATCAAGCAGTGTCGGGGTGTTGGATTGTGCGTTTGGTTGGGCTTGGGGGGTGGTGATTTGTGCGCCATAATAGGCTGTTTTGTAAGCGTTATTGAGCGCGTTTTGTGTGATTTCTTGTTGTTGAGAGAGGGTGATTTCTTGGATTAATGGTGTTTCTTGCGTTTGTGATGATTGGGTGTGCTCGTAGCGATTTTTATATTCTTGCACGCGTTCTTGCAAAAAAGATTCTGAATCTAATGAAATATCTTGCACAACCTCAATCTGTAAATCCTCATTAGATGGAGATGGCGTATATGTCGGCTCTAGTGAATCTAGCGTATCAGGCTGTGTCGTGGGAGTTATCCCCTCTTGTGGTGTTTGTTGGGGTATTGGTTGAGATGTGTGTGTTTCATCAACTTGGGGCTCTTGTGGTAACTCGCCAGATGTGTCTAAGGTAAGATGTAGATCGTGTATGGCTTGGAGGTGAGCAATGCGCTCTTGTTCTTGCTTGAGTAGCGCATCTTTGCGTTGTTGGAGCTTAGATTCGCAGAGGTGGTAGATGTTTTTTAGAGTGATAAGAATCCACTCACCTGATTTTTTGAGTAATGCGTATAGGCTTTTGAAAAATACCAAAAGAAGCCGAAGTGTTGCAAATATCCTTGCTACAAGAATTTTGAGGAGAGGCTTAGAAACAACATAGAGTTTTGTAAGCAATACTTGACATCGTTTAAAGAAAATATCCACGCTACTTTGTGTCGCTACGAGTATAGAGAGGATTAGGCAACCTATGACCAAAACCCACACGCCAAAAATACCGATAAAATCTTGTAAAAAATGCACTACACTATTGCCAAAAAGCCCACTATGTATGATGAGGGATTGTGCAAGAAGTAGGCTCACAAAACCAAGCAACCAAGCGATAATAAGCTCAAGTTTATGAAAAGTAAGCGCAGGGTGTTTGTAAAAATAATACACTGGATAGAGCAAAAAAAGCAAATACACATAGCCGATGTAGCCAAAAATACTAAGATTAATCATAGCAAATTGTTGCCCTAGCACCCCTACTATGCCACTTTCGCCGATAATTGTAGCAATGGAAAGAAAGATGAGCAAAACATTACTAAGTATGTAGAGATAGATTCTGCTATTGAATTTCTTTATGTGTTTTTTTGGCTTTTTGATAGGGGATCCTTTTTGTAAATTTGCAAGCAACACATTGAATTATAACATATTGTGTGCAAATTTCGTTACTATTTGTTACGATAAGAGGGCAGAAGTTTTAAGTCTTGTGCTAATGTCTTGTAAGTTTAAACTTAGTTGGTGTAGTATGTCAATTCATATTATGGATTTTAGAAAGCTTGCCAAACGATGGAGGGGAATGAGGTATGCACGGCAAAATTTTACGCTACTCGACACAGACAAAAAATGGCGTGGTTACAAACGCATCTAAGAAAATTTTTGAACTTCGTGGTAATAGTTGGCATGATCCCAAAATGATGCCTTCTGTGGGTATGCTTGTGGAGTTTCGATGTGATGACAATGGCTACACAATCGTGGATTGTAGGGCTTCGAGCTATCAGAGTTTTCCAGAGGGTGGGCTTTTGCGCGAGATTGATTTTTGGCGCACCAACACCGATGAGGAGCTCAAAGCAAAAGAAGCGGACGCTAAAGCAAATATTGCTAAGCAGATTTTTGCTAAAACAAATTATGTCAAGCTGAATAAAATTGAGTTGAGTGCTTCGGCACAAGAGTGTATCAAGGATTTTTTTCGCGATGAGTTTAATGCCATAGCATTTTTGGATCATTTACAGCAGGATTCTACACCTGTGTATGGCACTACACTGAATTATCTCATTATCAAGCCATTTTTGACGAAAGCCATTGATTTTCTCGTGTATAACGATCGTCATATCACAATGGATAATTTTGCTTCAGAGCTTCAGACACTCAAGCAGCTTGAGTATTCTTATAACCACTTCAAGACAAATGTCAATATCAATGCTTCCAAGATCTATAAAGAATGTTTTTTGGACGCACAATACCACTACAAAGGTGTGCTACGCGCCATTGAGGTATTTAATGAGAAAAAGCTCCAGATAGAAAACAAGGTGCGTGTGTGTGGTATGGAATTGCGCTCTATCCAAGCCAAGCTTGATGCTAAAAAGGGCGATCCTAAAGTGCTGGAAGCTAAGAAAGTAGAGATTGGGCAAATCGTAGCTAAGGCGAAAAATGACACAAAAAACATTCAAATGCTTATTGACAAGCTCAAGAATATGAGTGAGGCATTTGTCAAAGATAACTTTACAACTTTTGAGGTAGTCTTTGGCAAAATCTATCAGTTACTTGTGGATAAAACCAATGAAGCACTTAATATCTGTGGCACAAAGCTTGATGACAAAGTGTGGAGTTTGGGTATGGGCTCTCAAGCAATCAAAAATGTGTTTTTCCGTCAGCATATCAATTCGCCATTTTGTGCGATGACTTTTGTAGAAAATCACATCAAGCACCTCAATAAAGCCAAGATGAGTAATAATGAGAGCGCGATATACAGCTATGCCCAACGTTATGGTAAGTCGTATAAAAATTATGTAATCTTTTGCGAAAATGAGGCATTTGAGCTGGATTTAAAAGTCAAGATTCTCGCACTTGCCAAAAATAACTATGTGTATGTATTCCAAAAAGAGATTGAATTTTTTACAGCAGTTAATAAAATGAAGTTTGAAATATGCTTTATTGATTCAGAACTACGTCTCTCAAATCCCAAAGAAATCCTCAAAGCCGGTGTATCCTCTAAGCGCAACAAGGACACGAAGTTTATGCTTCTCAAAGCCTCGGATATAAAAAACCTCACGCTTCAAGCCCCTAGTCCCTAAACATATATGACTCTTTGTAGCCTTCTTAATGCAAGCAAATACTACGAGCATACACCTATTTTAGAATCTATAAATTTTAGTATCTCCTCCCTTGAGCGCATTGCAGTGATTGGGAGGAATGGCTCGGGTAAATCCACGCTCCTAAAACTTATTGAGGGAAGCATAGAGTTGGATTCTGGGCAAAGAGTCGTGCCAAAAAATCTCAAAATCCTCTCATTAGCCCAAAATCCAGAATTCCCACCAAATGCAAGCGTAGAAGATGTGATTGCCCATAGTTTGGGTGCGTTACAAGAAGCGCACGAGAGACTTAATCACCTAAGTATCGCAATCAATGCCAATCCAAACGATGAAGCACTTCTAGCACAATACGCGGAGGTGAGTAACTTTATTGATGAACACAATGGCTGGGATTTACAATCGCTTGTGAATGAGGTGCTGGAGCGATTTGGGCTTATGGAGTTTAGACATCGTTTGGCGGTAGGCTTGAGTGGTGGAGAGCAAAAACGCGTGGCATTGTGTCAGATTTTACTTGAGAGTGTGGATTTGCTAATCCTTGATGAACCCACCAATCATCTTGATGTGGAGATGGTGGGGTTTTTGGAAAAATTTATCCAAAATTGCAAATTTAGCATAGTGTTTGTGAGTCATGATAGGTATTTTATCGAAAATATTGCCACGCGTATCATTGAGGTAGAAAATGGTAAGCTCACGGGCTTTGAGGGTGGATATAGTAGTTATTTGCGTAAAAAAGAAGAGATGGTGCGCGCACTTACTAATGCCCATGAAAATCTCTTAAAGATTCTAAAAAGCGAGGAGGAGTGGCTAAGGCGCGGTGTCAAAGCGAGGCTAAAGCGCAACGAGGGGCGCAAGAGAAAAATCCTAGAGCTTAGAGAGGAGGCAAAGAAAAATCCTAGCATTATCCGTAAGCTAAAGCTAGAGCTTGAACGCGAATACAAGCGATTTAACGCCAAAGAGGGCA
The DNA here is from genome assembly GCA_019112865.1 of Candidatus Helicobacter avicola. Taxonomy (GTDB): domain Bacteria; phylum Campylobacterota; class Campylobacteria; order Campylobacterales; family Helicobacteraceae; genus Helicobacter_F; species Helicobacter_F avicola. The sequence goes on from DXIN01000020.1 coordinate 20,321, forward strand.
AAAATACCAAAAAATGCTTGTTTGAGATTGAGAATCTTAGCAAGGAGCTAAATGGCAAGGTGCTTATCGACAACTTCACGCTAAGAATCTTAGCGGGTGAAAAAATCGGTGTGGTAGGCAAAAATGGCTCGGGCAAAAGCACTTTGCTCAAACTACTTTTGGGTGAGATTGCCCCAAGTGGTGGCGTGATAAAAAGAGGTGCAATACGCATAGGGTATTTTGACCAGCATTTGGGTATGCTAGATGATAGCAAGGATTTGCTAGAGACTTTCTGTCCTAATGGTGGGAATATGGTCGATGTGCGTGGGAAGCATATCCATGTGTATGGTTATCTCAAAAACTTCCTTTTCCCCAAGGAGTTTTTGGACAAAAAGATTGGATTTTTGAGTGGTGGAGAGAAAAAGCGCGTGGCACTTGCTCTGCTTTTTACCCAAGAAGTCGATGTGCTAATCCTTGATGAGCCTACTAATGATCTTGATATTAGCACGATGACAATCATTGAGGAGTATCTCGCACACTTTAATGGGAGCGTAATCTTTGTGAGCCACGATAGGTATTTTGTGGATAAACTCGCCTCCAAACTCCTCATTTTTGAGGGTGAGGGCGTGGTAAATGTGTCGTTTATGAGTTATAGTGAGTATTTGGATACAAGGCTAGAGATGCGTGAGCTAGAATCTCTCATAAGCGACAATACCGAATCTAAACAATCTCAAGATTCAAACAAAAATACTGCTGTGATACAAACCAAGCTTAGCTATAAAGAAAGGCTTGTACTTGATGCACTTCCAAGTGAGATTGATGCTCTTGAGGTGCGTATTGCGGATTTAGAATCTGATTTAGCAAACCCCCAAAAATACCAAGCAAGAGGCATAGCGACTTTGGCAAGTGAGCTAGAGACACTCAAAAGCGAGCTAGATTCTAAGTTAGAGCAGTATTTTGCGCTAGAGCAAAAGGCGTGGGAGCTACAAAATCGCAATTAACCCATCACTCTAACAAGCCCTCTTGGCTCATCTGCTCTATGAGCTTGATAAAGGCTTGTGTGCGCAAAGTTACACCCTCGGCATTGAGGTGGTAGCTGGTATCAAAGAAATATTCCCTTGCGAAATGAAATTCCCTAAAATCCCCATATATCTCGATATTATGGGCTTTTAGCTGGGCTTTTAGATTCTCAATCTTTGCTAAAGTCTTTGGGTCGTTGAGAGCAAAATCGGGATTTTCCATTGTCGTGGGATATGTCAAAAATACCTTTATGTGCTTGGTTTTGGCAAACTCTAGGAGTCGCGCGTATTCGGAGAGAAAAAATGGCGAGAGTTCAAAATGAGAATCCAAGTAGCCAAAGTTACCTTTAAAGAGATTGCCCACTTGTGTGCAAAAATCCCCATATTGGTTGAGTGAGGTGTATGTGTAGCCCTCAAATTTTTGGGGATTTTGCCATTTTTCTTGCATAGTCGCTATGGGGTTTGTGGGCGTGTGTGTGGGCTTTATGAAAGATTTGAAAAAACTTTTTAGCATAAAGTTTGCGGAATTATTCACATAGGCTAAAAAAACTCCCTTGGTATTGATAAATGCCCTATATTCCTTGTCCCAAGTAAGTATATTTTGGATATACCAATAATCTGTGCTAGGTGTCCCACGCCAATAATAACTAAACTCTAAGGGTAGAAAGATGATGTCGTTTTCCTTGGCGACTTTAAGGATTTTGTCGATGTGAAAGCTTATGGGTAGTCCCGCGTGTGTGGCGTAGTTTATGGGTATAAAGGCTGTCTGTGAATCTATAAGTGCGCCATCAAAGCCAAAGAGCGAGTTTGAGCCACTCACGATGAGTATGCGCTGCTTGGTCGTGGGTTTGGCATTGATGTAGTCTTTGAGTATATACACATCTTTGAGCCACACTTCGGAGTTTTGGAATCTCGGTATATCTGGGATTATGGTGTTGTATATCACGATAAGGATATATAAGGAAATTGTTACAAAGGTGGTAAGCATAAACAACTTGATTTGTTCCATAGGCAGTCCTAGAAATTAAAATACAAAAATGGTGCTTGGTAGTTTGAGGTAGTGAGTAAAATAAGGCATTGTGCGAAAACTATGGCGCAAACAATAATTGTAAGTTTTGTCATATGTCGTGTGAGAGCTAGGCTATTGGCACACCACACGCACACGATAGTCGCACCAACAAGCATAAGTAGCATAGCATTCCAGCTCCCCTCTATCGCCCACTTCCCAAAACTCACAGCCACACCATTTATCTGCGTCAAGCCTAAAAATCCTAGTTTAGATTCTAAAAAGCTAGGCAACACCACCGCTCCCCCAAACATTCCTTGTAAAAGATGGATTGCTCCTT
>DXIN01000003.1 GCA_019112865.1 Candidatus Helicobacter avicola
GAATCTCCACTCGCTCCGCTTACGCGAACATATACAGAATCTAGTGCGAGATTCTATGATTGTTTGGTGTCAGAGTGTCATTGACGCCACTTGGGGCTTGCACCTTTTCTATCAATCAGGCTAGATTCTATGATTTTATTGCAAGAGCTTCGCACTTATTTTCGCTTAGCTGGAGTGAATCCAGCCTCGTCTGCACTTACGCGCACATACATTTACAGAAATAAGGCTTTGGATTTTTTAGATTCTGTAATGTCGTTAGTGGCTTTAGATTCTGTCAATATAGCCTCTGATACCAAAATGCTACTTTTCACTACCGCCAAAAATCGCTCTTATCGTGCCCATACACAGCTTTTTGGAGAGTATTTTCTAAAAAGTGAGTAAAAATTACCATTTTACCCTATTACCCATTCACAAATAAGAAAACTATTAATTTACCTATCTTAGTATGTAAGTAAGAACTACAAATTCTTAAGGAGGTTACCATGAGTTTTATTGAAGGTATCAAACAAAAGGCAAAGGCGGATAAGAAAACGATTGTCCTACCAGAGACGAGCGATATTCGCACCCTGCAGGCAGCACACAAAATCTTGCAGGAAGGGTTTGCGGATATTATCTTGCTTGGTGATGAGGCACAGATAAAGGCGGTGGATTCTACGCTTGATTTGCAAAAAGCGCAGTTTATCAATCCTAACAACACATCGCTGCTTGAGGAGTTCGCGGAGCTTTTTGTCCAGCTTCGCGGACACAAGGGAATGGACGCCGCACAAGCTAGGGAGTTGCTTACTACGGATTGGTTGTATTTTGGCGTGGCATTAGTCAAGGCAAAAAAAGCTGATGGTATGGTGGCAGGGGCATTACACGCGACTTCTGATGTCTTGCGTCCCTCACTACAAATCATTGGGACGGCAAAAGATTCCAAAATCGTGTCTTCGTGCTTTATTATGATTGTGCCAGATTGTGAGTATGGACTGGGTGGGACTTTTGTGTTTGCGGATTGTGCGCTTTGTCAAAATCCTACATCCGAGGAGCTTGCACATATTGCAGTAGCTTCTGCACGCACCTTTAAGGCACTCACAAAAAGTGAGCCATTTGTGGGAATGCTAAGCCACTCCACCTATGGTAGTGCCAAGCACGAGCATATCGATAAGGTCATAGAAGCGACTAAGATCGCACAATCTCTCGCACCTGATATTGCGATTGATGGGGAATTGCAACTTGATGCAGCAATCGTGCCAAGTATCGGTGCCTCTAAGGCAAAAGGCTCAAAAGTCGCAGGCAAAGCAAATGTGTTGGTATTTCCGGATTTGGATTCAGGAAATATCGGCTACAAGCTTGTGCAACGACTCGCTAAAGCAGAGGCGTATGGTCCTATCTCACAAGGTATGGCAGCACCGGTCAATGACCTATCACGTGGGTGCAGTAGCGATGACATCGTGGGCGTAGTCGCACTCACAGCATTACAGGCGCAAGCCTAAGATTTAGTAACCAACAAAAAGGAGAGAAATATGAAAGTTTTGGTGATTAATTGCGGAAGTTCCTCGCTTAAATTTCAGCTTATTGATATGCAGACAGAAAAGACGCTTGTCTCTGGTATGTGCGATAGAATCGGGCTTGAGGGCAGTGTATTGAACTACAAAAAAAATGGGGAAAAAATCGAGAAAAAAGAAGCAATCCCCGATCATTCTAAGGCTGTGTCTATGGTGCTTGATGCGCTCACAGATAAAAAAATCGGCGTGATTGGCTCACTTGAAGAGATTGCGGCAGTGGGGCATAGAACCGTGCATGGTGGGGAGCATTTCAAAGAATCTGTGCTCATTGATGAGAATGTCATCAAGCATATGGAGGAATGCTCGATGCTAGCACCTTTGCATAATCCAGCAAATATCACAGGTATTAGAGCTTGCCAAAAGCTAATGCCAAAAACACCTATGGTGGGAGTTTTTGACACAGCGTTTCACCAAACTATGCCGCCCAAAGCCTTCACTTATGGCGTGCCTTATGAATGGTATGAAAAGCACAAAGTGCGCCGTTATGGATTCCATGGGACAAGTCATAAATATGTCTCGCAACGCACTGCCGAGTTTTTGGGACTTGATTATTATAATTCAAAAATCATCACTTGTCATCTTGGTAATGGCTCTTCAATCGCGGCAATTAAAAATGGTAAATGTATTGATACAAGTATGGGGCTTACTCCGCTTGAGGGGCTTATTATGGGGACGCGTAGTGGGGATTTGGACCCGGGGATTTTGGAGTATATTTCCCAAAAAGAGGGTATTAGTGTCAAGGAAGTGGTGAATATCCTCAACAAAAAATCCGGTGTGCTTGGTATCTCTGGACTCTCAAGTGATTTTAGGGACTTGCTAGATGCAGATTTGAAGGGCAATGAACGTGCCAAGCTCGCCCGTGCGGCGTTTGCTTATCGTGTGGTGAAATACATCGGCTCATACTGCGCGGTGCTTATTGGGGTTGATGCGATAAGCTTTTGCGCTGGTGTGGGTGAAAATGCAAACTTTATACGCGGTATGATTGTCGATCACCTAGAGTTTTTGGGTGTGAAGCTTGATACAGAGGCAAATAAAGTCTGCGGACAGGAGGCGATCATCTCCACGCCAAATTCACGCGTGAAAGTCTGCGTGATCCCCACCAACGAAGAGCTTGTTATCGCGCGTGATACCAAAACTATCGTTTCACAGCTTTAGAGGTGTGTGATGAAATCTTTTACACAAGCTCTGCTTGAGCCTGGGGATACGCTTTTTGTGTGTATTGATATACAAGAGCGACTTTTGCCCGTGATGGCACGCAAAGATGAAGTGGTGAGAAATGCCAATAGGCTTTTGCAAGGCGCACAGGTTTTGGGGGCTAAGATTCTCATTACCGAGCAATATCCCAAGGGCTTGGGTGCGACAGATTCACATATCATCTTTACATGTGTAGAATCTTTTAATGTTCTAGATTCACAAGCTCCAAAGCCCCAGTGTGTGCTTAAAGAAAAAAGCACTTTTAGCATTTTTGGTGATGAGCCTATCACTGCGTTTATCGCCCAAAGCGGGTGCAAAAATCTCGTGATTTTTGGGATTGAGAGCCATGTGTGTATCTTGCAAAGTGTGCTGCACGCGCTTACATTGAATTTTAATGTGTGGGTCGTCCAAGATGCGCTAAGCTCACGTGATGATGCTAATCATTTCAATGCTCTCTCGCTAATGGCGACACAGGGCGCGAAAGTTACCAACACAGAATCTGTGCTTTTTGGCAGTATGTTGGATTCTAAAGATCCGCACTTTAAGGCTATCAGCGCGCTTGTAAAGTGAGGCTGGATTCACTCCAGCTAAGCGAAAACAAGAGCGAAGCTCTTGCAATGGAATAATAGAATCCAAAGTAACCAGCGACATTATAGAATCTAGACAATCTCAAGGACTAGATTCAGGCAGTGTATGGTCGCGAAGCGGAGCAAGGCTGGATTCACTCCAGCCGAGCGATAACAAGTTTGCATAGCAAACTTGCAATGAAATAATAGAATCTAGCCTGATTGATAGAAAAGGTGCAAGCCCCAAGTGGCGTCAATGACACTCTGACACCAAACAATCATAGAATCTCGCACTAGATTCTGTATATGTTCGCGTAAGCGGAGCGAGTGGAGATTC
>DXIN01000004.1 GCA_019112865.1 Candidatus Helicobacter avicola
TAGGGATAATGCGCGTGGCATTGTTGAGCTGGATAGTTTGGAGCAAAAATGTGTAATTCTCATTTGTGGGTTCAAAAGCATAGATATGTTTATCGGTGTATTTTTGGAAAACCAATGCACTATCGCCCACACACGCTCCCACATCGATGATGTCTTTGTGTTTCATTTTAGCAAGAGTACTAGATTCCAGCTCACTTAAGCTGTGCTCGTGCCATAGGACACTTATTTCAAAGAAGTTGGTGGGTAGGAATAGCCCTCTATACACATAGAGCGTGGGCGAGAGTTGCTGGATTTGTGGGTAAAACTCTCTCCTGATGCGATCAAGTTCTTGGTATTCTTCTTCGGTAAGCAAGTCATAAGATTCTCTGCGACAGAGATGAGTGGTACGCAGACGCGATATAATGCGCGTGATTGTGTCGATACTCTTTGTATCTAGCCCTTTGCAGAGGTTGAGAATCTTTGCATCTACTTGCTCATTGGCAACTATATCTTTGGCAAGTGCTGTTTGCACATCATAAAACCCGACATTGAGGCTGGTAGTCCGGATATTTTGGAGGGTTTGGTGTATGGTTTTGCCAAAGATTTTGTAGATGACAAAAATTTCAGTTATGCCCCCCCCCTTGTAGCCTTTTATAATTTTTTCTCGCGCAAAGAGGGAATACCCAAAAAACTTGAGTGAAACTTTGTGCCATTCTCCTTTGTGTAGATAGCCATTTCTTGAAATCTGCAGCATTATCGCTCCTTTATCGTTTGGTTTGCAAGATTTTGTATTGTATCTCAAAAATCCCATAGATTCTATCATTATTATTGCAAGTTTGCTATGCAAACTTGTTATCGCTCATGGAGAGTGAATCCGCCTCGTCTGCGCTTCGCGACCATACACTGCCTGAATCTAGTCCTTGAGATTGTCTAGATTCTATAATGTCGTTGGTAGTTTTAGATTCTATACATTTTATTGCAAGAGCTTCGCTCTTGTGTATCGGGGCTTGATAGGCAGGAGCCTCTCACCGCTGTGCTTCGCGACCATATATTGTCTTTTTTTGAATCTCAAGATTACTTAGATTCTGTAATGTCGCTGGTGGCTTTGGATTCTCAAACGCTATCGTAGTTCATAGACTGCCACAGCGGTGTGCCCATAAGTATTTGGTGGAATTTGGATAAATCTCCTTCCCAAGATTCCAGCTTTGCCGATGAATTTGCGCATAATACCCCTATCGATGAGCGGTGTAGGCAAAAATTTCTTTGCCCACATTGTGGCTTTATAGAACTCTCTATGTTCGGGTTGCACGGGTTCGTGATAGATTTCTATGAGGTGTAGGTTAAAAAGCTTTGCGATATGATGAAGCGTTTTATCGCCAAATCTGGAGATATGGTGTGGTGGCATATTCAAGATGCCATTGACACAATAGCGTAAAAATGAATCCTCGCTAGGCACAGCGATGATAAGTCGCGATGGATTTTTCTGTATTGCCCCCCCCCCTCATTGACTTTAAACAGACAATCTGTGCGCGTAAAAACTCATAGGGATCACTGACATGCTCTAGTACTTGAAAACTACAGCTTACATCAAACTCGCCACCATGTTGTGTGCAATACTGCTCAATGGGAATGTTTTGGATAGTTATACCGCGTTTGGCTGCCATTTCTTTAGCCTTAGTGCTAAACTCTAATCCGACATATTGCTCTTTGTGTGGGAGAAAATCTGCAAACGCAGCCTTACCACAACCCACCTCTAGCACTTTGGATTCCGGATTGATAAACTTCTTGACATAGTGATATTCGTGTTTTTCATCAAAGTAATACCAGGGCAGGAGATTGAGGGCGTTATAAAACGCATCATCACCAGTTGGGATTACACCATTTTCGCACACAAAAAATTTTATATCGCACTCTTGGCAGTGTATATAAAGCAAATCACTAGGGAGTAGTGTGTGTATATCTATCCCAAAACTCCTCTGATACAGCGCGATGAGGTCATCTCGGCGGACATATTCTTGGATTGTTGTTTTATCGCTATGGCACAAAATACATTGCATATTAGCTCCTTTAGATTTTGATAGCCACGCATTATACCTCATAAATCTTGCAAGACTTTGAATCCACTTCCAGCACGCACAAGCGGCTCAAGCACGAAGCGCAGATTCTCGCTAGACTCGCTAGCAAATCTCGCATCAACAAAGCATTGTTTGACTTCAAGCAGTAGCGTATCTGTCGTGCTTTGAAATTCCCATATATCATAAAAATCACAAAAAAACGCACATTGGCAGTTGCTAGGCACAGGTGGATAGTCGCTAAGTATGCTAGTGAGGCGTATGCCTATCTCACTTGCCTCACTTTTACCGCGCTCAAACTCTGTGGAGCATTGTTGCACTTGTGTGCAGTCCTGTGGGTTTGGGATTGTGATGCTTGCATGTTTGGAACGTTTGGCATTATAAAGCGTGTCTTTAATGCCACCATCACTTTTTTTCATCAAGCACACGCTTAGGATTGTAGGCTCTAGGCTCACAGGTGCAAAAAAGCTAAATGGCGCAAGGTTGATGCTGCCATTGTCGTTGATTGTGCTAATCCACGCGATAGGTCGTGGCACGAGGCATTGGCTTAGGATTTTGAAGTTTTGGAGTGGTGTGGTGGGGGAAAATGTAAAAATCATCAAAACTCCTTTGTATGTGGTGATTTTTCTAATACGCTTAGGGCAGATTTAAAGACTTCATCAGGTGTGAGCAATTTCATACACAGGTGATGTTTGAGCGGACAAGTGCGTTTTTTGCATGGGGCGCATTGTAGGTGCTTGCTAAGGATTGTGAGATTATCAGCTGTGAGTGCTTCAAAAGTCGTGATGTCCTTTGGTGTGTGTGTGGAATCTAGCACATTTTTTCTCTCTAGGAGCGCGTGCATAGGTAGAAAAAACTCTTTAGCTATTTTTTCATTCCATGGGCAAGTATCGGCGGTATCTGTGGAGCCAAAAATCGCTATGGTAGGGGTGTGGAGTGCTGCGGCTATATGCATAGGACCGCTGTCATTGGTGATAAATAAATCCAATGCCCCAATACTATCGATAAGCTCTGTTAGGGTTGTTTGATTACTAAGATCATAAATATGCTCGTTGCTTTGTGTTGTGAGGTTTTTGGTATCGCCAAAGATATAGACTTCCCACCCTCGCGAGACAAAACGCGTGATAATCTCGACAAAATACTCCTTCTCCCAGCATTTTGCCCAGCCAAATGCTGCACCCGGGTTGATACCGATGTGTTTTTTGGTATTGTGTGTTATTTTGCTCTCATCTCCACGCACAAGACTTAGCGGCACAAAGGAAGTAAAAATTGTAGAATCCACAAAGTCTTTGATGAGGTATTCGTATTTTTGCACTTGGTGGAGGGGCGTGAGGGTTGGGGGCGTGAGTGCGTGGGTAAGGAGAGGGGAGCGTAGATTCTTAGCATAGCCCACGCGCACCTTCGCCTTGCACAGATATAGCAAGAGTGCGCCAAAAAACCCATTGCTAAAGCAAAAACTTAAGTCAATATCTCCAATCTCTGTGCGTATCTGCCTACACAGGCGATAGAGGTTTAAAAGTCGATTTTTTGCTCTCTTGCTTTCATCAAGATAGATTGCCCGCACGCGTTTGTCGCGTCTAAATACCTCACATACATAGCTTCCCACTAGCACAAATTGCGCTTTTGGATACATTATTTTGAGCTTTTCAAACGCACTTGCGCACATCACACTATCGCCCAGCCAATTTGGCAATCGCAAAAGAATTGTTTGTGTCATATCAAACTCGCATCATTAGATTCTTGCTATTATAGCAAACTCTGTTAAGGTTTGTAAAAACTCTCTTTTGTTAGAATCTGCCTCTTTGGAAATCACATATTTAGCAACAAAGGATTTGTATGATGCTCACCCCCATTAGTTTTGATGATAGCGACCGATTACAACTCGAAAAAATGGCAAATACCTTACGTTTTTTGTGTGCAGATATGGTGCAGAGGGCAAATAGCGGACACCCCGGCGCACCTATGGGTTTGGCAGATATAGCCACGATTTTAAGTCTTTATTTGAGACTTGATCCTAGCGATCCCTTATGGATTAATCGTGATAGAGTAGTGTTTAGCGGAGGACACGCGAGTGCGCTTGTGTATAGCCTGCTCCATCTTTGGGGTTTTGGAGTGAGCAAGGAGGATTTGACACAATTTCGCCAACTAGATTCTAAGACACCCGGACACCCAGAGTTTGGGCATACACCCGGTGTGGAGATCACTACTGGTCCTTTAGGACAGGGGATTGCTAATGCAGTGGGTATGGCATTTGCCTCCAAATACGCTAGAGGGCTACTAGGTGAGAATCTCATTTCGCACAATATCTTTTGTTTTTGTGGCGATGGGGATTTGCAAGAAGGGATTAGTTACGAGGCTTGCTCACTTGCTGGACTTCATAACTTAGAGAATCTTATCGTGATTTATGATAGTAATGGTATTAGTATCGAGGGAGCGGTGCAAAAGGCGTTTGATGAAAATATTACAGAGCGATTCAGAGCGCAGGGCTGGGAAGTACTGGCATGCGATGGGCATGACTATGATTCTATAAATACCGCACTTGTGAGCGCGATAAATGCTAGGAGACCTAGTCTCATCATCGCTACTACTACCATAGGCAAGGGCGCGTTAAGCCTAGAGGGAAGCCATAAGACCCACGGCGCACCTTTAGGTAAGGACATTATCGCGCAGGCAAAGGTGGCAGTAGGGTTTGAGGGCAATGCCGAGTTTGTAATCCCAGATGATGTGGCATTGCGGTTTTTAAATGTCAAAGAAAATGGCGCACTTGCCCATCATCAATGGCTGCAGAATCTCACACCAGAGGCAAAAACTCTCATAGATTCACTTCTAGATACAAGTCGTATCAGTTATCCTACTTATCAAAAGGGACAATCTATCGCTACACGCGTGAGCAATGGTGAGATTCTCAATGCGATTGCTGCGAGTATGAAGGGCTTTTTGGGTGGGAGTGCGGATTTAGCTCCAAGCAATAATACCGAGCTAAAAGGCGAGCAGGATTTCCCAAATGGACGTAATTTACACTTTGGTATTCGTGAACATGCTATGGGTGCAATCTGCAATGGTATCGCAAATTATGGCTTGTTTTTGCCTTTTTGTGCGACATTTTTTGTTTTTAGCGATTATCTCGCGCCTAGTATGCGTGTAGCGAGTCTTATGAAGGCACGCGTGATGTATGTTTTCACGCACGATAGTATCGGTGTGGGCGAGGACGGCGCGACACATCAGCCTATCGAGCAACTTTCACATTTTCGCTCTATGCCAAACCTCCTTGTATTTCGCCCATGCGACGCCAATGAAAATGTGGCGTGTTGGCAGGTCGCGCTACAGCAGAACACACCAAGTGCCTTTGTGCTTAGCCGTCAGAATCTTGAGGTCGTGAGTGAGAGTGCAAATGCTTCATTAGTGGCAAAGGGTGGCTATATCCTCCAAGAGAGTGCGCTAGATTCACACAATCCCAATCTTGTGCTACTTGCTAGCGGTAGTGAGGTAAAGCTCGCGTTAGATTCTCAAAAGCTCCTAGAACAGCAGGGTATCGCTACGCGCGTGGTGAGTGTGCCTTGCTTTGATCTATTGTTAGCTCAAGATGAGGCGTATAGGCAGCAGCTTTTTGGCACGGGTAAGGTCCTAGCTATCGAGGCTTCACGCGCTCTAGAGTGGTATGTATTTGCCCACGATGTGATAGGAATGAATGGCTTTGGCGCGAGCGGCAAGGGCGAGACGTTGTTTGAGCGATTTGGCTTTAGTGTGGAGAATGTCGTGAATAGGGCTAAGGCACTTGTGGTGTGTTAATGTCAGGTGAATAAATCTCTGTTTATTCCGCTATTATTGAAATCTTGGCGGGCATACATTATCTGAATCTACTTGCTTAGATTCACTAGATTCTACAATACCGATGGTGGCTGTAGATTCTGTGATTTTCAAACATTACTAAAAGGATTTGGCGGTGCAACATACATCATTACAGAATCTCCATTCCAAAGAACTGCTACTATTCCCCTCTAGGCGTGCGTTGCTCCAGCACCATAAGAGTGAGGGGATTTGTCCGCCAAGTATGCTATTAGGTGAGTTTTTTACCAAGGCAGTGTATTATCCTAACAAAAGTATCATACCCACGCATTTGCGTAAATTTATCCTAGGTCGTGTGCTTAGAGAATATGATAGGGAGCGTGCAAATCTCCTTGAACGCGGGCTTGTGTTTGAACGCAAGTTTTTGGCATATTTGCAATCCAGCGAGTTTTTTTTACGATTTTTTGATGAGCTTTTTGTGCATAATGTCGCTATTAGCGAGATTCCACTGCTTGATACCTATGGAGAATATGAGGATCATTTGAGGATTCTTGAGGAGGTGTATGAGCGGTATTGTGCATTTTTGGAGCAACATGGGTGGGTGCATAGGAGCTGGGATTTTTGTCTGGCACATTTGTGGTTAGAAGAGTTTAGTAGTGTGAAAATTATGCTCTGTGGCGTGCTAAGTCCTTTTGAGTTAGCAATCTTGCGTGAGGTAGCCAAAGTGTGTGAAGTGTATGTGTGCTTTGATGTGCGCCAAAACACACGAGGATTTTGGGATATTTTTGATGTGCCCTTAGAACTAGATTCACATTTTTGCTACACATTTGCCTATCCAAGTGGTGCATTGGTAGCGAAAACACCGCTAGATTCTGTGTCGCACATACACGCATATTCGTTTCTCTCGCGCATAGAGCAAGTGGGTGCAATCCGTGGGCAAATCGCACAATGGCTTGAACGTGGCGTTGAGCCTGAAGAGATGAGTATCGTGCTACCCCAAGAGGATTTCACGCGGTATTTGCAGGTGCTTGATAGGGAGCAAAATTTTAATTATGCGATGGGCAAAGCATTTAAACACACAGAGTTTTATCACACATTATGTGCGCAACTAGAGGATACACCACAGAGTTTGCGTGCGTGTGTGGCGCAGAGCTTTGATAGCCTTAGCGCACAGGAGAAAGCTCAATATAGCGCATTTAAGCAAGGGCTTGATGAAATTGTGTATCAATATGAGGCAATACACGCATTTTTGGACGATGTGAGTTTTAGTGAGGTGGCACAGAGTTTTTTACACGAGATTGAGGGGCTAAGTGTCGATGATGTGTATGGTGGGAGAATCCGCGTTATCGGTGCGCTCGAGAGCAGGGGCGTGGCATTGCCTTATGTGATTTTGGTGGATTGTAATGATGGTGTGATACCGCACTTTAGGGATAATGATTTGTTTTTAAACACTGCCTTGCGTTCAAAGCTGGGTATTCCCACGACCTATGATAAAGAAAAGTTGCAGGTGTTGTATTACAAAAATTTGCTCCTAGGGGCAAAGGAGGCGGTGGCACTCTGTGTGCAGGACGATAAGAGCACGCCCGCGCATTTGCTTGAGGAGCTAGGCTGTGAGGTGAGAGAAAGCGCGCAGAGTATCTTTGAGCATACTTTGGAGCAAATCCCAACTTACAAGCAGGAGCGGTATGTAGGGCGGTTGCACAAGGTGTTTTCACCCACAAGTTTTAATGTTTTGGTGCAGTGTAAGCGTAGATATTGTTTTCAGTATATGCTAAGACTTAGAGAATCTCAAGAGGCAAGTGAGGCGGCGTCAATGGGTATCCTCGCACACGAAGCATTGCAAAAAGCATATGAGCCCTATGTGGGCAAGCTTGTGAATCTAGCGGATATAGATTGCGTGCAAAAAACTTGTGAGCAATATCTCCGCGCACAGATTCTAGGCAATGCCATAGATCGCGCGAATGTCGAGATTTTGTGGCTTGATTTGGTAGGGTTTTTTGATTTTGAGCGCGAAAACATCGCTGCAAATGGGGCATTTGAGATTTTGGGACTAGAGCAGGAGCTAGAGGATTTTGTGATAGAGGGCTATACATTTTGCAGGGCTAGAGTGGATAGAATCCAGCGCAGTAGCGATGGTAAAGTGCTTGTGATTGATTACAAATATAAAAATAATTTTAAAGACGATAAAGAGGATTTTGCACTAGAGCTTTATACAATCGCGTTAAGTGCGAAATATGGAGCAGTGAGGGCGGTGTATTATGACATCAAAAAAGCAGCGTGTATCCCGCAGACAGAGGGCAAAAGGGAGAAGCTTGTTAGCACCTTAGGTGCGATAGAGGGGCATTTTAGCGCACAAGGTGTTGATAAAGAAAATGAGGTGGAGATTGCCTACACACACGAAGTGGGAGATGATAAGCTCACAAAAGGCTATGGCGTGTTTGAGGCTGCGGAGGGTTCTAATCCGTGTCAATACTGCGCGTATAAAAGCTTATGTGGCAGGTGATTTAGAGTTTTAAAAACTCTGCAATTACATTTTTGAGGCATTTGGTGTCGCTCTGGCACTCTTTGCGTTTGGCGATGTATTCTTGTGCGCGGTCTTTGGAAGATTCTAAAAGTATGAGTATTTCTCTATCGGCTTTGGCGAGATTTGAATCTTGACAGATAGCAATTTCATCTTGAGTTTGGGCTTTGGCACACTCAAAGCTAGGCTGGGCTTTGTAATACATTGGGGCAAGCACGCCTTGGGCGTAGAGCGTCTCACACGCGCTCTTGTTTTGGAAAGGGTTGATTTTGAGACTATATGCATCACGTTTTTCAATCATAATCCCACACTCGGCATTATCTTGGATTTGAGTGATATAGGCTTGGGTGCTATTGAGAGGCTTTAGGATAAATGCCTCACTTTTGGTGCTCTCTCCTCCATCACTATCAAGTGTGTAGCTAAAAATCACACGATCTTCTTGCATACTGATAGTGTAGGTTTCGCCTTGGAATTGTGGGGATTTGGGAGATTGTGAATTTGGCTTTAGAGAATCTTTGGGAATAGAATCTGTGGGGATTGATGCGTTTTGTTGTGAGGTGTTTTGCGTGATTTTTTGGCTCTGTTTTGTGTAGCTAAATGCACCAATATCCTCCCAGCTTTTGCTAAATCTCTGCCCATCGACATACGCACACGATACAGATTGGAGCTGTGTGAAAAATGGCTCCTCGCCTAGTTTGGTTGTGCTAAAAATCGCTTTGGTAGGCGAGAAAATGTAGGATTTGTGCTTGTGCGTGAAGTAAAAAAAATCCTCATTTATGCTCACATCAGCGTTATTTGCATCAAGCTTGAGTGTGAGGGAAGTTTCTTTGTTGGTGAGATTGAGTGTGGGGTTTTGGCATACATCTTCTTCACAGACAAATTTTATATAAAGAGTTTGGTTTTCAAAACACTCCGCCCCAAACCCCACACCTAAAGCCCATACAAGCACCCACACAAATGCTCTCATTACAATCCTTTTTGTTGTTTGTATGAATCTAGCACATCAAGGATAATATCACCAACCTTTTTCGCGTCATCATACTCCATATTTTGCGCACAAGGGATTGAAAGCTCGGCATTATAGAATCTTTGGGTATGTTCTAGGCTCATCTCTCCAAATCTCTGCTTATAAAGACGAAAAGAATAAATCGGGATATAATGCACCTGCACGCCTATGCCACGCGCGTGGAGGGATTCAAAAATCGAGGTTTTATGCGCCCAAAATTGTGGGTGTAAAAAAATAGGGTAGAGATGATGTGTGCTTTGGTCTTGCGAGGGTGGCAGGATCTCAAAGAAAGGATTTTGTGCAAAGTATTGATTGTAAAATTGTGCGATTTTTTCGCGCTTGGCGATAAAAGATTCAATCTTTTGAATCTGGGAGAGTCCCAACGCCGCGCTTAGTTCGTGCATTCTGAAATTAAACCCACAATCAAGACAATCATACTCCCATGCTCTGCCTTTGACGATACCATGACTTATAATACGTTGTGCGTGCGTGTAAATACATTCATCGTTGGTTACTAACGCACCGCCTTCAGCGGTTGTGATAGGTTTAATCGCATGAAAGCTAAAAATACTCACATCGGCTTGCGAGCCAAGCTTTTGCCCTCGAAAGCTTGCACCAAAAGCGTGTGAGCTATCTGAAACCCAAATGAGGTCAAATTCTTGTGCGAGTTGGCGCATTTGCTCACAATCCACGCTCCTCCCGCCATAATCCATACTTACCAAAAGCTTAATCTGCGCTCTATGTGGGTGAGAAGTGAGAATCTCACGCACACTCGTAGCGTTCAAATGCCCGCTGGGTGTGATGTCGGCAAAAATAGGCGTGATATGGTTGGCAAGCATCATATTGGTTGTGGCTACAAAACTAATAGGCGTGGTGATAGCAAATATCGGCTCATCTGGGGATTTGGCATCTAGAAGGGATTTGATTGCGTGGTAGGCGACATAGAGTGCAGAAGTGGCAGAATTGCACACGAGCGCATATTGTGTGCCACAAGTGTTTGCTATGGCAAGCTCAAACTCCCTAGCACGCCACCCTTGCGTGAGATTCTCATCATCTAGGGCGCGTAGGATTGCGGATTTGTCATCTTCTTGGATAAGCTGTGTGCTGTAAGGATACATTAGGAGAGTAGCTTGCTTACACGTTTAGAATCTAGCTTGTTTGTATCGTGTGAGCCACGCAGTAAATCACCCATACCTTTGAAAAAAGAAGCGATTTTGCTAGGCTGTTTTTCCTCTGTGATAGAATCTAACGTGCTTTCTTTGTGTTCTTTTGTCGCTTTTGCTTGTGTGTGGATTTTTTGTGCATTTGTTTGGGCGTCCTGGGCAATGAGGGCTATTGCTTCTTTTATGTCCTTGCGCAAATCTTTGAGTTCTTGGTTAAACGCGTCTAAATCGTGTGTATCCTCACTAATGAGTGAGGTATCAAGACTAACTTTTTGAAGCACGATATTGCCTTGAGAATCTCGGATATTCACACCAAAGACTTTTTGTCCTTGGAATTTTGTGGTTTGCATCATTTGCGTAATCTCGTCTTTGACTTCTTGAGCTTTTTGTTCCCTTTGTGTCTCATCGCTGATTTTTTGGAGGTTACGCACTTTTTGCTCAATAGAATCTAACGAGGCTTGGAGGGTTTGGAGTTTGCCGATGTTGGTGTTTGAATCTTTGATATTATCAGTGCTGATTGTGTGGGTGATTGGGAGTGAATGTGTATTTTGCTTCGCACTGGTGGCTTTAGATTCTGTTTCTTGAGTTTTTTGTGGGGGCTGTGTGAAAGTGCCACTGCTTTTGGTATTATCTATTTTCATTTGCGACCCTTTGTTCTCTTTGTATGGTTTAAGCAAATTCCGAGCCATTGTGCGAGTTTTTCACACACGAGGGTAAGAAATTGCGGTGCAAGAGCATTAGGATTTT
This sequence comes from Candidatus Helicobacter avicola, assembly GCA_019112865.1. GTDB lineage: Bacteria > Campylobacterota > Campylobacteria > Campylobacterales > Helicobacteraceae > Helicobacter_F > Helicobacter_F avicola. The sequence continues at coordinate 11,275 of DXIN01000004.1, forward strand.
GTCCTTTTGCTACACTAAGCCATGCGAATTTTTCCATATTTGCTCCTATCCCCCCCCCTTATTTGATAAAACCTCTCGTGTAAAGCTTTGGTTGTTAAAGCTTATGGCACTCCAACGTCTTAGCATTGAGTGCGGATAGAGCCCTATACGAGGTATGCCGAGATTATCGGCTATGTGTATGTTGCCCGTATCGACACTCACAAGCATTGCAAGGCGCGAAGTGAGCGCAACGAGATTTAGAATATCGTCATTATTGGCAAACACTATGATGTTTGGCTCTGTAAAAATGAGAGAACACAGAGGGCTTTGTGCGCGCGAAGTGAGAACAAAAGTGAGTTTGGGATATGCGCGCGCGAGTGTGTGTATGAGCTCTAGCCAAACCTCAAGTGAGAAATTCCACGCGCTTTCTCCACTCCCAAAGATATTAATCCCTATAAGGGTTTGGTGGGTTAAGGCATGGGAATCTAAAAACTGCTGCACAAAGGCTTGGTTTGCTGCTGTGCTTTGGAGTTTTGCTTGAGTGAAATCTATGCTAGGGAGCGTGGAGTCAAAATGCGTCTTGTCTATCATTCGCACATAACGCAAGATGTTGGCACTCTCAAGACGCGATTTAACACTAAAATTAAAATCTTTGAGAAAATTTGGCAAAAAGAGATTGGATAAATGTGCCTGCATAATCACTTTTTTGGCTCCTGTGCGCTTGGCAAATTCGATATTTGCTGCTGTCCTATGTGTGATAATCAGGATATCAATGGTGTATTTTGGAAGTGGTTTATTATCATCAAGATTGATAATTTCATCAATAAAAGGCACACAGGAGTAGAGATTTGCTCCAAGTGCATTGGTATAGACGATAAGTGTGGTGCGTGGATAGAGAACTCTTGCCGCATAAAAGGCTTTGAGCGCGACTATGTTGTCTCCGAGCTTATTGCAACGATGAAAGGCGATACAGCTAATATCCCGCAATATATGTCCCTTATCTTTATGAGATTGTAATAAAAGAAAGTTTGTAAGAAAGCCCCCAAGGGATACCCTTGAGGGGGATTAGCATTAGTGTCCTTTGTAGCTTGTGATACTTGAAGTGCGTGAATCTAGCACCTTATAGTTATAGGGCTTAGTATTCTTATCAAGCTCAAGCAACTCTTTAGGAGGCTCGCCATTGACTTCATGGTGTTTATAGTAGCGCTCACCTGCTTTGTGATCGCCCATATCCACTTTGTAAGTGATTTCGCCGGGATTGAGTTTTTGAATCTCTTCAAAACCTACATCAGAGACACTAAAGCCTTTGATACCATTAGCCGCAGCGATTTCTACGAGTTTGGCTTGTCCCATTCTTGCCATCTCCACTGCTTGGAGGAGCATTCTGCTTGCTTCGCGTGGATTATGGAATCCTGTGGAGTTTTCTGCTCCTACGAAGTCTCCTCTCATTTGCCCTCTACGATGTAGCTCAAGAGGCTCTGCAAGGGCTTGTGAAATTTTGGCTTCATCTGGTTTGCCAGCATTTTGGTATGCAGGAAGTTTGCCTAGCTCTTCACGCAATTTCTTAATATCTTGGATAAGACTTACGGTTGCGTATTCTGCACTTCTTAGATCATAGGCGACAGATTTTTGAATATCAGCAATCTGTGCTTTGAGCAGATCTTCGCTTTGAGAGTGGCAGACTTTGCACGCTGCATTGATGTCATTAAGTGGCGAAGTAATGTTGTGTTGGGTTACCTTTCTACCGCCAGCACCTTTTGTGTAAGGCATATGACAATCAGCACAGCTCACGCCATTAGCCGCATGCACACCACCGCTAAAGAGTTCGGATTCTGGGTGTTGGATTTTGAGCATTGGTGCTTTTGTGAGTTTATGCTCCCAATCAGAGACAAATATTTTTTCCGCTCGTGCCTTGTCATAATGCTCATCAAACATCTCGATTCTAAATGGCTCACCTTTTTTCCATGTGCTCCATGGGAATACGAGCTCAATACCATCGACTTCTATTTGAGTAGGGCTATTGCCATCACGCCATAGGTCGTATTCGTCATAAGTTTTTTGTGTGCCGTCCCACCATTTTTTGCTAGGATCTTGGGCGATGCTCTCGCCTGTTACCGTAACTTTGGAGCCTGTTGGTCTAAAGTAATATTCAACATGGCACTGGGTGCATACAAGTGTGCGCATTTCTTTTCTATCGGCTTTTACGCCTTGCACCTCGTCTTTTTGATAGCCTCTAAAATCCACAAGTGCATTGATAAGTGCTTGGCGAGTGATTCTAAGTTCCATAGTTTCTGGATTGTGGCAATCTGCACAAGTTACCCCCATTCTTGTTCCGCCATGCGGTCCTCTATGCGCATCGGAATTTGGTTCAATACCATTGACAGCAGGGACATCTTTAATCATAGTCCAATATTTTGTGGAGTTAAACCGCACCCAATCACCCTTAGCAGAGTTCTTGAGAAGCCATGGCGACCAACCACTATGGCAGTTCATACACGCTGCAGGTTGTCCAGCAAACTTAGCAAACCCATGGGCATTTAAGAAATCTTTGTTGTTTCTTGCAGTATCCATTTGATCGACTTGAATCCAGAAGTGTCCTCGCTCCTCATTGGCATCTAAGCTAAACGGATACCCAGCCCAAAGCACGGTGAGTTGAGGGTATCGGATAAGCTTTGAGTATGCGAGGTTGCCACCAAAATCTGTGTATTTTGGCGTTTCAGTCTCGACTTTGAGATACATATCTCTGTGTTCTGGGAAATTTTTCCCCCACTCATCAAATGTTGGATTTTCATCGCTAAGCTTTAGAGTCCCTACAGGCTTGGTGCTTGTTACAGCACTCTTAGAGCTAATATCGCTATTGAGCCACCAAATACCAGCGATAACGACGACAGCCAATATGACAAGAATTGGCATCATACTACTTTTCTTTTGCATATTTCCTCCTTAAGATTTAGATTAAAACCCACGTCTATGCCCGACATTTTCGTGGCATGACACACATTGCAAACTTTGGGTATTGTTACCTTCGTGTATGGTTGGATTTACGACATTTCCAGCATAATCACCATGGCAATTAATGCAGTTTTGCTGCACAATTTTCTTGCTCTTTTCGTTTGCACTAAGATTCACAGGGAGATCATCAAGCTTGAAAGTGAAGGCATAGCCATGTCCTATACCGCTTTGTGCCTTTGCAATCCATTTAGACACGAAGCCATGGGGTAAATGGCAATCACTACAAGTTGCTTTTTGCTTCCCATCAATCTTGAGAGAATGCGGGTCGGACATATAGTTCGCATACACCTCATTCATAATATGACAATTATTGCAAGCCTCCGGATCATTGCTAAGATAGGAAAACCCTTTGGCATTGTAAAATGTGTAGCCACCACTCACGATAATAACAACAACCAAGAGTGCAAAAATCTTTGACAAAAAAGACCAAGAATGCTGATTGTTGCGCGATTTCAAGAATTCCTCCTTACCACAGACATCTCTATCGTTTCATGATAGATAAGGGAGATTCTATTATAAAATTCTTTAAAAATTCTTGATTTACTTTTTGTTAATATTTCTAAAATTTTCTAAGTTTCAAATAAGGATTGAAGTGATGTTTGCCTACACGGATTTTATCCCAAATGTTACAAAGAATGGTGGCGTGGTATTTGCTCTTACTAATCGCTATGGTGGGTATAGCCAACCTCCCTATGATAGCCTCAATCTCGCGTTTCACACTGGTGATGAGACTGCAGTGGTAGAGCGCAACATCGCGCATAGTCTAGAAGCTTTTAAAAAGCTAGATTTGCGTTGTGTCAATGCACAGAATCTAGCGTATATGACACAGATTCATAGCACACATTGTGCGTTGCTTGAGGAGAATTTCTATGAGGGCGAGGCAAGGCAAAACAACGGAGCTATCAATGTGGGCGAGGCTGATGCGTTAGTGCTTTCTCGCACACATATGCCAGCAATGGTGCTTGTGGCGGATTGCAATCCGATTTTGTTTTTTGACAAAACGCATAATGTTGCTGCACTCATTCACGCTGGACGAAAGGGTGTGTTTGGCGAGATTTGCTCACTGACTTTGGCGCGTATGAGCGAGCATTATGACACGCAGGCAAGTGATATGTATGTGTTTGTCGGAGCTGGGATACGCAAGTGCTGCTATGAAGTGGGCGATGATGTGTGTGTGGAGCTAGGATATAGGGAGCAGTATATAGAAATACGAGAAGGGCGGTATTTTCTTGATTTAGAATCCATGCTCAAGGCGGAATTTGAGAATCTAGGGATTATGGATTATTATTTTTTGCCACGATGTAGTAGTTGTGATAGGGAGTTTTTCTCTTATCGACGCGATGGTGTTACTGGGCGTTTTGCGCTTATGGCGATGCTAGTGTGATTCTAGGATACACACAAGAATCTCAACGCAAGTTCAAAAAGTGATGAGAGTTTGCAAGTGATAGCAAGCACAAGCCACTCTCCATAGCATTCTATGGAGAGTCTGGGCGCGTGGCTGCCTTAGTGATAATCTATCATCTTAGTGTTAAAGATGATAGTTCGTGGGCTTAGAAATTAAATGTGTAGCGCACACCAAAGGCATAGGGTTGCATTGTTGTCATTTTAACATCAATGGTCCCCGGAACACCCGGAACACCCGGAACACTCGTAGCACTCGTAGCACTCGCGCCCACGACACCAAAACGACTAAAGATTTCGATACCATGATGTTTGGCTAAGATACTTCTCACACCAAAGTTTATCCCCATATCAAAGCCAGAAGGATCTTTGATCCCGCTATCTACATATTGTTTCACGATACCGCCATTGTGAATCGCATAGCCTAGTGAGAGCCCAGCGAAAAGCCCTACTGCATTTTCATTGCTTGTATAGAAATTCCATAGTGCATCGACATTTGCCATTACATTAAGCGTGTTATAAGTATTTGGTGTGGCTGGCATATCTTTGAGCTTGAGTGAGCCATTATTGACTTGGAGATATGCTCTCAAACCAAAGCTTTCGGTAAAAAACCACTTATAGCCACCCATAAGCCCATAGCGAAATCCAAAATTGACATCTTGTATTTGTTCAGAACCCATAGTCTCTCGTGTCATCTTGCCGTTACTAAGTCCCAAATCCACACCTACGAACGCCCCGCTCTCCTCTGCCATAGCTACGCCACTAAATGCTAGAGCTAATGCTCCGCTTACCATAAGTTTTTTCATAAAAACTCCTTATTTAAGGTTGTAGTTGTTTTGCCCTTTAAATCACTGAATCTAGCTCCACGAAATTCAAAAAACCAAAACCCCGCTATTCTATCCCCCCCCCCTTATAAGAAGCTTAAAAAGAGGATATTTCGTAAAAAAATTGTGAAATTTTTTGTGAGATTTGGAGATTTATTGATGGTGGGGGAGATTTGTTTTATGGAAATTTTCATATGCAAAGAGGTTTCTAAAAGCCAAGCGCAATGCCTTAGTTGGCAAAAGATACGAGAGGCGATTAATCGTTTTTACTTTGAGTTTTATTTTGTGGTGTTTGCTGTATCGCCAGACTTTGGAGAGATTTTTGTCGTGTCGGAGATAGATATAGGTGTGCAAAGGAGAGTGCAAAAAATATGGAGAGATGTTTTCGCCCACGATGACATTTGCACTTTTGCCAAGAGCAGCAGCGAGGGTAGCTGTGCCTGTAACAAGGCAATAGATTGCCTTAGCCGAATACAAAAGATCACAAAAATCCTCTAGCGATTTGGTCTGTATCACTTCTACATCAGCACGATAGTCAAAGAGACACTTATCACTTCGTTTGGCAAGCACGGCATCAAGTTGGATATTGTTAGTATCAAAAAAGTGCATAATATCTGAATCTTGTATCTTGCCCGCATTGCTTATCCAATTTGGGTCAAAGATTGTTTTGTGGTATTCCTCTCTAAATTTTGGTGTGTAACAAATTTCTGGCTCATGGAGTCTCTTGTCATCATCAAGCCCAAGTTTTAGCATACAATTATCAAGGAGATTATGGGTGTAGGAAAAGCATTCAAGGTGCAAAAAAGGATTTGTGGGGTTTATTATTTTATCATAAGAGCTTGGCTCTTGTTGATCGCTCGTGCGAAATGAATCCGCCATCACTCCGCTTTGCGCATATACATCGCCTTTCTTTGAATCTTGAGGTTGCTTAGATTCTATAATGTCGCTAGTAATTGTGTCTTGAAAACCTATAATTACATCATCAACATAGGGGTTATTTTCCCAAATAAGTTTTATGTATTGAGCGTCTCTGGAGTTTTCTAAAAGTCGGATATAGACTTTGTCATAGCCCCCCCCCTTGTTGCCCTATCTTTGGCAATGCGCGGGATATGACTCCAAAAGAGCTGATCGCCTAAGCCCCCATATCGTATGTTGATAGTCAGTGTGCGTGGTCGTGAATCCATAAGTTTGCTCCCTCACATTTGGTTTGGGGTGGCATTGTAGCACATATCATCTCAAAGAGAGGTAAGCTCTAAATCTCCCTTGTGGAGATGTTGTAATATATCAGTAGCGGTGGCGATGTCTTGGGTGATTTGGGCTTTGAGAGATTGCAAATCGCTAAAATGTCTATTTTGGCGAATTTTTTGCACAAATCCTAGTGTGAGGTGTGGTGGTAAAACAGGGATAGAATGCCCTAAGATATGTGTTTCTATGCTAAACTCTCTGTCGGTGCTTAGGCGATTGCCCACAAAACTCACGCTCTTATACTCCACTCCATCAAAGCTACTCACGCTCGCATACACACCATCTTGGGGTAGTATATACTCATCACACACAAGATTGATGGTCGGATATAGTTCGCGTGATCCGAGATTCTGTCCGCTGGTGGTTGTGGCGTGTATGGTGTAGATTCTCCCTAGCAAAAGATTGGCAATGGGAAGATTACCCGTGGTGATACACTCTCTAATCATACTTGAATGCACGCCCAAATCACGGATTTTGTATTCTGGCACGATGATAATTTCAATCTTAGAATCCTTGCAAAGTGTGTGGAGGTCATCGGCACTAAATTTCCTATCTTTGCCAAATTTAAAGTCATAGCCTACCACGATGCGCTTTAGTGCTTTAAAGTGTCGGATAAGAAACTCTACAAACGCTTCACCACTTAGATTTTTGATACGCGCCAAATCGACATAAAAGATTGGCAAATGCGTGTAGGATTCTTTGTGTGGTGTGAGTGCGCGCGCGTGATTGGTGTGGATACACAGGATTGCACCTTGAGAATCTAGCTGTTCTAAAAGCTTAAAATGCGCTAGGTGCATACCATCGAATTTGCCAATGGCTAGGGAAGTGATACTATTTGCGCTGTGCGAGGATAAAGTATTCAGCATTGCCTTCCTTTCCTAAAATATCGCTTTTGTAGGTTATATAGGTGTGTGTTTGAGAGAGTAGGGCGCAAAACTCTTCTAGGCTCTGCTCCCCAATATGTGGATCTTGTAGCACACCTTTTTTGTTGCGTTTTGCGTCTTTGCCCACTTCAAATTGCGGCTTAAAAAGCAAAAGTAAGCTAGGAGATTCAAAACGCAAAATAGCGGGCAATATCAATCGCAACGAAATAAAACTCACATCACAAGTGATAAGGTCAAAATCTGTAGTAGTGTGAAAATCGCGAATATCGCAGTTTTCAAAGAGCGTGATACGACAATCTTGACGCAAGCTCGGGTGGAGCTGCGCACTCCCCACATCAACACATACGATATGTTTGGCACCAGATTCTAAAAGGACTTGGGCAAATCCTCCCGTGCTAGAACCTATGTCTAAAATCGTGCTATCTGCAATCTGCAGGGGCTTATCAAGGATAGTAAGGTGTGCAAGAAAGTTTTGGAGTTTGTAGCCTGCACGAGACACAAGATGAGGAGCAATCTCTAAGCGCATTGGCTCAAGTGGGGGAGTTTCTATCGCAGGTTTGGTAAGCAATGCACCATCATAGCGCACTTTGTGTGCTAAAATCGCCTCTTTTGCTTTTTGTCTGCTTTGGAAATAGCCCATTTTGTGCAAGAGAGAATCTAAGCGCATTAGCGGAGCTTGCTTTTTAACACAGGATAGCCAAAGTCAAAGCTCATAGCACCCTCATCTTTGATAGTTAGCTTAAGCTTCATCGTCTCTCGGTGTTTTTTGCTAATGCTTTCAAATTCCACGACAAACAGAGCATTATATGGGTTTTTTGGACGCAAAATGTCGGTGTATTGACTAGGATTTAGACGCGTAACAAAGAGAGATTGCATACTTACATTGTGCGAGATGAGATCAAAAGAAAGTTTGTCTTGGATTTTAGAATCTGGCTTTTTTTCATACAGCTCTACGAGAAACACTTCGCGCTTGGCATTGATATTATCCACATCATTGAGGTATGTGGCGATTGCTACAAAGGGCGTGTATTTGCCCTGCATAATCTCACCTTTGCGCGAGGCTTGAATCTTGCGCTCTAGACGTTTTTCTTGCTCGATATTAGAATCTTTAGCCGAAGGGATTAGAGAGTTTTTGCTAATATCACTACACGCGCCAAAGATTAGCACACACAGGATAGGGGCAAAAACGCGCATTAGTTTTTAAACCACGATTTGATTTTGGCAAAACACTGCTCAAGTGCGCTTAGGTGCGGTGCGCTCTCATTACCAAAGCTTTCGTGGAGTTTTTGGAGGAGCTCTCTTTGCTCGGTATTAAGTTTTTTGGGATAAGTGATGGTGATTTGTGCGACAAACTTCCCATATGAAGAGGTGTTGAGGATTTTCACACCTTGATTTTCAAAGACAAACTGCGCGCCGTCTTTGGCATTAGTAGGGAGTTTTAGCTCGACTTCGCCGCGCAAAGATGGGATTTTGATACTCTCACCCAAAAGCACCGAGGTAAAAAACACAGGCACTTGGATATAGACATTTTCGCCATCGCGTATGAAATTCTCGTCATCTTGGGCATAGATTTGCAAAAACAAATCGCCTCGCTTGCCCTTGCTATTGGCGTGCCCTCTGTCTTGTATGCGGATTCTATTACCGCTATCTACGCCTTCTGGGATATTGACTTCAAAGCTCTCTTCTTTGCTTTCAAACCCCTTGCCTTTACATTCTGGGCAGTCTTGGGCTTTTTGCATTCCTGCACCACCACACACACTACAGGTTTGTGCAAAGGTTACAAAACCTTGTCGTATGTAAGTCTTGCCCTCGCCCTTGCACGCGCTGCAGGTTTGGAGTTTGCCATCTTTAGCACCCGTGCCATTGCATTTCTGACAGGAGATTTTGTAGGTGTTTTTGATAGTTTTTGTGCAGCCAAATACTGCTTCTTTGAAGCTTAGATGAAGTTCTTGGAGTGAATCTAGATTCTCACCTCGTTTGGTGCGCATACCACCTCCGCCAAAGAAACTCTCAAAAATACTCCCAAAGCCCTCAAAAATATCACTAAAGCCCTGCGCACCACCACCACCGCTTAAGCCTTCTTTGCCATATCTGTCATAAACTGCGCGTTTGTTATCATCGCTAAGCACCTCATAGGCTTCATTAATGAGCTTAAATCGCTCCTCGGCTTCTTTGTCATCAGGATTTCTGTCGGGGTGATATTTGAGAGCGAGCTTACGATAGGATTTTTTGATACTCTCTTTGTCGCTCGTGCGTGTAACCTCTAGCACTTCATAATAATCTAGGCTTTCCATTGGTATAATGCTCCTTAATATTTCGCAAGATTGTGGAGATATGTTTGCTTTAAATCAAAATAAAAGGAAAAATTGTAGCAAAAGAAAATTAAACTTACGGCATAACTGGAGGGAAAATGAATACTTACAAAATGGGATTGCAGTCATTTTTTGCGCTTGTAGAGGCACTAGAACAGATCCCAGCTATTGGCAAAAAAAGTGCGCAAAAAATCGCTCTTAGTCTTAGCGTAGAGAATAAATTTTTGGGACTAAAGGTCGCCCATACACTTGAAGAAGCAGCACGCAATGTGCGGGTGTGTGAGAGATGCTTGGGTTTGAGTGAAGCCGAGATTTGCGAGATTTGCTTGGATTGTGAGCGTGAGAATGGAGAGCTGTGTATCGTTGCACATCAGAGAGATATTTTTATTTTAGAATCTATGGGAGAGTTTAGGGGGCGGTATTTTGTGCTAGATTCTAAGGCACAGGTGCAGGATATTGACTTTAGTCTGCTAGCTAGGCGCATAGAATCTGAATCTATCACAGAGGTGATTTTCGCGCTATCACCGACATTAGCAAATGAGGCGATTATGCTTTTTGTAGAGGATACACTGCAAAATTCCAATCTTAGATTTACCAAGATTGCACAAGGTGTGCCCACAGGGATTGGGCTAGATTCTGTCGATCAGCTTTCGCTCTCTCGGGCTTTGAGTGCGCGAGTAAAAATTTAGCAAAATTTAAGGCTTATCTAAGTCCTAATTTCGCTAAAATTTCAGAGTTAGATTTCACACAAAAGGAGAAGGAAATGAAAAAGTTAGTATTACTTATCGCAACAGGTTGTGTAAGTATGGCATTGGCAGCGGAGGCACCTGCTAGCTATAAAAAATGCGTAACTTGCCACGGAGCTGATGGTAAAAAAACAAGTTTTGGTAATGATGTGATTGCTGGATTGGCAAAAGCTACTATTGTTGAGGATTTGAAAGGCTATAGAGCTAAGACGCTTAACCGCCATGGTAAAGCAAACCTTATGAATCCAAACGCAGCAAACCTCACAGATGAGCAAATCGAAGAGCTTGCTACTTACATTTCTGGTTTGCCAAAATAACTTCTTGGCTTTGGGGTTGCCTAACCCCTGCCACACGACATAAGATTCTACAATAATGTCAGAAATCCTTTTAGATTCTCAAGCATTTTTTCATAACCTCACGCTTATATCCCAACATCTTAAGACATATTCTACATCAACTCGGCTTGCACTTGTGCTCAAAGACAATGCTTATGGGCATGGCTTGAGGGAAATTGCGACTTTGGCGAGGGATTTTGGTGTGCAAGATGTGTTTGTCAAGACACATTGTGAAGCAAAGATTGTGCAATCACTTTTTGGTTCTATCACGATTCTTTATGGAATGCCACAAGAGCCATTAGCACCTAATATGGCAATTGCAATCAACAACAAAGAAATTTTAGAATCTTTGTGTCCTGGGCAAAGGGTCGAGCTCAAAGTCAATACCGGAATGAATCGTAACGGGATTAGCCCTGACGAAGTGGAGGAATATATCACACTCATCGCACAGAAGGGCTTGGAGCTTTTTGGTGTGTTTAGTCATAATGGCTATGGTGATGAGGTGGGCGAGGATTTTGCGTTGGGGTGTGAAAATTTTCACACACTCAAAGACAAGGTAGCGAGTATCTGTGCAGGTCTTGGTATAGTATTGCCACGTTTTCATATGCTCAATTCCTCTGGTACTTTGCGTGCAACACATATTGATGACGATTTGGTGCGTGTGGGGATTGCGGCGTATGGGTATTTGGAGTGTGATATAGATTTGGAGATTGCTACACAGCTTAAGCCTGTGGCATCGCTATGGGCAGATAGAATCTCACGCAAGATCCTACCAAAGGGTGCGAAAATCGGCTATGGTGGCAAAAGTGTGCTTGCACAAGAAAGCGTGATTAGCACCTATGATGTGGGTTATGGCGATGGTTTGTATCGGGTCAATGAGCATAAAAATCTCCATACAGCAGATGGGCAGAGGATTTTGCCACGCACTTCGATGGATTGTTTCTCGTGCGCAAGTGATATGCCTAGAATCTGTGTGTTTGACAATGCTTCGTTGGTCGCAAGGGAGTTTGATACGATTAGCTATGAGGTATTGACGCGTCTTTCGCCATTTATCAAACGCACGATTGTGTGAGATTATAAAGGAGAGTGATGAAGCTAGCGGTTTTTGACTTTGATTCTACATTAATGAATGGCGAGACTATTGACTTTTTGGCAAAAGAATGTGGTGTGGAGGCAGAGGTAGCGCACATTACACACAGGGCGATGAGCGGGGAATTGGACTTTTATGAAAGTCTCAAAACTCGCGTGAGCTTACTTGCTGGATTAGCAGAATCTAGGGCACAAGAAATTTGTGAAAATCTCCCATTGATGCCCGGTGCGCAGGAGATTGTAGCATTTTTGCAAGATTGTGGGTATAAAGTGGTGTGTTTTAGCGGTGGATTTAGCCTTGCAACAAGGCATTTTGCACGCGTTTTAGGACTTGATGGTGATTTTAGCAATATTTTGCACACTAAGGCAGGTGTGCTAAGTGGTGAGGTAGGTGGTGAAATGATGTTTGGGGATTCTAAGGGCATGATGCTTATGCGTTTGCAACATTTGCTGGGGGTGAGTGTGCAAGATACGCTTTGTGTGGGCGATGGTGCAAATGATGTGAGTATGTTTGCCTATGCGCATACGCGTGTGGCATTTTGTGCCAAGGCAGTGCTCAAAGAAGCTGCTAATATCGTGGTCGAACAAAAGGATTTGCGTGCTATAATCCCGTTGCTAGAGCAAAAGAGCTAAAGCTAGCAAGTGTCGATGGGCTAATGGTAAAGTGGCAGTGAAACTTCCACAAGCTAGTCAAATCTGTATCAAGGGAGCAAACAATGGAGATTGTGCCGTATTTGACAAATGATACCCATGTCATCATTTTTTTGCTTCTGCTTTTGCGTTTTAGCGGGGTGTTTGCTTTTTTTCCATTTTTTGATCATCAGATGGTTTCGCCAAGTATCCGTGGGGCGATGATATTTTTTATGGCGGTGTTGTTTTATCCTCTCGCACACTATGATCTAGGGCAGCTCTCGGTAATTGACTTGATGATAGCTGGGCTTTTTGAGTTGATGATGGGGTTTTTGGCTGGGCTTATGTTGCAAATTGTGTTTGCGATGATTAATCTTAGTGGGGAGTTGATGAGTTTTTCTATGGGGCTTACGATGGCGAGTGCCTATGATCCTATTAGCGGCTCACAACGCCCTATTGTGGGGCAATTACTAAGTATGTTGGCTTTGCTTGTTGCTTTGAGTTTGGACTTTCATCATATTGTATTGCAGCTTGTTGCGCATAGCTTAGATTCTGTGCCGCTTGGGAGTTTTGTGCTTGGGGGAGGTGTGGAGTATTATGTCAAAGCACTTGGGAATTTTTTCGTAGTAGGGTTTTCTATGGCATTTCCGATTTTGGCGATCATTTTGTTTTCGGATATCATCTTTGGTATGATTATGAAAACTCACCCGCAGTTTAACCTCTTAGCCATCGGATTTCCTGTGAAAATCGCGATTGCTTTTGTTGTGCTTATTATTATTTTGCCCTCTATCTATGTGCATTTCAAGCGTGAAATTGAGAGCGCACTTTTTGCCATAGGGGAGATGTTTTAGTGCAGATTGTCCCTGTGCGTTTATATCCGCAATCTATCCCTAAAGCTTCTTTGTGGTTTTCACAAAAATGGGGCATTGCACAGAGCGAATATGAGCAGAGTATGAGAGAATCTATAACAACCAGCGACATTACAGAATCTACACAATCTCAAGATTCAAAGAAAGGTAATGTATGTTCGCGCAGCGGAGCGAGTGGAGATTTACTCTCCACGAGTGATACCAATTTGCTACAAGCAAATTGCAATAAAATTATAGAATCTATAACAACCAGCGACATTACAGAATCTAAACAATCTCAAGATTCAAAGAAAGGTAATGTATGTTCGCGTAGCGGAGCGCAAGATGGATTTACCCCCTCTGGATCGAGAAAACAAGAACAACACTCTTGTAATCAAATAAATGTCATACCCCAATGGTATATCGTGCTAGAGGGAGAAAACATCATTGCGGGAGCAGGAGTGATTGACAATGATTTTCATACACGCAAAGACCTAAGTCCCAATGTATGCGCACTCTATGTGGAAGAAAAGTATCGCAAAATGGGTGTAGCGAGGGCATTGTTGGAATTTATAAGATACGATATGAATGCGTATGAGAGATTGTATCTCCTCACAAGCCACAAGGGCTTTTATGAAAAATGCGGTTGGAAATATGTGTGTGATGTGGAGACAGATGACAAAAAAGGCGGACGCATTTATGAAATTGGGACTTTGGGCTAGGTTTGATTTGTGGAATCCAAAGCCACCAGCGACATTACAGAATCTAAGCAATCTCAAGATTCAAAGAAAGGCAATGCAAAAGTCGCGTAGCGGAGCGAGGCTGGATGCCATCTGGAGCGAGAAAGCAAGAGTGTAGGCTTCTTTAGAAAACGCAGTTTGTTAGAGATGTATTACTCTTGTGCGATTAGGTGGTCTCGCCCAATATGCGTGAGATGATAATCTCTGCTCCATGAGGTGAGATTTTGCCCTGCAGGGTTTGTGAGACTTGAGTAATACGAGGTGCGAGCGTGTCCAAAAACTCCAAAATCTGCTCTGAATCTACGCTAGATTCTCGACACACTTGCGCAAGGTTGGCGTTGGCAAACTCTAGGGCATTGTAATATTGGTGGTCTTTGGCGGCAAAGGGATAGGGGATAAAAAAGCAGGGCAAGCCATTGGCGCAGTTTTCCCACACGCTCCCAGCTCCTGCACGGCTAATGCACACATCGCTTTGGGATAAAAACTCAATGAGCGTGGGGCTAAAGGCAAAGAGCTCTACACGCTCTAAAATACCGCTATGTGCGTAAAATTCTCGCACGCGCTCCTCATCACGCGCACCGCATTGGTGAATCACGCGATAGCCCCGCTCCAAGAGGCTGGGCGCAAGTGCGATAGCAAGGTCATTGATCGCCCTAGCACCTTGTGATCCGCCCAAAAAGAGTATCGTGCGAATCTCTGTGCGCGTGCGGGCTTTGGCAAAAAATTCCGCGCGCACAGGGTAATCACAGCGATAGAAGTTCTTGCTTGGAAATGCAAATGAGCCAAAAACTTGCGTGGCAAAGGGCGATAGAATCTTATTGAGCGCACCACTAATGGCGTTTTGCTCATGGATAAAGAGCTTGATAGTGCTCCCCAAAGTCGCTAGCGAAGCCCCAGCTGCACTAAATCCCCCCACGCTGATGACTGCACGCACATTATGGCGCGCAAAAATCCTCCTACACTCACGCATAGCCTTGTAGATTCTGTATAACGCGGTGAGTTTGGCTAAACCGCGCTTATTGACTACGCCGGTGCTATCTAAAAAATATACCGCGCTAAACAAATCGCTGTGCTCAAACCACATTTTATCCTGTCCCATTAGTGAACCGATGTAGATACAAGGGATTTGTCGCTTGTGGAGTTCTTGTGCGAGGGCTTTGGCGATAGCGAGATGTCCGCCCGTGCCACCACCGGTAATAGCGATCATTACTCCACCTCGCAGCAATGGGGCTTTTGCGTGCTTATGGGATTGCCATCTGCTTTCCACGCGCCAAACCCACCCACGAGGCGATAGAGGTTGGTATAACCCAGACTTTTTGCCCACAAAAGTGCTGTGTGTGCGCTCCCTACAGGCGCAAAGATGTCATCACCTTCATCATAAAAGACGATTTTTGCGTCCTTTTGCGTGCCTAAAAATTCTATAAATTCCTGCTGTGAGCGATTGAGTGCATCTTGCGCCCATTGGTCTATCTTGCCCACTTCTTGCAGACTTGGGCTTTTGGCAAAGCCAAAATGCTTTGCTCCTGGGATTAGTCCGAGATTATAGATCCCGCGTGGCAGTGTGGCGATGATGACAAAAGAATCGAGATTTTGAGCAAGTGTGTGTGAATCTATAAGTTCATAGCCCGAAGATTTGGCGCGTTGGATAAGGGCGAGGGCATCTTCTTGGGTAGAGCTTGGTTGTGCTTGGTTTGCTTGGTTTGTGGTGTTTGTGAGATTGAGATAAGCTTGTGTGAGGGCAATGTATTTGTTTGGGGTCGTCTCACTGGGCGCTTTGAAGTAAAACAAAAGTATGGTTGCCACGCCAAAGATGATGGCAAATGCAATCACAAATAGCTTTAGTCTTTTTTTTGTGGTAGTGTGTGTTGGCATATTAGCTCCTTTGTAATGTGTGGAGTTCGCTTTGGACTTTTTGGAGCTTGTCCTTAGCATTCGTGAGTGCTGTGCGATTTTGCTCTAGCACTTGGGCAGGGGCATTTTTGAGGAAATTTGGATTTTCAAGCATCGCGCTTAGTTTGGCGATTTCTTTTTGGAGTTTGCCCTCTTGGGAAGTAAGGCGTGTGATGATACTGCTCACATCAATTCCACTTAGTGCTACAAAGCTTTGCACTGCTTCACCCACATCGCTTATGCACTCCGTGGGGTTGGGGCTTGTAGGATCTAAAATCGTGAGATCTTTAACCTTAGCAAGTTTGCTCACAAAAAGCGTGAGCAGGGCAGAATCTATCGGAGCATTGAGACGCACAAAGGCGTGTTGAATCGGCGCATTGCCCAGCTCCAAAGTCGCCTTAATGCGTCGCAAGGAGATAATGCACTCTTTGATGAGCCCAAACTCCCGCTCTATGCCATCATCTTGGTGCGCGTATGTGGGAAAATTCGCAATCATAATCGATGGACTATCCTCTAGGCGCGTGCCACTAAGCGCATGCCACAAGTCCTCGCTGATAAAGGGCATAAAGGGGTGCAGGAGTTTGAGAGATTCTCTAAACACCGCGCCTAGCTCAAAAATCGCCTCTTTTTGCGCCTTAGCAAGCTCAATCCCCCAATCACAAAATTCATTCCACAAGAAGTGATACAGCACGCTTGTGGCGTCGTTGAAGCGATAATGATCAAGTGCGTGGCGCAGTTGCATAGTCGCAAAGCCAAGACGTGAGCGCATATACAGCCCAAGCGGCGTGTGAAATGGCTTAGAATCTAAATCATCTCGGAAGTATGGGGATTTAGGTGAAAGCTGGGCGGCATACATTAGGAGGAATTGCGCGGCATTATAGATTTTATTAGCAAAGTTCTTACCTAGCTCAAGCTGGGAATAAGAGAGCTTGATGTCCCTGCCTTGCGCGCACAGGCTTGCTAGAGTAAAACGCACAGAATCTGCACCATAAGTCTCTATGATTTCAAGCGGATCGATCACATTGCCCTTTGATTTGCTCATTTTATCTCCCTTTTCATCACGTACAAGGGCGTGCAGATAGATGTCGTTAAAAGGTAGTTTGCCTAGCAGAGATTCTCCAGCTAGGAGCATACGCGCCACCCAAAAAAACAAAATATCAAAGCCCGTAATCAGCAAGGAGTTGGGATAGAATCTCTGCAAATCATCGGTGTGGTAGAGCGCGCGTGAATCTTGCGTGCTGTTTAGATTCTGTGCTAGATTCTCTAAATCTTGGGCTTTGCTCTGTGAATCTTGCGTGTCGCTCTCGCTAGATTCATTGCCCCAGCCAAGTGTGCTAAACGCCCACAATGCCGAGCTAAACCAAGTATCAAGCACATCTTCATCTTGTGTGGTAATGGTAACGTGGCATTTGGGGCAGGTAGGGTAATCGTGCTCACTAGCGACTTTCTCGCCACATACACAATACCACACAGGGATTCTATGTCCCCACCACAGCTGCCGACTGATACACCACGGGCGCAGATCGCGCATCCATGCGTTGTAGTTATTGAGCCACTGCGCGGGGAAAAACTTCGCCTCACCCGCATTGACGCGCTCTATGGCTTGTGTGGCAACTTCTTTGCGCACAAACCACTGCTTGGAGATGTAAGGCTCGATGATATTGCCACAGCGGTAGCATACGCCCACTTGGTTTGTGTAAGGCTCTATGGCGTGGATAAAGCCCTCTTGTTTGAGTTTTGAGACGATTTGCTCGCGCGCTTGCAATCGTTCTAGTCCTGCAAACTCCCCGGCAAGGTGGTTTAAAATCCCTTTTTCATCAAAAACCACAAGTGAGGGGAGATTATGGCGTTTGCCCACTTCATAGTCGTTCATATCGTGCGCGGGCGTTACTTTCACACAGCCTGTCCCAAAGCCCATATCCACATGTGAATCTGCGATGATGGGGATCTCGCGATCTAGCAATGGCAGCAGGATACTCTTGCCTATGAGGTGCTTGTAGCGTTCATCATCAGGATGCACCATCACCGCCGTATCGCCAAAGAATGTCTCGGGGCGCGTGGTGGCGACTATGAGGGATTCTTGTGAATCTTTGATAGGGTATTTGATATGATACAAAAAGCCATCGTTTTGCTTATACTCCACTTCGATATCGCTCAATGCGCCATCATGCGT
This sequence comes from Candidatus Helicobacter avicola, assembly GCA_019112865.1. Classification (GTDB taxonomy): domain Bacteria; phylum Campylobacterota; class Campylobacteria; order Campylobacterales; family Helicobacteraceae; genus Helicobacter_F; species Helicobacter_F avicola. Next base: position 29,383 of record DXIN01000004.1, read on the forward strand.
GCACCAATTAATCATATAAGAATCTTGCACGATGAGTCCTTGCTCATACCACTGCACAAATGCCTTTTTAACCGCATTTTTAAGCCCATTATCCATCGTAAATCGCAATCTACTCCACGCCGGCGATATGCCGAGTTTGCGCATTTGGTTTAGAATCTTGCCTCCGGATTCTTCTTTCCATTCCCACACTTTTTGGATAAATGCCTCGCGTCCGATACTCTCTTTGCTTATGCCTTGGGCGAGGAGTTGCTTTTCTACGATGTTTTGCGTGGCGATACCGGCGTGATCCATTCCCGGCTGATAGAGTGTCGCATAGCCGTCCATTCGCTTGTAACGCGTGATGATGTCTTGGAGAGTGAAAGTAAGCGCGTGTCCGATGTGTAGCACACCTGTAACATTTGGTGGGGGCATCATAATGCAAAAGTTTTTTTGTTTGCTTCTATCGACTTCAAAATATCCGCGTTCTTGGCATATTTCATAGATTTTAGATTCTATAGCTTGTGGATTGTAGGTTTTTTTTTCTTGCATAAGAGCACCCTTATTTCTTTAGTTGTATAATTTGGCGCAAGAATTATAACAAACTTCTAAGGAGATTGTATGGTTTATGAAGTCAAATCGCCAATTTTGGGCTTTGAGAATGTGCAAAATGTGGAGCTTGAAAATATTGATGAGACATTTGTGCGATTGAGAGCAATGGACAACACATTTGAAATGACACTCATCAATCCTTATGTGCTACTCAAAGAATACAATTTCACGATTCCCACTGCCTTACAAATCCTCCTAGAGCTTGAGGAGGGACGCGATAAAGTCGAAGTGTATTGCCCGCTCGTGCTCCAAAATCCCGTGCAAGATTCTGAAGTGGGCTTCTCCTCACCCTTTGTGTTTAATCCTGCAAAGGGCTATGTCGCACAAGTCAGTCTCGATATTCGTGAGTATCCTGAACTTGGGATTACCAAGCCTATCAAAGCCTTTTTACCACAAGAACTTTTAGAATCCCTTGGCAAATAATGCCTCTCTCTCGCCTAAATACAGAACAATACCGCGCTGCGACTGCTAAGCGGGGCTATAATCTCATCATCGCTTCAGCAGGCACGGGCAAAACTTCTACGATTGTCGGACGCATAGCGTTTTTGCTCCAAAATGACATACACCCAAAGCAGATTTTGCTCCTAACCTTTACCAACAAGGCAAGTGCCGAGATGATTGAGCGCGTGGGAAGATTCTTTAGCCCCAAAATCGCTGGTGAGATAGAATCTGGCACATTCCACGCAGTAGCCTATCGCTATCTTAAAGAGCATTTGCACATCACGCTCAAAACCCCAAAGGAGTTAAAGATTCTCTTTAAAAGCCTCTTTGAGAGACGCATTTTTAGCGAACGTAGCTCGGCGGCAGTGTATTCTTCACAATATCTCTATGATAGCCACTCACTCTATCTCAATAGTGGCTCAAGCCTTAGCTTTGGCGAATGGGTGTGTCAAAAAATCCCTGCACAAGCTCCCTATGTCCAAATCTATGAAGATGTGTTGGCGGAATTTGACGAGCTTAAGCGATACCACAATTATGCGGATTATAATGATTTGCTCTTGCTGTTTCGATGTGAAATCGCTAAAAACGCGCTAGGCTTTGAAGAGGTGCTGTGTGATGAATACCAAGACACTAACCCTCTGCAAGATTCTATCCTCCAAACTTTAAGACCCAAAAGTCTCTTTTGTGTGGGGGATTATGACCAAAGTATTTATGCATTCAATGGTGCGGACATTGGGATTATCGGGAGTTTTGCAGATAAATACCCACAAGCGCAAGTTTTTAGCCTAAGCAAAAATTATCGCTCTTCAGCAGAGATTCTCTCTCTAGCCGATAGAGTTATTAAGCACAATCCTAGAATCTACCCAAAAAATCTAGAAGTGATTAAAGAGGGGGTATTCCCACCACCTAAACTTTTGGGCTTTGATGAGTTGTTTGCGCAGTATCAGGGGATTGCCAAGCATATTGCATTAAGCAACTACAAGCATGAGGATATTGCGATTATTTTTCGCAATAATGCGAGCGCAGACGGCTTGGAGGCGTCATTGCGTGAGCTTGGAATCTCATGTAGGCGCAAGGGTAGCACGAGTTTTTTTGATAGCAAAGAAGTGAATATCGTGTTTGATATTTGTGCCATAGCTATCTATCCGCGCGATATGATGGCATATATCCATATCTTAGGTTATGGCAAGGGCATAGGCAATGCTATGGCAAAGGATATTTATGAATCTCTCCTGCGACTTGGCGATGGTGTAGCACTTAGGGGGATCTTTAGCCCAGATTCTAAGGTGCGTCCCTATGAACAGAGGGCAAAAAACACAGAACTTGGGCTTTTTGATGATTTTTTTGCCCTGCAAGCAAAAAATCGCTTTGATGCACATATTTCTAAGCGATTTGCCTCTCACCCGATTTTGGAGCACCCCAAACTTAGTGTCAAAGGTGCGCAGTTTTTGGATAGGTTTTTTACAATGCTTGGTGAGATAAAAGAGCTTAAAAGCCCAAAGAATCTCATCGCGCGCATCGTCCATAGTGAGTTTTTTAAAGACATCGCGCACAATCTTGCCCAAAGTCGCGCCAAAAACAAAGATGGCAGTATTGATAGCGATCGTTTGCAAAAGGCTCAAGATTCTCTACAACGCAAGGTTTCTTTGCTGCAGGATTTGGCGTGCAACTATCAAGAAGTAGGGAAGTTTTTAAACGCTATGATACTTGGCTCTAGTGAAGCAAGTGAAGGGAGTGGTGTGAATCTGCTTAGCGTGCATGCGAGCAAGGGTTTAGAGTTTCGTGATGTGTATATCGTGGATTTGATGGAGGGGAGATTTCCAAATGTCAAGCTAATGAATAAGGGTGGGAGTTTGGAGGAAGAGAGGAGATTGATGTATGTTGCAATCACGCGCGCCAAAGAAAATCTCGTGCTTTCATATGCGAAAAGGGACGCACTTAAGGGCATTGAGTATGAACCATCAAGATTTTTGTATGAAGCCAAACTTTTGCATAAAAATGCACGAACTTAAGGGTGTATCTCTTGACAAACACAAGCAAAATGACTATAATTTCGCTTCTTTGTAAAAAGATGAGGGCTTGCAGACTTATGACCCGTTAGCTCAGCTGGTAGAGCAATTCCCTTTTAAGGAATGGGCCGTTGGTTCGAATCCAACACGGGTCACCACGAAATCAATCAGATTTATTTTCACAAATAAAAGTGGCCCCTTCATCTAACGGTTAGGATACCACCCTTTCACGGTGGCTACAGGGGTTCGAATCCCCTAGGGGTCACCACTTTTATTTTTTTGGTCGCTTAGCTCAGTTGGTAGAGCGCCACCCTTACAAGGTGGATGTCATAAGTTCGAGTCTTATAGCGACCACCACTTTTCTCATAACTCATGGTGGAGCGGTAGTTCAGTTGGTTAGAATACCTGCCTGTCACGCAGGGGGTCGCGGGTTCGAGCCCCGTCCGTTCCGCCACTCCTTTTTGTGCTACGACTAGCCCACCAAGCTACTTTCTAGGTGTTGCGTTTATAATACTACTAAGACACATCACACTCTACGATTTTTGCGTGCCTAATGCTCGGATTTGTGAGTGGTTGAAGAATCCTAGTATAGCACCCACACCCATAGCGGTATGGAAATCGCGCTAAAGAGCATACCAAAGGCTATCGCACTCACCGCGAGATTAGAATCTAGCTTAGCTTTCATCACCATTGCCCCAGCAAGTGTCATAGTCGGCATAGCAGATTCAAAGATTGCAATGAGTAGCGATGGAGAGGATTCTATATGCAAGATTTTGGTTGCGCTCACAAAGATAAATGGCGCAAGGAGCATTTTGCCTACTATCACGAGTGCTACACTTTTGTAAGAATTTTTGATTGCGCTAAAGCCTAGGGAAAGCCCGATAGCAAAGAGTGCTACAGAAGTAGCTGATTGTCCAAAAAATGTAATGGGTCCAAAGACAAAATGCGGTAAGCTCACAAGACTACATACTAGCCCAAGCACGAGTGCGACAAATGGCGGAAACACCACGATTGCTTTGATATTTTGAAATAAGCTTGGTTTAGTGGGGTGGGCGAGATTGATGATAAATGAGCCAAAGAGCAAGATTGGTAGCATAGTCGCAAGTGCGTCATAGCAAATTACCTCACCCATATATTGTGGGTTAGGATAGAGTGCGGAGATGATAGGTATCCCGACAAAGAGTGTGTTGCCAAAGCAAGTGAGGAGTGCCATACTCACTAAGGTGGATTTTGAGAATCTAAAAACTTTGCCAACTCCCACGATGATGCAAGTCGCGATGATATTTGAACAAAGCCCTAGCAGGATTACTCCTAGTAGCTCCATATCAAACTTGAGTTTGTAAGTGTTTTCAAAAATCAAGCAAGGCAGAGCAAAGAGCAGGGCAAAGTCGAGAAACATTTTGGATTGTTTTTGTTTGAGCACACCTACTCTTTTGGCGAGATAGCCACCAAAAAGTAGCACAAAGATCGTAAATAATGGCTCAAAAATAAACATATCCTCCTCCTTTAAGTCCGTATTTAGAATCCAAAAGCCCCAAAGCTTTAGATTTGGGTCGTATGTGTCAAGTATAGTGGCGAGAATCTTTGCTTTAACCCCCGATAAACAAAACGAAGTTTCTTTAGAAAACGAAATTTCTTTAGGAGCACATAGCTCCTGCAATAAAGATTCTATAGTCTTATTGCAATTTGCTTGTGGCAAATATCATCGCTTGTGTGCGCTCAAATCCACCCCACCCCGCTTACGCGAACATATACTATCTTTTTAGATTCTGTAATATCACTGGTGGCTTTGGATTCTATTTCACTTCTGGTTCGTCTTCAAAAATCTCAATAGATTCTATAATGTCTCCTTGTGCGAGTGAATCTAGGACTTTAAGACTTTCGCGTTTGTTTGGCTGTATGCGTCCAAACACGGTGTGTTCGCCATCAAGATGAGGTTGCTCTAAAAAACAGAGAAAAAATTGACTTCCGCCGGTGTCGCGTCCTGCGTGTGCCATAGAAAGCGAGCCTTTTTTGTGGAGATTAGGATTGTCCTTAAGCTCACAGCGGATTCTATATCCCGGACCGCCTGTGCCGTTGCCTATGGGACAGCCACCTTGTGCGACAAATCCGGGTATGACGCGGTGGAAAGTGAGATTGTTATAAAAACCATTTTTTGCGAGTGTGGCGAAGTTGGTAACAGCTTGTGGCGCATCATCGGGAAATAATTTGATGAGCATAGAACCTTTGTTAGTTTTCATCAGTGCGTAGTTGAGCTTTTCTAGCTCCTTTGGATTGATGTCAAAGACTTTTAATTCTTCCATAAGAACTCCTTAGGTGAGATAAAAATGTGAGTGTATTTTACCGATATAGCAACATACTTTAGCTTAAAAAAGGACAGAGAAATTGCAAAGGATTGCAAGGATTGTAGGTATTGTGTGCGTGTGTATGCTCCTGTATGCAGATGTCTATGATGAAGATATGCTCGCACAGGAGGGAGTGATTGACCCATTGCGCGCGCAAAACCCTCTGTCATTGCAAGGTTTTGGGTTAGATTCTCACACGCCCACTCCTAAAGAACTCTTTGATAATATTTCCGAGCAAAATACTGCGATTCCTTTGTCCTCTGCGCTTTTGCCCCAGCAATATATCCTCCCAGACCCTTTGCCAGAGTGGATTTATGCTACTGCCATCATTGAGGTGCATTTCAATGATGGCTCAATGCGTCGAGGCTTTGCAAGTATGCTCAAAAATGGCTTGTATATTACCTCAAGTGAAATTGTGCATAGTGCCTCGCTTGTGCCGCGTGCGATTTATGCCAAAATGCAAGATTCTAGTGCGGCTGTCATCATCTGCACTGCACGTCTCAATCTCAAGGCAGTGGATACATATAGTGGCTTAGCCCTTTTGGAAAATATCGCAAGCACTGATGATTATTGTAATGTGGTGCAAAAGAGCTACTATCACGATAGAATCCAAGAGTATTCTGTTGTTGATGTGTTTAACAATGCTCCAAGTGTCAATCCCAAACAAGAAGTATTTTTCCCATATGTGGATAAGTATTATTATTTTGTGCCAGAAATGATGCGGGTGGGTGAAGTAGAGGAGTATTATGACCAAACTCATGCAAAAAGTGTCAAATACGGCTATCGGCTTGAGAGAGATGCGTATCCACATTTTGCCTATGGCAAGGGCTTTTTTGATACAAAGGGGCGATTTTTAGGACTTATTAGTCTCACGCGTCATAGTTATTTGCCAGTATTTGTCAAAAAAGAGGTGGTGCAAGATTTTTTGTGCTCACTTGATGAGCATAAAGTCCTTCAAGACAAAGATATAAGCAAAAAATGTGCAACATTGCGCAAAAGAGAACGATTTTTTTAGGGTGGCTTTGGTATGAGTGAGGATTCGCGCTTTGTCGTGCAAATCTTGACTTTTAGAGAAATTTTGCCTATAATTACGCTTTTTTAAAATTCCGGATTAGCTCAGCGGTAGAGTAGGCGGCTGTTAACCGCTTGGTCGCAGGTTCGAATCCTGCATCCGGAGCCATCTTCTTACTTCATTAATTTCTTAGATTTATTCACTATCACATTTCCTTTTTAGTTTCTCTAATCTCTTGTATAAAATATCTTGGGCGGTGCTTAGATTCACTATAGATCTTGCCTATGTATTCGCCAATAACCCCAAGACTTAGTAGCTGTATCCCGCTAAAAAAGCTAAGAGGAATGAGTGTCGATGCCCAGCCCCACAGGGCATTATCCGTAAAGAGCTTGATATAGAGTGCATAGCCTCCAATCCCAAGAGAGAGCATAAAAAACACAAATCCCAGCGCACTCACAAGCCGCAGTGGCATAACGCTAAAGCTTGTAATGCCATTCCACGCAAAAGAGAGCATTTTGCGCAGGGGGTATTTGGATTTGCCAAGCTCACGAGAGAGTCTGTCATAATACACCACATCGCTTTTATAGCCAAGGAGTGGCACAATGCCACGCAAAAATAAATTCACCTCTTTAAACGACATAAGCGATTCTATCGCACGCTTAGAGAGTAGCCTGTAATCCGCGTGATTATAGATGATCTTCACACCCATAAGGTGCATAAGCTTATAGAATCCTAATGCGCTATATTTTTTAAATACACTATCGCTTCGACGCCGTTTTCTCACGCCATACACGATATCCGCACCATCACGAAATTTCTGTATAAAGCTATCAAGCACATTAATATCATCTTGCAAATCACAATCAATACTTATCGCACAATCACACCGCTTGCTTGCGTATTCTAGCCCGGCTAAAAGGGCGTTTTGATGTCCTTTGTTAGCAGAGAGTCTAAGAGCTATGCCCAAAACCGCTCTCGGGGGGGGGGCATTTTATCAGTGAATCTAGCACATTCCATGTATTATCCTTGCTTCCATCATCGACAAATACGAGGGCGCTTTTGGGAGAGATGAGGTCTTTGTCTATCATCGTGTTGAGCTTGGTGCTAAGTGTGACATAAGTCTGTGGCAGGACTTCCTCTTCATTATAACAAGGCACGACAACATAGAGCGTGGGATTCATAGGGACTCCTTAGAGTTTGGCTTTTGTAGAATCTTAGTTTGATTATGCTTAAAGTGTAAGAATCTAGAATCTCACAGCCTCACAATTTTTGCTCCAAAGCCCCCAAGATTCATTGGGGCGTCCTCAAAGGCACGCACTTTTGGGTGGGATTTCAAAAACTCCGCCACCGCTGCACTTAGTTTGCCCGTGCCAATCCCATGATACACAAGCACTTCATCAAAACCTGCTATGAGGGCGTTTGATAGAAATATATCAAGTTCTTCGAGGGCTTCTTCTACGCGTTTGCCGTGCAAATCAAGACTTACATTAGTGGGTGTGTTTGGTGAGGTTGGGGCAAAAGATGTGTTTTTAGCTGGTGGTTTTTGTGTGATTTTTAGCTGGTGAAGTGGGAGTTTGAGACGCACGCCATTTTCAAGCTCAAGCACACACATTTCCCCCATAATCTCCACAACCACTCCACGACTTTGTCCATATTTGGCATAATCGCCTTTTTTGAGATTGTGTGATTTTGCTTTTTGTGGTGATGCTGGTGAGTGCGTGTGGGTGCGCAGTATTGCATTTGCTGTGTTGATTCCACGATGAATGTTTTTGTTGTCGTTGTCTTTCATATGTTTTTTGAGTTCATTAAGTGCGTTGCGATAGGTGCGCTCTAGCTCTGCTTTTGTGCGCGCATATTCGCTCTCACAGCGCGCAATACTCTCATTAAGCGCGTTTGCTTTGCGCTCATAGGCTTGCTCTTTTTGCTCGAGGGCGCGGATTTTTTGTTTGAGTTCAAGCTCAAGAGTGCTGGATCGCTCAATAAGCTCATTTAGATGTAGCTTTTCTTCACCATAGACTTCTCGTGCGCGATTGATTAAAGTCGCTGGGATTCCGTAGTTTTGCGCAGTTTCAAACGCATAGCTTTTGCCGATACTGCCTTGCAAAAACTCATAGAGCGGACGCCCCACCGACTCATCATAGAGTGCGGCGATGAGTCCGACATCCTCGCGGTTTGCCATCAGCGCGGCAAGGTTTTTGTGGTGTGTGGTGAGGATAATCTTGCAGTGTTTGTGGCTTAAATGCTCTAGCAAGACTTTATAGAGACTTGCTGCCTCATCAGAATCTGTCCCCAGCTCAATTTCATCAATCCCTAGCAAAAAATTATCCTCGCCCAGAATCTGTGCAAACTCCACCATACGCCCTGCGAAAGTTGAGATGTCGTTTTTGCTATTTTGCGGGTCGGAGATGATGGCAAAGAGATTTTTAAAGAGCGGGATTTTGGAATGCGCGGCATTGATTTTGAGTGGGAGGAGGTATTTGCTAAGTAGGCTCGCGCACAAAATGGATTTGAGTAGGATTGTTTTGCCTCCGGCATTGACACCGGTAATGAGCGTAATTTTTTGCCCAATCTCAATAGTGAGGGGTTTTGGATTTTTTAGCACGGGGTGGCAAAAATCCCTAAGCACGATAGCTCCCTTGCTCGCTTCATACACAAACTCTAAATTATAGGCTTTGGCAAAGCTATGGCGCGCATAGATATGGTCAAATGTATCAAATTCCTTATTTAAGAATCGCAAAAACAAAAGTTGCTTTTGTAAGCTTGCACTTAAATCTTTGCAAAGCTCATAGAGTAGGGATTGGAGCTTGTCATTGAGTGTGCTTTGCTTGGTTTTTAGCTCGGCAATGCTTTGGGGCAGGACATAAAAAAATCCATTGGCGCTGCGTGCGATGATAATGCCTTTGATCGCGTTATTAAACCCTGCTTTGAGCAAGAGGCATTCGGTTTGGTTGATGTAGTGAATCTGCTGATCTACTAAGTAGGCTCGCGTGCTACTAAGGAGCGCGCTAAAGGCTTGTGAGATATGCTGCTGCGTGTGTGCAAGGGCTTGCTTGACCCCATCAATATCGGGATAGATTCCGCTTTTTAGTTCGCCATTGTCTTCAAAAATTTCACAAAGTTGCGACATAGTGGGTGGTATCTGTATAGAATCTAGCCACACATACAAATGTGGTGTATGCTCTTTTATCACGCGTTTAAGGTAGGCAAAATACCGCACAAGCTTCACGAACTCAAAAATATCTTCAAAGCTTAGGGTGCCAAATTTTTGGAGATGAGTGAGGGCGGTTTGGAGACTTTTAAGCTTTGGTAGGGGGCTTAGGTGGGTGGATTCTAACTCTTGCAAAAAATGCACAAACATTTGTCTATCGCCGCTAAAGACAAAGCCCTTCTCTCGTGCCAAAAAGCTTTCAAAAGAGCAGATAAAGTCCTCTAAATCAAGGGCGTTGATAAGTGCAGAGAGGGCGGGACGCATAGGGTTATTTACTGCAAGATTCTAAGAGAATGCTTAAGCCCTTGTATGGGGAATTTACCTTGCCTTGGAGGGATTTGATACCGCTTGTGATTTCAAAATCTTGTTTTTGCACATTTAGGGTTTTGCCCTCTACTTGGCAATGTAGCTCTTCACCTCGTTCAAAGGCATTTTGAAGCTCGTAGAGATTGCGCGCATTTTGGTCTTGTATAGTGGTGTAAATACCGCCCAAAATCACGATTAGAACAAGGCTTAGCGCGATACCTATACGCTTTTTTTTGTCAATACTCTCTGAATCTTTGGCAATAGCCACTATCAATGTGATAACAAGTGTGATGAAAATAATAAACAAGAGATATGCCATTGTGTTTCCTTAATACTCCAAATTTACAAACCCCTTATCTTGTGGGCGCATCACTTTTCGCCACGCAACTGATAGGTGATGTCTCCTGCTCCTAATCCTATGATAAGTGCGTCTTGGAGATTGTGTAATTTTTGTGCGCCATTATACAATGCAATACTTTGATTTTCTCTTTTGAGATGTGTAGCAAAAGTTGGCTGACAATGCGCAAACTCTGTGGGCAAATCAATAGGCACTTCTTCCTCGCCAGCACGCCATACAGGCAATATCACAAGCTCATCACAGAGATGGAAACATTCTTTAAATCTTTGGAGATTTTCTACAAGACGTGAGTATTTGTGTGGTTGCCAAATAGCGATAATGCGTTTCATACCGCTAAGCTTTGCGTAAGTGCGTGCGCTTTTGAGCGTAGCGAGAATCTCTGTGGGGTGGTGAGCATAATCATCAACAATCGTGGTAGCACCCTTTTGAAGTATGTCAAAACGTTTTTTTATGCCTTTAAAGTTTAAGAGATTGTGGGCTATTTCTTTGGCACTTTTACCCTCACTCTGTGCGCACAAAATCGCCAAAGAGGCATTAAGCGCAATGTGTTCGCCAAAACCATATACTTGGAAACTCCCCACACCTTTAAGTGTGAATCTCGTGTATGGTTCGCCAGATTCTAAGATATATTCAATATCGCAAATATCGCATTGTGGGTTTAGTTTGGTTGCTTTAAGATTCACATTTTGGAGATAAGAATCTTGGACATTGATTACGCGCTTTGCAGCAAGTCGCAAAAACTGCTCATACGCACCATAAAATTCCTCTAGGTTGTGGTTGTATGTCTCCATATGCTCGGGTTCAGCGTTTGGCACAATTGCGTAGTAGGGATTGGAGTTTAGAAAGCTTTTATCAGATTCATCGGCTTCAAAGATGAGGTTTTCACTCGCACACGCTCGCACATTAGAGCCAAATTCCTTAGAATCTGCCCCGATAATCGCGCCATATTCTGGAAAAATACTGCTAAGCATTGCGCTTGTGGTGCTTTTGCCATGCGCGCCACACACGCTAAAGACTCTTTTACCTTTGAGAATAAACTCTAGGGCAAGAGATCGTGAGAGGACAGGGATACCTTGAGCTTTGGCACGCACGATTTCGACATTATCGGGTTTAATGATAGCAGAGTGAATCACGAGATCTTGGTTAGTGATAGAATCTGCATTATGTGGGATTGTGATAGGCACTCCTTGGGCTTTTAGGGTCTTTATCGCACTGCCCTCTGCGATGTCTGACCCACTCACTTGCGCACCTTGTGCCATAAGATAACGCGCCAATCCAGAGATTCCAATCCCACCAATACCGATAAAATGTATTTTCATTGCTTGTTGCATAGTAATGTCCTATTTCTTGGTTTTGGTGTTATCAAAATTGCTCAAAACTCGCTGTATGCGGTATAGGGCATTTTGAATCGTGGGTGTGTCATACACGAGAGCTAGACGCACATAGCCATGACCTGCACCCTCACGCCCTAGGAAGCTACCCGGAAGCACGCTAATGCCTTCGGTAGCATATAAATGCTTGCAAAATGCCTCGTCATCACCCACATCAAGCCACACATAGAAAGTATAAGGGTTGATATGGAGGTGAGGGAAAATCTCTTGGGCTATGGAGAGGTTGCGTGCATAGATTGCGCGACTTTGCTCTGGGCTTTGGAAATCCTCCCACGCACATGTCGCGGCTTTTTGGAGCGGGAGGGGAATCGCACAACCAATATAAGTGCGATAGAGACTATAGGCTTTCAAAATCTCACCATCTCCGGCGATGAAGCCGCTTCTAAGTCCCGGTGCGCTGGAGCGTTTGGAGATAGAATTGAGCGCGAGGATATTTTTGAATCCTGTGTTGCCGGCTTTGAGGCTTGCCTCTAGGATACTTGCGGGTTTTGTATCGACATATAGCTCACTATAACACTCATCACTGACGATCACGAAGTCATGCTCAAGTGCTTTTTGCACCCACTCAATAAGCTCATCAAGTTCTAAGACACTACCGGTAGGGTTATTAGGAGAGTTTAGTATCACGATATGGGGTTTGTGCGCATTTTTTGCGTGCTCTAGGAGGGCTTGGAGCGAGGGCTTAAAGGCATTTTGTGGTGTGAGATTCATAAGGATTGTGTGTGCTTTGCAGGCAATCGCCGCACCTTCATAGATTTGATAAAATGGATTGGGGTAGGCTATGGTGGGGTTTTGCACACCAAAGAGATAGAATTGTGGGAAATTAAAAAGCACCTCACGTGTGCCAAAAGTAGGGATAATCTGCTGTGCGCTAAGCTCTATGCCATAGCGATGAGCGATAAAGGCGCGTTGGGCATTGATGAGATAATCCTCGCCGCTTGATTTGGGATATTTATTGAGCAATGGGGCGTTTGTGATGAGGCTTTGCTGAATATTTGTGGGGGTTTGGAATTGTGGTTCGCCTATGGTAAGGTTGATAGGTGGCACATCAGGTGGTGTGATCGCACTAAGAAGCGTGCGGAGCTTTTCAAACGGGTAACTTTGGAATTGGGTAAGCACAGAGAATCCTTATAGAATTTAAGATAGGAGAAAATCGGCTATTTTACTCAAATTAAAAGCATTAAAACGCGCCATTGTAGTAAAAAAAGCTTATATTTTTATTATTTGCGTGATTTGGCTTGATTTTTTAGAAAAACACTGCTAGAATTTCACTTTTTACTCGTGCGGGAATAGCTCAGTGGTAGAGCACAACCTTGCCAAGGTTGGGGCCGCGGGTTCGATCCCCGTTTCCCGCTCCATTATTTTATTTTCATCAGGTTTTCTACTTTGATTTTTTACAATCTTTATATGGGTTATATGCCCGGGTGGTGAAATTGGTAGACACAAGGGACTTAAAATCCCTCGGACATTGCGTCTGTACCGGTTCAAGTCCGGTCTCGGGCACCACCCTAGAGAAACTCTAAGTGGCGACATAGCCAAGTGGTAAGGCATGGGCCTGCAAAGCCTTGATTCCCCAGTTCGAATCTGGGTGTCGCCTCCAAATTTGTGATTATCTCTAGCATAGCGATTTTGGTCGTGGGTTGAAATCATCGGGAGATGGCTGAGTGGTCGAAAGCGGCGGTCTTGAAAACCGTTGAGGTGCGAGCCTCCGGGGGTTCGAATCCCTCTCTCCCGGCCACATACTTAAACTTCTAACACCTTAGCACTTATCCAAATTTATGATTTACTGATTCTGTGATTGTGTTTCTGTAAAGATTTATAGAAGAATAGTCAAACACTACAGATTTACAGAATCTCTAAGCCCAAGATTCTGTAGGTGGGTTGTTAGAATGTGTATTGATACAAAAGACTGATGAGTGGTTCGGTTTTGTAAGAAAATGCTTTGGTATATTCAGAGGTGGTTGGGACTTTTGCATAGACTTCTAGCCTATGTTTTGCACTACAATCATAGATTGCGAGCAAATGGAACTTTAGTTTTGTGGTTTTAAGGATTTGGGGGATAAGGTTTGGTTTAAGCCACTATTGTAATTCTAAATTTTGTGTTCTGATGTAGCCTATGATTTGGTTGTTATTTGGATTTGTCTTTTTGTCTAAGTTGTGGAAAACAACCTTTGTAAAGCCTTTGTATGTTTTTTTGTTAGCCAAAAATGCTTCATACTTATCATTTTCTGTTGCTGTATAGATGATAGCACTTTTGTGGTGCGGAGACTGAAAGATTGGAATCTGCCCTGTTTGGCTATGGAGTTTTACAAATTGCTTGGGGGTGTTTTGCACCATAGTCTTGAGCTCTTTGGTGCGTTTGGAATATGTTTCTAACAGGCAAGATTCTAGCTCTTTGGTATTTTGGGCTTTGCTACATTGTAGGTTGCGTTGCTTGAGCCACTGCATTTGCTCCTTTTTGGTCTCTTTGGCTGTCGCTTCCTCTGCAAAGTCCATAATGAAACGATAAGCAATATTGAGCATATAGTCCTCACGCGCTGTGTAAAAACTATTGCAAATCCCCTTTTCTACCTTACTTAAGCCCTCTTTGGCACAATCAAACGAAATTTTAAGATTAGGGTAGTGCGATTGTAATGTGCCTGCATTGCGCTCATCTATTGGTGTTTGGCAAGTCATAGAATCTAAACCCTTACTTGAGTGGAAGATAATGCCTTTATTGTCCTTTTTTAGTGAAAACTGCACATTTTTGCGGCATTGCGCCTTGTTTGTCGCTTCGCCACAAAGCTCGTCATAATACTTTTGCGTAGGGTGTGCCACCATACCTTCAACCACAATCTCCACTTCGCCGGGAAAAGATGTGCTATCGCAAATCATGTGTTCATTTGGATTGGCTTTATCTGGAAATTCCCTTATCACCGCACCAAGCTTGCAGATAAACTGCGAGTCCTCGTAATGATACTCATTTATCCGCATACAATCATAGATATTAAGCCCTTGTTGCTCATAGCACCAGCCCGGGACGACAGATGAAGGGTTACACGAATCAAATCCGCCATACACCCCCTCCCAATCACTTGAGGTTGCAAAGCTTTTGACATCTTGGCTTATGGTTGTTCGTGGCTCTTGTATTTCAGCTTGGGCTATATGGGTAGTAAAATACCAAAGAATTAGGGCTAAAAGGAGCTGTTTAAGCATTGGTTTCCTTATTATTAAATCGTGCTTTGTAGATGAAATACTATGATTTTATCATAAAAGATAGCGAACACAAAGGATTTTTAGCGATACTGCCTTAGTTTTGGCTTATAAAGTTATTTTAAGAATTATTCTTATAAAATTTCACAAAAATATCACAAAAGTATGAAAGTCATTATCACAAGGAGTGTGCGAAGCCATGGAGCTACTCAAGGAATACATCGATCATATCATATTCTTTATACTGGGGGTTATGAGCTTTTTGGTCGTGTGGTTTAGCATTGAGCGCACTCTCTTTTATGCCAGACTTAAAATTGAGCAATACCCCACAAAAGAAGAGTTGGAAGAAGCTCTTAGCAAAAATCTTACCGCGCTCTATATCATTTACTCTAATGCCCCATATATAGGGCTTTTAGGCACGGTTGTAGGGATTATGATCACTTTTTATGATATGGGTGTGAGTGGAGGGCTTGATGCTAAAACCATTATGATAGGACTCTCCACTGCATTAAAAGCCACTGCCTTAGGACTTTTGGTCGCTATTCCAACACTCATTTTATACAATGTCTTTTTACGCAAGGTTGATGTGTGTCTCAATCACTATCAGGTCCTTTGTGTCAAATCTCAAGATACCAAGAGCAGGAACGAGCGATGAGGCTTCCTAAAAAAGATGGACTTAATGTTATCCCGCTCATTGATGTGATGCTTGTGTTGTTGGCTATCGTGCTAAGTGTTTCGACTTTTATCGCACAGGGACAAATCAAAGTGGAGTTACCCAGCTCTAATCAACAATCTATGCCAAGCGATTCTCCTACGATTTTGTTGAGCATTGATAAAGAGGGCAGTATTTTTTTTGACAATGTGCCAGTGGATATTGCTACTTTAAAAGAAAAAATCTTTGCACTTGATAGCAAGACATTGTTAAAACTTGAGATTGACAAAAGCTCTAAGTTTGAAACATTCGTGCAGGTCGCGGATATACTAAAAGAAAAGGGGCATGAAAATGTTAGTATCGCCACTTCACAACAACAATAGCTTATTTACACCAAGCAAGATAGGCTTTTTTGCTTCACTACTTTTGCATATGTGCTTTGTGTATCTTATCATCGAAAAATTCCAGCCCACACAAGTCGCCCAAAATGGTGTCCATAGCATCACTCTCGCACTTGCTACGATACAAACTCCAAGTGTGCAGGATACTCAACCCAAGCCTACGCCCAAACCAAACAAGATTCAAAAGCAGCAACCCAAGCCTATACCTCAAAAAGCGCATAATCCGGTCCCCCAAGAGGTTGTAGAGCAGACTTCAGAATCTATGCGCGCCAAAGAGGCTAATGATCAAAGCTTTGGTGATGTGGTGCAACGCACTGCCAAAAATGATGGAGAATATAATGAAATCTATGACAAGATTCAATCAGCCATTACCCAAAAGCAAGAACACCCATTTATGCTCCGCAAACGCGGGATTGAGGGTGAGGTAACCGTGGAATTTGATGTCTATGTAGATGGTAGGGTGGATAATATCAGTGTCATACGTCCCTCTCAATATGAGGCATTTAATGAAGCTTCTATCAAGGCTGTGAGAGATGCGTCCAAGAATTTTCCTCGATTGCAGCATAATCAAGGCTTTACGATAGTCTTGAAATACAATTTAGTTTCATAAATTTTTAAATAATGTAATATCACTAGAGCATTTTGTATATATTTGTAACATACAATCGTTTTTTTTTTTTTTGTTAGGGGCTTTTTATGGAAAAGCTTGGGTTTGGGGTATCATTCTCTCGGAATAATTACCAAAATCTAGCATAAATCTTTGCAATGTTATGCTTGTAGCAAGATGATAATTTGCATAGAAAATAGTGGTGGCATGTTGCATAGATTGTGCTTAAGGAGCAGAGGAATGCGTTTTTTTAACAATCTCAAAATCGGCACGAAAATCATCGTCGTGGTGATACTTGTCCTAAGTCTTGGCATAGCGAGTCTAGGCATCATCATCAGCAACCAGGTTAGCAACGAGATAGAATCCAACATAGAAAGCATTTTGCGTGCGAATGTGCAGAAAAATGCGAATTTTGTGCAAGGCAAGTTTAATGAAGTCATCGCCACGCTTGAAAATACAGGTGATGTGCTAAGCACGCTTGCCACACGGGAGCATGGAAGGCAGTTTGTGGCAGATTCTATACTCAATCTCAAGAGTATGCTTGAGGCATCGTCTTGGAGCAACTTTGCCTATTTGTATGTGCCAAAGGCAGATGAGAATCTGCGCACTATGGATAAGCGGTTTATTACGCCCGATGGGGAGTTTGTGGTGCTCTATGAGGATAAGGGCAAGGCGGCTAAAGAACGTGTGGGTATCTTGCAGGCACAGGGTGTTATTCCCAAGATGCCAGCAGTGCAGCGAACTCTCCAGAGCAAAAAATCCATTATAGGTGTGCCTTTGCAAATGAACATCGGCAATCAAACTTTCACAAGCGTGAATATGACAATGCCAATCCTTGATAGTAATGGCACGCTTGTGGCGATTTTGGGCACAGTGATCAATCTCAAGGCGATGAGTGATGAGGTGCTAGACCCAAAATACGATTTATACAAAGATAGCGCGACATTTGTGAGTAATGATAAGGGGTATGTGGCAATACACAGAAACCAATCTATTGTAGGTAGGGCTATGCAGGAAGTGAATACGCACCCAAGTATGAAGGCACTTATTGATGCAGTGCAAAATAGAGCAAATACGATCCTACCCTACTATCCTTATGATACACAGATAAAGTCGCTAGCAGCTTTGCAGTCTTTTGAAATCGGGCATGGGGATTTGAGTGCGCATTGGTCGATGGTGATGTGTGTGCCAGAGAGTGCCGTGTATGCGCCACTCACGCGTTTGCAGCTCACAATCGTGCTTGTGAGTGTGCTTATTATGATTGCGCTCATCGTGCTTGTGTGGCTTTTTGTGCGGCAGTTTGTGAGCAAGAGGATTGTGATTATCCTAAACACCCTCCTAAACTTCTTTAGACTCCTCAATCACGAAAAGGTAGAGGTTAAGCCTATCATCATTAGGGCAAATGACGAATTAGGAGCTATGGGCAGAGCTATCAATGAAAACATACAAAAGGCTAAATCAGACCTCGACCA
>DXIN01000021.1 GCA_019112865.1 Candidatus Helicobacter avicola
AATTACGATACTAGAATTGTAATTTTTTCTACCTATCAGAGTATAGATGTCATTATCCAAGCCCAAAGTGGCTTAAGTAGTCAAGATAAGTTGTTTGGTGGAGTATATGAGGGCTTTAAGCGACCATTTACTCTTGTGATTAACGACGAAGCCCACCGCACCGCAGGGTTTCAACGCCTAGATTCACAAGGCAAAGAGAAAAAAGAAATAAGCGTGTGGAACAAAACCCACGATGATAGCCTACTACAAGCTACATATCGCCTTTATATGACAGCCACACCTCGAATCTATGGCGAAAAAGCAAAGGAAACAACCAAAGAACATGAGCTTTTGCTTTTTTCTATGGACGATGAGCAGATTTTTGGGCAGGAGATTTATCGATTGCGCTTTGATGAGGCGATTACTCAAGGGCTTTTGTGCGATTATCGTGTGCTTATAAGCTTTATGAGTGAGGAGTATCTCGCTTCTTTTGTCAATAAAAAATCCCAAGCCCAAGAAAAAAGCCATATAGCTCTAGAAGATGCGGGCAAGATGGTGGGCGTGTATAATGCCTTGCGTAAGCAAAATATGTTTTTTATTACTGCTGATGGTAAATCACAAGAAGCCTTTAGCGATGATAAAACCCCGATGAAACGCGCCATAGCCTTTCACTCTAGCATCAAAAACTCAAAATTTGTTACCAAGAATTTCTGCTCCATAGATTCTGTGCTCAAATATAAAGATATTATCCAGCATATCGATGGCAATGATAATGCCGCTATCAAGGCAGATAGGCTTCATTGGCTAGCCAAGGAAGATCCCGATGTGCCTTTCAAAATCCTAAGCAATGCCAAATGTCTAACCGAAGGTATTGATGTGCCTAGCCTTGATGCTGTGGCGTTTTTTGACCCACGCGATAGTGTAGTGGATATCGTCCAAGCGGTAGGGCGCGCTATGCGCAAAGCCCCAGATAAAAAATATGGCTATATTATCTTGCCAATCGTGCTCAGTGATGAGGAGATAAAAAACTACGATTCCACACTCAAAAATACGAAATTCAAAGGCGTGTGGCGTGTGCTAAAGGCTCTGCGAAGCCACGATGAGCGATTAGTCGATGAGGCACGGATCAATGAAGTTTTGAGCGTGGTTAGTGAGTCTTATGAATTACAAATGCCAGAAACTGGGCTTTTCTCTTTAAGCGAGTTAGTAAGTGAGATGAAAAACGCTGTGCCCAAAAACTTGGGTGATTTGGAGTATTGGGAGAGCTATGCCAAAAAGGTAGGCGAGATTATCCATGCTATTATTCTTCGTCTAGAATCTCTCTTGAGAGATAATGCCAGCATACAAAAGCTTTTTGAGAATTTTTGCAAGGCTTTGCAGGCTAATGTCAATGCGAGCTTTGAGCAAAATGAGGCGTTGCATCTCATCGCCCAGCATATCACCCTAAAGCCCATATTTGATAGTCTTTTCCCCAATATCAAGTTTAGTGAGTTTGACAAAGTGAGCCAAGAGCTTAGCAAACTCTATGATAATCTCCTAGATTTTGGGCTAGATTCTCAAACCAAAGAGCTAGAGAAATTTTATGAGAGTGTGCGCTCAAATGTCGCTTACGCCCAAAGCGATAAATCCCGCCAAGACCTTATCAAAAATCTCTATGATACACTCTTTAAATCCGCCTTTAAAAAGACTCAAGAAAAGCTAGGTATCGTCTATACGCCCTTAGAAGTAGTGGATTTTATTATTCATTCTGTCGCTTACGCACTCACTAAGCATTTTGGCAAAAATTTGAGCGATAGTGATGTGCATATCTGCGATCCTTTCGCTGGCACGGGGACATTTATCACGCGCCTTATCCAAAGTGGCTTGCTAGATTCTAATCTTGAGTATAAATACAAAAACGAGCTCTGGGCAAACGAAATCACACTCCTTGCCTACTACATCGCCCAAATCAACATCACCTCCACCTACCATGAGCGACTTAGCCAAATCACCAAATCACATCAAGATGGCTATACATTGCTAGATAATCTCCTCTTTACCGATACTTTCAACACCTACACGCCAGAATCTAGAGGCTTTGCTATCCCTCAATCCAAACGAGAAGCCCAAGATATGACAAAAATGAACTACCTCGCTCATAACTATGCTAAGATTCAAGAATTCAAAGCCACACCTTTTAAAATCATCATCGCCAACCCGCCGTATTCAGAAAGTCAAACGAGTGCTAACGATAATAACCAAAACGAAAGCTACCCCTATTTGGAACAACGCATTTTAGACACTTACCGGGCGAAATCTCTTGCCACTTCCACAAGAAACGCAAACTACGACTCCTACAAAATGGCTATCCGCTATGCGAGTGATAGGATAGAATCTAGCGGTATCATCGGGCTTGTTACCAATGCCAGCTTTATCGATGGTAATAGTGATGATGGCTTACGCGCGTGCTTGGAAGAGGAGTTTAGTTATATTTATATCTTTAATTTGCGGGGGAATCAGCGCACTTCAGGCGAGACCTCACGCAAAGAGGGCGGGAAGATCTTTGACTCCGGTTCGCGCGCACCTATTGCGATTTCTATCTTTATCAAAAAGCCACAAAATGATGACAAGACAAATAGGAAAGCCGAGATTTACTACTATGACATCGGGGATTATCACGACCGCCAAACCAAGCTAAACATTATCCAAAACCTCAAATCCATAGAATCTATGGAATCTATCTTCACACGCATAACGCCAAATAAAGACTATGACTGGATAAATCAGCGCGATTATAGCTTTATGGCTTATATACCATTAGGACATAGAGACACGAAGCTTAAATCCCTGCCAATCCAAAAACCAACGCCCAAAATAGACCCACAAGTGCTTGAAAGTGGTTATATAGATATTTTTGAAATCTTTTCACAAGGTGTGATTACAGGTAAAGATAGCTGGAGTTTTAATTTTTCAAAGCAGAAATTGAGCGAAAACATACAATTATCATTACAGACTTATAATGCAGAAAGAGAGTTGCTATACAAAAATTCTAGCCACGAACTATGTAGTGATTTGACAAAAATTTCTTGGACGGGTGGTCTTAGGGAGAAAGCACAAAGCAATAAAGAAATGTTTTTTAAACCACAAAATATTAAAGTTTGTTTGTATCGCCCATTCCAAAAAGCTTATTTGTATTACGACAATGGCTATAACCATAGCCATTATCAAATGGATAAAATATATCCATTTGATAATCTGAATAATATAGCAATAAGTCTTACAGATAGAGGCTCTTCAAAAGAATTCAGTGCATTAGCATCACGATATATTCACGAGAGACACTTTGTTGCGAATGCTCAATCTTTCCCCCTCTACTACTATGAGCGCATAGAATCTAGCCAAGCACAAAAGGGCAGTGGCACACAAAGCACGATAGATTTCACAACAGAGGCAAAGCAAAATCTAGATTCTCCTCAATCTGGCGGTATGGACATTGAGCAAAATACCGCGTATTTTAGGCGCAAAGACGCTATCCGCGATGAAGCCTTGCAGAGATTCCAAGAAGTCTATAATGATAGCACTATCACCAAAGAAGCGATGTTTTATTATATCTATGCCCTGCTAAACCACCCCGTTTATAAGGAAAAATACAGAGACAATCTCTCCAAAATGATCCCTAGAATCCCATTTGTCAAGGACTTTTGGGGGCTTGAAGCAAAGGGGCGCGAGCTAGCAAATTTGCATCTAAACTATGAGGGCTATGCAAAAGAGTGTGAAAGCCTCCGAGTGTTTGCGTGCTTGGCACAAGATGTCAAGGACTTAAGCCTAGCCCTCACTGACCCTACGCTACTCACACAAGGTATAGATATATGCAGTGTCGCACAAGCTGGGCTAGAGACACTGGGCGATGAGGATTTTACAATCACTAAACTTACCTTTGGCAAGGATAAGAAAAAGGCAAAAGACACAAGTGTGATAGTCTTTAATGAAAAGATTCACATCATCAATATCCCTAAAAAAGCTTATGAATACATCATCAATGGCAAGAGCGCGATAGAATGGATAATGGATAGATATCAAGTTAGCACCGATAAAGCTTCGTATATCACAAACGACCCAAATCTCTATGAGAGCAGTGAGGGCGCACTCAAAGGACTAAGGGGCGGTAGATATGTGCTAGAGCTTCTTTTGAGTGTGATAGCAATGAGTGTGAAAAGTGTGGGGATTATAGAATCCATAGCCACCATCGACATCACACAATCTCAATGATCCCAAACATAAAGGCGATTGTGTAAAAGTAACACGCACAATGCTTTAGGGGCAAAAATCTTGTGAATCTGTGTAACCATTAGGCGAGATTTTGCTATACTCTAAGGGTTTAGCAAAACATCATTTATCTCAAAAAGGAAGGTTACGATGAAAATCACATACACACTCACAGACGAATCTCCAGCGTTGGCGACATATTCTTTTTTGCCTATTGTCAAGGCATTTTTGAGCAAAGCAGGCATAGAGATAGAGACTTCAGATATTTCACTCTCGGCTCGTGTGCTTGCGCAATTCCCGCAATCTCTTAAAGCAGAGCAGCGCGTGCCCGATGCGTTGGCATTGCTTGGCGAGCTCGTCAATGAGCCCGAGGCGAACCTGATAAAAACGCCCAATATCTCCGCCTCAATCCCCCAGCTCAAAGCCACGATAAAAGAGCTCCAAGACAAGGGCTACAATGTGCCAGATTTCCCCGATGAGCCAAAGACACAAGAGGAGCAAGACATTAAGCAGGCTTACCAAAAGGTGCTAGGCTCGGCGGTCAATCCCGTGTTGCGTCAAGGAAACTCCGATAGACGTTGCACAAAAGCCGTTAAGGAATATGCCAAGAAAAACCCCTATAAAGTCGTGCCTTTTGACAAAAATAGCAAAAGTCGTGTCGCGTATATGGGTGAGGGCGATTTTTTCGCTAATGAGCAGGCGGTGCTCATCACCGAGCCCACAAGTGCCAAAATCGAGTTCATCGATGAAAATGGCAAAATGCAGGTGCTAAAAAGTGCTATCAAGCTCGAGCAAAATGAGATTTTGGACGCGACATTTATGGATGTAGAGGAGCTAGAGAGATTCTATGAGGAGCAGATTAGCTATGCTAAAAGAGAGGATATCCTCTTCTCACTCCACCTCAAAGCCACGATGATGAAAGTCAGCGATCCTGTGATTTTCGGGCACGCGCTTAAAGTCTATTTCAAGGACTTATTTGCCGAGTTTGGCGATGAGCTCCAAAGCCTAGGGGTTAATCCAAACAATGGACTTTCCGAACTCCTAAGCAAGATAGAATCGTCGAGCAAAAAAGAAGCGATTTTGAAAAAATATCACGAGATTCTCGCTACACGCGCGCCCATATCGATGGTAGATTCACAAAAAGGCATTACCAATCTCCATGTGCCTAGCGATGTGATTGTCGATGCCTCAATGCCAGCTATGCTCAAAAATGGCGCGAGACTTTGGGACAAAGACGGCAAAGAGCGCGATACCAACGCGTGTATCCCGGATAAAACCTATGCCACGATTTATGAGGCAGTCATCGAGGATTTGCGCAAAAACGGCACGCTTGATCCCAAAGTGCTAGGGAGCGTCTCTAATGTGGGGCTTATGGCGAAAAAGGCGCAAGAATATGGCTCGCACGATAAGACATTTATCGCGCCTAGCAATGGGGTGTTTAGAATCATCGATGAGCGCACCAACTCCGTGCTACTAGAGCACAAAGTGCGCGCTAATGACATCTATCGTGCTAATCAGGTCAAATACGATGCGGTGCTAAATTGGATTGATTTGGGCATACAAAGAGCAGATATTACCGGTGCTAAGGCGATTTTTTGGCTTGATGAGAAGCGTCCAAGCAATAAGATAATGATAAATCTCGTGAGAGCGCGCCTGCAAGAGTGTGGCAAAGACATAGAAATCCTAGCACCCAAAGAAGCGTGTCTAAAGAGTCTAGAGCTTATCCGCGCTGGGAAAGATGCGATTTCTATCACAGGCAATGTATTGCGGGATTATCTCACGGATTTATTCCCGATTTTAGAGCTTGGCACAAGTGCCAAAATGCTCTCTGTCGTGCCTATGCTCAAAGGTGGCGCGATGTTTGAAACCGGTGCAGGCGGAAGCGCACCAAAGCAAGTGAGCCAACTTGTGGAGGAGAACCACTTGCGCTGGGATAGTTTGGGCGAGTTTTTGGCACTGCAGGCTAGCCTTGAGTTTTTTGCGCAAAAAACCGGTAATGCAAAAGCGCAGATTCTCGCAGATAGCCTTGATGAGGCGATTGCCAAATGGCTTGATAGCAACAAAGCTCCTTCGCGTAAAGTCAAAGAGGACGATAACCGCACAAGCCACTTTTATCTCGCGCTGTATTTTGCACAAGCACTTAGCGCACAGGGCAAAGATGCGGATTTGAGCGCATTTTTCGCGCCTATCGCGCAGGAGCTTAGCCAAAATGAATCTAAGATTCACCAAGAGTTTATCGACGCTCAAGGTGTGCGCGTGGATTTGGGTGGGTATTATAAGTTTGATGATGCGAAGGCGCAGGCAGTGATGTGCCCTAGCGCGACTTTTAATGCGATTTTGGCAAAGATACGCGCATAGTGTTTGAGAATGTGGGTAAATAGGGCTAGGATTCTATGCAAAAAGCCTATAAGCTCCTAGCCGCGCAAAAGAATCTCTCCCATAGCCAAGCCAAAGCCCTCATTGATAAGGGGCTGGTGCTGGCTAATGGCAAGAAACTCACCCTTGCACGCACCGAATTACCCCAAAACACGAGCTTTAGTCTCATAGAGATTCAAAAGCCTCAAGTGCTGTTTGTCGATGAAAATCTGCTGGCGATTGATAAGCCCGCATTTGTAGAATCTTATGATTTGCAATCTTACTATCGCAATGATGGTTGGATGCTACTCCATAGGCTTGATAGGGAGACAAGCGGTGTGATTTTGCTCGTGCGGGAGGATAGTGCGTTTAGCAAAAAAGCCAAAGAGGCGTTTAAAAAACGCGAGGTGTATAAGGAATACCAAGCCGTGGTGAGCGGGATTATCCCGGAATCTCTAAGTATTAATAAACCTATAAGCACGACCAAAAAGGGGTTTGCGTGCTCCAAGGTCGATAAAAATGGGCAAGAGGCAATCACGCACATCGAGCCTTTAAGCGTAGTGGGCAAAAAAACTCTGCTAAAAGTCGTAATCCCCACAGGCAGGACACACCAAATCCGCGTGCATCTAAGCTCTTTGCATCACCCAATCATCGGCGATAGTCTCTATGGTGGTATATCGGCGCGCCGCCTTTTGCTACACGCACACAAGATACGGCTACTGGGCTATGAGATTGTCTCTACACCACCAAAAGATTTTAGCCTTTGATCCGCTATCTTGCTATCACACCGAGTTTTGAGGGGGTGGAGAGGGTGCAGGAGGTGTGGTTGAGATGTTTGGCTTTTGGTGATTCTAGGAATTCGTCTCTTGTGCAATCTTTAAATGATTTCAGTGGGGCGGCTTGCCATTTACGCGCAGTCAAAATCCCTGCGCCGCCCTCTTGTTCTGCTTGCAATGATGTGAGCGAAGCGAAACGAAAAAAACATTTAAATCTTACACAAGATACTAGAATTTCTGTGGCAAGCCTTGCAAAAGATTCAGAGGCAAATTTAGAATCTCACGAAAGCTTAGAATCTAGATTCAAAGATTTAGATTTAAACATAGAATCTAAAACAATTACAGAATCCACCTCACACAATCTTAGTAAGGCTTTGCCAGATTCAAACAATGTGCGCGATAGTGCAAGTCTAGCAGAATCTAACGCCGACACGACCCCCGATCTTGACGGATTTGCGCTCAGTATCTTTGAGATAGGCAGTAATATCTTAGAGCACAATTTCTATCGCTACAAACTTAGTGAATCTAGCAAACACCGATATTGGTGCGACAAATACGCACTAAGAAAACACAAAATCATCTGCAAGATTGCACCAAAGCAAGTCGCATTTGTCTTTAGACCAAAATATTTGCGCAGCTTTCAAAAAGCACGAAATTACACAAATGGTAGGGGAATGCTTCTTGTTTTTAGATTCTCTAAAGTATCTCTTGCTAGAATCTCCCACAAAGTTTGTCTTAGAGTATCATACGGAGCGGATCGTGGAGATTTCAAAGATAGCCTTGCAAGATGGCATACAAGCACTAAAAATCACAGGCAGAGTGAGGACATACGCCATATTTTTAGACTTCAAACAAGAGCTAGAGTATTATATCCAGGCTTTTATCAACAACGATAAAGAGGGTAAATACAGCCTACAAGGCGATGTGTTTAGAATCTACTTTGTGCGTTCTTATCCGATTAATTCCTATGTGCTAGGTTTTTTGTGCAAGCTTCGCATTTATGACAAGTTTCCTATTGAGATTATTGTGGATACATTTCGTATGTTTGCGTTTTTTGAGGATTTGGATTTGGTGGATTTGTTTGCGATTAAGATAAAAGAGGAGGAGTGATTGAAAGAGTGGAGTGCGTGGAATCTCTTCTATACGCATTTTGATCCCATTGCCTTTGAGTTTTTTGGCTTTAAGGTGCATTGGTATGGGCTGTGCTATGTGGGCGCGCTACTTTTGGCTCTTGTGATTGCTTCGTTTTTGCTCAAACGCTTTCCTGCGCGCTTTGCCATAGAATCTAAAAGCCTAGAGAGCTATTTTTTGTGGGCAGAGGTGGGCGTGATATTGGGTGCGCGGATTGGGTATTTGCTCATCTATGGGGATAGCGTGTATTATCTCACGCACCCATGGCAGATTTTTAATCCCTTCAATGCACAGGGTGAATTTGTGGGAATCGCGGGATTTAGCTATCATGGAGGTGTGGTGGGGTTTTTAATCGCTACGATTTTGTTTTGCACGATAAAGCACCAGCCACTTTTGCGTTATTTGGATTTGGCGACATTTTCTATACCGCTTGCGTATGTGCTTGGGAGGATTGGCAATTTCTTAAACCACGAGCTTTTTGGACGTGTGATAGAGCCAGATTCTACATTGGCATTTCTAGGCGTTTTGGTCAATGGAGAGCTACGTTATCCTAGTCAGCTTTTTGAGGCATTTTTGGAGGGTATAGTGGTGTTTGCACTCATGGCGGGGGTGTTTAGATTCTGCAAAAAAGATGGATATTTGAGTGTGGTGTATGGTATGGGCTATGCGTTGGCGCGGTTTGTGTGTGAGTTTTTTAGGGAGGCAGATTCACAAATGGGCTATTATGGGTCTTTGGGGCTTTCGATGGGGCAGATTCTAAGCATTATTATGTTTGTGGGTGCTGGATTGTTGTTTTTTTTCTTATATACTCAAAAACCCCCAGAAACGAGCCAAAAGACAAGGAGGAAAAAATGCAAAAAATAACACTCTCTTCATTCAAAACCTACAAGAAAAATGCACAAAAAATCGTAGCTATCACAGCCTATGATGCACTAATGGCAAAGATTTTTGATGAGTATGCGGATATGATCTTGGTAGGAGATAGTCTGCATATGAGCTTTAATGCGAGTGGCGATACGCTTGGGATTAGTGTAGATGCGATGATATACCACACGCAGGCGGTGTGCGCTGGGGCTAAGCGCGCGCTCATTGTGGCGGATATGCCATTTGGGAGCTATTACAACACCGATGAGGCACTCAAAAACGCGCTAAGATTCTATACACAAACGCGTTGTGATGCGCTCAAGCTTGAGGTAAATGCGGATAAGATAGGGATTATAGAATCTCTTGTAAAGGAGGGATTTGCGGTTATGCCACATATCGGGTTAAAACCCCAATCTGTGCGTGCCGAGGGTGGATATAAGGTCAAGGGTAAGCAAGAAAATGAGGCAAAAGAGCTCATCGCACTTGCTAAAGAATTAGAAAATGTAGGAGCGTTTGGAATCTTGCTAGAGGGTGTGAAAAAGGAGGTCGCTGCTACAATCACGCAACAAGTGAGTGTGCCAACGATTGGCATAGGCTCTGGAGTGGATTGTGATGGGCAGATTTTAGTATGGAGTGATGCGTTTGGATTTTTCAGCGAGTTTAAGCCCAAGTTTGTGCGGCATTATGTCAATGGTAAGGAATTTTTGGGTAAGGCTATGCAGCAATATGCCGATGATGTGCGTGCAAAAGCATTTCCAAATGATGAGGAAAGTTACTAAAATATGGAAAAATTAAGCATTGAACGCGTGGTAGAGGCAGAGAGTATCGAGGATAACGAAAGCAGTTTGCGTCCTAGTGTATGGGAAGAATACATCGGGCAAGAGAATATCAAAAAGAATCTGCAAGTTTTTATCGAGGCTGCGAAATTACGCAATGACTGCTTGGATCATATTTTATTTTTTGGACCACCGGGACTTGGCAAGACTACACTAAGTCATATTATCGCCCACCAAATGGGTGCAAATATCAAAGTCTCTGCTGCTCCGATGATAGAAAAAACCGGTGATTTGGCGGCAATTTTGACCAACTTAAGTGATGGCGATATTTTATTTATCGATGAGATTCACCGACTAAGTCCTGCAATAGAGGAGATTCTCTATCCAGCTATGGAGGATTTTAGGCTTGATATTATCATTGGTTCTGGACCAGCTGCCCAAACGCTTAAGATTGATTTGCCTAAATTCACACTTATCGGAGCGACCACGCGTGCGGGAATGCTCTCAAACCCTTTGCGTGATAGATTTGGTATGAATTTTCGAATGGAGTTTTATTCTATAAGCGAGCTTGATAAAATCGTGCAAATGGCGAGTGCCAAGCTCAACACACGCATAGACGCTCCAGCAAGTGAGGAGATCGCCAAACGTTCTCGAGGCACGCCGCGGATTGCGCTGCGACTCTTAAGACGCGTGCGGGATTATGCCCAAGTGGCAAAGGAGCAGGGTATCACTGCCAAACGCGCACATTATGCGTTGGAGCAATTGGGTGTGAATGATTTGGGTTTTGATAGTTTGGATTTGCGCTATTTGGAGCTTTTGGCAGAAAATCGCGGTAAGCCAATGGGGCTAAATGCCCTCTCTGCTGCGCTAAGTGAGGATCAAGGCACGATTGAAGATGTCATAGAGCCATATTTGCTGGCAAATGGCTATGTGGAGCGCACAGCACGGGGAAGAATAGCCACACATAAGACCTATGAGCTGTTGAGATTTCCCCAGCCAAACACACTTTTTTAACATTTCTTTTAAGAAAATACAAGAAATAATCCAAATTTAAAGCGTATTTAGGATAGAATCCGCATTTAAATATTGAGATTCCAAAGGTTTTGTGCAATGATAACATGGATGCAAAAGCATAAAAAATGGCTTGTGATTACGATTTGGATTAGTGCGATTGCTTTTATTGGTGCGGGAGCGATTTCTTGGGGTGGTGGAGGATTTAGCCTTAGTGCAGACAAAGCCGCTATGGTCGGTGATATTAAAATCAGTATGAATGAATACTATACGCAATATCAGGCACTCTATGATGAACAAATGCAAAAGTCGCAAGGGGATTTTGATGAGGCACGAGCAAAAGCTATGGGACTCCACATACAGGCATTGCAGCAGCTCATTGCAAGAGCCCAGTTGCGCGCTTTTGGTGAGGATTTGGGTTTGCAAGTGAGTGATGATGAGGTGTTTGAGATTTTGCGTCAAAATCAGAATTTTATGGTAGATGGTGTTTTTAGCGATGAAGTGTATAAAAGAGCAGTGCGGTCAATGGGACTACGCACGGATAACTACGAGGAGCAGCTTAAGAACGATATATTAGCCCAAAAGGTGTTTTTGGGATTTTCATCTATGGTGGGTGCGCCCTCTCAAGCAGAGGAGTTGAGTCTAGCTCTCCCAGTGGGGATAGAGGATAGGCTTGAGGTCAAGGTATTAGAAGCACCAAAGGTTGATGTGAGTGATGAGGAAGTCAAGACATATTGGGAAAAACACACTTCAGAGTGGCTAAAGCCCGAGCGAGTGGAGCTAGAGTATGTGCGAGTGCTAGCCAAAGATCAGAACATCACACAAGAAGATGTGCAAAAACGTTATGAAACTAGCAAGGGAGCCTTTGCCGATGAGAATGGCAATATTCCACCATTTGAAGCTATCCAAGAGGAGATTGCCAATGCAGAGCGTAAGGAGCAAGCATGGAAAAGTGCAAGCAGGAGCTATGCGTCATTTAAAGATGGAGAGACAAAAGGAGAGGTGGTAGAGGTCGAGCTTGTTGATGAGGATTTTGCGCAAGCACGGGGCATTGTGTTTGATGCCCAATCACTTAAGATTCTCAAAGGCTCTGCACAGGGACAGACATTAAAACCTATTGAGCAAGATGATGGCTATGTGTTGCTAAAGATTGTGAGCAAGACGCCAGCACAGCCAAAAACTTATGAGGAAGCAAAAGATGAGGCAAAAGCCCAAGTGGTGGCTACCAAACAGACAGAGCTTTTACAAGAGAGTGCAAAAAAGGAGCTTGATAGTTTTAGGGGTGTAGATATAGGGTTTTGGTCACTAGATTCTCTCTCCCAAGAGCAGATTCAGCATATCGTGAAATTGGGATTTAACCCAATGGAGTTTATGGGAGTGTTAGGGCAGATATTCCAGTCTGAATCTAGGAGCGGATTTTTCCCAATGGGGCAAAAAATGCTTTTGTATAAAATCACAGACCAAAAGCTTAGTATGCCACATACCACGGAGTTAAGCACAATGAGTGCGTATTTCAAACAACAGGTGTATATGGTGCTTTTTGGTGAGTATCTTAACAAGCATTATCCCCCAAAGATTTTTATGGAGCTTGATTAGAGGAGCGTATATGCAAGAAGAATTTAATCCTAAGAATATTATTTTAGCCATTGATATTGGCTCAAGCAAGATTCATACGCTTGTCGCAGAAATTATTAGCAATACTCCTCGCGTTATAGGTTGGGGTGTGTGTGAATCTCAAGGTGTGCAAAAGGGTATTGTTACTAATATTGAGCAAGTAAGTGCAAATTTAGGGCAGGCTGTAAGAGATGCTACCAATATGGCAGGAGTGAAAGTAAAAAAGGCGATTATATCTATTTCGGGTGCGTATGCAGAATACACTCCTGCAAGTGCCGTAGCCAATATCCCAGAACGTGGCGAGATTCAGTTTAATGATATTGAACGTCTTATGCAAAGCTGTGTCTATAATGCAGCACTAAAGAGGGAGTATGTCCCTATCCATGTATTGCCATATAAGTTTTCTGTAAGAGATTATAATGTGCCTATCGAAGATCCGCTTTTTATGAATGCTGAAAGCCTTGAGTGCCACGCATATATCGTGATGGCAAAAAAATCTGTTGTGCAAAATCTCAAAAAAGTGCTTACAAAGTGTGAGATAGAAGTCGAAGATATTGTGTTGAGTTCTTATGCGTCTTCTATCGCTACTCTCACAGCAGAGGAACGTAGGCAGGGTGTAGTGTGTATTGATATGGGTGCGCAGACTTGCGATATGATGATATATAGCGGTGCTTCGATGTGCTATGGAAATTATTTCCCTGTGGGGTCGGCACACATTACTTCAGACATTGCTAGGGTGCTTGGTATTTCGCGTGAATTGGCAGAAAAACTTAAGGTTGAGTATGTTGATATGATTGTCCAAGAGGGTGATGACAAAAAGGGGCTTAATGTCCCTTATAGAGACGAGCCAATCCCTGTTCTTACTCTACACAAAATCACGGAAGCTCGAGTGCGTGAGACACTTGAAGTGCTAGGAGATATTATAGAGCGAAGCGGTATGCGGGATTATGTCGGTGGTGGCGTCGTGCTCACTGGTGGTATGACTAAGCTTAAGGGTTTGGAGCAGTATTTACATCAAGAAAGTGCTATGCACCCATTGCCAGTGAAGATAGCTACCCCTATGGGCGTAGATGGGGCATTTGAGATATTAAAAGATCCAGAAATGGCAACTGCAGTCGGGCTTGTGCTCTATGCCACGGGACATTTCACAAACTATGAGCTTACGATGCAAAACACCATCAAAATGCGTAAAAGCCATGGTGTGCAAAAAACAATGCAGCACACATCGTCATATGGCACTTTTCAAGAGGGGAATGTGCAGGATTTGCAGATAAAAAAACAAGTTTTGCCCCCACGAGTTAAACAAAAAACGCAAAATACCGATGTAGAGGCAAATAGTATCGAAGCCAAAGGCGAGAATCCTTTCAGACGCTTTTGGAGATGGTTGAGCCAATTATTTTAATTAAGAAGGATAGGTGATGGAGAGCAATATTTTGGACATTCAAGAGCTTGGTAGTGATGTCGCAATGCCAGAGGAGGGTAGAGGCAGTATCGCTGTGATTGGTGTAGGTGGCGGTGGGTGCAATACGATAAATTATCTTATCTCCCATGGCATACACCCCGAAGTGATGGTTGTGGCGGCAAACACAGATGCCCAGCATCTTAGACGCAATAAAGCACTCATCAAACTCCAGTTAGGCAAGAAGACTACCAAAGGTTTGGGGGCAGGAGCCGATCCAGAGCAGGGCAACAAGGCTGCTGTAGAGAGCGAGGAGGAGATTAGAGAATTGCTTAAGGGTTATGATATTGTCTTTATTGCTACTGGTTTGGGTGGTGGGACAGGCACAGGAGCTGCACCAGTGATTGCTAAGATTATGCGGGAGCTAGGAGCCTTGGTCATATCCATTGCCACCACACCTTTCAAGTATGAGGGCAAAAAGCGAGCAAAAATAGCAGAAATGGGCAAAAAAGAGCTTAAGGCACAGAGTGATTGTATCATCATCATACCAAATGACAGAATCTCGCCTAAGGGTGGTATAGGAAACAGGGAAGCTATGGCAAAAGTCGATAGTGTGCTTGCTAACGCTGTCAAAGGATTGGCAAACACTATTTTAAGTGGCGGAGGTATCAATATTGATTATTCCGATGTCAAAACTATCATGGGCAGCAAGGGGCTTGCGGTCATGGGCATGGGCGAAGCGCAGGGGGCTAACGCGGTAAGCGAGGCGTTAAACAATGCGCTTTCTTCAGAGATGATGGGAAATATTAATGTAACGAATGCACGGGGAATCCTCGTGTGCCTGGAGATTCACCCAGATTATTCTCAAGAGGAAATACAAGAAGTTCTTGAGAGAATTGAAGAATATCAGGCGGAGGAGACGGATTACAAGTGTGGAATCTATGGTGATGAAAGCTTCCCGAGGGATTATGTCCGCATTACCTTTATTGCCACAGGTTTTGCCGATGAGGTGGTGGAGCCATCTATAGCTCAAGAGAGCGTAGAGAGTCTGAAGATGACTTCTCACCATAATCCTACCCCACCCATCTCCCAATCCAAGGACCTTCGCCATGCTTCAGGAGGTGATGGGATTACAGAGATTCACTATGATATGCCTACTTTCATACGTCAAGGGCGAGACTAATGGCATTTCGAGGCATAGATTCGGCGTATTTGTTACTGCTTGGAGTATGTGTCGGAGTAATGGTCGCGTGTGGTGCGATGAGTGCGCCTGTCATTTTTCAAGCTGGTGTGATTTTGGATATGCCTATCACTAGGGATCAAAGTGGTATTTTAATGGGGCTTATTTTTCAAAAACTCTCTCATTTGCTCTATATTGTGGGAATGGTAATTTTTGTCTTTGAGCTTTTTGCGGCACGACTTTTCCGCACTTCTGGGATTGTCATTATGCTTAGTGCAGGTGTGAGTATCATTATGATTTTGTTGTTTAATCTCTATTACACGCCTTATATCTTGTCTGCTCCAGATTCTAATAGCGCAGAGTTTGAATCTATGCATTTTCAAAGTGTCGTGGTATTTAAAATTCTCACTATCAGCCTTGCTGTGTTGTTTGTGGCAAAATGTCTCAAGCTTTTTAGCCGAGCATAGCAAACTTTAGGTGATCACAGAGCGCAAATATCCCCATTTGTCCTGCTTTGTGTGTCCATACAATCTTTTTTAAATCTAAGGATAGCCATTAGATTCTATATTGTTTATTGGCTAACATTTATGATTTTATATGTTTTAGAATATGTTGCGTGAGGGAGTGCGTATCTAGCCCTAGAGACTGCTCAATCAGCTCGTTTTTACCATGTGGGATAAATGCATCATACACTTCAAAGCTTGTAATTTTTGCAATATGAGATTTGGCTTGGGTTTGTAAGAGAGATTCTGTGATTGCGCTTGCCACACCGCCTAAATAATAACTATCACTAAACACAAAGACATAACGATGCACACTTACAAGGTCTGCGAGGAGTTGCGTATCAAGTGGTTTGAGAAATCGTAAATCAAGCAAAGTTGGTGCAAAGCCCTTTTCTTGTAGTGCGAGTGAGCATTCCCACGCTCTTCCTACGCCGTTGCCATAGCCGATAAGTAAGATGTCTTTGCCATTTTTGAGAATCTCTGCTTTGCCCAAAACAAAAGCACTATCATCATACACACCATCGGGCAATACAAATTTGTTACGCGGATAGCGAAATGCGCTTGGGGCGTGATTGCAAGCGATTGCAAATTCTATGGCTTTTGTAAGTGTTGCATTGTCGCGTGGAGCAAAAAGTATCATATGTGGAATAGCGCGTAGATACGCGATGTCTAGTAGTCCTTGATGTGTCTCGCCATCTTCGCCCACAATCCCCGCTCGGTCAATGGCAAAGCGCACCGGCATACTCATAATGCTCACATCATGCACAATCTCATCAAAGGCGCGCTGCAAAAAGGTAGAATAAATCGCCACAAAGGGGATAAATCCTTCCTTTGCCATAGCTGCCATAGAGGTAACGGCGTGTTGCTCGGCTATCGCTACGTCCCAAAAGCGATGTGGATCGTATGTGATGAGTGCGTCTAATCCTGTGCCAGATGGCATAGCAGCGGTAACGCCTACAATCTTTGGGTTAGTCTTAGCAGCTTGCAAGAGTGTATGGCTAAAAGTTTGTGTGGGTGTGGGTGTGTTGCTCGGGGCTTTGG
The DNA here is from genome assembly GCA_019112865.1 of Candidatus Helicobacter avicola. Taxonomy (GTDB): domain Bacteria; phylum Campylobacterota; class Campylobacteria; order Campylobacterales; family Helicobacteraceae; genus Helicobacter_F; species Helicobacter_F avicola. The sequence goes on from DXIN01000021.1 coordinate 16,875, forward strand.
TGCTTTTGCCTGTGTGTAAGTCAAAGGGGCTGACACCATGCCACTTTTCAAAATGTCCTTCAGCAATCTCATAGCCCTTGCCCTTGGTAGTTTGTGCGTGGATAATCACGGGCGCATTGAGCTCCCTTGCTTTTTGCAAAGTCGAGATGATAAGTTCAAGGTTGTGTCCATCAATGGGTCCTATGTAACCTAGTCCTAATTCTTCAAAAAGTAAGCCTGGTGTGATGAGTTTGAAAGATTCTTCAAGTCTTTTGGCGAGGTAGGAGGCAGATTCTGGCATTACCGAGAGTGCTTTTTTGATTTTTGCACGCATAGATCGATATGCAGGGGAGGCAAAGGCTTGTGAGAGATAATTGCTAATCGCACCTATGGGCTTTGCGATACTCATTTCATTGTCATTGAGGATAATAATCACAGGGTATTTACGCGCACCAAGCTCATTGAGTGCCTCATAGGCAAGCCCTGCGCTAAGCGCACCATCACCGATAAGTGCAATTGGGATACGCGCACTTTTTTGGAGGGCAAAGCCCTTGGCAGCACCTACGGCAAGGGATATAGAGGTCGAGCTGTGTCCGGCTATGAAGTAGTCATCACTGGATTCCGCTGGGTTGCAAAATCCACTGATTCCTCCAAAGGTGCGTAGGCTAGAGAAACTATCCCAACGCCCCGTGATGAGTTTGTGTGCATAGGCTTGATGACTGACATCAAAGATAAAGGGATTGTGTTTGCATTCAAAAATATGGTGCATAGCTACGATAAGCTCCACTGCGCCTAGAGTGGAGCTTAAGTGTCCGCCATTTTTGCTCACTGTGTGTAAGATTTTGGCACGAATGCCTTGGGCTAAAGTCTCAAGTTCTGCGAGATTCATTGCGCGCACGGATTTAGAATCTAAAAGTGCTTTAGCCGTTTGCTCCGCGTTTTCTAGCTGCACAGATAAGGTATTCATATCTCTCTCATATTGTCCAAAATAGATTGCTTCATATTTTTATAACGCGTCATAATACTCCCATCAACATTGCCTTGATTGCTGATGATAATGACACCACCGGGTTTGAGCGCATCATCAGCGAGAATGGTAATTTTTTGCATTGTGTCTTTTTGTGCGTTTTCTAGCTGCTCTTTGAGATAAAGATAGTCTTGTGGATTGACCTTGAGTGTGATGTCGGTAGCGTCCATAATAGAGTGCAAAAGCTCTTTAGCAAGGGCTAGTGCGACCTTTTGGCTATTTTCCTCTATTTCTTTGACAATCACCTCTTTTGCGATATCTACAGCTATGGCACTTAGTTCTTTTTCGAGATTCTGGAGGTGGGCTTGAGAATCTTTGAGCGTATTTTCTAAGGTGATGATAGAATCTACCAAAATTTTCTTTTGCGTATTAAACTCCTCTTGGATTTCTGATTTGATTTCCTCTTTTGCTTGATTATAGCCTTCCTTGTAGGCTTCATCTTTCGCGGTGTTGAGCTGCTCCTCTGCCTGATTTTGGGCTTTTTCAAACTGCAATTGAAGCTTTGCAAGTGAATCTGAAAGCTCATCACTTTTTTGCAAAAGCCTATCTACAAGCTCTTTTTCTAGGCTTGGAGTCTTTGGCTCTTCTACCTGTGGTATGCTCTCTTGAACGAGAGGTTGGGGTGCCTCCTCCTGTGGAGTTTGCGTGTCGCTAGATTGTGTGATAGACTTAAACTCATATTTGCTGATTTTATGATTATGCGCACTTTGTGTGCCAATAATATTTTCTTGATTAAACAATGACATCGTCCTGTTCGCCTAATTGGATTAAGCCTTGTTCTGATAGAGTTTGCACAACCTCGACGATTTTCCTTTGGGCATTTTCCACATCACGCACTTTTACTGCCCCGAGGAATTGCATCTCTTCGATAAACTGCTCACTCGCCCTTTGGCTCATATTTGCCATAAATTTTTGTTTTAGATCATCATTGGCTGATTTGAGTGCAAGTGTGAGATCTTTTTTGTCCGCAATTTTTAGAATCTCTCTAATGGCGTTGTTATCGAGTTTGTTAATGTCTTCAAAAGTAAACATCATCTCTTTAATCTCTGTAGCGAGTTGCTCATCAATTTGCTCAATATGCGCGATAGTTGCCTTGGCAGCTTTTTGTCCCAATCGGTTAAACATTTCTGCCACAGAACGTGTGCCACCCACCTCAACTTTGTAGCTCGTGAGAGATTCTAGTTTATTTTCTAGCACTGCTGAAACCCTTTTGACAACATTTGGCGAAATATCTCCAAGGTTTGCCATTCTGATAGCTACCTCTGCGCGCAAGTCATCGGAAAAATATCCCAAAGTCTCTGCCGCAGAGCTTGGATCCATATGTGCGAGGATAAGGGCAATGGTTTGAGGGTGCTCGTTGATAATAAAGTCTGCAAGCTGTTGAGGGCGCACTTTAGAGAGATAAGCAAAGTTTTTGGCAGACTGCATAGTCTTGGCGAGCTTGTCCAAAATCGCCTTAGCAGCCTCTGGTCCTAGTGCCTTAACAAGCAAATCCCTTGCATAGTCCAAACCACCGCTATTAATGTATTGGTTAGATTGAAAGATAATATAAAATTCCTCTAGTATCGCTGCTCCTATGCTTTTGTCGGTATTTCCAAGTTGTGCAATTTGCTTAGAAATTTCAGTAATAGAATCTATATCAAGATGGCGGAATATCTCGCTTGTGATTTCATCGCCTAGCTGTATAAGCAAAATTGCAATTTTTTCCGACATAGAAAGTTCGTCATATTGTGCTCTCTGACGCGGTGTAAGATTGATTGCCATATTGCTATCTCCTTGAGCTATGAAGTTGCATTGATTTCTAACTCATCTTTGATGAGTGTCTGAAAAAGTGAGGCAACTTCTTCGGGTTTTTCAGAAATCACGTTGCGCATTCGTTCCAAAATCACTTCGTATTTTACCTCATCTTCATTGAATCCACCACCTATGCCCAACTGGTCTTCCACGCGTTTGCGTAATTCACTAAATCTGTTGAGATCCTCGTCATCGTCCTCCTCAAGTCGCAAGAGGGACTCCACTTCATCGTCTTCCTCCTCCTGCACTTCAAGCATACGCTCGGCAAAGGGCGCGACGATTTTTTTGTAAAAAATAAAGAGCACGATTGCTACGATGAAGTATTTGATAAGCGGTAAGAATGGTCCTAGATATTTTTCGACTTGCTCTGAAAAACTCTCCCACGCATCTTTGGGTTGGTATTTAGCCGTAGCAGCATTTAGCTCGAAGTTTGAGACCTTGACAAAATCTCCCCTCTCCTCATTAAAAGAAATCACACCTTTGACAATATCTTCAATCTCTTTGAGGTCGCGCTCACTTCTAGGGACATACTCTAGGCGTTTGATGCCTTCCTCATCGGTTACTTCCCGATAAGTCCCATCAATCACCACACCCGTGCTTATGCGTTTGAGCGTGCCAATGGGTCCCTTGATTTCACTTACCGTCCTATCCACCACAAAATTCGTGGCTTCATCGGTTTTATGCTTTTCGTTGATGATGTTGTTGTCATCAAGTCCTTGCACAGGTCCAATATTGCTCACCACACCAGGCACACCACCTATGGGAGCTTCACGCAAGCCCTTTTCATGTTCTTCGATATTGCGTTGTGCCGCTACGACATTGTTACCAAAAAGCTCTTGTGTCTGTTTGACTTGGCTAAAATCAAACTCCATACTCACTTGTGCGCGCACCCTACTTTCATCGCCCACGATGGCTTTGAGTGCTTCGATGATTTTGTGCTCATAATTTTTTTCGATATTCATTTGGTATTTGCGCTGTAGCTCGGCAAGCTTTATCATACCTGATGGCTCGCTAAATTCATTAACTTCACCGAGCAAATCGCCATCTTGATTGACGATTTTTACCCTATCTGGTGTGAGATTTGTTACCGCGGCAGCTACGAGGTTTTTGATACCAATGGTTTGGGCTTGAGTGAGATCCATACCTTGCCTTAGTTGAATCTTTACTGATGCTGTTGGCGGGACATTTTGCTTGCTAAAGACGGATTTCTCCGCTGGAGCGATGAGGACACTTGCACTCTCAATAGCTGTGATGCTTTCAATCGTTTTTGTAAGCTCTCCCTCTACGGCAAGCTGGTATTTGGTCTGTTCTCTAAAATCTGTATCGCCAAGATTTTGATTTTCAATAAAATCACTAAAGCCTATTTTTTTGCCTTGCTTTGGGATTCCTAAAGATGCGAGATTGATACGTTGCTCATAGACTTTATCGCTTGGGATAAGAATTGTATTGTCTGTGGGGATTTTATAGGGGATTTTGTTTTGCTGGAGGTTTTGCAAAATAAGCGCACTATCGGCAGGATCTATGCCATTAAAGAGCACAGAATAGCCCTCATATTCGTTTTTGGTATCAACCCTAAAAAGCACAAGATAAGTAAGAAATGATATAAGCACCACAATTGTAGCAAGAATGACGATACGTTGCTTTTTGTTGATGCGTCCAAGTACCTTTGAAACTTGCTCCAAAATTAGTTGTAGATTCAAGCTGTGCTCCTAATTAGTTATTGCTAAAATACTCTTGCATAAGTGCAAACACGCGTGTATTTTGCTCCTGCGTGCCGATAGTTATCCTAAAGGCATTCAGAGAGTAGCTCGCTAAATCACGCACGATTACACCGCGCTCCAGAAGCCATTGACAAAGCTTAGTGCTTTGAATCTGCTCGCTGTGGTAGGTGATAAAATTCGTGTATGAAGGGATAAAGCCAATCCCATTTGTCGTGGCAAACTCCTCATAACGCGTCATTTGCTCGAAGTTTTTTTGGATACAAGAGCGGATAAACTCTTGATCTTTGAGTGCGCTAATAGCCGCTTGTAGGCTTAGGGTTGTGATATTAAAGGGTGCGCGAACCTTGTGCAAAGTAGTAATGATGTCCTTTTGCGCTATACCATAGCCCACACGCATACCACCTAACCCATAGACCTTTGAAAAAGTGCCTAGATAAATGACATTGGGGTATTTGTCGATAAAATATGCAGGAGCAATGCCTCTAGCGCTGTCTTTGTAAGCAGCGTATTCTTGATATGCCCCATCTATCACCACAAGTGTATCTGGGCTAATGTGTGCGAGAAAGTCCTCTATTTGCTTAGATTCTAGGCATTCTCCTAGTGGGTTATTAGGCACGCACAAAAAGATAATATCAGGCTTGTGGGTTTGGTAAGATTCTAAAAACTGCGCGAGATTATGTGCATCATCAGGGGTTTTTAATACCTTGGCACCATAGAGTTTAGCATAGATTCCATACATCGCAAAAGTGATACCAGCGTGCAGAATCTTAAACCCTTCTTTGTGCAATGCGTGGATACAAAACTCTATGATTTGGTCGCTTCCAGAGCCGATGATGATGTTTTGAGAATCTACGCCATAATGTGCTGCTAAGCCATCTTTGAGTTCATAATATGAGTCATCGGGATAGAGGCTCATATCCTCAAGATGTATGGATTGTAGGACTTTTGGAGAAGTGCCATAGGGATTTTCATTGCTTGCAAGTTTGACAATATCCTCGCGTTTTATGCCATACTCACGCACTACTAATTCTATGGGTTTTCCAGCTTCGTATGAAGCGATATCTCGCAACATAGGATTAAAATACATCATCTATCCTCGCACCAAACTTCAAAAATTTAAGAGATTTATAAAAATTAAACACCAAAACTTCACAAATTGTATCGAATTTCTGCTAAAGTTTTTGTAAAATTTTTAGCAAAATTTTACAAGACAAAGGAGTAGATTATGAGTGCAAAGGAAATAGAAAAAATCTTTAGAGAATACGATATACGCGGGATTTTTGAGCAAGACCTCACGCAAGATGTGGTGTTTAACATCGGCAGGCTTTTAGGAGAGAGACTCCAAAGGCTTGGGGAGAGCAGTGTGAGTATCGGCATAGATGCGCGCACACATTCTCCGATACTTTTTGAGTGGCTAAAAAGCGGCTTTGAGAATGCTAAGATAGAAGTGTATGAGTTAGGACTTATCCCTACTCCCGTAGCGTATTTTGCGACTTATAATGTGATAAATGGTGTGAGGTGCAAAAACTCTGTGATGATTACAGGCTCACACAATCCTCCACAATACAATGGTTTCAAGATTACTTTGCAAAATGCCCCATTTTATGGCGAGGCGATAAAAGAGCTTGGGCAGGAGCTTATCGCACAGCTAGATTCACACCCATTTATCCCCTCTGGTGGTAAATCTCACAAGCTTCCCGCATTAGATTCTTATATCACATTTTTGAGTGAGCAGTTCGCACATCTCGCACACTTTCCTTATAAGGTTGCCATAGATTGTGGCAATGGCGTGGCAGGCGTGGCGATTAAACAAGTGCTAGAGAATCTTCATATCAAGTATGAGGCATTGTATTTTGAACCAGATGGGACTTTCCCCAATCACCACCCAGATCCAAGCGAAGAAGAGAATCTTCACGACCTCAAAACCACTATGGCACAGCAGCAAATCCCCATAGGCATTGCCTTTGATGGCGATGCAGATAGGTTGGCACTTTTGAGCACAAATTACAGCTACAAGGGCGATGAGTTAGCCATACTCTTTGCACGTGAGATGGCAAGCCGCGGGCTTAAGCCCATCGTCATTGGCGAGGTAAAATGCTCAAGCATAATGTATGATGAGATTAATAAAATTGGCAAGGCAGTGATGTATAAGACTGGGCATTCTAATCTCAAAGTCAAGCTCAAGGAGCTAAACGCCGACCTTGCTGCAGAAATGAGCGGACATATATTTTTTAAAGAACGTTACTTTGGTTATGATGATGCGATTTACTCGGCATTTAGGGCGTTAGAATTATTTACAAAAGCCACACCTCAAGAGATAGAATCCCAAATCGCTGCCCTGCCCAAGATGTTTTCCACCCCAGAGGAGAAAATCCCCACCACAGAGGAGCGCAAATTCCCTCTTATCGCGGCATTAAAGGAGCGTTTAGCAAATCCACCAAGTGATTTTCCAAAGATTATTGATGTGATTGATATTGATGGTTTGCGTGTGGTGTTTGAGCATGGTTGGGGGCTTTTGCGTGCGAGCAACACCACACCTGTGTTAGTCAGTCGTTTTGAAGCGCATTCACAAGAGTATGCCATGCTCTATAAACAAAAAATGCTTGAGCTCCTTGCGCAGTGCCAGTGAGTAGATAAGTGGAGTAGTGGCGATGAGCGCGTTTTTTGAGCGATTTTTTGATGATTTTACGAAGTCTCGGGAGTTTGCGGATATAGAGCTACTCAATCCGCTTGATATGCACCTGCATTTGCGACAAGGTGCGATGCTAGAATCTGTGTTGCCATTTAGCGCACGGAGCTTTGCGCTTGGCGTGGTGATGCCAAACCTCAATCCCCCCATCACTACCACCGCTTTGGCTGTAGATTATCGTGATGAGATAATGCGGCTAAGTGAGGATTTCACGCCCTTTATGACTTTGTATCTGCATGAGAATCTAAGCTTAGAGGAGCTTAAAGAGGCGAGTGTGCATGGGATTAGAATCCTCAAACTTTACCCAAAGGGTGCAACCACAGGCAGTGAAAATGGTGTGCGTGAGGTCGTGAGTGAGAAAATCCTTGAGATTCTCTCCTTAGCACAGGATTTGGGCTTTATACTCTCCATTCATGGTGAGAGCAATGGCTATTGTATGGATAGAGAGTTTGAGTTTTTGGAAGTGTATGAGTTTTTGGCGCGTAGTTTCCCGCGCTTGAAAATTATCATCGAGCATATGAGTGATAGACGTTCGCTTGAGAGCCTAGAGAAGCATGAAAATCTCTATGCCACACTAACTTTGCACCATATACTTTTGAGCCTTGATGATGTGCTGGGTGGTCTTATGCAGCCGGATTTGTTTTGCAAACCTATGCTAAAGACGCCAAGCGATAGAGATGCACTTTTGTTGTGTGCATTGAGCGCGCACCCAAAGGTGAGTTTTGGGTCAGATTCTGCACCACATCTGCAGAGTAAAAAATATTCCGCGCACGCCCCGGGTGGGATATTTTCTGCACCTGTTGCGCTTAGCGTGCTAGCGAGCGTGTTCGCTCATTATGACAAGCTAGAAAATCTCCAGAGATTTGTGAGTGATAATGCACGCAAAAACTACGCGCTAGATTCTGTGTTGTGCGATAGGCGCAAGGTTGTGAGGCTAACGCCAAAGATGTGGGAGATACCCCAAAGTGTTGCGTGTGAAAATGATGCAATTAGCGTGCTTTTTGGTGGCAGAAAGAGTGCTTTTAGGCAAATAGAGGGCAACTAAAGGGAGGATAAGTGAAAAACTATTATTTACATTTTCCCTATGTGTATATGGTGCTTTGTATTGTCGTGTATATCGTGGCTTTGCCCTTTTTGGTGGCGAGTGTATTGCGCAAAAAGCACAAAGATTCTATCCCGCAGCGATTTTTTGGTGTGCATTTTAAGCTACCATTTAAGCCGCAGTATTGGTTTCATGCGTGTTCTTTTGGGGAGGTTAAATCGCTAGAGCCTATTATCACGGCATTGCTTGATACCCCAAAGCCCCCGCTTGTGCTTATTACCACGATTACCCATACAGGCTATGCGGAGGCACATAAACTTTTTAGGGCTAGATTCCCAGCACAAGTGTGTGTGAAGTTTTTGCCTTTTGAGATTTTTTTGCCTCTGTGGCGCGGGAAGCTTGATCGTCTAAAAAGTCTTGTGGTTATGGAGGCAGAGCTGTGGAAGATGCTGTTTTTCATCGCCAAATCCAAGCGCGCAAAGACTTTCTTACTCAATGCCAGAATCTCGGACAAATCCCAAAAAAGCTATGAACGATTTAGGGGATTTTACAAGGGGATTTTCAAAAATATTGATATGGTGCTTGCCCAAAGTCGCAAGGACAAAAAACGTCTTGGGGCTCTTGGAGCGCGTGATGTCAGTGTATTTGGGAATCTCAAAATGCTCAATCCTCCAAAGGTGAGCAGAGTGTATCACAAGAGTGCGCCACTCATCGTGCTTGGAGCTAGCACACATAGGGGAGAGGAGGAGCTGGTGGTGCGGAGTTTTATGGAGTTTAAGGGACGCTATCCGTATGCCCAGCTTATTCTAGCTCCGCGCCACCCAGAGCGATTTGAGAACGTGTGTGAGATGCTTGGCAAAATGGGGCTTGGGTTTGTTCGATTGAGTGAGATTGGTGGTGAGCTTAGGGGCGAGATTATCGTGGTGGATAGGCTAGGGGAGCTTGTCAATCTCTATGCCATCAGCGATGTTGTGGTGCTTGGTGGCTCGCTTGTGCCCAAAGTCGGCGGGCACAATCCGCTGGAACCGGCATTTTTTGGCACAAGGCTTATTAGCGGCAAGCATATTTTTAACCAACAAGCGCTCTTTGCGTGCGTGCAAAATGCGAAACTTATAGAATCTGGCGAGCTTGCGCACACACTTTTGGATTTTGAGAGCCTGCTGCCTGCGAGCGTAGAATTTCGTGCGAATGCGCTTGAGGAGATTCTCACATTGATTGTATAACTTCAATGCAAGTTTGAGCAAACTTGTTTCTCGCTTAGTTGGAGTGAATCCAGCCTCATCTGCGCTTACGCGAGCATACACTGCCTGAATCTAGTCCTTGAGATTGTTTAGATTCTATAATGTCGTTGGTTGCTTTAGATTCTATCATTTAGTGCAATCGCTTGTGTGATTGACTTTCAGCAAAGCCTTAGAGATTCTAAGCTATACTTCGCCCACAAACCCCACGAGAGAGATGTTTATGTTACGAGATTTAATACGCATTGCACGTCCTTACCAATGGATTAAAAACCTCTTTATTTTTGTGCCATTGTTTTTTGCTTTTAATATTTATGGTATGTGGGAGATTGATTATCGCGTGGCAATAAGCGTGTTTTTGGGCTTTAGTCTTGTGTGTAGCAGTGTGTATTGCCTGAATGATATTGTTGATAGACATTATGACAGAGCGCACCCCACAAAGCAGCACCGCCCTATCGCAAGTGGTAGGGTAAGCGTGGGAGCGGGTGTTGTGCTTATGCTCATTTTAGCTCTCGGGGGGCTGTCTCTTATACACATCTCCGAGCCCACGAGACAGGCAGAAATCTC